>RDZD01000027.1:3259-74824 GCA_004293815.1 Cytophagales bacterium | reverse complement strand
ACTAGATGAGTTCGGTCTCTTCTGGAACGACCACGGCGCAAGAAACCTAGACCTGCAAACGGCTAGATGGACTACTGTGGATCCGCTGGCAGAGAAATATCAAAGTTGGTCACCATACAACTACACATTAAACAATCCTATTCGCAACATAGACCCTGACGGACAAGATGTAATTATTTTGTTTCACGCATCAGGCAAAGGGAGTGATATGTTTCAAGCCTCTGCACAGACAAGAAAAGACAATATTGAAAATAGTAAATGGTTCAATAAAGAGAAAGACATTGTTGTAATGTTAGAGTTTTCAGATGTTTCGGACATTATTGGAATGGTTGAAAATACTATAAGCCAACATAGTGAACAGTAAGGACAAACGAGAGAGGTAGGTGTGTGGTCTCACGCAGGTTGGGATGGACCCATTGGTAACGAGGAGGCAGGTCAATATGCAACAGGCTCTAACCAAATGTCTATGGAAGGTTGGGGAAGCATCAACTTTAATTGGAAAGATGGGGGACAAGGAAGTTTGGGATTTTATGGTTGTAATACAGGTAATAATATTGCAACATATACAGATGGAAGTACAGGCTATGTAGGTTCATTTGCTAACAAAGTGTCAAAATTAGACAATGTTCGTGGTGTAGAAGTAGCAGGACAACAATCCTCATCTTATCCTTCTTTTGATACTTACCAACGAAGAACAAATTTTGCAAGAAGTGCATCAGATATTACAGGTTTTATACCCGATTATGGCTATGGTGTTGGAGATACTTATATGGTTGGTGGTAACGGAGGAGAGGGTAAGCAGGCACTATGGTTCACTGGTGGCAGTTATCCTGCTGCAAAACCAATGCAAATCAACAGAAATGGTAAGACAGTAAGAAAAAATCATCAAGGAACAGGTTATTATTCATTTTAGTTATGAAATTCAAAGTTAAAAAAACAATAATGCTTATTTTATTGTGCTTATCTACTGTTCTCATTTACAGATTTATATTTTCTTACACCATTTTAAGTTGGGGAGAAAGGTATAAACATAAAATAAGTTCAGTAGAACTATTCCCTTTTTGTTTTGTAAATCCATTTTATAAAGATGAATTGATAAAAAGCATTGACAATTTTCTTGGTAATGATTTTAAAGAATATTATCAAAAAGAATATGCCAATACAACAAGTTTCTCTAAACGATATTTCCAAGATATGGATAAAGGTTTTAGAAAGACAGGGTTTGCTATTATTTCTATCAGAGAAACAGACAAAAATGGCATAATAGAAATTTTGATTTTTCAGTATATCAAAGATGATTATAATTCTACTATCTTTATTTTTGATACAAAAACGAAAAAAATAACAGGCTTTTACTAACCAAAAAGTGAGAAATTATAGCATCGCACAACATTGCATTTGTGGCAAGGCGGGCAGATGTGCTAATTTTGAACTTTCGTGCTTTCTATTGGCTTTTGTGCGGGAGGAAACGATAGTGCTACTAAACCCGCCCTACACAAATGCTTTTCCGTTACCGTTACCTGCAAGGCTAAAAGACCGACACGACATCAAACAAAAAAAGATTATAAAATATGAGTTTAAAAATATTAGTTGACGATCAAATTGATAAGTTATTTACAGACAGTCCTGAATTGGCTTCAATTAAAAAGAACAAATTTGAAATTTCCGTTGCTTCATTTGCAAACTTAAAATACTTAAATGGATTAGAGTTTGACGACCTTTTGGAAGAATTGGGAAAAAAATAATGAATAGGGACTATTTTGTTTGTTGTGAGCTTTTCACTAGCCCCGAAAAGTAACCTGGTAAAAATATGTACTGCTGAACTCTTTTTTTAGAAAGTTCTTTGCCCAAACAAAAAAATCTTCCTAACTTGCAAAAAAAATCTTCCTAACTTGCATTTGAAAGCAAAAGCTTTCGGACGTTCTTTGAGTTCCAACTCTTCTGGAACGACCACGGCGCAAGAAACCTAGACCTACAAACAGGACGCTGGACTGCGATTGACCCGCTGGCGGAGAAGTTTTCGCATCAGTCGCCCTACTGCGGTATGGATAACAATCCTGTCAATTTGAGCGATCCGACGGGGAAGAGCGCCTCTACACATACAGACGAAGAAGGTAATGTAATAGCCGTCTATGATGACGGTGATAATGGGGTGTATAGGCACAAAGGAGACAGGGCAGAAGCCACAAAAAACGTCGCTCAGAACTACAACAAGAAAAACACCTCTGCAAGCGGCGAAAAAATGGGTGAGTCTTTGCATTCTTTGAGTTTTGCTGATCAGAACTTGTTCAACGATACAGGTGAAGCACTACACGCTCCGAATATGAAAATTGATTTTGGCTCTTCTGAACTCACCGACCGAGTGCAAGCCATCATAGACGCAGAACCCTCTTTGGTAGATTATGCTCAAAAAGCAGGAGCCAGTGCAGACTGGGACTTGAAAAGTAAGGTTGCAAATGGCTCTAAACTTTATGGTAAATATGCTTCGCCGCGCGACGCTGGCAACTTTGCAGCTGGTGCAGTTGCAGAAATGTCTGGTATAGAACCAATAGCCCAATTTGGATACGGTGCTTATAACTTGACAGGAAACGATAAAATTCTCACTGCACACATCACGGTGGCGGTTGTTGCTCTAATAGCCTGGCCGCCAACTACTGGCTGGGGCTTGGGTATTGCCTATTTGATAGCGGAATATGGCGAGGACACTCTTACTCAGCGTTCAATTGATATTGGTAAGGAATATATAAAAACAAAAAAATAAATAATGAGAATCCTAAAAAAACACTTGATAGCCTCGTGTATGTTTTTACTGACAGCATGTTGTAACACACATGTGGAGGTAACCTATACCTACGGAAATACAACCATCAGACGGGTGGATAAATGTGGCAAAACCTTTTTTTATTACAACAACTCAAAGGATAAAAAAGAGGGTATTTTAACGAAGTATTCTGGCATAGATAGTCACTTCTTGGGTTGGTTAAAGTTTGATGCAGATGGTAAAGTTTGGATTATTTCAGGGGACGGCTACTTCATACAAGGCGAGAATATCGACACTACAAAATTTCAATCCAAACGGCCAACTGTGTATGATGATATGCCTATGTTAGGTAAAAATATCTACCTTATTCAGCTTTCCACACGTTATGAGCGAGAAAAAAACCGCAATATAGGCACAGAAGTCAAAGCTGTTTATAAAGATGGTTTAGATGAGTAGAATAGTCTAAAATATAGTCTTGCTAATGAGTCATATCCTCTCTGAATCCAACTTTCTGACTGCAGCCTATTACAATACGAAAAATTAGGTTTATCTTTCCGCTGCGAAAGCGACTCTATAGGATCTGCGTCTGCGGGTTGTAGATTCGAGTGTGGGCTTTCGGACGTTCTTTGATTCGGTGAGTTTTAGATTGCTGCGCGATGCGGCCAAAATCATTCAAGAAAACCACTATTACAGACCAGCAAAGCCTCAGCAGCCAAGAAGAACAAAAATTCCAATACAACGCCAAAGAAAAACTCGATGAGTTCGGCCTCTACTGGAACGACCACGGCGCGAGATGGACAAGCGTGAATCCGCTGGCGGAATTTTTCTGAGATTATTCCCCATATTGCGCCTTCCTAAACAAGTCCTATGTCAAATTGTCTTGAAAATTTGCTAGGCATGTTCTTTGAGGATTTTACAGGGTTCTTACTCACTCAATACTCAATGCCATGACTGTTTTAAAATCTCTCCGTTGGCCCTTCTTTTTTGTGGTGCTCATTTGGATGATAGAAATTACGAATGCTGTTTTTAGATTAAACCTAGAAAAGTTTGGGGTTCTGCCGCGAGATATAGAGGGGGCTGTAGGAATTTTGGCCAGTCCACTGCTTCATGCCGACTGGTCTCATTTGATATCGAACACCGTTCCATTTTTTATTCTCACGTCGGCAGTTGCCATGTTCTACCCCAATATCAAATGGCGGGTTTGGTTGTTTGTATATATCTTGTCTGGTGTGATGGTTTGGTTAATGGCGCGACCTTATTACCACGTGGGTGCCAGCGGCCTGATTTATGGCTTTGCCGCATTTTTATTTGGCAGTGGCTTATTCCGTAAAGATTTTAGAGCGGTGGCTATTGCGGCTACGGTGGCTATTTTGTACGGCGGCATGGTGGTAGGAGTTTTTCCTACACAGCCCACGATGTCATGGGAAGGACATTTATTTGGGGGCATATCGGGCTTGCTGGCGGCCTATCTTTTCCGAAACAGCAGTAGTGGGGTTTTTGAGACAGCATCCCACAAGAACTACCCCAACATAGATCATAGAGAAGGCTACAACAACGTAGAGAACAAGCATTTCAGATATAATTATAAACGAAAATCTTAATCTAATCTTCAGTTAGTCTGAAGGCCACCAAATTAAAAGCCAATCAGGCTTTGCAATAAAACAAAACCTGATTGGCTTTTAGCAAAAAACTACCTATTATTTAACCAAGTTGGCTTTCGAGTTTTGCTTCAAGACTTTTTTGAGTAATCAAGCCTACCATGCGTTCTACCATTTCGCCGTTCTTAAAAATCATGAGCGTGGGGATGCTGCGTATGCCAAATTTCATAGAAAGTTGTTGGTTGTCGTCTACATTGACTTTACCAACTATGGCTTGACCATCGTATTTTTCGGCCACAGCCTCAATAACAGGAGAAACTTGCAAACAAGGGCCACACCACTCCGCCCAAAAGTCTACGAGTACGGGTTTACCCGACTGAATCAACTCGTCGAAGTTCTTGTCATTGATTTCTAATGCTTTAGAAGATGTTTTCATAATGACTGTTTTTTATTAATTTAAAGAAGTTACGCCTTAATCAAGACTTTTTGGTTTGAGGGAGAATTTACTAGTTTTAGACAAATTTTAAGTTCAAAGCTATGCATTTTTTTTAAACTGTACAACTCGCGGGCGAAATATTTGTTTTGAGTAAGTAAAGAAAATCCTTCATCACTATGAAACGGTAAAACCAGTTCTAAGGTTTTGACAATGGCAAACAGAACTATTGGCCATAGTTTTTTGCCAGTTGCATGACTTGCGCGGCTATATCTGATGCAGCAGTTGGTTTGGCAAAAGTGGCAATGTTTTGTGACAATGTGAGTTGTTTTTCTTGATCTCTAAGCAATGCTTCCACCGCGCTCAAAAATTGTATTTTTAAGTCTTTGTCTTGAAGCAGTATAGCCGCTTGATGACTACTTAAGGCTATTGCATTTTTGGTTTGGTGGTCGTCTGTTACGTTTGGCGAAGGGACTAAAATAGCAGGTTTACCAGCCAGAGCAAGCTCAGAAATTGACAGAGCTCCCGCCCTTGCCACCACCACATCCGCGCAGCTATAGACGTAGTTCATTTCGTAAATAAAAGGCTTCATGTACAAACCTTTACCTGCCAGATGCCCAAAATCTTTTTCACACTGTTCAAAATAGACTTTTCCCGTCTGCCAAATGATTTGCAAGTCGCGGTTAAGCAGGCTGGGTAGTGCCTCAGCTAGGGCTTGGTTTAGGCTGCGTGCTCCGCCGCTTCCGCCCAGTACCACAAGTGTGGGCTTACCTTGCTTGAAGCCGAAAAAGTCATAAGCTGCCAAGCGGATACTTCCCAAATTGTGTAAATCGGAACGAACAGGATTGCCTGTAAATACCAACTTCTCTTTGGGAAAAAAACGTTCCATTTTGGGGTAGGCCACACAAATTTTTGTTACAGATTTGGCCAAAGACTTGTTGGTAAGTCCAGCATAACCATTCTGTTCCTGTATGAGTGTGGGTATACCTGCCCATGTGGCCACGCGCAGCATAGCCCAGCTGGCATAGCCGCCAGTGCCTACCACTACGTGTGGAGACACGCGCTTGAGCAAGCGATAAGCCTTGAACAAGGATTGTAGCACTCTGAAAGGCAGAGCCAAATTAGCCACCAACTGACCGCGCTGTATACCGCGTATAGGCAGACCCTCTATGACATACCCCGCTTTAGGTACTTTTTCCATTTCCATTTTGCCTTCCGCGCCCACAAAAAGAACTTTTACATTAGGTTGTAAAACCTTAAGTGCTTCAGCAATAGCAATACCTGGATAAATATGACCACCTGTGCCGCCTCCCGAAATGATAACTCTCAGACTCATCGTAAATAGGTTTTGAATAAGCTGTTTACTTTGAGCGTAATAACTCCCCAAATGGCTTCTTTGATGATTTTGCCCGACATTTTAGACTGCCCTTTGGCTCGGTCAGTAAAAATGATGGGAACTTCTTTTATCTTAAAACCGTATTTCCAAGCTGTAAATTTCATTTCTATCTGAAAAGCATAGCCAATAAAACGAATTTGGTCTAAGGGAATTACAGAGAGAACTTTCTGAGAATAGCACTTAAAACCTGCTGTAGCATCTGCCACGGGCATACCTGTGATTATACGGACGTAGTGGCTGGCACAATAAGATAAAAGCACACGGCTCATAGGCCAATTGACAACATTTACGCCCTGCACATAGCGTGAACCTACGGCCATATCGTAGCCATCTTGGGCGCAGGCTTGATACAAACGAATCAAATCGTCAGGATTATGTGAAAAATCAGCATCCATTTCAAATATAAAAGCATAGCCTTGTGCTAGTGCCCATTTGAAACCAAAAATATAGGCAGTACCCAAACCAAGTTTTCCGCTTCGGCATTGTAAGTGCAGCGTTTCAGGAAATTCTTGTTGGAGTTCCCGCACGCGGTTGGCTGTGCCGTCAGGCGAGCCGTCGTCTACTATCAACACATGGAAAACGGGTTGCAGAGACATTACTTTGCGAATAATGGCCTCTATATTTTCTATTTCGTTGTAGGTAGGTATAATTACTAAACGCTCTTTCACGCCACAAATTTAAGGCATAAGCACAAAAAGCCAAATGTTGCTTGGCTTTTTATGATTTTTTAGTATTCAAAAAAATCAGTCTAAGGCTTTTGCATCACATGCTGGCATTTATTGCAAGTTCGATGCGTTTCAGAATCATAGAACTCTTTCATCAGAGGAGGAAACTGCTTGACAATGTCTGTGAGTATAAAGTATTTTTCAAATAGTTTGTTATTGCACTTTTCGCAGTACCACAAAAAGCCATCTTGCTCTCCCTCGCGCCTGTAACGCTCTATCACAAGTCCTACGGTGTTAGGGCCGCGCTGAGGGGAATGTGGTATTTGGGGTGGAAGTAAAAAAATTTCGCCTTCGCGGACAGGAACATCAACGGCTTGACCCTCGTCAATGATTTTAAGAACAATATCTCCTTCTATTTGATAAAAAAACTCCTCGCCTTCGTTGTAGTGGTAGTCTTTGCGAGAGTTGGGGCCACCCACCACCATCACGATGTAGTCTTTGTTGCCTAAATAGACTTGTTGGTTACCCACAGGTGGTTTGAGCAAATGGCGATTATCATCAATCCATTTTTTGAAATTAAAAGGTGCTTGTACAGCCATATCTTTGCGTTTTTTAGATTATTCAACTCTAGTTACAATAATCTGAAATTTTACTAAAATACGCAAGCTATAATTTTGTTTATCTAAAATAAACTGTTACTTTTTTAAAATTATAGGAATACAAAGAACTTTTATGCGCAGAGAAGTTGCAGATAAGAGTGCATCTATGATTGCATACTTTGAAGATCAATAGCTAGACTTATATACTCGGAAAAGCACAGAAGAATAGAAGCTGCTCTAAAAATAATATCAAAGACCCAAAACCCATTTTTCAGCGTTTTCTATTGTGTCAAAATATTGAAACTCAAAACTTGAGCCAGTCTCTTCTTCCATAGTTTGCTCCACTGACATTTGGGCTAACATTACCTTGCTGGTCACAAAAGCCACTTTTCTCAATCCAACAGCCCAGAATCTGCTAAATACGACTTCGTTTGTCCATTCTTGAAGTTCCGGTGTAATCAGAAACTTCATGTCGCGAACATCTGAAATATTTCTTGTGGGTTTGAATTTCTCTGTAATTTCAGCGTAGGCTAAAAAACAGTCTTTGTATTCATTGTCAGTCATTCGGTAGCTCTCTTGAAGCCAAGTGAGAACAATCAAACCCTTATCAGCAAAATAATCCACTGTCCAATATTTGTTTTCATAAACACGCATAAGTTTATCTAAAAATTTAAAGTACTTAGAAATATTTAAATCTGAGGCGATAATGCAACTATATGCTAAATCTTACATTGAAAAACATGTTTTTCAGCGGTTTGTTTTACTTTTTGCCAAAGAATTTTGCTATTTCGAAGGCTTATTCTGGTTCAAAATAACTTGTACTTGTTGCAGAGTTGTCCAGCCGTTAATTCGGCGTATAATTTTGCCTTCCGCATTGATAAAATAGTTGACTGGCAGCTTTTCACCCACTTCATACAACTTGGCAATATCCTTTTGGGGATCTGTGAGCATGGAAAAGGTGGCCTTAAACTCTTGTGCAAACTCCTTAGAAATTTGTACGTCTTGCCCCACATTCACTGCCACCACTTCAAGATCCTGCTTTTTAAGTTTGTCATAGAACTCTTGAGTTTCAGGAAATTCTCTTTTGCAGGAGGGGCAAAAGTCTGCCCAAAAATACAGCAAAACAGTTTTGCCACGGAATGAGGATAGTTCCACTGTTTTTCCGTGAATGTCTTTTAGCTCAAAGTTGGGCGCAAGCTGGCCGCGTTCCACTCCCACACCGTCTTCACAGGCCATAAAAAACACAGACATTGCGCCCAGTAAAATTCGCAAACAGGATGATGATTGAAATAAATGCCTCATATAACTTTAAAACAAGCCTTCAGGTAGTTTTTGCCCTGTTAGTTGTAAGTATTTAAAATAAAAGGCTTTAGATAGCTGGTCTTTACCCTGAACTTTAAGAGCTTCCGATACACCCAAATAAGCCTCATAGTTATTAGCATTGAGATTGATGGCATGATAATAGGTTTGCTCAGCGCGTGTATAGAGCTTGAGAGCCATTTCACAGTCGCCCATATCTTTGAAAATAAACGACATATAAACATCTGTCTCTTTTGTTTTTTCTTTTTCATCTGCCATTCTGGCTCTATTGAACTGCACATAAGCTGAATCATAAAGCGCAGTGTCTTTTTTGATGATGGCCAAATTCTTGAGTGCGATGCCAAACTCGTGAAAGGTTTGAATTTGAGGCATTTTTGGAAGTTTATTTTTTTGCATCTGGTTGAGCATGTTGGCAGTTTCCTCAAACTTAATATTCAGGACATTTCTGCAACGGGCCAGATTTAACTTGCTTGAATTGATATCACCACCACCACCGTATTTTAAATGAAGCTCAAAGTTTTTGGCAGCCTCTTCCAAATTATTTCGCTCTAGTTCCAGCTTACCCATAGTCTCGTAGGTGGTTCCTAATTCTGGTCTGATGTCAATACAGCGTTCAAGGTGAAAAATATATTGGTCGAGTAGTTTAGGGTCATTTTCCTTTCGCATTTTATTGTTACAAGCAATGCTTGCGTTGCGGTGGGCTATGTAAGTATTGGGACTTTCCTCGCATTCTTTTGTAAATAACTTATACTCAGACTGCCAGTCTAGGCTTCTATAAAAAGTGCGAACCGAGTAGCCCATACACAAAACAGCCACTAAGGCATAGAGAGATGTAAAGTTTAAATTCAAAGCGGGATTCAGTGCTTTGCGTTCAGCTATCCAACAGGCTGTGCCATAGATGAGCGAGCCTATGAGAATGCAAAAACCAAAAGAGGGAGTAAAGAGCCACCTTTCACCAAAGATATTAGCAATAGGCGAAGGAATTTGCATAAAAATAGCGTACTGAAGCCCAAAAGCAGCTACACCAAAAGCAGCCCAATAACGTTTATACAAGCCAATGGAGGCTGTAATGACCAAAAAGACGACTATCAACAATGAAACAATGCTCTGCCAGTCATAGACTTCGGTCATAGGCACATCATTGTAATGATAAAATATTTTGAGCTTATAAGGAAATACAAGCTGCCAAATGGCTGTTCCCCAAGCCCAAAAACGCATACCAAGCTCTTGGCTCATGCTGGTGGCAAAAGAAATAGGATTATCGTAACCAGAGTAGTTATAAACTGCCTTAGTATCAGCAATGGCCAAATGCCGCAATATTAAAAAGAGTGCAGCAGGAATCAGATAAGGCCAGCAAGCCATCAAAGATTTAGCAATGCTTTTTTTAAGACCCACATAAGCTGTTAGAGCAATTAGTGGAAACCAAAAAAGACCATTTTCTTTAGAAAAAGCCGCGGCACCAAAAGCGATTACTGACAACCAGAGATACTTAGGCGTAGCTTCTTGCTGGCTTTTCATAAACAGGTTGAGAGACAAAAGCCCCCAGAACATAGCAAAAAGCTCATCTTGACTTTTGATATTGCACACCACCTCCGTGTGTACGGGGTGCAAAGCATATAACAAGGCCACCAATAAAGACCAGTAAGCATGCTTTTGTTCTGTAAGCCTGTTTAAAAACAGATACATGACACAAACCAAACCGGCATATACCAATACATTAACCAAGTGAAAGGGCATGGGGCTATTGCCAAAGAACTGGTACTGGATAGCAAAAAACGAATAAGATAACGGTCTGTATATTAAAAAATTAGCTAAAAGAGCACTTCCTTTTGTGTTTTCCCATGAAAGATTCATGAAAATTTCTGGAATGCCTGCAAAGCCTTTATGCACACTTGCGTTGCCCACTACAGCCCCTGAATCGTCAAATACAAATCCGTGCCCTAAAGTGATAGCGTACAAGGCAAAAGTAAGAATTGAGAGTATTAGAAGCGCGAAAGACAGAGACAAAGGCTTAGTCATAAAAGCTTTGAAATGCCAAAATACATGGTTTGTGACGTGGCTGCTGCCTCCTCCTAAAATAGTATTTTCTGGTGTCTTGCTTTCGTTTGTAGAATTCATAGGTATAGTTTATAAAAAATAAATGCAGGTTTTGATACTTAGAACATCTTGCTATCGCTTTTTCTTTTTCTTGAAAAAACCCAATAATTTCTGGAATGCGCTTTCGGGCTTATCTTCTTCATAGTAGCCCGAACCTGGTCCATACCCATACGTGCCATATCCATATCCATAACCATAGCCGTAACCATAGCCGTATCCGTAACTAAAGCCAGAACCTTGTTGCCCTACGGCGTTTAGTATCACAGAAAGCTTCTTGAAACCGTGTTGTGCAATGACACGATTGAGACTGGTTAAAAAGGCGGGCTTAGAATAACCTGCTCTGACCACATAAATCGGATAATCTACACGTTTCATCACAATAATGCCGTCAGTGACAAGACCTATGGGAGGAGTATCAAGCATAATGACATCATAACGCTGCTGTAAATCTTTGAGCAGTTGATCAAACTCTGGAGACATCAACAGTTCAGATGGATTGGGTGGATTAGGGCCAGCAGTGATGTAGTCCAAATTTTTAAGATCTGAGTTTCTGATGGTATCGTTCAAGGTGGATTTACCTACAAGTAAAGTGCTTATGCCTCGGTCATTTACCACTCCTAAGCCTAAATGCACTTTGGGCTTGCGTAAATCTAAGTCTATCAAAACCACCTTCAGGTCGGACATTGCGATAACACCTGCCAAGTTTAGAGCTACGAAAGTTTTCCCCTCTCCGCTAATGGTGGAGGTGATGGAGAGAATGCGTTTTTGGCTAAAGTTGCCAATAAAATCAAGGTTAGTTCTGATAGAACGCACAGCCTCACTGATAGCAGACTTGGGCTTTAAATGCACAACTAGCTGAGAGTTAGGCATTTTTCTGGCATCATAGTAAGGCACTACTCCCAAGAGAGGAGCCACACAGCGTTTTTCTACTTCTATAACTGTGTTAATTTTATTGAGAACAATATACCTAGCCAAAACCACCAAAACACTGAGCACTACGGTAAGCAAGCCCACATACATAATCACCTTATTGCGTTCAGGGTATATCAAACGACCAGGAACAGGTGGACTTTCTATTTGGCGGAAATTGGGCGTAGTGCCAGCGGCGTTGATAGCTATGTCAATCAGTTTAGTCAGAATGATATTGTAGTGAGACTCGTAGCTTTCATAATAGCGTTTGAGGCGACGTAGTTCTATGTCCAAATCTTCAGAATTGGGGATAGAGGACTCATGTCTGCCAATTTCAGCATCTAGCTCAAATCTTTTTTCATACAGCTTACTTTTGTTAAAATCAAGTAGTCTGTTCATATCGCCGCGTTTTTTGAGCACCTCACCCATTTTTGTCTCATAAACAAAGGTAGTGGGCTTGATATAAGCTTGCAGGCGTTTGATTTCTACCTTAAGGGCATTCAAATCTTCCAAAAATTTGGGTACACGTGCATCCTTAACCATACTCGCATAGGAGCCTGCATAGACATAGGTGCTATCATCCAGTATGTATTCTGCTATTTTTTGGTAGGCGTTTATTTCTGCACTTATCTGCACACGCTCTTCTTGCAACTTGGCCACTTTAGCCAATATCTCACCAATACGTTCCTTTAAACCTCCCTGATCTTCACTTTTGCCAGTACTGTCTTTATACTTAGAAATCCTGTTTTCATAAAATTCTAAACTATCTCTTATGGATCCTAGCTGAGAATTCAGAAATGCTTCTGTTAGCTTGTGAGACTGATTCTTAAAGTCAATGGTTTTTCGTAAATATACCTTATTGATTTCATTGACCACAGTGCCAGTTTTATAAGGATTGCCGTCTTTGAATCCTACTACAATAGTGCGCGACTGCTTGTTATAAATGTCCGTATAAATGCTGTTTCTTACAAGTTGTCTGATGTAGTCTATGCTATAAATTCTAAAAAAATATCTGCCATAAAGGTCGGCATCAGGCACAAAAAACTTGGTTTTTTCTAGTCTGAAGGAAATTTCAGAGTTATCTATTCTTGCACCAAAAGCATGTTCCGATACTTTTTCTTCCTGTCCCAGAGAATACTTGAGCGTATAGGTGCTCGGGTTATCCAAAGTGATTTCTATGTCCTGATTATAAAGCGCATCGTTTTTTATAACTTCATCAATGACTATAAAAGGACTATTCAAAAACTTCTCTTCATATCTATAAACAAAATCACCGCGTTTGAAATAGGCTTTTTTGAGATTTAAACTATCCACCACTTCGCTCACTACAAGCTCTGAATAAATCATTTCTATCTCGCCATAGAGGTAGCTTTCTATTTGGGATTCTGGCTGTATCCCATTCAAGCCCAAAACTTCTGTCAAACCTTGCTGATCTAATTTGAGCTTAGAATCAGACTGATAAATAGGCGTAGCGTAGCGCAAATACAAAAAGGCTCCACAACCCAGAATAGCTATAATTGTCAGAATAAGCAACCAACTAGAAACCAGACTATACCAAAGCTTGGGTATGTCCACCTCCATCAAATTGCTTATTTCCTCTTCGCTCGGGACAGGAGCTTTAGTAAGAATCTGCTCTGTATTTTGCTCACTCATGCCGCAAAGTTAGCGCAATGTTTGTTTTTTTTACAATATATTTTTGTTTTAGCGCACAAAAAATATAACAGAACAGGTATTTCTAAAAATATCCTGCTTGGCGCAAATCCACGCCAAATAATTTTGCTTAGCTTTGTCACCACACAATATTGCGCTGATCTGATTGACTCTTGAATCTGATGACAAAAATAGCTATTCTGGGTGCAGGAGCGGCGGGTTTACGCGCTGGCAGCTTGCTCAAACAAAAAGGATATAATGTAGAAATTTTAGAGGCTTCAGAGCGTGTGGGGGGGCGTGTCTGGAGCATAAAGGGCTTTGCTGATTTCACCGTAGAGGCTGGGGCTTGTTTTGTACATGGCGAGCATTCTAGCTTGTACGCTTGGGCCAATAACAAAAACATTCCTGTCAGTGAAGTTAAGGGGAGCTTCTTGTATCTTTATGAACAACAGCTGCTTTCTCATCGTCAGCTAGCTCAGGAGGCTTTTTTTAAAGACTTTTTAGAGTTTAGAGAGGGATATAGTTATTATGAAGCCGAAGACCCTAGAGAAGAGATCAGTGTGCAGGAGTTTTTGCATGCTCATCACGTAGCCCCAGCCCATATCCCTTTTTATTCTGCCCTTGTTGGGGCTTATGGGGCACTGCCAGAGGCTATCAGCATGAAAGAAATGGCACAGGCGGCGGCGGCTTGGGACGAAGGTTCAAAGAACTTTCGTTGTAAGACCGAGTTTACAGAATTTCTTTCTGTTGATATAGAAGTAGTTAGAGACTGCATACACACTCAAAAAGTGGTCAGGCTTGTGGAGCAGTATGCTTGGGGCACAAGGCTTGTGACCGATATGGGCGAAATTTATGAAGCTGATGCTGTAATTGTGACCGTACCATTGACGATACTGCAAGACAATTTTATAAGTTTTCAACCACCTTTGAGTCCTGCCAAAGTTAAAGCCATACAACAATTAAAAATGGGCAAGGGACGTAAGATTTTTTTGAAGTTTAAGCAAAAATTTTGGGATGCACAACTGGCTGAAATTACGGCAGGAAACGTAGCACAGGAATACTGGGTGGAAGGCAGAGGTAAAAACTCACAACAGGCTGTTTTAACGGCTTTTATCCTAGATAGAACCGAACGAAAAGAAGTGCTGGTAGAAGCTATGTTATCCGAGCTTTCTATGGCTTTTAAAACTGATTTAAGACCGCTTTTTGAACAAGCTCTTGAAATAGACTGGGCTAACATGCCCTTCGTCAAGGGTTTGTATTCTTATCCTTCACCCGACAGCTCTAAATATCGTCGTGCTTTAGCTTTGCCAAGCCATGACCGTTTGTTTTGGGCAGGTGAAGCCACCGAAAAATATTTATTTGGAACTGTACAAGGCGCATGGGCATCAGCGGAGCGCGTCGTGTCTGAAGTACAAGACGTGTTTAAGCTCTAAAAAGCAAACACGTCTTGTACTTATCAAACAAAATATCTACCCTTCCTTACTCTTTCACAAATATCTGGGTAAAAAAGAAAGTGCCGTCTGCGGCTTTTGCCACTGCAATAGCTGCATGGGTGTAGTCACCCTCAATATTCGTTTTATGTCCTGGGCTTTTGAGCCAGCCAGAATAGGCCGTTTGGGCGGGGTCGCTAAAACCTTGATTTTTGGCCACATTTTCAGCTGCACTACTTAAACTCATCCTTTTGCTGATCTTGTCTACACGCTCTTTAAAACCATCGTGTCCAAAAGCAGTTTTGTTGGTGGCCATACTTTGAGAATGCTCGAGACATGCATTGTAAATAGCCTCGTTGTACTCAAAAGGCTTTTTGCCTATTGACACCCGATAGTCATTGATTAACTTGACGGTCTTGTCTTCAGCATCTTTCAACTCATTAGTGTTGAGATTAGGGTCGGTATCTTCTTCAACGGGTTCACAGGCGTTTAATAACAACAAAGCTGTAAAAAACAGGGCATAGAGGCTTATTTTCATGATTAAGCTTGTTTAAAAGTTAAGATAAATTGATTTTAAAACATGAAAAGTACAGTTTTTTTATATACTCAGAATCAATATACTATTTTTTTTACTCTAGGCAGCAGCTTAGCTTTGCGTGGAATCGCTTTTTTAAGCGGCATCGTTTTAACTTTTGAGACTAAAACGTATATTTGCAAAAAAATTAGCATAATAAATTCGGATAACCACAGCAAATATTGTACAATATTGTTTTTAAACGCATTATGACAAATAAAAAAAGCAGCTCAGCAAGATAAGATTAATGAACGAACAATCAGCAAACGTTGCAAAGTCTGGTTTGATAGCTCTAATATTGATTCATATCATTGATTTTCGAGTTTCAAATTCTCGGAGTTTGAATAGAACAAAATAATTGGCAAACTATCAAGATGATGATTTAAAGGTAAAAGAAAGAGCTTTTAACCAATAATTTGGCCAATAAGAGAAAGCAGTTGGCAAAAAATAAATTGATTGAAGAACTCACACGAAAACTCAACGAACAGAAATAGCGCAGAGCGCACGGCATGAAGCTTTTTTTTTGTAAAATATCTGTTCTCTTTGCTTTGTGTGTGGGGCTTGGTTCGCTGTCTGGCATGGCGCAAAACCAACGCAAAACGCCCCCAGAAGCCGAACGCATCAAAGAGCTAACCCATGAATGGCTTGTTTATGACAAAGCCAATGAGTTATATGTGCCTTTTGTGCCTGACTTTCACCTCCGTGAAAAGGCCATTTATCTGCATTTGATTGAGCCTAGTTTTTTCACAGAGTCTCAGTATCTGTGCTTTAGAACCTCACAGAAAGGCTCTCTTTATATCAACCAGCGTTTTACACAGATTTGTCAAGCCAATGAGTGGCATAACATCCGTTTAGACAGCTTGGTAAAGCTAGAACCTTCCCGACGCATCTACGTAACGTTGTTTTTTGGCGACCAAAAAACAAACACCATATCACCACCCTCTACTTTTGTTTTGCAAGAGCCTTTTAAAGTTAATTCAGAAAACTCTGAAGAGCAAGCAAGAACACTGATTTTGCAACAAAACGAAGAGGATAGCATCTTTAAAAAAGTAGAAAATAGAGCTTCAGAAGCAGACCACTTTATCATATTGTTTGCATTTTTGAGTGTCTTTATCATCAGTACGGGCTTAAATAGCTTGCATTTGGTGTTCAGTCATCAGGCCATCCGACAAATTATCAATGCTCTGAATGCCCCAAAATCCGTTACCAAACGCCTCGATGTACCGCTGGTGTTTTCCTATTCTGCCTTTTATGCGCTGCTCACCTGTTTGCTTTTGATGATATTGGTGCGTTACGGCTATTTCTTTGGCGGTAGTCAAGACTTTAGCCTTTCGGGCTGGGCTTGGCGTTGTGTTTGGGTTATTTTGCTGTGTTTGGCTGCGGTTTTGATTAAGTATTTGACCTTGCGCTTCTTTTCTTATTTGTTTTTTAGTAAAGCTAAACTAGCAGATTGGCATTTTTGGGAATACATTCATATCTCACTCATTTTTATGAATGCCCTAATGGTCATACTTTTTCTTTACTTGACAGTTGTAAGGTTTTTGCCTGCCAATGCCACAGAAGTTTTGTTATATTTACTAGGCATACTTTTTGTACTTCGCATAGTAATTTTAGGATTTAGATTAATTCCTGATCTAAACGGACACGGTATTTATTTATTTTCGTATCTTTGCAGCACCGAACTATTGCCCTCGCTCGGACTACTTGCGTTGGTCGTATTTATTTAATCAGATTGCAATTTAATATTTTAAGGAGCTATGGCAAATCCAAAAAGCACCACTTCAACAGAAAAAGAAGCTTTGAAACCAGTAAACAGCATTTTGATAACACAATCTAGACCTGACGATGACTCGCCTTATTCAGAACTAACACGCAAGTATAACCTAAAAATAGACTTTAGACCATTTATTCATATAGAAGGCGTTAGCACAAGAGATTTCAGAAAACAAAAAATTGACATTCAAGCACATACAGCCGTAATTTTCACCAGCAAGAATGCTGTTGATTATTTTTTCGCGCTTTGCAAAGACCTTAAAATTGAAGTCAACCCTGATATGAAATACTTCTGTATCAGTCCACAAACCTCTAATTATCTTCAAAAGTATATTCACGTACGCAAGCGCAAGGTCTTTACTGGCAAAAAGACGGCAGCTGATATGCAAGAATTGTTTAAAAAACATAAAAACGAAAAGTACCTCTTTCCATGCTCTGATGTAAGACGTGATGACATTGCTAATATCTGTAAAAAACTGGGCTGTGCTCTCACCGAGGCCGTTATGTACAGAACCGTATCAAGCGATTTATCAGATTTGGCAGAGGTAAACTACGATATCATTGTGTTTTTTAGTCCTTCTGGAGTGACATCTTTGTATGAAAACTTTCCTGACTTCAAGCAGAACGAAACTAGAATCGCCGCTTTTGGCCCCACCACAGCCGCCGCAGTACATGACAGGAAACTCACACTCAACATAGAGGCTCCTTTGCCTAATGCTCCTTCAATGACGGGAGCAATAGAGCTTTACGTACGAAAAGCTAATAAACTAGACTAGTGTATTAAACTCTTAATCGCAAAGAACCAGAGCTAAACCATTCTGTATTTACTCAGTGATGGCGTAGATCCGCTTTTTTCTCTAGAGTTAATCCTAAATTATGAGACCCAGAATAGTCACATCGTCTTGTTGCTCCATACCTTGTTTGTGGGTTTTGAAAATTTGGATTAGGTTGGCTTCTTGCACCTCTAGGTCAAGGTGTGCAAAGTCTTCTAATGTTTTTTTCAGCCGTAAACTGCCGAACTTTTCGCGTTTAGGGTTAAACTGGTCTTGGAAACCGTCTGAGGTGAGATAAAGCACAGTCCTTGAAGCTACGAGAGGTATAGTTTGTGTATCGAAGCGTCTAACGGTTTCTTTTTGCTTGCCGCCAATAGATTTTTTATTACCCTTCATTTCAGTCAGAGTTCCATCTTGCCAAATGTACAAGGGACGGCAAGCTCCACCAAAAGTGAGTGTTTTAGAGGCCAATTGGTTGTCGTGTTCTACCACACAAAGAGCCAAGTCTACACCGTCTTCATTGATTTTTCGTTTCTGTTTGAGAGCCTCGCGAAGACCTTTGTGGGTTTTATCCAGAATGTAGCCAGCGTTTTTATTTTTACCTAACTTTATCAAATCGTTTAAAATAGCTATTACGAGCATGGAAAGAAAACCACCAGGAACACCATGTCCTGTACAATCGCCAACGGCTATGATTTTAGCACTTCTGCTATTCTGCTTGTCATTGATTTCACCACACCAATAAAAATCGCCCGACACAATGTTGCGTGGTAGATACATCAAAAAATGTTCCCCAAAGATCGAGTTAATTTTATCTTGATAAGGCAAAACGGCTTCTTGTATGCGCTGCGCATAGCGTATACTATCCATCATTTGCTCTTGCTTTTGTACAATCTCTTGATTGATTTGCTCTAAAATGGAGCGGTTTAATTTATCGTTCTTGGCCTGAATATTGAGATATCGAGTCTTTTTTTCTAGTTCTGCCTTTTCTTTAAGGATACGTTTGTAAGCGTCCGAGGCCAGTTTCCAACGTTTATAAGCAACAACCAAAGCTACAACACACAACAAGAGTGCTATTAGCAGACCTGCAACAAACCAGTATCGGTATCGCATATTTTTTTCTTGCTCTGCCATTTGAGCAGCTTTACGAGCTATCTCTACGTCTTTTTGCGTAAGTGCATAAGCAGCCTCCGCATTTGCTAATAAGCCTTCTGTAAGGGATGTTTTGAGCGAGTCATTGAGACGGTAGGCGTTTTGTTGATAAGAGTCCGCCAAGGCGTACTGACCGAGTTGTTTGTATGCTGCAGCAAGCACAAGCTCCAGCTCTATTTGGATATCAACCGTATTTTCATCGTTCAAAAAAGGGATCAAAAGCTTAATAGTTTCTTGAGCCTGGTTTAAAGCCAAGTAGTTAAATGCCTTCTGCAAGGCCCAGTTTATATCCAGTTCACCACCCGAAGGATTAGCTAACTTGATATATTCAAGGCTTTTATTATAGTTTTTGCGTGCTCTTTCTATCTTTGCCAATACCAAGTAAGCATAAGTTTCATAGCTTTTCATTGCATTTTGATTAAAAAAAGACTTGCAGGAAATGGCCAATGTCAAAGCAGAGTCTAGAGCATTTCTTTGAAGCAAACACTCTGTGAAATTTAGATAACAGATATGTACACGTAGAGTGTCTTTTAAGGCTCCAAAGGCTTTAATTGCTCTTGTACAATGCTTCTCTGCTTTTCCATACATCTTGATCGTGGTAAACAAATTTCCCAAGTTGACATCCAAAGCCGCTAGAGAGATCTCTGTACCCTTAGTTAGGGGACATTTCCCAATCAAAAAATGCGCTCTTTCAAAACACTGTATGGCTTTCAAGGGTCTATTCTGCATTTTATGAATAAGCCCTCTAGAGTTAGCAATGGCTGCTTGTTGCATAAAATTCTGAGTACTCAGAGCTATTGGTTCACTCAAAGTAATGTAACGCTCGGCCTCTTTAAAATCATTTTTGCGATAAAAAATCTCGGCGAGTAGAATGCCAAAATCTAACTCTTGTGTTTTTTTGCCTTGTTTTTGGCTGAGCCTATAGCCCTCTTGAGCAAGTGCAAATGATTTGGCGATATCTTTAGAAATACAAGATTTAGCCTGACCGAACAATGTATCCAGATTATGCTCCTGGGCTTGCGCTGAAAAGAACAAACACAGCAAAAACATATTGAAAAACAATGTTCTAATGATTAGGGGCATAAAAATAATCTAGTGATATGCTAAGTGTTCAGTGCAAAAAACATACTCAATTGCTCCTAAGCCAATTAAAAATACATTTATTCACTTCATAATTTTACAACAAAGGTAATAACTTGTTCATTCTCAACCAAACAAACTAATAATAAGCCTATAAAATCTTAAAGTATTTATGATAAAATTAATGTATGTTAATCTCTGCTTTTTTCTAAAGTCCAACTTTGTTTGAAACATGCCAAATAAAATTATATTTTTGCAGAAGTAGTTTTATCAAAAAAAACATAAGTTAGCTAACTATATAAAAATAACGATAATTGCAAATCTTTGCTCTCTTTTTTGAGTTATAAAGAAAAATATCCAAGTCTTATGCCAAACAATTCTAAAACAATATGGATGAAGTCTATCATGGTGGCTTTCATTCTGCTTAGTGCTCTTGTCAGTGCGCAAAGAGCACAAGCCACACACGTACGTGCTGGCGACCTGACCGCCGAGCGTATACAGGGGAGCACGCTCACTTATAAGTTTACCGCTACTATTTATACAGATGATGCAGGTGTACCGCCAGACCCCGAAATAGAATTTGACTTTGGTACAGGTGAAAAACGCATGGTTTCTCGTACTTTTAGCGCGGCTGTGGGCAATTCTACAACAAAAAACAAATATGTGACCACCTACACTTTTCCTGGACCAGGAGAATATGCTGTAGGCGTGAGCATCTTAAATAGAAATGCAAGTATCCTAAACATTCCCAATTCTGTGAATGTGGCTTTTTATATCGAGTCTACATTCGTGATAAGTCCTTTTCTGGGCATCAATACTTCGCCCGTTTTGCTTGTAGCCCCCATAGACTTTGCCGCACGAGGGCGTATTTTTATTCATAACCCTGGTGCTTATGATGCAGATGGTGATAGTTTGGCCTATAAGCTGGTTGTTTGTAAAAAGAGCAAAGGCACTTTTGTAGATGGCTACTCTGACCCTAATGACAACCGTTTTGGCGGTACAAGTACTTCGGGAGGCCCCGCCACACTCACTTTGGATGCCAAAACTGGTGATTTGGTATGGGACACACCAGGCGAGCCAGGCCAATACAACGTAGCTTTTATTGTGGAGGAATGGCGCGACGGTTTTTTAATAGGTCAGGTAAACAGAGATATGCAAATTATTGTTAGAGAAAATCTTAACCGCCCACCTAAAGTTAATGACCGCGAAATTTGTGTTACGGCCGGCACACGCATACGAGAAGCCGTCATCACCTCAGACCCTGATAATGACCGTGTCACGCTTACTGCACAAAGCCCTTTGTTTTTACAAGAAGATCCGCCTCAGTACTTACAGGTACCGCCTCGCAATTATGCCACGCTCACGCAAAGCGGAAATCCACCTAGGGGTATTTTTGAGTGGCAAACCACCTGCCAAGATGTGCGCCTAGAGCCTTACCAAGTTACATTCAAAGCCGAAGATAATCCTCAGTTCTTGCCCGAAAACAAACTGGTAGACTTGCAAACATGGCGCATACGCGTAGTTGGCCCCAAACCTCAAACGCCTACAGCCACGCTAGTCAGCAGCGGCGGCAATAGCATACAGCTTAACTGGGCTGATTATGTATGTCAAAATGCTTCAGAAATGATGATTTACAGGCGTGAAGGTTCGTTTCCCTTTGAGCCAGACACTTGTCAAACGGGCTTGCCAGAGTTTACTGGTTACCGTAAAATTGCTGAAGTGCCCATTACTCAAACCGATTATCTGGACAATAACAATGGAAATGGACTTAAACGTGGTGTAACATATTGCTACCGCTTAGTGGCCAAGTTTCCTCTGCCTGGCGGCAGCGAAAGCTACACTTCTCAAGAAGTTTGTATAGAGATTATTACCAACGCGCCTTATATGGTGAATGTGAGCGTAGAAAAAACAGACCCCGTGGCAGGCGAAATGCTCGTGCGCTGGAGCTTGCCTCAACAGACCATACCGTTTCCCCGTCCCTACACCTACAGGCTGGCGCGTGCTGAAGGGTTCAGCGGTACATCAGGCTATACTTTTGTGGGTGGTGTATTTCCCGAAACGGATACGACCTTTATAGACCGAGCACTAAACACCACCGACAAGGTGTACAATTACCGTGTATTTTTGTTATCGCAAGGCCGCCTTATAGACTCTTCGGCTGTGGCCAGTAGTGTGCGCCTGAGCGGAGGGGCCGCTGCCACTACCCTGAGCCTGAACTGGGAGGCACAAACACCTTGGTCTAACACCTTTGCGAAATTTCCCACACACTACATTTATCGCAAAAATGATAGCGGTCTATTCGCTCTTTACGATAGTGTCAATACCCTAACGAGCGGTTTCAAATACACAGACGATGGCAATGGTACAGGCCTAAACCCTGACAAATTGTACTGCTATGTGGTAGAAACTCAAGGATCTTACAATAAAATTATTCTGCCTGAGCCACTTCGTAATAAATCTCAAGAGTTTTGCTTAAAGCCTTTGGATGTAGAGCCACCCTGTGCGCCTTCTGGCTTGAGCATGGATAGCCTTAATTGCGATAACTTCAACCCTGAAGATCCGCGCTGGTGTAGCGATACTTTGTTCTTCAATAACTTATCTTGGCGGCGCGTAGCTCCTCCATGCGACCAAGATGTGAAAGCCTATCGCGTATACTACAAGCCAACTTTGGACGCACCCTACAAACTTCTGGTTGAGCTAAACGATACGCTATATACCCACCAACTAGTTCGGACTTTGGCTGGGTGCTACTACGTGACTGCTATTGACTTTTCGGGCAACGAAAGCGCGAAGGTATCGGAGGTTTGTAATGACAACTGCACGGCTTATAGATTGCCCAATGTCATAACGCCCAACAATGACGACAAAAACGATAGGTTTGTGCCTTTTGGTTGTCCTCCGTTTATAGAGGTGGTAGGCTTTACGGTTTATAACCGCTGGGGCAAAGAGGTTTATACCTCTGACCAAGACGTTTATATCAACTGGCGTGGCGTAGATAATGCAGGCAACCAACTTCCTGGCGGGGCTTATTTTTATCTGGCTAAAGTCAGATTTAAGCGTCTGAGACCAAGCCAAAGTACTCTAACCATCAAAGGGGTTGTACATATTCTCAAGTAAGGAGGGTATTGTTTGTGATTCTGTACTGAAAAGTGTATTTTTAAGCCCTTTACAAGCTTGTTTAGGAAAAGCAGTGGCTTAGCAACTGTGTTGTTAAATGTCCTCCTGCATTTTATGAGGTGGTTTGTAATGGGCTTATGGTGTTTTTTTGTAAGTTTTCCTTTTTATGAAGTGGGTAGATTGGGCTAAGATTTTAGCTTTTGTGTTGCTGTTTTTTCTTGCTTTGATGCCTTTCAAAGAATATATTTTTTCGGAGGAGGAAATTGAGCTTACAGACTACGAGATAGATAGTGTGTCGGTGGAGGAAGTACGGCGTATGGTAGACAAAGACACCAACTTTGTGACCAGTAGCCGCATATCACACGCACCAGACGTAAATGTCAAGTATTTAGAGTACTTACTCAAACGCTTTGTGCGCAAGGCGCGTGTGGCGGGCGCATCAGTGGCTGTGATGAAGAATGGCCGTCTGGTGTACCAGAAAGGCTTTGGCTATGCCAACAAAGAGAAGAAAGAAAAAATGGAGCCTTATCACATGCTCAGAGTGGCTAGTATATCCAAGTTACTGACTGCTACAGCAATTATGATGCTTGTGGAACAAAAAAAACTCAAACTCACTGATAAAGTTTTTGGACCTCAGGGCATCTTACGCTGGGGCGTATACAAAGCACGCCCGCGCGATAGGCGAATGTATAAAATTACGGTAGCGCACTTGCTTCAGCACACGGCTGGCTGGGATAATGCAGATCACAAAAACGGTGATTTTATGTTTGATTTGAGAAAAATTTCTTGGAATACTTCCGATGCACTCCCTCTCCACAAGAGCAGTATCGTCGAATATGCCTTCAAGCAAAAGCTGTATGCTTCGCCAGGTAAGGATTACAGCTATTCCAACTTTGGTTATTTTTTGTTGGGCGAAATTATTGCTCTAAAAGGAGGTACAAGTTATGAGAATTTTATACGACAAAAAATTTTGATTCCAAGCGGTATTGACAAAGAATTTCATCTAGCGAAGACCCAAATTATCAAAAAACACCCTCTTGAGGTCAAATACTATGATTATCGCGGTGCGGACTACACCTCATCTGTTCTAGGGCTGGATCACTGGCAGCCAAGGCCCTATGCCTCTTTTGATTTAGATTTAGTGGGAGCCGCTGGCGCATGGGCAGCCACGACAAGCGGCTTACTCAAGTTTTTGCGCCGTATAGACCCCAATGACCAGTGCCCTGATTTATTAAGCGCAGAGTCTCTGGCAGAAATGACCACAGTCAATAGCTCACTCAAAAAGTTTGCTTACGGTTGGTCTAGTACAAACGCCGAAGCTTGGTGGCGCACTGGCACACTTTCGGGAACATCTGCTTTAATGGTACGCAAAAAAAACGGTATCTCTTATATTGTCTTGCTTAACACTGGCTCTGATCGTGGCTATAAGTTTGCAAAAGATGTACAACAGCTTATGGAAAAGGCTTTATACTCAGTGAAGTATTGGGGAACAATAGATCTCTTTGAGCCACAATATCTGGTAAAAAAATCTATTTAAGAATAGATTTATCAAATTATAGAGACAGTTGATAAAATATACTCAGTTATATGTTGTGTTGCCAAATGAAACCTTGCTACTTTTGCATAAAACCAATAGTATTTTGACTGACTTGTGAACAATAAAAAACTTGTATTTGCCGCTGCTACATTCCTGTTGCTCTTCTGCACAGCGTTGCAAACGCTATCATGGGCGCAGTCGCCGCCATTTATCCAGCTGTCAGAAGATGAGGACTTGCCGAGCAATACAATTTATGATATTTTTCAAGACAGTAAAGGCTATATTTGGCTAGGTACAGACGGAGGACTGTATCGTTACGATGGGGTAAAATTTGTAAGATTTTTGATAAAAACCACACTAGGTCGCTCTGTTACCAATATTCAGGAAGACAGGACTGGAAGAATCTGGATGCGGAACTTTTCTAACGAAGTTTTTTATATCGACCACGATAGCGTCAAAAAACTGAATCTACTCGAAAAATATGTTGGCGGTGCTGGCAATAACTTACAGATGACCGATGATAAAGCCTCGCTATTTCTTAATTTGACTCACTATTCTTTACTCATCGATATTGAGTCGCTTCAAGATAAGGCATCTGTAAAAGAGATAAATACCTACGGCCAAATACAGCTTTTAGGTTCTAGCACGAATTATTTAAGTATGAATTATCAAACTCTTTATTTGAATCAGGGCAGTCAAAAACGAAAACTTTTAAGTTTAGAAGGAACGGGAGGGCTATTTTATGCTAACGCACAGCGCGGATCAGTTGTCTTTTTTGCTAATCAAAAGTATGTTTACAGATATGACATCAAAACACAAACTTTAGTTCAGATAGCTGATTTAGCCACTGCCTTACTGGGTGCTACGGTTTTGAATCTGCGTACAGATAATGATAACAACCTTTGGCTTTGTACCTCACAGGGGGCTTGGGTTCTCACTGAGCAGGGCTTTTTTTTGTTAGATGGCAAACCGCTCCTGAAAGGTATGGCTGTTTCTGACCTCTTAGATGACGCAGAAGGAAATATTTGGCTGAGTACCACTAAAAATGGTCTATTCTTTTTTCCAGATTTACGCATCAAAAGTTTTACGGAGCAAAACAGCAGCATACCCAACAACTTTATTAGCCGTTTGGTGAGCACGCCCAATGATAAACTATTTATAGGAATCGGAAATGGACAAGTACTGACTCTCGAGCATAATGAATTCAAGCAAATTCATCAGTTTGACCACTATGACATTGGCTTACTGAAGTATTCTACTGAAGCCAAATGTGTGTTTGCAGCCGCAGAAAAATTGATTGCCTTAGATCAGCAAACAGCTGAACAGCTGCCTGAATACAGTATTGCTGGGCACTGCAAAGATTTGGTATCGTTAAACAATATGCATTTACTGATAGGTTTTAGTTATATGTCTGCTATTTTGCCCAAAGATCTCAACCAACAAGAGGCCTTAGAAACACAGAATAACTGGTACCATAAGGTAAAGGGGGTAGAAACCTTGCCTAAACGAGATTTTGCAAACCCTAATGCAGGAGCTGACGAGAAGATATTTGTGTTTCGTCAAAAAAGAACTCGCGCTTTGTGGGTGGAGCACAAGGAAAAAGCCATTTGGATAGCTTATGCCGACGGGCTATATTTTTATACTGACAAAGAGCCTAGAGCTGTTACGTACAATGGACAAACCATAAGCGGGACTTCTTTTGCGCAAACAAACAACGATAGACTTTGGGTAAGTTCTGTAGAACAAGGCCTTTTTGAGTTAAAAAATGGCGAAATTATCCGTAGAATAACCACAGAAAACGGCTTAGTAGACAACTACGGAACTTACATTACGGCTAGAGGCCATGAGCTTTATATCTGCACAAACAAGGGCTTACAGATTTTTGATACTGAAAAAAACAAATTTACGCTTTTTGATAAAACTAAAGGACTTCCCACAAGAGCGGTCAATCATGTGGCTCCAGTTCGTGACGGAGTTTGGATAGCTACCTCAAAAGGGCTTGTGTTTGTACCCAACGAGTCCCTATTTAGAAAAGATCAACTCCCGCCCGTTCAGATTACAGGATTAGAAGTAAAAGGTAACAATTATAGCACCCTCATCAAGGACTTAAAGCTTGAGTATGATAGCGCAAGCCTCAATATTTCATTCTGGTCTGCCATTTATCGCACACAGGGCAAGCACCAGTTCAAATACCGTCTTTTGGGATTAGATTCTACATGGGTACACGTAGATTGCATCGATGCCATAGCTCGCATACCATCTATTCCCGAAGGAAATTATGTTTTTGAAGTGTGTGCAGTTATAGATGATGGTCTTACGAGTGATACAACACGAATCAATATTTCTGTTTCGCCGCCTTACTGGAAAACTTGGTGGTTTATGCTTCTCATGGCTTTGGCTTTGGTTAGTGTGACCACGTTGGTATTTCTGAAAATTCTTATGGCGGTAAGACGACGCAACGATATTGAGCAAGAGCTTCGCAAATCACAGTTGGCCTCGCTTCAAACGCAAATGAATCCTCATTTCATTTTCAATGCGCTCAATTCTATACAGGAATTTATTCTGCAAAATGAAAAACGTCTGGCCAACACCTATCTGAGCAAATTTGCTAATCTCATGCGGCTCATTCTCAATATGTCTACCCAGGAATATGCCTTGTTAGATGAAGAACTCAAAGTACTTCGCTTGTACTTGGAGCTAGAAGCCATACGCTTTGAAGATTTTGACTATGAACTCCATGTCAGCGATAATGTAGCCACTGACTACGTCAAAATTCCAAGTATGCTGATACAGCCTTATATTGAAAACGCTATGAAGCATGGCCTTTTACATCTGACTACGCGAAGCAAAAAGCTTCAAGTTTTGTTTGATGTGAATCCAAGCCAAACCATTTTACAGGTAGAAATCATTGACAACGGTGTAGGCCGTCAGCAATCTGCTTTTTACAAACAGCAACAGCCACATGCCTATAAATCTTTTGCCACCAGTGCCACACAAAGACGCTTGGAGTTGCTCAATATAGGAAGAGAACAAAGCATTGGAGTTCAAATACTTGATTTATTAGATGCCGAAAACAAAGCCTGCGGCACACATGTTAAGCTCCAAATTCCGATTTAGAGGGCAAAGAGTATTTCAAACGCCTTCAATTGTTGTTTTTATGCCTTTGAGCAGCCCAAAAAGCCATAAATACCACTGTTTCGGAGGCCGCCAGCACAATAACAAACAAAACAATGAGTTGTGCTTCTGGTAATATGCCTACGCGTTTAGCGGTAATCAAAAGCATGGTTGAGGCAGCCAAAATTAATATTTCGGCTGCCACCAACGCAGCTAAAGGGTGCTTTTGCTCGCGCATAAAAACCCAGCTGAATGTAGCTAAGGCCGCGATGAAAGCAGAAACGATTAAATAGATAGTCACAACTCCTATTGTTTGATATTGGTATTCCAATCCATAATTTGCTTGTTGATGGCCTCTTTGTAGGTAAACTTCGCACCCTCTGCCTTGATACCAATCTCTAAAGCTTTGTTAGCATTAGCCACAGCTCCCACATAATCTTTTTTCTGAGCAAGAAGTTCCGCTTTGACCCAATACGGATAAAAATGTTCTGGCTTGATAACTATAGCCTGCTCTATCCATTGAAGTGCCTGCTCTGTGTCTAATTTGTTGTCTTTGTAGTAATTAGCAGATCTCGCAAATACCTGCCAGTCGCCTTTTTGAGCATTATCAACAGCCTTAAGAATATTCTTTTGAGCCTTTTGAACGGTATAAACTTCTATGGGTATGCGTAAAGCAAGGTTTTCCCAACGCATGATGAGCACAGCAGAATTGGGCAGTAAATCGCCTATCTCAAAAGTCATGGTCTCTGTAAAAGTATTTTTTGCCACTTGTGCTGAGGCCGTAAACTCGTTTTTGGTAGCATCATAGTTGTCTACACCCCAAAGAGCTGTGTCTTTGTTCAAAATTACCAACCACTCTCCCTTTTTCTGGGGAACGGTTAGCAGTGCATACTTGCCAGCTTTTAAGTTTTTGTTGCCTAGCTTTACGTCATCTTCAAATTCAATGACAGTGGCTTCATTTGCGCCTGTACGCCACACCGAGCCGTAGGGAACGAGCTTGCCCCAAATCTGGCCTGTTCTGCCCTTAACGCTGGGTCGTCCATAAGTAATTTTGACCTTTGTGAGGCCCACTATTTGTTCTGTTTGTCCTCCTGGGCTGCTACGCGGCAGATCTTGTCCAAGTACAGGGTTACAAAACCAAAAAGCAATGTAAACAAGACAAAGATAAAGACTTGTTGGCTTAGGTAAGTTCATTTGAGATAAGATGGTAATAAAATTGTTGTTCGATTAGATTAAAAGACCCAAAATTAAGCTTTTTTTTGATGCCGTGTTTTTTTTTCTACTACTGTACCTATTTCTCCCACAAAAGAGAGCTTTCACTGGGCAACAGAATATACAACCCAAAAACCTCTCATAAAGCTTCTTTGGCGTTTTTAGAAACAATTTTTGATATCCCCTGTTTAATACCAAATCAACTCGCTTTATGAGTCTCTACGCTGCAAACGACGATAATTTTAAGGACTTTCTAGCCAATCATTCCAAAATAGTGGTCAAGTTTTACGCGCCTTGGTGTGGGACTTGCCGTTTACTAGCCCCCAAGTTTAAGCAGTGGGCTACTGAGCTGGCACAAGATGGGGTTGTTTTTTTAAATGTTAATGCTGGAGATAGTCCACTAACCCGCCGTCATGCTGGGTTGTTTAATTTGCCGTTTACGGCTTTTTACAAAAATGGGCAACTGTACGAAAATACAGACTCTCACAATGAAAGCTATTTGCAAGAGCGCATAGCTCATTTTTTAAGTCTTTAAGCTTGGTTTTCTAGCGCGTCGAGATACTCGGCGGCGCGCCTGAGGTGTGGAATAACAATAGTACCACCAATGAGGTTGGCTATGGCCATGGCTTCATAGATTTCTTCTTTACTCAAGCCTGCTTTTTTGGCTTCCTCCAAATGGTATTTTACGCAATCGTCACAGCGCAAAACCATAGAACAAGCCAATCCTATGAGTTCTTTAGTTTTTTTACTGAGTACGCCTTCTTGGTAGGCATTGGTATCTAGATTAAAAATCCGCTTGATAACCAAATTGTCAGCAGCCATGATTTTTTCGTTCATTTGGCTGCGGTAGGCATTGAAATTTTGTACTAAATCGCTCATTTGAGAATTTTTGTTATGCTTTGAAACCTATAATGAGCATATCGTCAAGCTGGTTATACTTAGTGTCTACCCATTGTGTCATGTATTCCTCTAGCTTTTCGCGTTGCACCTCTCCTTTTTCTTTGTGAATACCCAAAAAGATATTTTTTAAGCCTTTGCGCATAATTTTTTGCCCTTCGGGGCCGCCAAATTGATCTTGATATCCGTCCGAAAAAATATAAAACATCGTATTGCCATCAAGAGGCACATTGTGAACCGTGTAAGACCTTTCTTTGGATTGTTGCGCACCGCCGATAGACAACTTGTCAGCTTTGATTTCATGTACCTCACCATTGCGGACATAAAGCAGCGGACTTCTAGCTCCGGCATATTGCAAGACTTTCTTTTCAGTATCTATAACGCAAAGCGCAATATCCATGCCGTCTCGGCTATTGCTTTCGGTTTGGCGCAAGGCGCGTAATATACCCATGTGAAGAGAATTCAAGATGATATTAGCATCTGTAATCCCCAAAGCATCAATAATTTCATGCAAAATATCATTGCCAATCAAAGACATAAAAGCACCCGGCACACCGTGACCTGTGCAATCCACAGCGGTTATGATGGTCTTGCTGCCACGCTGTCTGAACCAAAAGAAATCACCACTGACAATATCGCGAGGCTTAAAATAGACAAAAGAGTCTTCAAAGGCTGCTTTTATCTCCTCTAGGCTAGGCAGAGCAGCTTCTTGAATGCGTTTAGCATAGTTGATACTCTCTGTGATGCTATGATTTTTGGCTTCAATGATTTGTTTTTGCTTGGTAATCTCTACGGTTCTTTCTGCCACTTTCTGCTCAAGATTTTTGCTATAAGCCTCAAGTTCTTTGTAGAGGCGTTCTTTTTCGGCGTTGTTTTCTTTGAGCTTTTTAACGTGACGAATAGTTTTTTCTATGGTTGCACCCAAATCATTGAAGTTGATTGGTTTGGTCACAAAGTCAAAAGCCCCGTGGTTCATTGCGCGCCTGATATTGCGCATGTCGCCATAAGCCGACACAATAATGGTTTGAATGGTGGTATTTACCTCTCTTGTTTTGGTCAAGAGCGTGATGCCGTCCATTTGTGGCATGTTGACATCGCAAAGCACTACATCAATGTCCGAATGATTTTTGAGCATCTCGAGAGCCTCCACACCATTAGAGGCAAAGATAAAACGGTAGTCTTCTTCTCTTATTTGCCTTCTGAACTTTTGTTTCATCAGCAATTGCACATCTGGCTCATCGTCTACAACAAGTAATATAGTGGACATTATGCGTTTAGTTTAATAAATTTTGATTTATTTGTGCCAAAAATCAGGCCAAAAGGAGTGCTCTGCGCTAGTTTGAAGCCTTTATTTTGTGTGACAATCTTAATGATTCTTTTGCAGAAAAATATAAAAAACTACAGAAAAGTCTATCAACGAATGTTAAACAAAATTGGTTTCACTCATTTTGGTAAATGTACAAACTCAATAATTTTGCCAAAAGCTTTTGGCTATACCGTTCATTGATGAAAGCCTCAATAAATAAGACCAACGGGCATTTCAGCTAGACCAAGTATTTGTCCAAACAAATCTTTGCTTGCTTTGTTTAATTTTTTTATCTTTGTGAAGTTGTATTTTTCAAAGATGTGGTATTAATCTTAAGATGATGTTCATCAAACTGTTTGGTAAGAGCCATAAAGACCTCACCGACGAAGAGCTTGTACTCAAATACAAGAACGATGCTGATGAAAAAGCCGCATCGGTGCTGTTTGAAAGATACACTCTTATGGTTTTTGGGGTGTGCATGAAGTACCTCAAAAACGAAGAGGAAAGCAAAGACGCTACCCTTGAAATCTTTCAGAAATTACTCAGCAGCCTCAAAAAACACCCCATAGAAAACTTCAGAGCTTGGCTACACACCGTGAGCCGCAATTTTTGCCTCATGGAGCTGCGCAAACACAAAAGCCATGCGCAAACTGAGAATATTGAAAATTTAACAGGCGATTCTATGGAAAACATGGCCTCTCTGCATCTTTATACAAACGACTCCGAAGAAGAGCAAGAAGCTCAAATCCAAAAACTTGGCACAGCACTCGAGAGCCTCAATGCTGAGCAAAGAGTTTGTTTGGAGTTGTTTTTTTTAGAAGAAAAAAGCTATCAGGAAATTACAAATCAAACTGGCTACTCCATAAGTCAGGTAAAAAGTTATATCCAAAATGGCAAAAGAAATCTTAAAATCAAGATGGAAAAGCTCAGTATTTTGCTCGCATTTTGGATTTTAACCAACCCATAAAACACAGCAGCCACTACACAAACAATGAAAGAGCCAGACGACAAACTTAAAAAAATTATAGAAAAACATTTGGCGGAGCCTGTTCAGCACTCCCCTAGTGCCGACCAGCTTCGCTTATATCTGAATGGACATCTCAGCACCAAAGACCAGCACAAACTTGAGGAACAACTGCTTAATGACAGTCTTGGTACAGAGTCTTTGGAGGGGCTTGTGAATATACAGCCACCCAACAGACTCATTCAGATAGAGTTAGAAATTAACGCCAAACTTCATAAGCGTCTCAACAAACGGCCTAGCTTGTTGCTCAAGCAAAACACCACCAACTGGGCTGTGGCTGCTACGCTTCTGCTTTTGGCGGTGAGTACCTATCTGACCGTCCACATTCTGCAACAAAACACCAAATCTGCTGGCGATACTGCCCAAGAGACCCTCCAAGAAAGCCCCACTATGGCTTATGAAAAAGTGGTTTCGGAAGCACAGCGGGCCAAATCTATGCCCTCTGCTCCTACCTCCGATATGGCGACTGTCACACAAAAGACCACCCTCGCTACTGACAATTTGACGTTGAACAATAAACCCCAAAAAGAAGCAACGTCATCTGTTACACACACGCGGTCTAGAAACCTCTCTAATCTCTCTTTGGAGCTTGAGAACAAAAACAGAGGCGTTTCGCAAGAAACCACCGACAAAGCTAAAGCCGATGAGGCCTCCGCCAAGACAAATGCTGGCGCAGAGCCAACGCCAGAAGAAAGTATTGTTCCCGTTACAGCCAACACAGAAGCCGCAGACGAAGAGGCTGATAATTACGCAGACAACAAAACCTCCGCGGAAGATGCCTCTGCTGGCAACAGTGTACCACTCAAAAAAAATATGGAAAGGAAAAGTAAAGAGGTGGAGGTGTCGCAGACCCAGCAAGACAATTTAAAAAGCAGATTAGATGAGGCCAACAAGCTCTTTGAACAAGAACGCTATCAAAAAGCTCTGAAACTCATCAACAGTTTGAAAGTAGCTCCTAAAACTGAACTCTATCCCGAGTTTTTGTGGCTCAAGGCCAATACTTTAGTCAAACTCAAGCGCAACAACGAGGCAAAAAAAGAACTGGCTATTCTTAAAACAGTCCCCTCTTACCGCTTGCAAGCCGAAACCTTACTAAAAAGTTTGAAGTAAGCCTTAAACTCTTCAGAGTTACTTGGTTTTCTGAAAAATATCGTGATTTTTTGAGGGTAATCCAAAAATAGTTTTTATTTTTGGATTACCTATTTGGTGATATTTTAACCAAAATCATAGCCTACATTTATGCGTCCAATCACATTATTTTTGGCGTCGTCCAAGGAGCTAGCAGCTGACCGTGAAAAGTTTGAAGTCTTTATCCGCCGAAAAAATAACGAGTGGCAAAAAGACGGAAAACCTTATCTGAAACTTGAGCTATGGGAAGACACTTCTACAGCAATGTCTCGTACAAGGTCGCAGGATGAGTACAACAAAATCATACCAACATCGGATATATTTGTGATGCTAATTTGGACAAAAGTCGGAAAGTATACTCTCGAGGAATATACTATGGCTAAAAAGCGATTTAAAGAAACAGGAAAACCCAAGGTTTATGTGTATCAAAAACTTATTGAGCGCGAAAAACAAGAACAAAGTCTAATAGATTTTACCAAATATTTGACTGCTATTCCCGAAGAGGCATATTTCTGGGAGAAATATGAACACCATGACAGCTTGCTGCTAAAAATTGAAAAGGAATTGAATCGTTATTACAAAGAAGATTATACTACAACAGAAGCACAAAAGGACAAACAATCGGAAGGTATCAGTATTGTGCAAGAGGGAGAAAAAAGTATTGCGATTGCCAAAAATGAAGGGACTATAAATCTCAATGTCACCTAACTAAATTAGAGTGTGAAAATTGAGCAAGGAGAAAAAGGTTTTGCAGTAGGTGTCAATAAGGGTGATATTCATATCCACTACGGCAATAAGAAAATTCCCGCTTACCTCACAACGCCGCCTTTAAACACAAATATTTTTGAGGGTAGGGAAAAGGCTTTGCAAGAAGTCCACGATAAACTTTTTGGTGGAAGTGGTTTGCCGATCCTTATAAAAGGGCAAGGAGGCATGGGAAAAACCACCTTTGCAGCCAAGTACTGGCTAAAATATGAACGCGAATACACCCATCTGGGCGTATTGTATGTGGGCAATGGCATTGCAGATGAATTATTAAGGCTTGCTCCAGCCTTACAAATCAGTTTTCCTAACGAAATGCCCGATGAGCAACGTCTTGAAGTCTTGTTTACACACATTACTGCCTTAAACAAGCCTTGTTTGTTGATTTTGGACAACGCCGATGATGCCGAAGACTTGGGCAAGTATGTAGTGGCTTTGAGCAGATGCTTAAATTTCCATATCTTGCTGACTTCTCGCTTAGAAAAATTTACCAATACAGACACATACCCGTTGAGTGCTTTGGACGAAAAGACTGCTCTAAAAGTATTTAAACAAAATTATGACTATTACGAACCAGCAGACGAAACTTTATTTTATGAAATTTTTGAGGCAGTTGGGGGCAATACCTTAGTCATGGAACTGTTGGCAAAAAACCTGAATAACTTTAACAGAAACAGGCTAAATTATAGCTTACAAGCTCTGCACGAAGATTTGAAAAAGAGTTTGCTTGACCTCAGCAAAAGCCAAGAAGTAGACACAGCTTACCAAGCAAAAGGCACAGGACTGCGACACGAAAAGCCCGAAGTAATCATCTTAGCCATGTACGATTTGAGCGAGCTAAGCGAAGCTGAAATAGCTTTGCTGTCTGCTTTTGCGGTTTTGCCTCCCGAAAGTATCGCTTTTGCGAGCTTGGAAACCTTGCTCAATTCCGAAACCTTTGAAGACAGTTTAGAAAAACTCACAAAAGAGGGCTGGATAGAATTTGAAAAAAACACCAAAAGCTACAGAGTAAGCCCTGTGGTGCAGGGAATTACAAGGTATAAGAACCAAGAAAGGCTGTTTGGGGACTGTGAGAAAATGATAGATGTTTTGTGCAATAAACTAGATCCAACAGAAGAAAACTACCGCAAAGAGAACTACCAATCAGCTACTTTGTATAGCCATTATGCCCAAAGTGTGACAAAATATATTGCAAATATACATTTGAAGGTTACTATTTTATTTAATCATATTGGTCGACTTGAAGAAATAATGGGCAATCTTAGTAAAGCCTTAGAGTTTTTTGAAAAGTATCGTGAAATATCTGAGCAGCTCAGCGGCTTAGAGCCAAGCAATGTAGAATTCTCTCGCGAGTTGGCAGCTTCATATAGTAACTTAGGCAGGATTTATCATATTCAAGGGAATTTGAAAAAAGCCTTAGAGTTTTATAAAAAGGATCTTGAAATATGTGAGAGTCTCAGCCTCATAGAGCCAAGCAATGTGGATTTCTCTCGCGGATTGGGGGGGGGCGTACTGCAAATTAGGGGATATCTACTCTGCCCAAGGGGACTTGAACCAAGCCTTAGCGTTTTATAAAAAGGGTCTTGGCATATTTGAGAGTCTCAGCAGCTTAGAGCCAAGCAATGTAAATTTCTCTCGCGAATTGGCGATTTCGTATAGCAACTTAGGGGATGTCTACGATACCAAAGGGGACTTAGACCAAGCCTTAGAGCTGTATGAAAAGGCTTGTGACATATCTGAGAGTCTCAGCTGCTTAGAACCAAGCAATGTGGGTTTCTCTCGCGGATTGGGGTTTCATATAGCAAATTAGGGAATATCTATTCTGCCAAAGGGAACTTAAACAAAGCCTTAGAGTGGCTTGGCAAGACTCGTGAAATATTTGAGCAGCTCCGCCGCTTAGAGCCAAGCAATGTAAATTTCTCTCGCAACTTGGCGATTTCGTACGGCGAATTAGGGGATATCTACTCTGCTCAAGGGAACTTAACCCAAGCCTTAGCATTTTATGAAAAGGATTTTGATATATTTGAGAGTCTCAGCCGCTTAGAGCCAAGCAATGTGGATTTCTCTCGCCACTTGGCGATTTCTTATTGCAAACTAGGGAATATCTATTCTGTCCAAAGGAACTTAGATAACGCGAGATTGTATTTAGTGAAGGGGCAGGAGCTTTTATCGCAGCTTTGCGAAGCCTTCTCTGATTATTCGGTATTTCGTAGCGATCTTCAAGAAGTGAAAAGACTATTAAAAGCACTTGATTTAAATCTCTCTTAAAAAGAAATTGCGTCAAAAAGAGATTGTTAGTATTCTTTCTATCATCACCAAAGCAAAAGAGGCTTGACCAAAGCGATTCGGTCAAGCCTCTTTTGGTGTCATATCAAAGGGTATTAGAAACGGTCCGCGTTCATCACTTTGGTCCAAGCAGCTACAAAGTCCTTCAGGAACTTGGTTGCGCCGTCAGCGCAGGCGTAAATTTCGGCTATGGCTCTGAGTTCAGAGTTAGAACCAAAAATCAAGTCGGCTCTTGTGGCTGTCCACTTCACTTTGCCAGTGCTGCGGTCAGAGCCTTCAAAGACATCACCCGAATCAGAAATGGCCTTCCAAGTGGTGCGGAGGTCTAAGAGATTCACAAAAAAATCATTGGTGAGTGTTTCGGGGCGTTTGGTAAACACTCCATGCTGAGAGCCATTGTAGTTGGTGTCCAGCACCCGCATAGCACCCACCAAAACGGTCATTTCGGCAGCTGTCAGGTTCAAAAGCTGTGCTTTGTCCACCAAAAGGGTCTCTGCTGGTACGTGCGTCATGGCAGCACTTTTGTAGTTTCTAAAGCCGTCAGCTTTGGGCTCCAGAACCGAAAAAGAAGCCACATCGGTCTGCTCCAAGAGTGCGTCTGCACGACCCGCCGCAAAAGGCACGGTGATGGAATGACCAGCGTCTTTGGCGGCCTTCTCAAGGGCTGCATTGCCTGCCAAAACGATGAGGTCGGCCAAGGAAACTTGTTTTCTGCCGCTCTGAGCATCGTTGAACTCTTTTTGAATACCAGCAAGAACACTCAACACTTTCTTGAGCTGTATGGGATTGTTCACTTCCCAGTTGAGCTGTGGCTCAAAGCGAATGCGTGCGCCATTAGCACCACCGCGCATATCAGAAGCACGGAAAGTAGAAGCAGATGCCCAAGCCGTAGAAACCAGTTCCGATACCGTTAAGCCAGCAGCTAAAATTTTATTCTTGAGAGCCGAAAGGTCTGTATCGTTTACCAAATCATGGTTTACAGCCGGAATAGGGTCTTGCCAAATAAGGACTTCAGCAGGCACTTCTTCGCCCAAATAACGCTGAATAGGCCCCATATCGCGGTGTGTGAGCTTGTACCATGCCTTGGCAAAAGCCTCTGCAAAGTACTCAAAGTCTTGATGGAATTTCTTAGAAATCGCCGCATAAATAGGATCCATCTTGAGTGCCAAGTCGGCAGTGGTCATGATGGGTGCGTGGCGTTTGCTGGGGTCGTGCGCGTCCTCTACGAGCGTGGCCGCAGACTCGTCTGTGGGTATCCACTGGTGCGCACCCGCTGGGCTTTTGGTGAGTTTCCAGTCGTATTTGAACAAGGTGTCAAAATAGCCGTTGTCCCATGTGGTCGGGTTGGGCTTCCATGCTCCCTCAATGCCGCTCGTAATGGCGTGTTCGCCCTTGCCTGTGCCGTAGCTGTTCTGCCAGCCCATGCCCATAAGTTCTATGGCTGCTCCTTCTGGCTCACGTCCCACATGGCTAGCACTTGCCGCTCCGTGGGCTTTACCGAAGGTGTGGCCGCCAGCTACCAAAGCTACGGTTTCTTCGTCGTTCATGGCCATACGCGCAAAGGTTTCACGAATATCTTTGGCAGATGCCAGAGGGTCGGGGTTGCCGTTTGGCCCTTCGGGATTGACATAAATCAAGCCCATTTGAACAGCTGCGAGCGGGTTTTCTAGCTCGCGGTCGCCGCTGTAACGCTTATCTCCCAACCATTCTGTTTCACTGCCCCAGTAAATGTCTTGTTCTGGTTCCCAAATATCGGCACGTCCGCCTCCAAAACCAAAGGTTTTGAATCCCATAGATTCCAAAGCGCAGTTGCCTGCCAATATCATTAAGTCTGCCCAAGATATTTTTTTGCCGTATTTTTGTTTGATTGGCCACAATAAAAACCTTGCTTTGTCCAAATTGCCGTTGTCTGGCCAGCTGTTGGTGGGAGCAAAGCGCATATTGCCTGTGCCGCCGCCGCCGCGTCCGTCTGCAATACGGTAAGTGCCTGCACTGTGCCATGCCATACGGATAAACAAAGGGCCGTAGTGGCCGTAATCTGCCGGCCACCAGTCCTGAGAGGTGGTCATCAGCTCAAAGATATCTTTTTTAAGTGCTTTTAAGTCTAATTTTTTAAATTCTTCAGCATAATTGAAGTCGCTTTCCATAGGGTTTGAGAGCGAAGAATGCTGGCGAAGAATGCCCAAGTTTAAACGATTTGGCCACCAGTCTTTGTTTGAAGTGCCCATACCTGCTACAGGTGCCATGCCCTGACCGTGATTGAAAGGACATTTGCCTTTGTTTGAGTTACTCATACGTTTTTACTAAAATTTATTTGAACAGAGTGATGAATTCATTTGAAGGATGATTTGTTTAGAAAACCAATTTCATCAAAAAAGGTTAATAAACGAATATCTTGGGTTGAAATTAAGCGTATGCAAATAGCACATATAACTCAATAATAGCAATTATTTTATTCAAAAAAATGTTTGTTGGAATGGCAATAAATTTAGGAGAAAGGCGGCCAATACCATTTTTTGCATCTAGGCAAAGCCCAACATTTATGACACAAAAAACACCCTAACAGCTTCATAATGAAGCTTACTAAATTTTTTTAGTCAAAAAAATATAAGCCAAGATTTGCAAAGCCATGTTTTAAACGTAAATTTGCAGTCTGTTCCCAATATGTAGCATCTGTATATGGAAATCACAGCATTAGACGACGAACGAGAATCAAAAATTAAAAAAGAAATCTTAGTGGACTGTACCACAGGGCATCAAAGGCTTTCTGCTTGGTACTATTATTTGCAAGACCGTCTTTCTTTTCCTTTCAAGGGTTCTTCTATCCAAAAGCGCAGAAATTCGCCTTTGGGAAAGAACGATATTGTGGAAGTGCTTGACTTATCTTCTGAAGATGAGTGCAAGTTTGGGATTATGGTTGATGTAGAATGGGACAGTGAAGTTTTGAGCGTGCCTTTGGCTCAGCTAGAAGGCATCAATGTGGACGAGGAAGCCGCCGAAGCCATCAAAGATTGGCATTATTGGGCTGGGCGTGGCTACTCATTTTTTGAAAAGCCTAAGGTGAGCAAAAAATAGGTTTGAGTCTTGTAGCACAAAGTTTGTTGTTGGCTTCTATCTTTGAAGTAAAAAAATGTCAGGAGTTATCAAAAAAATGTAACTTTGTATGTATAAAACTTTTAAGGATAAATTAAAGCTTAACTGACTCGAACATGGAAATACAAGTCGCTACGACGGCAGACATAGACAAACTCATTCCGACTTTGCTTGAGTTGAGGACACACCTAACACCCACGCGCCTACGGCATTTGTTGCCAGTTTTATTTGCCGAGGGCTACAAGATTGTATTTGTGGGTGATGACAAGCTTGCTTTCAGCATAGCTGGATACAGATGTCTGAACTTTTTGTTCAGTGGCAAAACACTTTATATTGATGATTTGATAACCCACTCAGGGCATCGCCGCAAAGGCTACGGGCAGCTTTTGCTCACGCATCTCAAAAAAGTGGCCAAAGAGGAAGGCTATGATCAAATTTCGTTGGACTCAGGCTTTCAGCGCAAAGACGCTCACCGACTTTATCTAAACAGCGGTTTAGAGATTGCCTCTTTGCATTTTGCTCGCGAAACCAGTCTTTTATAGTGCCACGGCGGCACTCATATTTTATCAGCCTAAAAACTTTTTGCCATAAGGTTACCTTATTGATTTCGTGTCGCATTACTTACAAACCAACCTTATAATTTAATTGGAAAACCTATGAAAGCAGTTTCGTTATTTTTTGTGTTTTTGTTGGGATTGCTAGCCAAGACATCAGCCCAAGCCCCCCCCATGTCTTTACAGCAAGCCATACAAAACCGCTTGGTAGAAGTAGCCGCTTCGGGGAACGGAGGCTACAACGGTTTTTGTGTGTCTTTGCTCATAAAAAACATGCAAACTCGCCCCTTGCAGATACGCATAGACGCAGGCACACTCTTCGTAGCCGAAGAAGAGCAGCTCCAAAACTTATTGATGGTAGAAGAACGGCTCATTGTACTTCAGTCCAAAGAAAATAAAAAAATTGATGTCAGAACCATGTGTACAGAGTCTAGTAATGGGAGTCCTTATCGGAACGCTGTATTTAAAACTACTCTTCTTGATGCCAAAAACCCTCTTTTTAGGCTTGCTCAAAAGCTTTCGAGTATTTCTTACTACGAGTCTACGGCTCAATCTATGGTCTGGTCTGTGGCTAATAAGAACAGCATAGAAGATATTTACGGCAAGGATACGGCCAAAATTAAAGCTCTGATTCCATTGCTCGCTGAGCTTACAGGAGTGCCCGCTCACATGTTCAACATCAATCCTAAGTCGCATGAACTGACTTTTATGAGTGCCAGCATTGAGTATTTGTCGCCTAAAGAGATGCCCATAAAACTTTGTATTTATGACCAAGCCAACCGCCTCATGCAGACTTCTTTTGAAGATTACCCAATGAAAGATGGCTACTATCAGTTCAAGTTTGGTTTTGCTCATTATCAAGACCCTGCTCGTGTGTATACGGCTAAGCTCATGAGCGGCGACAAGGTGCTGGCAGAAAAAATAATAGACAAAAACTCTACTTACACACCGCTTCGCAAAATGAACCGTGCTGCTTCTATTTCTTATGATTTGCCAGATAATGTACTGGCTAATGTGGGCGTATACGACTCGCTTGACAATCTCTACGCGCCATTAGCTAAAGACTACAGACTGGGTAAGGGCTTTCATGAAAGTTCCTTTGAGGGTTGCCGTGATCTGCCGCTTTACCAAGGTTTTTATTTTAAAATCAAGAATACAGCAGACGGCAAAACGATTGTGAGCCAAAAGATTCCAAACACCAATTCAGAAGCCAAAAAGTATGACAAGATTGTCAAAAGAGGCACGCTCAACGTCAATCTCAAGCAGACCTATGAACACACTCGCCTAGTGGTGGTGGATGAGCAAGAACAAATCATTTGGGTGGTGTATGAAGACAGCAAGCTGGGGGCTGGTGCTAAAGGTATTCCTTTTGTATACCAACACACGCAAGGCCCTAACGCAAAGTTTAAAGTGAGGTTGCTGGATGAAAAGGGAAATATTTTGCAGGAAATGTGTAGTGGTAAATGCCAATAAAGAGCGGGATTGAGCAGGGGGGCTTTCAAAAGAGCTTCTCTGCTCAGTCTATTTTTTTATAAATATCTTTGTTGTATGGCTTCAATAGTTCCTGGTATACGCTTAGAGTCTACGGCTTCGCCTATACTTTGAAAAATCCAGTCGCGGCCTTCACGGTAGAATTTGGCCATCACTACCGACACTTTACCCTCAAAAGCATCATCTGCTGATATGCTAAAAGAAGTAAGCAGTTGTTTATCTACCTTGTCGCCTGTGCCTTTGTAAATAGAGATTGTAGCGTAAGGTATTTGTGAAAAGTCCTGTCCCTTAAAGCTATTTAAGAAAAACACTACTTGGTGTACATTAGGGCTTATTTTGACAAAGTCCAGTGCTACAGTTTCATTATCTGTGCCATCGTTGCCATTAAGGTCTCCCGAGAGATCATCACCGCCATGCTTGATAGCTCCGTCGTAAGACTCTAATTTTTTGTAATATACTTGATCTATGAGATTTCTATTTTTATCAAAAACAGCCACACTACCGTCTAAATCCACTGCTTCTTTGTTGCGAATGAGTCCAAAAAAAGCAGTTTTTTTAATTATGCCCCAGTTTAAACCAATTGTAACAGAGGTTATCGCATCCTCTGTATCCTTATCAATGAGTTTGTAGGCTGCACCTTTTTCCAGTTTGTCTGCAATATGTTTATGATAAATCGACATGTGTTACTAGATGCTGCTGTTATTATTTTTTACGGACAGTATAGACTCACAAAGTTAAAAAAAAATTAATCACATAAAAGAAGTACAAGACTCTTTTTGTGTTCATACGCCCAAAAATAATAAGCCGGTCCCAACGCTCAACCACCTACCCTTGCTATCTTCCGATCCTGGGGGATTCAGCAGGAGCTGCTGTACCGACTTATCGGGTGCAAAAGTAGAGCAGCTTATTGACTAATACAAATGTTTGAACTCTTTTTTCTGATGAAAATACAGACTATTTTCAAGACTTTTTTTAAATAGTTTATAATCAGATTTTTAAAGTTTTGTTTTAAACAAATCAAGGACGGCTTTGTAGGCATCTTCTGCAAATAGTTGGTTATACTTGGGGTTACTAGGGTTTGCAAAAGCGTGTGGAGCATCGTAATTTTTAATGGTTAGCTTTTTGCCAGCCAAGCTCATATTGTTATCAAATCGCTTGACCATCTCGGGGTTTATCCACTGGTCTTGCGAGCCAAATATGCCAAGAACTTCTGCATTCAAAGCTTTAAGCTTGTTGACATCTTCTTCTGGCATACCGTAATAAATCACGCTTGCTTTGACCTTGGTGGTGTGTCGGAGTGCGGTTTGAAGCGACCAGCCACCACCCAAGCACCAACCCACTGTGCCAATGACGGCTTTCTTACCCGCAAAAGCTACAGCACCGTCAATCACCTGAAACGCACGTTCTGGTATCAAGCCTTCCATCATCTCAGCGGCCTTTTCGCGCTGGTCTGTCACCTGCTCATCATAGAGGTCTAAGGCTAAAACATTGCAGTCAGGCAAGTCTTGGCTTATCTTTTCAGCCTCTTTGCAGATATGGTCGTTTAGCCCCCACCACTCGTGAAAAACAAAAATGTAGCGGTTGCTTTTTTTCTGAGCCTTGCAGAAAAAAGCCGAGACTTTGCGCCCATCGGGAGTTTTATATTGGATTTTTTTACCGATTTGTGGTTTAAAGTGGCTTTTTGCAGGCTCTAAGTGAGCTTTTTGAAACTCTACATCGTCGCTAAACTGCCCCATACCTTTGCCTTCAGCAACAGAGCAGCAAGTTCCTGACTTGGCTTTTGGCATAAAAGCTGGCTGGCTGAGATGATACACAAACCAGCAACTACAAATAGCAGCCACCACCACGCTCAGGGCGGCAGTACGCAAATGTTTAAATGTTTTTTTCATATGATTTTAAATAACAAAGGATTAAGATAACAATATCACAAAATTATCAATGAGTGCTGCTTAGGACTTAGGACAAATGATTAACACAATAGCCTATTTTTTTTGCTTGCAAATTTAAGGAAAGACAAATTAACACTTGTTGTTTTTGGTCTCTCTTTTGTTAAAATTAAAATATCTAAGAGATTTTCTTGAAGAACAAATTTTAGTGCAAAAAATTTGGATAATTAGATTAAACATTTTTACTTTAGGATTAAATCCCATTGGATATTGAGAAGCCTCAATGTTTTTTGAGTTTCTCTGTGTGTTTATAATGTTTTTTTTGTTTAATTTTTGTATATGTATTTAAGGGCATCTATTCTCCTACTAATTCTTTTGTTAGGTAGTAATGTAATGGGTATTTTTGCACAGGATACCTTAAGTACAATTTATATACCTGGTATTGAAGATCTTATTAACAAGAAAGAGGAAGAAGATCAGCTTTTGGTGACGTTAGCTACAGGTTCAGAGATTAGCCTAGAAGAAGCACCTTCTATTATTTCGGTTGTCACTCAAAAAGATATACAGCATTATGGCTGTAGGGACTTGGCAGATGTTTTGCGTTTAGTTCCTGGTTTTGAGTTTGGTGTAGATGTTCTGGCTCTTTATGGCTTAGGATTCAGAGGTGTTTGGGCGCATGAAGGGAAGGCTCTCATTACAATTAACGGTCAGTCTATCAACTGTTTTGGGTATGGCAACTTTAATTTTTTTGGTACAGTACCCGCAACCATGATAGAGCGTGTAGAGATTATACGTGGTCCAGGTGGTGCGCTTTACGGTGGTTTTGCTGAAGTGGCAGTAATTAATGTGGTTACTAAAAAGATACAAGGAGCCTTTGTGGATACATACGCAGGTTTACAAGGCACGGATCCTCTTTATGGAGGCAATATCTCAGTGGGCTTCAGCAATGATAACGACAAGGAAATTTATGTGAATGTAGGCCAGCAAAACTCACCTATTTCTACCAGAACTTACACAGATTATTACGGCACTAGTTTTGAAATGGGAACGCTCACTAGCTATAAACGCTGGCAACATATTAACATTAGGTCTAAATTTAAAGGCTTTGAGCTTTTTTATAATCGTTTAGAGATGTACCACGGTGCTTTAGATTATTACACAGCTATACCCACTGTCGGCAACGGCGCATACATTGATAATGAGTTGTTTAATTTTAATGAGAATTATCGTGCCCAGTATAACATTCCGCTCAGCTCTAAAGCCTCCTTAGTTCCAAGCTTTGAGTATGCCAGAGGTAATGCTATTTCCACAGCAACTAGCACACGATTCCACCTTGATTCTGCAACGGGGCAGCTGACATCCTTTGACCCGAGCGGCTTTTTTCAAAACTCGGGTTCGCGAAGCACGAAAATCCAGCCACAATTAGATTTTAAATACGTTATACCACAAGGTGATGTCTTAGTTGGTATTGGTGGACAGTTAAACAACGTGCAAGGACGTAGTGTGCTTGGCGAAGCGGGTTTACAGTTTGGCCCGAATCCTCAAGATACATCGGCCAGTGTTACGCGTTATGCGCGCTATGCGTTTTTTCAAGTCAATAAAAAAATAGGGCTTATCGGTTTTACTATTGGTTTACGTTCAGAGTCCACGCCTTTTGGGAACGCTCTCGCACCTCGTCTGGGTTTCACTTTTTATAAAAAGGGGTGGAACGCAAAATTCTTATATGGCTATGCTTACCGTGTTCCTTTGCTTTGGCAGGCTTACTCTCGTCAGTTTAGTGCTTCCAGTATGACCCCCGAAACTTCAAATACTTTGGAGTTTGAAGTTGGTAAGAGGTTTTCTAAAAACTTCTTTGCTAGAGCAAACACTTTTTTTATCAACATAGACCGACCCATCACTTATATAGGCTTAAACAACTCGTATCAAAACTTTGGACGTGTGCAGTCTCTTGGGGTTGAAGCGGAGCTAAATGCTAGATTTGATAAAGGCGGAGGGTTTTTAAACTTGAGCTATAGCAGACCAGGCTCAAGAACTTCTATAGACTTTATGGCGGAAGGGCAAGACAAGTTTCTAGCTTTACCAGGCACAAAAATCAATGTTGGTGGCTATGCTGCTATCAGTAAGCGACTTACAGTTTCTAGCAATTTAGCAATTATTGGACCTCGTGAGGCACAGTCAAAGAACTCTGCACTCAATAGTACAGTAGATGAGACTATCTTTGAAACAACAACATATAAGGCACTCTATTTGCTTACAGTTACAGCAAACATAGAGTTTGTTAAAAAGAGACTTTTTTGTAAAATTGCTTGCAACAATTTATTGAATGCGCCTTATGTGGCTTTGCAGCCGTATTATGGTGGTCACGCACCTCTGCCTGCAGATGATCGTTTTGTGGGTATGAGTCTTTCATATCGCTTTTATTAAGCTAGTTTAGATGCTGAGAGTTGTTTACATATTTTGTATGTTTTTGGCGCTTCTTGTAAGCCCCTTAAATCTCTTTGCTCAGATTGCAGCAGAGCTTTTTGAGGCTTTGTACAACGCCAAGAACTCAGAACAAAAGTGTGCAGCTACAAGAACCATCGCCAAAGCTTATCACGCTTCGGGCAGTTACAGCAAAGCCATAGAGTACTACAACAAAGCACTTGTTTGTACGGGTGGCGAAGCTCAGAATAAAAACATACAAGACGAAATTTATGAAGCCTTGGCATCTTCTCATTTAAGTCTTGGACAGCCCGACCAAGCTATTGTCTTTTATCAGGAAATGGAGCAAACCGCTAACGGACATGATAAGTTTATAGTTTATAGAAAAATAGCGGCTCTTTATCAGAAACAGAAAAAAACGGCGCAAGCTCTAGAATATAATCTTAAAATGCAGAATATTGTTAATAGCTCAACGCCAGTTAATGAACTCTTAGAGCTCTATAACAATATAGGCTACTTGTACAGAGAGCAGGGCAATGAGGCTAAAAGCAACGAATATTTTATAAAAGTTCAAGAAATTAGCAAAAATAATAAAACCTTATCGCCTGCTTCGCGAATAGCCATGTTACTCAATATTGGTGTGAGTTATACAAGCAGCAAGCAGTATCGCGCGGCCTTGGTTTCTTATCAAGATGCTTTAAAAATTGCCCAGACTAGTAACGATAACGCAAGCCAAGCGAATGTCTACAACTATATTGCGGTGAACTATTATCTCAATAATGATAACAGAATGGCTATTATCAACGCCAATAAAGCTTTAGAAAAAGCCAATCTCGCTGGTGATGATAATATTGCAATCAATTCCTATCAGCTTCTTTACGATATAAACCAACGTGAAGGCAACCTACCTGATGCGCAGCGATACTATCAGCAAGCCCAAAGTCTCAAGGAAAAAATAGAGAAAAAAGAAAATGCAGCTCAAAAAGCACTCTTGGCCAAGCAAGTGGAAGCCGAAAGAAAAGAAAATGAAATCCAAAACATGATAGCTGATAGAGAGCTTCAAGCAGTCCAGCTCAAACAGTCTGAACTAGAGCGCAATAAGCAAGAGCAGGAGCTTCTCATCAAGCGCAACGAAGTGGAAAGACTCAAGCAAGAGCAAGAACTACAAAGCACCAAGCTAAGCGCACAAAAAGCTGAACAGCAGCGTATTCAACAACTCTTAGAAATTACCAAACAAAAAGCTATTGCAGACGAGCAGCAACGTATTATCGAAAATCAAAACTTGCTCGCCCAAAAAGAAAAAGCAGAGAATCAAAGGCTTCTGTCCGAAAAAGAAAGTGAAAAAAATGCTCGCTTAGCCTCAGAAATAGCCTCTAAAAAAGAGAATGAGCTCCGTCAACAAGAACTCGAACAAACACGTTTTAGGAACACTATTACAACAGTTGTACTAATCTTGGTAGCACTGTTGCTGGGGTTGGTGGTTTATATACTCTGGAAGACCTACAAAGCCAACAAGCAGCTTAAGAAGCAGCAAGCTCAAATCCATGAACAGAATAATGCACTCAAGCATCAGGCTAACGAAATTTTGATCCAAAACACTGAGCTGCAAATCAAACAAGAAGAAATCCTTTCTCAAAGAGAAGCTATTAGCCTTAAAAATCAAGAGCTTGAAGACAAAGGTAAAATCATTACAGCCAGTATAAATGCTGCACTACACATACAGCAGAGCATCTCGCCCCGACCCAAAGAAATCGCCATGCTGTTTGAAGAGAGTTTCATCTTGAGCAAACCTCGCGATGTGGTATCGGGTGATTTTTTCTGGCTTGGTCAGGTGCAAACTCACACCATAGCCGCCGCCATAGATTGCACAGGCCATGCCGTAGAAGGGGCTTTTATGACCATTATTGGTAAAAATTTGCTGGATCAATTGGTTATTAGTGAACAGATAACAGAGCCACAAATGATACTGTCTGCTCTTCACGGTGGGATCAAGCGTGTGCTTCGACAAAATGAGACAGGTAATAACAGTGGCATGGATGTAGGTGTCGTAAGGCTTACCCAGCTGCCGAACAATACAACAGAATGCATTTTTGGCGGGGCTAGAAACTCTATGTACTATATTTTACCAGACCAAGCCCGTTGCCAAGTCTTAAAAGGTACCAGAAAGTCGCTGGGCGGCAAACAAAATGAAGATAAGAAATTTACACAAACTGCTCATCATTTTCCCAAGAACACACTTATTTATTTAGAGACAGACGGACTTGCTGATCAAAACAACGCCAACCGTGAACGCTTTGGCGAAGCCAGAATTTTGAAACTTTTGGAAGAAAATGCCAGAAAACCTTTGCTCGCACAGAAAAAAGCCCTAGAAAATACACTCGCTGAATACACTGCTGGCGTACCGCAGCGAGATGATATTTTACTTATAGGACTAAAAATTTAAAACCAAAGCATATACGCTCACTGCAGAGCTGTTTAAAGCGGCTTAACTAAAAAAACGATTTATGTACAAGCGTAAAAAAAAATGATTAAAAAAGCTTGTCGTACAAAAATTGCTATCGTCCTTTTTTTGTTTTCTTGGCTTTTAGGTACACAAACCGCAGAAGCTCAGAATAAAGTGGACTCGCTGCGAACAGAACTTAACAACATGTTGAGCGACTCTACACGCACGTATGTTTTGTTAGCTTTAGCCTACGAGTACAATAATCTAGATCCTCAAAAAACCTTAGAATTTGCCAATCAGGCTCTAACGATTAGCCAAAAAAGCGGCGATGAATATGCACAAGCAGGTGCTTACAATCAATTAGGATCTGCTCAACAGCTACTCGGCAATTTTACCTCGGCTAACAGCTACATTGCCAAAGCTGAAGAAATTTATATCAAACTCAAAAAACAAAAAGAACTCGGTGATACCTATACCTACTATGGGAATGTGGCATGGGGACAGGGTAATCATAACAAAGCTTTGGAATATTGCCTAAAAGCTCTGGCTATTAGAGAAAAAATTAATGATAAGATAGGACAAGCCTTGTCTATCAATAATATAGGGGTTCTTTATAGGGTGCTCAATGACTATGACCGCTCTCTAGCCTACTTGGAGCGTGCGCTCAAAATCAGACAAAGCATCAACGACGAGTCTGGCACTGCCACAAGCCTTAATAATATTGGGGGTGTTTATGAAAAACAGAATAAGATAGAACTAGCTATAGCCTATCAGAACAAGGCTCTAACCATTCATCAAAAGCTCGGCGACAAACGGAACGAAGCTGTTACTTACCACTATTTGGGGATGATTTATGAAAAACAAAACGAGTTAAACGAAGCTCTTCAATACCATTTCAAAGCACTTTCTATACGTCAAGAACTTAATGACCCCACTTTTGTAGTAACCTCTTATAATCGCTTAGCTAAAGTCTTTATCAAGCAAAAAGCTTTCGTCAAGGCGCAATATTATCTAGACCTAGCCATAAGCACAGCTCAAAAAATAGGAGCCAAAGATCGATACACAGAGTGCTTGAACAGCTACCACGAACTATATGAGGCTAAAGGCGATTTTAAAACAGCGATGGAATACTTCAAACGCTACATTGCTGCTCGCGACAGTGTATTTAGTCTAGAAAAAAAGAGAATGGTAGAAGAACTCAACGCCCAGTTTAGCTCTGATGCCAAAGATCGGAAAATTATGACTCTTAAAAACAAGCAAATGCTAAACGAGAGCGAGCTCGAAAATAAAAACTTAACCCTTATTCTGGTTGTTATAGTGTTACTCTCTGTAGCTGTCGTAGCTTTTATGACGTTTCGTAAAAGCAAAGAAAGAGCCAGAATCAATCTGCAACTCCAAAAGCAATCACAGCTCATTGCTTCTAAAAATGAGTTGCTAGAGCAACAACAAAAACAGATATTAGAAATCAATGAAGGGTTGAAAAATAAAAATGATCAGATAGAGCAGCAGAGTAAAGAGCTGCAAGAGATCCACGCCGAAACGCTTGCTCAACGCGACAATATAGCCCAGAAGAACGAGCAGTTGGCAGAAGTGCTTGCTATTGTAGAAAGCAAATCTACCAAAATTGAGAGCAGTATACGCTATGCTTTACGCATTCAAACAGCCATGTTGCCTTCTCGCGAGCAGCTAAAAGAAACTATTCCTCAGCATTTTATCTTTTTTAAACCCAAAGATATTGTTTCAGGGGATTTTTATTGGCTGCACAAAACCGCAACTTACACCTTTATTGCTGTTGTGGATTGTACGGGGCACGGCGTACCGGGTGCGCTCATGTCACTTGTGGGTGATGCTTATCTCAATTTGCTTATTGTGCAAAAAGGCATGACGAGTCCCGCAGATATTCTCATTGCTTTAGATGCTTGCGTACACAAAGCCCTTAAACACAACGAAAAACAAAGCACCAACCGAGACGGCATGGATATTTCTTTGGCCAGAGTTAACACTCAGGAACGCAGCATTTGTTTTGCTGGGGCACATCAACCTTTGTATGTTGTGCAAAAAAGCCAGCTAAAAATTTTCAAAGGCTCTCCTTGCGGTGTGGCTGGTAACGATACTAGCGAAAAGACTTTTGCGGAGCATCACATTAGCTGTTCAGAGCCTACAATTTGTTACATGAGCACAGATGGCTTCCAAGATCAGTTTGGAGGTTCTGAAAACAAAAAATTTGGTCGCCAAAGACTTGCAGCTCTCATACAAAGTGCAGCCTCGTTGGACTTAGAAGACCAACAAAAACTTTTTGAAGATACGTTTGATAGCTGGAAACAAAATAGTAACCAAATTGATGATGTTCTTTGTCTTGGCTTCTGGGTCTGAACTGAGATGTCATTTTATTAATGCAATAAAAATAATTCTTATAAACTTGTTTTAGACCAATACAGAGCGGTAAGTGGCTACAAAGTCAATCTTTTTGTCTGTCTAATTTTGTTATTAGAGCAATAGATTGTATTATTGCAAAGTGTTATTAAAGATGAATCTATTTTTATGCTTATTTGGATTTTTGGCTAACTTCTAACTACACGTTCAATAGCAGTGCCCATTCTTAATGAGCGCGCATTTCTTTTACCACACTTAAAATCAAAACAGCCCGTTATGGGTAAAAATCGCTCATGCAACAACCTATTCGTTTTTCTCACATTTCTCAGCGCGAATTTCTAAGTACCTTACGCCAACGCGTAGATTCTTACTTTACTGATAAAGGTATCAGTAAACATGGCAACTGGATCATGCACTTCAAAGTTATTTTTTACATTGGCGGCATGTTTGCGTTCTTTGGGGCTCTCATGTTTGGTCAGTGGACTTCTTTCTGGCAAAGTTTGCCTCTCTGGATTGGTCTAGGCACTTTTGCGGCTTTTATTGGACTCAACATTTGTCACGATGCGTTGCACGGCTCTTATTCCAATAACACCACACTCAACGCCTTTTTAGGCAAATTCTTCAACATCATTGGTGCTAACGATTATGTTTGGAAAATCGTTCACAACACCATACACCACACCTACACCAACATCCCCGACATGGATGAAGATTTGGATACTGGGGGGATTATCCGCATGTCGCCTTCTCTGCCCCTTCAGAAATTCCATCGTTACCAGCACTTTTACGCTCTCCCGCTTTACTGCTTGGCCAGTTTGTCTTGGATATTCCGTAAAGATTTTAGTAAAATTTTTGTGCGTCGCGAAAAGGGCTTTCGCTATCCTGTTCACCCTACAAGTGAGTATGTGAGTCTGTTTGGTTTTAAAGCACTTCATTTTGCTCTGTTTTTTGTTATGCCCTTTATTATCATACCTCAGCCTTGGTGGCAGGTTCTTTTGGGCATGATGGTGATGCACTTTTTTGAAGGCTTTTTGCTTACCATTATTTTTGTGATGGCTCACGTGGTGGAAGAAACCCATTTTCCTGTACCGAATTTGGACGGTGAAATTGAAAATAACTGGGCTGTTCATCAACTGTATACAACTGCTGATTTTGCACAAAAAAATTCTTTCTTGAATTTCATTGCGGGTGGACTTAACTTTCAGATAGAGCATCATCTTTTCCCTCATATCTGCCATGTACACTACGCCTCGCTGTCTCGCATTGTAGAGAATACAGCCAGAGAGTTTGACTTGCCCTATATCAATAATCCTACTTTTGGCAGTGCGCTTAGCTCGCATCTAAGCTTCTTAAAGAAAATGGGCAGACAGGAATGTTTGTAGAGTCAGACCGTTTATTTATGAACCGTGCCTTGTTCTTGGCTGCACGTGGACAAGGCACGGTTAGTCCTAATCCCATGGTTGGCTGTGTGGTGGTATATGATGGACGCATCATCGGGGAAGGCTGGCATGAACGTTACGGGGGATCTCACGCAGAGGTCAATGCGCTAAAGAACCTATCTGATTCTGACATATTGGCTAAATCTACAGTCTACGTCAATTTAGAGCCGTGCGCCCATTATGGAAAAACTCCTCCATGCGCACTTTTGCTCATCCAAAAAGGCATCAAGAACTTAGTGGTAGCGCAGCAAGACCCCAATCCGCTCGTATCGGGAAAAGGGATAGAGCTACTGGCGCAGTCAGGTGCGCAGGTGCGGGTGGGCTTATGCGAACGCGAAGCCAAGCACCTGAACAGGCGTTTTTTGACGAATATTTTAAAAAAGCGTGCTTATATTCTTCTCAAGTATGCCCAGTCTGCTGATGGGTATATTAGCCAGCTTGACAAGAAACCTATCCCCATTTCAAACGCTCTCACCAACCGACTTGTACATAAATGGCGTGCACAAGAAGACGCTATCTTAGTGGGAAGCGGTACTGTTTTAGCTGATAACCCTCGCCTCAGTGCCCGATTTGGACAATCTAATCAGCCCATTCCTGTTGTTTTGGATAGAAATCTATCTCTAAGCCAAGATTTTAAGGTGTTTAAACACGACAAAGGATTAGTTTTTCATCAAAAAAAAGACATCGCAACCGAGCGGCAAATTTATATAGAACATCAAGATTTTTTGAAAGGTGTTTTTGAAAAACTTTATCAAATAGGTATTGGCTCTGTCTTAGTTGAGGGTGGACAGCAAGTACATGAGGCTCTTATCAAAAACGCGCTTTGGGACGAAGCGCGAGTGATTGTAAACGAGCAGATTTTACACAAAGGTCTGCCAGCACCCAAGGGGTTGGACATGAGTCTTGCACAGACTGCAAACGTGGCTGATGATAGAATTTTTACACTTTTTAGGGAATCATTTTTTCAATAGGGACTATCAGAATCCCCTCTGCACCAGCTGCTTTGAGCTGGTCTATCACTTCCCAAAAATCATTTTCATTAATGACAGAATGAACCGAGCTCCAACCTTCTGCCACCAGCGGAATCACGGTGGGACTTTTCATGCCGGGCAGAATTTTAGTGATTTCACCTATTTGATGGTTAGGCGCATTTAAAAGGACATATTTATTGTTTTTGGATGATTGAGAAGCATTTATACGAAATAGAAACTTATCTAAAAGTGGCTTCAATTCATCTCGCATAAGCGGAGAGCCTACTAGGCAGGCTTCTGATTTGAGCATGACCTCTACTTCTTTGAGATTATTCTGAAACAAGGTGCTACCCGTGCTGACAATATCACAAATGGCATCTGCCAAACCTATACGCGGGGCGATTTCTACTGAGCCTGAAATGTAGTGAATTTCTGCCTTGAGTTTGTGCTGATCAAGGTACTGGCGAACTGAGTTGGGGTAAGAAGTCGCTATTTTTTTGCCTTCAAACCAGCTTCTATGCGTAAAATCTAAATCGTTTGGTACGGCTAAAGACAAGCGACATTTTGAAAAACCCAACTTTTTGAGCACAGGTAGTTTGTTTCCTTCTTCATAAACAAGATTTTGGCCAATGATACCCAAATCCGCCACACCGTCTTCAAGATAACGAGGAATATCCGCATTTCTCAAAAACAGCAAGTCCATAGGGAAGTTTTGAGTGGGCACCATCAACTGCCCCTCTCTGACGTTTTCTATACGTATGCCGCATTCTCTAAGCAGTTTAAGAGAGGCTTCTTGCAAACGTCCTGATTTCTGAATGGCTAATCTGATTTTTGGGGTCATGAAATACGTTTTGTTTTTTTTCGCATATCGGAGAATGCGAAAGATAAGTTCAAATAAATTACAAAGCAAATCTCTAATATAAACCTCCCTGCGATGCCTGCTTGGGTATACAGGAAGATTTAAAGTTATTAACTGATATGCAAAAGTGGTGTTGATATTCCCTAAAAAACTCTCAGGAAAATCAGCACCACTCTTATAAACTGTCGCCAGATAAAGAAAATTTAGTTCACTAACTTCATTTCTTTAACCAAGTGTCCTGCACCACACATTTTGTCTATGACAAATAATACGTAGCGAATATCTGCATTAATACAACGCTTAAGCTTAGGGTCATATACCAAATTACCATTCATAGACTCCCAGTTACCGTCAAAGGCCAGACCAATAAGTTCACCTTTACCGTTGATGACAGGACTTCCAGAGTTGCCACCCGTAATATCGTTGTCTGAGATAAAGCAAGTGATAAGCGTACCATTTTCGCCATAAACACCGTAGTCCTTAGCTGCATAAAGTTCTTTCAGCTTTGCAGGCACAATAAACTCTTCATTCTGAGGATCTTCTTTTTCTATGATGCCATCAATGGTTGTAATGTGTTTGTAAGAGGTCCCATCGGCAGGGTCGTAGGCGCGCACAGTACCATACGACATGCGCATGGTGGAGTTAGCATCAGGATAAAACTTTTTGTCTGGATAAAGTACTTTCAATCCTGCCGCATAGTGACGCATAGCATCTTCTAACATGGCTTGACCCGCCATAAACTCAGACATGATGTTTTGAGAATGATAGTCACTGATAGGCTTCAAAAATACTAAAGCAGGGTCTTTAAGCAACTTTTTAAGATCTGGCTTATCCCAAAAAGCCATGTAACGAGCCTTGTCTGTAAAAATACTTTTGCTGTAAATTCCAGCGGCCACCTTTTCTAAATTACCTTTCGCTAAAATTGCATTAGTAACGGCAGGTCTTTGGTCAGCAGGCACGTTTTCTGCATACATTTTCATTAACGCTACAAACAGTTTCTGGTCTGTGGATACGTTATAGTCTTTGAAGTGTAGCTCGCCTGTTGCCTTGAGTTCCTTAATAAGTTCTGGATCATTTAACAAAGCAGCCGCTTCTGGTTTTGTCAAGGGCAGTATTTGCGAAGAGAACTCAAAAATTTCTATACCCAGCACACCTTCATTATAAGACTGTCTCGTTTTTTCTACCTTGCGCATCTTTGCTATAGCTTCCTTCATGCGTGTAAGAGCCTGTTTTTGCTCCTCCGAACCATTTTTATTAGCCCATTCTTGATAAACAGCTTCTTCTTTTTCGCGCTGCTGGATTGTACCCAAACGCTTGAGGCCACGATTTTCTCCCATAAAGAACTTCCAGTAGTTGGCGATATAAGCATGCTTGCCAGCATACTGTATGCGTACTTTGTCCGACTTATTCATATCAGCCTTCCAAGTATTGAGGCGGGTTTCGCGCAAAGCCACACGGGTAGGGTTTGAGATATCGTAGTCCATTTTTAAAGCCTCAGATACTCTGTAACGCTGGGTGCGGCCAGGGTAGCCAAAGGTCATGCTAAAATCACCTTCTTTGATACCACGCATAGAAATTGGCAAAGAATGCTTAGGCTTATAGGGAACGTTAGAAGCAGAATAAGGAGCAGGTTTTCCATCAGCTCCTGCATATACGCGCAGGAGTGAAAAATCGCCTGTGTGACGTGGCCACATCCAATTGTCCGTATCACCACCAAACTTGCCTATAGAAGAAGGAGGTGCGCCCACCAAACGTACGTCCGTAAAAGTCTCTAAAACAAATAAATAGAATTCGTTACCATGAAAAAAGTCTTTCACAACAGCGTTGTAATGTGAACCTTTTACGGCTTCTTCAGCTATCTTTTTGCCTACCTCCATCGCTTTCGCTTTACGAAGTGGCTCCTGGAGCCCTCCAAGCTCTTGCGTTACACGGGCTGTTACATCTTCTATACGCACCAAAAAGTTTACAAACAAACCAGGGTTCGGTAACTCTTGATCGCGACTCATAGCCCAAAAACCATTAGTCAAATAGTCTTTTTCAGGTGAACTGTGGCTTTGAATCAAATCAAAAGCACAGTGGTGATTGGTAAGTAGAAGGCCTTCTTGTGAAATCACTTCGGCCGTGCAGAAGCCGCCTAGAGACACAATCGCATCTTTAAGAGACGAGTTATTGATGCTATAAAGTTCTTCTGCTGTAAGCTTAAGACCTTTCTTTTGCATATCTTCGTAGTTCAAACGCTTAATAAACAAAGGCAACCACATACCTTCGTCCGCTTTTGAGATAGTTGCTATGCATACAAAAAACAAAGCAAGAAAGAAAGATATTCTCTTTTTCATAAATACAATATTTTTTAAAATAATTGATTTTTAGATATTTACAAAACTATTAGCTTGTTGAGTGGCGTTTCTAGGTTGCGAAAGTAGATATTTTTTCATTCTAAAAAATGAGTTGTCAAAATTTAGGTCCCAAAAGACAATCTATAATGCAGAGCCTAAAAGCGATTTATTTGACAAAAAGTCGAAATAAATATCTTGATTATCAACAACTTAATTCACGGCATTCAACGGAATTACCTCTCACAAAAGGTTGCCTTAATTCGATAAAAGGGTGTTTTTTTTAGACTAACACCGATTAATATTCGATTAATAAATTTTTATTGAAAAAAAAGTACATTTTTTTTTGTTCTCTTGGCAATAATTCAAAACTTTGTCGCGTTGTTTAAACAAATAAGTAGATACACAAATTACGAGCTTTCAAAACTCAAGCACCCAAGCGAAATTTTCTTTGCAACAAAGAAAAAAATAGCGTGCTTAATAATAAAAGTTAAATCTGTGTGTTTATTAAAGTGAAAATGTATTAATGCTCGCCTCCACATATTGTTGGATGGAGAGTAGTAAAACTTCCGAAATACAAAATAAATATCTGAAAAATTTATTTGTTATGATGAAAGCCTTTTTCCGTAGCCCCGTCTTTGCCATACTGGCTGGTACTGCACTTTTGGTTCAGAGTTGTAGAATGGGTAATAGTCTTGAAGGACAACTCACGGGTGTACAAGGGCGTGAGGGCTGGAGGCAAGAAGTGCCTTACGGTATGATCACAGTGCCTGCTGGTGTTTTCCACATGGGTCAAGCTGATGAAGATATTGCTTCTTCACGCACTAACATGAATCGCCAAATTACGATTGGTGGTTTTTATATGGACGAAACCGAGATTACCAATAACGAGTATCGCCAGTTTCTGGATGAAATGAGCCAAAACCCTGAAGACTCTATGGAGAATTGCAGCGGCGAGAAGCAGGCTTTCACAGAAGAAGAAATAAAAGCTCTAGTTTATCCTGATACTACTGTTTGGACAGACGATTTCTCTCACCACTATGGCGATCCGATGGTAGAAAACTACTATGGACACCCTGCCTATGACGACTATCCTGTGGTAGGTGTTACTTGGTGTGCTACAAAAATATTCTGCGCATGGCGTACTAAATTTATGAATGATGCTCGCGAGGGCAAAGGTAAGTTTCCTGTACCTAAATTTAGATTGCCTTCTGAAGCAGAGTGGGAATATGCTTCACGTGGTGGTCGCGATATGGCGAAATATCCTTGGGGTGGCCCTTATGTTCGTAATGCAAAAGGTTGTGCACTAGCTAACTTCAAGCCAGGCCGTGGCAACTACTACGATGATGGTTTCCAATATACCAACCCTGTTGCAGCTTTCTTCCCTAATGATTATGGTCTTTATGACATGGCTGGCAACGTAGCTGAATGGACAGAAGATGCTTACATTGAGAGTGCTATGCAACTCGTTTGGGACTTGAACCCAACTTATTTTGATCCGAACGAACCACGTAAGTTGATTCGCGGAGGCTCTTGGAAAGATATTGCTTTCTACATTGAAACAGGTACACGTGCATATGAATATGAAGACTCTGCACGCTCTTTTGTAGGTTTCCGTTGCGCAATGACTTATTTAGGTCGCTCATCTGGCATGGAATTCTAGAGTTAAGTTATCATTCGGAAGTTTTATCCTAGTATAAAGATTCAAAGTAGGCTCTCAAAAGCTTGCTTTGAATCTTTTTTATTAGGATTTTTTTTATTAACTCAAGTGTTTGATAAACAAGTGATTGCTATTGTATAAATGTTAATGCATGTTCAGGATTTGGATTAAATGCTTATAATCAAGACCTTTGCGGTTAAATAAACTGGCTATATCTCTATCAACAATGACAAAATATTTCTTACTACGCACAGGATTAGTTTTTTTGTCCGTTTGGGCACTCACTATTGCGGCAAGTTACACGCCGCGAAAGATCCTCAAGGTACCCCATGCTGATTCCGTAAAAAATCCTGCTTATGTTCAGAGGCATTTGGTTTATGGTCAGCAATATTCCTTTATAGCATACGATGACAACCATTTTGAATGGAAAGATACTAGCGCATTAAAGCCTTTTTTTGAAAAACTAAAACATGTCTCCAACAAACAGCTGCGCATTGTTCAGATAGGAGACTCACACATACAATCTGGTGTTTTTACGGCAGAATTTCGCAAACGTCTTCAAAACACCTTTGGCGAGGGAGGGCGTGGTTTGATATTCCCTTATTCAGCGGCTGGAACAAATTCCGCAGACGATTATCTTTGTGATCACTCTGGCTACTGGACATCAGCTCGTAATATTCATAAAAATCCTTCTCTACCTTTAGGGGTTTCAGGTGTAAGTGTACAGACTCGCCAAAGTGGGGCAAGTTTTAAAATGACTTTTAGAGAAGGCATTCTCAAGCCACATTTCAATAAGATACGTGTGTTTTGTAAGCTCAGCACGCAGAGTTTTGATTTGGACGTATACTACAATCCCGCCAAACCGCCAATGAGGGTGCGTTGCTCTCCCCAAGCTGGTACGGGATATCCTTATACAGAAATTACCTTACCGGAAGTACCAAGTCGTGTTTTAGAGTTCCGAACTGTTCGCACGAAACCAGAGCAATCATTTTGGGAGGGCTATGGCATACAAATTATCAGCAAAGAAGACAGTGGCGTGCTGTATAGCTCAGCTGGAATCAACGGGGCAGGTTTTGCGAGTTTACTGCGTCAAGATTTATTTAATAGGCAGTTAAGTGCCTATGAGCCTGATTTGGTTATTTTAGATATTGGTGTAAATGACTACTACGGTGGAGGATTCCCTGCTGCTTACATGGAACGCGGGCTCAATAAAATCATAGATAGCATCAGAACCGCTGCTCCCGATGCTTGCATTCTTATTACCAACCCTCAAGATGTTGCCAGAGGTCGCTCACATGTCACAGGTGGCGAGTTGTATGCAAGCCTGAGCCGTAAGGTAGCTATGGAACGAGGTTGCGCCTACTATGACTACCATCGCATAGCTGGTGGTAAGTATTCGGTGCGTAAATGGTCTCAACACGACTTGGTGGCTTATGATATGCTTCACCTCAGCTCTGTTGGTTATAAGTTGAAAGGAGAGCTATTTTTCAATGCTTTATTGAATACATATTTGACATGGCTTATCAACCCCACTTTAGCGGAGTTTGTGCTAGAAAATACTCCTTCTTTTGACGCAGAAAGTGCTGTCTTTGCCAGCACAAAACCTGTCATAGAGACGCGTGAGGCTGAAGTAGTCAAAAAGAAGACGAGTACAGCCAGCAGTAAAACGGTAGGGGGAAAGGGGGCAAAGGTCTCTTATACAATCCGAAACGGAGACAATTTAGGTTTTATAGCTGGAAAGTTTAATGTGTCAGTGAGTGAACTGAAACGCTGGAATGGACTCACTGGCAACACTATTGTGGCAGGTCGAAAGCTTGTTATTTACCAGTCTGGTTATGTTGCATCGACAAAAACAAGTAGCAATCAATCTGCAACCTCCAATTCAAAAAGTAGCAAAAACACGCAAAGCGTTGTTAAAGGAAAAATTGTTCACCGTGTGGTAAATGGCGATAATCTCTGGGACATTGCACGTAAATACGGGTCTAGTGTAGCACAAATCAAAAAATTGAATGGGCTATCTTCAGATAAATTGCAAATTGGCATGCAGCTGCTCATTCAAAAGTAGCTTGTGAGCCTTTTACTTAAGTACTCAAGTCCGTCCTTTTTTGCTGTTTTGAATGTTGCCTAAGTCTGTTTCACAAGCCCAAAGCATCATGTAGTTTTTCTTGAGCTTGCTGCCATATACGCGCGAACAGCTTAGTTCCTTAAAACTACAAGGATATGGCTAAGTAGATATTGTCAGAGTTATAGAAAAACCTGTCATTTCGTCATTTTTTTCTACTTGGCTAGGGATTCATTTGTCAGTAAAATGTAGCAGAACTGACACTTTGGACAGTTTGCAGAGCTTGGCATACAAAGTGCACTATGGGTCATAGTGGGCAAAACGAACAACCGCTTTGGCTTATTTCGTACCCACTCGTAACTTTAAAAGTTTTTGTTTCAAATTTCTAAGCGACAAACGAATATTTATTTGAGTCATGTCTAATCTAACTATCAAACCCTTAGCAGACCGCGTACTGGTGGAACCAGCGGTAGCCGAAGAAAAAACAGCAGGTGGCATTATCATACCTGACACAGCCAAAGAAAAACCACAGCGCGGCAAAGTAGTAGCTGTAGGCAACGGTAAAAAAGACGAGCCTATGACCCTCAAAGTGGGCGACAGCGTGCTTTATGGCAAATATTCTGGTACTGAAATAACAGTGGAAGGTAAAGAATATTTGATTATGCGTGAGTCTGATATTTATGCAGTACTCTAAATCATCAGTCAAAAGAATTAACTTCTTTTTTAAAGTTAAAGCCTCTGGAGGTCTTCTCAAAGGGCTTATTTATCAAAAAAATACATTCAATTTCACAAACATAAAAAAATCAGTAGGACAAAATGGCTAAGACAATCATCTTTGACACCGACGCTAGAGATAAACTCAAAAAAGGCGTAGACGCACTCGCAAACGCCGTAAAAACAACACTCGGTCCTAAAGGCCGCAATGTGATCATTGATAAAAAATTTGGTGCTCCAACCGTTACTAAAGACGGTGTTACTGTGGCCAAAGAAATTGAGCTTAAAGATGTAGTGGAAAACATGGGCGCACAACTTGTGAAAGAGGTAGCGTCTAAAACAGCTGATAGCGCAGGCGACGGCACAACCACTGCTACCGTATTGGCTCAGGCTATTTTTAACATTGGTCTAAAAAACGTTACAGCAGGTGCAAATCCTATGGATCTGAAGCGTGGCATAGATAAAGCCGTAACCGCTGTAGTGGCACACCTCAAGTCACAATCTAAGCCTATCAGCAACTCTGAGGAGATTGCGCAAGTGGCTACTATTTCAGCCAATAACGACACTGAAATAGGTCAGATGATTGCTGACGCTATGAATAAAGTAGGCAAAGACGGTGTAATTACCGTAGAAGAAGCCAAAGGTACTGAAACAGAAGTTAAAACTGTGGACGGTATGCAGTTTGACAGAGGTTACCTCTCGCCTTACTTCGTAACTGACACTGAGAATATGACTGCAGAGTTGGCTAACCCATACATTCTTATTTATGACAAAAAGATTTCGTCAATGAAGGAGTTGCTACCAGTTTTGGAAGCAGTTGCTCAAAGTGGCAGACCTTTGGTGATTATTTCTGAGGATGTAGACGGCGAAGCATTGGCTACACTTGTTGTCAATAAAATCCGTGGCGCACTCAAAATTGTAGCTGTAAAAGCTCCTGGTTTTGGCGACCGTCGCAAAGCAATGCTTGAGGATATTGCCATTTTGACTGGCGGTACGCTCATCGCAGAAGAGCGCGGCTACAAACTTGAAAATGCTAGCATTAACTATCTCGGACGTGCTGACAAAGTGGTAGTGGACAAGGACAACACGACCATTATCAACGGTATGGGTGCAAAAGAAGACATTGAGGCTCGCGTTAAAGAAATCAAAGCGCAGATAGAAAAAACAACTTCAGACTATGACCGCGAAAAACTCCAAGAAAGACTTGCAAAACTTTCTGGTGGTGTAGCCATCCTCTACATAGGTGCGGCTACTGAGGTAGAAATGAAAGAGAAAAAAGACCGCGTAGACGACGCATTGCACGCTACACGCGCTGCTGTACAAGAGGGTATCGTAGCTGGTGGTGGTGTGGCATTACTCAGAGCCATAAGCTGCTTGGACAACGTGAAAACCAATAACGAAGACCAAGTGACTGGCGTAAACATCATTCGCACGGCTTTGGAATCACCGCTTCGCACTATTGTATCTAATGCTGGCCTTGAAGCTTCTGTTATCATTCAAAAGGTAAAAGAAGGCGAAGGTGACTTTGGCTACAATGCTCGCGAAAACAAATATGAAAATATGTTTGCGGCAGGTGTTATAGACCCTACTAAAGTGACGCGTTTGGCTTTGGAAAATGCGGCTTCTATTGCTTCTCTCCTTCTCACAACGGAGTGTGTAGTAGCTGACGAACCAGAAGACAACAAAGCCTCAATGGGTGGCGGTATGCCTAGCGGTATGGGTGGTATGGGCGGCATGATGTAAAAAGTGCCGTTTGTGAAAACACAAACCAGTTGCCAATAAAATACGCCTTCTTTTTAGCGACACATCGTTGAAAAGAAGGCGTACTTTTTTGTGTTTATGGTCAAAGAAATGTTTTAAAAAGTAATCCCAAAGTATAAAAAAATAAGGCTTTAGGACTCAGAAGTGGTGATTTTTTCAGAAGGGCCTGTTTTGCTTTGAGAACGCGCTCTAAATACCAACCAAAGTCCTATCAGCACAGCAGGTATGCTCAGAACTTGGCCTTTGTTGAGGCTAAAAAGTATAAAATCATAAAACTCGTCAGCTTCTTTGACATATTCTACAAAAAAACGGAAGCCAAAAATTAGAATTAAAAACATACCCAAATTTTCTCCTTTGCGCAGCCAATAGTTGCGTTTAATGTAATAAAGCCCCATTACAACAAAGACAGCTAAATAAAAAAAGGCTTCATAAAGTTGGCTGGGGTGTCGTGGCTGACCGTCGTAGTGAATAAACTGAACCGCCCAAGGCAAATCGCTGGGTATGCCCACGGCTTCGCTATTAAAGAAATTACCCAAACGAATGAAAAACGCCACCATGGCAATGATGAACACTAAACGATCTATGACCCAGTAGAAACTCTGAGTAGGACGGCTCTTGCCAAAATGAGCAATAGCTAAAGGCATCATAATCAGCGCACCATGACTTGCTAGACCTCCCTTCCAAATATACAAAATCTCGATAGGGTTGTGAAAGTAAAAAACAGGGTCGTAAAACAAGCAGTGCCCTAAGCGCGCGCCGCCCAGCATGCTAAAAAAAAGATAGAGTACTAAAATATCTAATTGAGGCTGAGGCTTATTTTCTATCTTGTAAATGACAATGCCAATATAGTAGCCCACCATAAAAGCACCCATAAAAAACACACTATACCAGCGGATGTTCAGTGCTCCCAGACTGATAATATCAGGGGTGAGTTGCCAAATAAAATATGCTAAACCCATAAAAAACAGTTTTGGGCGTTTAAAGCAGTGAACTAGTTGGCACGAACAGTGCGTTGTTCTATGCGTTTTTCATAATTCTGTCCCTGAAAAATTCTTTGGACATAAATCCCTGGCGTATGTATTTGGTTAGGATCTAAAGTGCCAATTGGTACCAGCTCTTCCACCTCTGCAATGGTGATTTTGCCAGCCGTGGCCATCATAGGATTAAAGTTACGCGAAGTACCTCTGTAAACCAAATTGCCAGCCTCATCGCCCTTCCAAGCTTTGACAATAGCAAAATCGGCACGAAGCCAAGCCTCCATCAGGTACATCTTACCATCAAACTCTCTAATCTCCTTGCCGTTGGCAATTTCTGTACCGTAGCCAGTGGGTGTAAAAAATGCAGGGATTCCCGCACCGCCTGCACGGATGCGCTCTGCGAGTGTGCCTTGAGGTATGAGATCTACTTCAAGCTCGCCCGACAGCAATTGACGTTCAAATTCTTTGTTCTCGCCCACATAAGAAGCCATCATTTTTTTGATTTGGTGCTTCTCCAGCAAAAGCCCAAGACCAAAACCGTCAACGCCAGCGTTATTGGAAATACAAGTCAAATTATTAATAGAACTATTGGCTAAGGCCGCAATACAATTTTCGGGTATACCAGACAATCCGAAGCCGCCAAACATAATAGTTGCGCCACTTTTAATGTCCGCGATGGCTTCTAATGCGCCAGAAACAGTTTTCTTAATCATTGAGAGAATACAGATGGTTATTTATTTGATGATGAATGAGCGTGTAAATCTCATCGATGTTACAATCCAAATAGTCCATACGCACGATATAGGGAGTTTGGTAGAGCAGCATACGCTGGTCGGCCACTTTTTGTGCGCGGCCACTCAGGCGAGAAATGTATTTTTGAGGTTGAACAATTTCTAAGGCCAATAAATGGCGTGAACCTTTACGAATGACTCTTACACTTTTAATATTTTCCCAGTGCATAAAACCGCAGGCAAAATAAGTAGAATTATCCTTAATACCCATTTTAGAAATAGATAGTCCAGGAGCCTGTTCTAGCAGCTTGACAATAAAGCTGAAGGTATAAATTGCGCTAGAAATGGTGCAAGTGGCAAAAAGCAATAGCACCAATAAGCCCAAACGCCAATCTAGCGAAGCTGTATGGTAAAAAGACCATAAGGCTAGCAAACAGAATGCAATCAAGCCACAAGCCAGTGCTCTGAGCCCTAGCTTGCGTTTATGCAACGGAATATGTACTTCGGTAGTCAAGCGTACAGTATGGTTAGTATCTGCAAGCGCAGACGACAAAAGTCGTTGATATAAAGAGTGTTTTGCTTGCATGGTGTATGTTCTAAAACGCTTTAAAAATCTTTTTTAAACCTCAAAGCCGTTTGCTGGATTGCTTTTGACACAATCAGCTCGCAAGTTAATACTTTAATCAAAAAAAAGACCAGTTTTTGTATAAATTATTTAACGTTTTGTGTGAGCTTTTTGTTTGTTAAGTTTAACACAATCTAATCGCTCTAAACGTTTTGAGCCAAGATCATTTGAAACAGAGTTTATTCTCTCATAATCAACCACAGAGCTGTTAATCATGGCAAATATTCAGAAACATTGAAAATATTAACCAAAGAATCATTTGCTTGATTTTCTGCAGTTTAGCTCCATGTAACTCCTTTCCTAAAAGAAATCGTCCAAATTCTTACAGGTCTTAAATATAGAAATATCAGGCTTTACCCGTCTGAAAAGACAAGAAAAACTATACCAATAGGAATCAATCTTCTAGAAGTTCTTTCTAAAGAGCCTTGTGTTGAGACGAATGCCTCCAAATATTCCTATAAGCCTTTTTACTTGATTTCTTCTGCCCACTTAAAGCGATCTGAGGCAGGAAAAGCCCAAGGTGCTTGCGTATTTTCTACGTTTGCAAACATAGATTTCCATGCATCTGGAACATTGGCCTCCTCCATGGTAATATGGCGGCGAATCTGCAAAATAATGTCCAGTGGATTGATATTGACTGGGCAAGCTTCTACGCAGGCATTGCAGGTGGTACAAGCTAGGATTTCTTCTTTAGAAATATGATGACCATAAAGAGCCTTGCCGTCGTCTTGCCACTGACCGTTGTTATTGTCTAGCTGAATGCCCACTAATTCTGCCCTATCACGTGTATCCATCATAATTTTACGTGGCGACAGTTTTTTACCTGTCAGGTTGGCAGGACAGACAGAAGTACAACGCCCGCACTCTGTACAGGTGTAGGCGTCTAAGATATTTTTCCAAGATAACTGCTGTACATCTTTAGCACCAAAATTCATATCCACCACTTCTTCAGAGCTGGTGGTGTCTTCTATCAAGCCCATGGCCAGCTTGACTTCTTTGGTAATGTTTTCCATATTTTTCATTTGCCCACGGTTGCGCAAATCGGCATAGTAGGTATTGAAAAACGCCAAAACAATATGCAAGTGCTTGGAGTACGTAACATAAATAGAAAAACTGATGATACCACAGATGTGCCCCCACCAAGCTACACGCTCCAATAATTTCAAACTTTCATTTGAGAAACCAGAGTAGATAGGAATCAGTGCTTGGCTTATCAAAAAGCGCATAGGTTCCATGCCTTCATGCACATAGCCCGCTACACCGCGCGCTTGTAACACACTGTCGGTGGCGTTCATCGTGTAAAGCAATGTAACTAAAACCATTTCAAAAAACAGAATCAGATTGGCATCCAAAGAGGCCCATCCCACCATCTCTGGCTTTTGGAATCTACCCAGTTTGAGGACATTACGGCGAACTAAAAAGACCACACAGGACATACTAACCAAGAGACCCACCAGCTCAAAGAAACCTATGAGCCAAGTGTAAAAGGATCCAAAAACGGGAGCAAATAATCGGTGCTGGCCAGTCAGGCCGTCCAAAATGATTTCGAGCAGCTCTATATTGATGAGTATAAAGCCCACGTAAATGACCATGTGCATGATGCCCACTAGCGGCCTTTCAAACATTTTTTTCTGTCCTAAGGCAATGAGCAGCATATTGCGCATGCGCTCAGCATTTTTGTTAATGCCATTTTGCAAGCAAAACACCTTTGCCGCATTATTTTCAGCTTCATCTGAATTTTTACCAGTGCCATTACAGGCAGAGCTTCCGCCCACAGTCAGCGCACTTTCGTAGTGGCCATTCACAAATCGTGTTTGATAAGCCACTTCTTTTTTACTCGGAAAAGCCCAGTCTTCTACCCAAGATTTATAGAAATAGAGCGGTTTTCCTAGCAGGATATTGCGCTTAATGTGCATTATCCTGTTCCAAACTGCCATTGCCGCTCCTACCAAGAGGATAAAAAACAAGATAATAGGAATAATAAATGCTGCTAATTCCATAGATCAAAAAAGCTTTTGGTTAAAATACTTCTTGTGTTTAATTTTTGTTTTCAGTGGGTGGCTCGGTTGAGTCTTCTTCTGAGTTGTCGCCCTCTCCAGAAGGTTCTTCCTGATTTTCTTCAGCTGGTGGTGCGGCTTGATTAGGCTTTTTCTTATTTTGCGCCCCAAATTTAAGTTCTTCTATTTCCCACTCAATATTGGATTTGCGGAGTTTATTGTAGAGGAAAGACACTGTGATGAAAATAGCACCAATGGCTAAGAAGGATATGATTTTACCTTGGGTGCTCATGAGTCTAAAGTCAAAAGCAAAGAACTTGAGAAACGTGATAATGAACAATGTTAAAGAGACCAGTCTGAGTTCCCTGATTTTGAACTTCATGCCTTGTAACATAAATCCAAACGAGAGAATCGTCCAGAGCATAGTGTAGCCCAGCAGACGGCTAGTCTTGATAATTTCAGAAGGAGTGTCCCCAGGCTCATAATACCAAATAACGGCCAAATGATCTAGCTCAAGCGTCATGCAGATGACAAGCAGCACACAAGCAAACCAAGCAGTAAAGGCAAAAAGTACGGACTCTTTACCATGCTCATTCATAATCTTGCGAATGAGATCTATGTAGCAAAACACAATAGATCCCAAGATAAGATAATGAAACATAAACTGCCAAAAATAGCCATTGGCAAGCGACATAACAGCCACTTCGTCAATATTTTCCAAAGCCTGCGCAAAGGTGAGCACGTAACTGTTACGAAGACTCACGGCAGAAAAATGCCCCAAAACAAAATACATCAAAGCTAGAGCCACCATGGCGTAAGAAATATTGTGCTGAAGTCTGGGCATATTGCGCTTCTGTGCCAAAAGCCAGAAGCCAATACAAAGGGCTGTATTATAAAAGCAAATTAATAGATTACGGAAGTTATTGTTCCCAAAGTTGCTTTCGCTATGAAAACTCAACTCAAAGTTGCCGATAAAGAAGATGAAGAAGATGGTAATCGTGGTAAAAATAGCTCTCAGACCCTTTGGGTTTATTATCCAAATACTTTTCTTGGGGTCTAATGGCTTAACCATATATAAGAGGCTCAGCATGAGAGCCACATAAAACACCATAACAAAAACAGCTCTGTTCCAGAAAAACACAATGAGCGAGTTAGAATAAGCTAAAATCAGCTCTACTGGCAAGCTTAAAAGAGCCAAAACCAGTACAACGAGTGCAGCCTGCTTGATGCGATAAGCTCCACTGCGAATAGCCAAATAAAGCAATATCGCAGATTCTAAGCCCCAGAAAATGGTCAGCAAACGGCCGCCTAAAATCAAAGGTATGGCTGCCGTTACAAAAAATATGGTGTAAGAAACAACTGACATGAAGAGATTACTATCTTCTTCCTTACGACTTTGCAATACATAAGCATAAGCCGCGTTGAATACGCCCAAGCACACTGCAAAAATGCCTATCGTTTCACGTGTGTTGTCGCGCACTATTAGAACGTAAAGCACCGATGCCACATAAAAAAAGGTGTTGGTGAGTAACATCGTGTGGTTAAACCTGCTCAAATCAATATTTTTTCTGACACTGTTAATAACGTTCATCGCAAAAAACGTCAAATAATAGAGCGTAGAAAATATCATAGCGGTTTGATAAGCTCTATCTTCTGTCATGTCGTGCGTAACGAGCCAGCCCCCATACAAAAACAGTGAAGAAAAGAAGGTAATCAAATTGACACCTGTCCAGTTTCGGTGATAGGCTATCGCAATAAACGCCACATTTAAAATGAGCAGATAGGCAAACAAAAACTCATAAGACGTAACAGAGCCATCTATCAAGTAACCAGCTAAATATCCGCTAATCATTGCAAATAAAGCTAAACGCTTGCGGTCGTAATACAAGGCCAAGCCCACCGCTACAAACACCACCGCCAAACAAACCGAAAAAGCGATGAGCAGATTTTGGATTTGATAGTATCCAAAGAATAAAAAGGCCGTATAGTACAGAATAATTGTTCCCGTAACAGCCAAAAGCGAACTAAAGGTTTCGTTGCTTTCGCGGAGTTGATGTGCAAAGAAAAAAGCAATGATGGCCGTCAGAACACCTATACCCAAACGTCCTACTTCTGTGATGAAGCCTGTAGCTATGCCATAATTCACCCCAAAAGAAATGCCTATGACAAGCATCAAAACACCAAGCTTGCTCATCAAATTTTCGCCAATAAATGTTTCTACATCTTTTTTGTGGCGATCTATGATGGTTTGAACCTCTCTTTCGAAGCGTTTACGAATTTGAGGTGTGGCCTGAGGAGTGCTGCCCATAGGCGATGGCTCCGTCACGTCCTGTGCGATTTCCTCGTCCAAATCCAAAAAAGCCTTCAAAGATACCTGTCTAGGCTTAAAATCTGCATACTTTTGAGCAACAGGCTTTTCTTCTTGCGGTGTTTCTTTCTCTTCTTTCTTCTCAAATAAATGAGCTCTTTTGTGAAGCTCTTCGTCCTCTTTTGTAAAATCACCATTGCTCAATAACACCTGGTAGGAATCATCAGACTGCGTAGTCAAAAAGCCATCTTCTTGATTTTGAATGCTTTGTCTGTTTTTTACAACAACTTCTTTAAACTCATTGAGTTCATCGGCTATGCTTTCTTTTGATCTTTTGGGCGGCGTCATAGTTTTTGAGATTAGGTTAGGACGTTTCAATGGTTTGTGTTAAGACAAAACCTTACTAAATTCAACGGCCATTCTATCTGTTCGGCTGCCATTGTCAGTAACCACCGTTACGCGCATAGGATTTGGCAAAATAGCAACTCTAATTTCAGTACTTTGCAACTCGCTAGAATCCACCTGAATACCCTCGCCGAGCGGCAGTTCATAATCCACGCCTAGTTTGTTTTTACCCATAACAGTGTATCGACGAGCTATATAAGACAGGGGAGACATCACTTCGCTGCCTTCACTAGCAAACTTGGCATATACCTTACGGATAACCTTTTCTATGTTAGCTCCATACTCTGCTATCATATTATCCTCTATGTCATGAAGTTGCTCTTCTAGAGCGTCATAGTCTTCGCTATCGTAGGTAAGTACGCTCAAGGCATTACGCTTTTCAATAATTTTGCAAAGCAATTCGTTCATTTTATCTAATGAAGCACTCATACATCAATCCTTGTTGTGTTCTAAAACTTATATGCTTAGGTGTCAAGCAAAGTGTTAATTAAGCCTAAAAAGAGCTTAGATACTGCCAAATTTGAGGTATTGAAATTTAAAAAGCAAATTTTTAGCCTCAAAACTATGTTCTTTGACAAAAATAAGCTCACAATTCATTAAAAACCCCTTCTTATGGCTTGTTTTAGATTGTCAAGAATGAAAAGAAACTGATAATTAGTTTTTTATCTATTGCAAGATGAGGAGGCATTTCATTTACTGAAGTTTGCATACTGAGCCTAGAAACATTGATTTTTTTATTTTGATACCAAAGCTTGATTTCAAAGCAATTTGGATTTATGTTTACAGTGTATAAAATTTATGAGCATGACTCCGATTCTCTTTTTTCATGGCGCAATAGGCTCTATGGCTCAAATGCAGCAAATGAGCATGTACTTTTCCCAAAAAGGCCACCTCACACGCTGTGTAGACTTACCAGGACACGGGCAGCGCACCCACCAACAGCCCTTTTCTTTTGAAGATTTTGCAGCAGCCGTACGCCAAGAAATAGATGCCTTTGATGGACAAGAAGTCTTTTTGGTGGGCTACAGCATGGGAGGCTATGCGGCTCTTTGTGCGGCGTTGCAAAATGCCAACAATATAAAAGGCATTGTCACCTTCGGAACAAAGTTCCTCTGGGACGAAGCTGCTGCTGAAAAACAGTGTAAGTTTCTGGTTCCCGCCACGCTCACGGCTAAAGTGCCAGCTTTTGCCAAGCAGCTTGAATCAGAGCATGGAGCTGGCTGGGCGCAGGTACTAGAAAAAACAGCGGATTTACTGCGTCGCAACGCACCCAATAATTTACTTTCCAAAGAAAAGCTTGCTCAAATTAGCTGCCCTGTGCTGGTGAGTATAGGCGAGAACGACACCACTGCGGACGTACAAGAGAGCCTTGTTGTGGCGCGAACAATACCCAAAGGCAGTTTTTTGTGTTTGCCTCATACCCCGCATGATCTTCAAAAGGCCAATTTGACTATTTTAGGGCCTATCATAGAGCGTTTTTTTGCCACCACCTAGTCATACATGCTATTAGAGAGTGTAAAAGCACTCCTCTAAGAATGTAGTATGTCGGTTATGGCCTATTTGTGCGTGATACAAGAGGAAAACACTACTAACCCTTACCTCACGAGTTAAGACTGGTGATAATTAATTGAATTATTTCAATATCTGGTATGTACGAAGATGATACGGCGAATATACGACGATGATACGGCAAATATACAAGAAGAATACCAATATACTTGTATCATTTATTCAATAAAGAACGAATCCTTGAAACAATACTCTCTCAAAAAAGCAAATTGTTAATTACCCAAAATTGAGAATAGAATCCCAAAGAAGGGCGTTCTTTGACATCTAAAAAAATCAAAAGTATTAAAAAGCTTGACTTTT
>RDZD01000027.1:0-3253 GCA_004293815.1 Cytophagales bacterium | reverse complement strand
TCAAATAGTTGCATCATAGAGAATAATTTTTAAAACTTGCGCAATGGAATTTTGATAATCACTTATTTTTTTGGTATGAAGAAGATAGTTGCTATTTTTGGTCTGTTTTGGGGACTATTGGGGGCAGAAAATACGTGGGGGCAGGGCTCTGTTGATATCAATGTAGGTGGGCCTACAAATTTAAGCAGTCTTATTACCCCCTCTTCCACCGCCAGCTCACTTACACGGAGCTTGGACGTACCAGTCAATTTGTATACGGGCAAGCCCCAAATTTCTGTACCGCTTTATACCTTGTCTGGACATCAGTTGTCTTTGCCTATAACGTTGAGCTACGATGCGGGCGGCATACGCACCGAAGACAAAGCCTCATGGGTGGGTTTGGGCTGGTCATTGAGCGCGGGTGGTTGCATCACACGTAGCTTAAGAAGTCTCCCTGACGAAGTACCTGGCTGGGGTTATATGAGTAGGGCAGCAAGAGACAAAATTAAAAGTTACTTAGTATTACCAGGTAGCTCTGGTCCTATGACTGAAGCAGAGAAAATTCATTATTTGGACAGAGTTGTTGAGGCCAGTTCGGGTGCGCCCACCGACTGTGAACCTGATTTATTCTCGGTAAGCACTCCTTGGTGGAGTGGGCAGTTTTTGTTTGATTTGGATAGCCAGATTATTACGATTCCTTATAGCTCGGTTAAGATAGAGGGGCCACCGAACTTGAATGTAATTTATATTACTACGCCCGAAGGTATTAAAATGACCTTTGGAGGGAGCTACATAGGGTATTCAGAGAGTGTCTCGTCCGAGATCAATTCAATTTTTCTTAACACTCCTACCGCTTGGCATCTGAGTAAAGTAGAAAATTTACTAACAAAAGATACTCTGCTTTTTGAATACACAGGTCACGAGACCGGTATAGTGTCGTCAGGGAAGCGATATAGCAAGAAAATCCGGCATAGGTGCGTTGGATATCCAGACGGAGGCTTTGAAGACGGTGCGCTTGGTGTTATAGATAATGATCAAATCAATACTACATGGATACTCTCAACTATTCGATCTGCCCAAGGAAGTGCACACTTTTATTGGCATCCACCAGCAATTGGTGTTTTGCCAGAACAGAATCTTACATCTGACGGTTTGCTGGACAGCCTCTTGGTTAGGGACAAAGCCAACCAAATCGTGAAGCAATACCATTTTGGCTATGATCCTGACACACTCGGCATACTCAAGCGCCTAACCGAAAAGCTACAAAACTGCGCCATGCCGCCTTATGAGTTTGAATACCATGATCCCTCACCCATCCCTTTTCATCAGCAGGATCACTGGGGTTTTCCAAATAGTAACGACAACATAACAACACTTATACCACCATACCGTGGCATTCTGCTAACCACCGCGGCCATAGGCGGTGGTATACGGTTGGATATCGCAGGTGCCAATAGGAGGACTGACTCGGTAAAGGTACTAAATAGATCCTTACGGAAGATAAAGTACCCAACGGGCGGATACACAGAATTAGAAATGGAGGCTCATAAATATAGTGTTGTGAGAGGAATGACCGATTCAATGTACCTAGAATGTTTTCCAACTATTGATCCATACGCAAGTCCACCTATTCTTATAGAAGCGGAGTCCGAAGTTTTCATCAGTCCTGAGGGTAGTTCTGACGATGCTGATTTTACTTTTAGGCCACCCAATTTTGGCTGGTCTACTGTACCTTACCGGGTTATCGTGAAATTAAGGACTCGCCGTTGCGTCAGCAGCCCTTCCGATCCCGTCTTTGCCGAAAGCGGAATAACGATAACAAGGCGCTTCATCTCGCCAGGCGGAGCATTAGGCCCAGTAGAGCCTTTCCGCACTTGGCACTGTTCGCTCTCTTCCTTCCCATCTGACCCAGAATATAGTGGATGCGACATAGATGAAGATATCTGTTTGGACTTAAACTCAAATTATGAATACAAATTTTCAACCTTAGTAACAGCTTCCTGCCCTGCCAGAGCTTATGTTTCTTTAGAAACCAAACCTTCGCTAGGTACAGAAAGAATCGCAGGTGGGCTGCGCATTAAGCGCATGAAGCACTACGACGGCGTGAGCCTCAACCCACAAATCACGCGCTACGACTATACCTATCAGGATACAGCGGGTGTCGTAAAGTCCTCGGGCGATCTTTATGCCAGATATGTTTATAATAGTTTGGTAGCTACCCCCACTCATCTTGCTCTACCATCAGGTGGAGGCACTATCTCAACATATTGTTTCAACCAGATGTTCTCTTCGCAAAGCCTTTTTCCACTCAACACCACGCAGGGCAGTCATGTAGGCTATAGCCATGTAACAGTGTATCAGGGTGAAAACGGTGAAAACGGCAAAACAGAACATGTATTTACTTGTATGAAGCGAGAGCTAGGGAACTTTCGCGATATCGTTTATACTAGATATCCTTTTGCTCAGTATAGAAGTCAAGATGATAAACGAGGGCTTTTGCTTCAACAAACCATATACAAATATGAGGCAGGTGCTTTCCAAAAGGTAAAAGAGATAAAAAATACTTACTCTCTGCATTCTACTACTGGTTCTTTGGGCGAGTCGATAGGATTGAAAATTGTCATAATTGCAGAGAGAATACCTGGTACACCCTTTCCAAAGTCGTCCGATGATGACTATGTTGTGCAAGATTATATATACCGCTCCGACTGGTACTACCTTCGCAGCACGGTGGAGCGCAGCTATGACCAGAACAACGACAGTCTTTTTGTGGAACAAGAAACCCGCTATACCTACGGCAATCCGCTGCACCAAAAACCCACTCAGATGCGCACAAGTACGAGCAAACCTGGTCGTTTCTTGATGACAGAAACCCGCTATAACAGCGATTTTGTGAGACCCGCAGCGTCTCTGCCAGGCGACAGCATTTTGGTAGCCTTGGATTGGCTCAAAGCCAACCATATTCATGCTTTGCCCATGGAGGTGATTCAGTATGAAACCAGCCCCGACCGCCTCATTTCGGCTCAACTCAACATCTACAAACTAGTGGGCTTGCGCTCCGCCACACTGCCCAGTTTGGTGCTGGCTCGCAACTACACGTTTGATTTTGCAGGAGGTGCCACTGGCCCTGCCGCAGCCCGATGCAACATTGTGGGTACAACGCCACCAAGCCTTACGCGCCTTTTCAATATCCGCCTTGGCTACAAACTAGACACGGAATTTTTGGCCTACAACCGCGAGGCCAACATCACGCACTTCCGCAAGGCCAACCATT
>RDZD01000001.1 GCA_004293815.1 Cytophagales bacterium | reverse complement strand
AGTTTTTGATTTTTTTAGATGTCAAAGAACTTTTTTTATTCTTGTAATAATACTATTTTGCTATAAGTTCTATTCTCAATTTTGGGTGATTGACAATTTCTTTTTTTAAGAGAATGTTGTTTCAAGGATTCCTTTTTTATTGAATAAATGATATAAACATACTTGTATTATTCTTATACATTCGCCGTACATTCGCCGTATATTCGCCGTATATTCGCCGTATCATCTTCATAGATGCCAGATATTGAAATAATCTAATTAATTATCACCAGTCTTAACTCGTGAGGTAAGGATATGTTTTTTACTTTTACGCGCAGTGGCTTGTAACGCTTTTTGAAGAGCAGCAAGGCCAATTTAAGATGACCTTTGAGTAAAAACAAACAGGCTATTTTTTAAAGTATAAATCATTCTTGCGCGTCAAACTATCATTTCAGGGACTTCTGCTTCTAGAACGCTATTCAGCAAAAGTACAACAAATTTAAACAGTAAAGCTTTAAATCTCGCTTATAATTTTGAACCACAAGAGCAGCAATAGAAACTTCTGCCCCCTAAAAACCTCCAGAAAGCATAATCAAAATTGCTACAGGATGCTAAGAGGTAAATAATTTGCAAAAATAAAGCTTGTTTTTAAATTTTTATAATGCAAGAGCGTTATCATAAGCGTTCAAGTTGTCATCAAAGTAAAAGCTTGGATTAACCATCCTAAAAAAACACCCACAGTCATGTATGCCAGCACCACTCTAGCGCATCACGTTGAGCCTATCCGCGACACGCTCCTGAATTGTGATGAGCAAGCGCTTAAACAAAATCTTAACCAAGTGCCTGATGAGGTTTTTTTTGCCTTACCTTATGAGCTAGGATATGACGAGTTGAGGAGTTTACTATTACATGCCGAGCCGCAGCAAGCTGACAAATTATTACTCAGCATGCCTCCAGACTGGCGAAGACCTGTCCTAACACTTTTGCCAGAAAGTCAAGTGGCCGCTTTTGTGCTTAATTATTTGCCTGTCGGTGAGGCTGTAAAAACGCTCAAAGAATGTCCTAGCTCACTCAGACACAAGCTGGTAAAGCTTCTAGAATCTGAAGAAAAAGGCATAGAAATTTTGAGCGATCTCCCCTACATCAAAGAGTCGGCAGGAGGTTTGATGTCTACTGAGCTAGTGTGCATACAAAGTAACTGGACAGTAGGGCGTTGCATAGACGAAATCCGCGACCAGACAGCGCGCGTGAAGGAGCTTTACTCTTTGTTTGTTGTAGACACCCGAGGGATTTTGATAGGTCGAGTACCGCTGAGACGTTTTTTAGCTGCCACACCTCAAACCCTTGTGGCTGATTTAGTCAATGAGCAAATTGTATCTGTGATGGCTCATGCAGAACCCCAAGAAGTGGCCGAAACATTAGAAAAGTACAATTTTGAGGCTTTGCCAGTGGTGAGTGCCAGAGGCAAGCTGGTGGGTCGTGTGCGCAAACGCGATGTTGCTCAATATTTTGTAGAAAAAAAGCATACTGAAGTTTCCGAACCAGAGCCAGAAGAAGACGAAAGTATCTTAGGACTAGCTAAAGCCCGTTTACCCTGGCTGCTCATTGGTATGTGTGGCGGTCTTTTGGGCGCAGAAACGATGGGGTTATTTCAAAACGAACTGACAGTTTTGCCCGCCTTAGCCTTTTTTGTTCCTTTGGTAATGGCTACAGGCGGCAATGTGGGCATCCAGTCTTCAACAGTGGTCATACAGGCCTTGGCAGACAAGAAAAAAGGCAAGGAGTCTGCTAGCAGGCGCATTTTTAAATCAGGGACACTGGCTGTAGTGAATGGCTGGTTCATTTCACTTCTGGTCTTTGCGGCCAATGTGGCTATTTTTCAAAATGACTTTGATATGTCTATGACAGTTTCCATCGCTTTGTTTTGTGTCGTTCTAGTAGCATCGTTTTTGGGAACAGTTTTACCTTTGGTAATGAATAGGTTGGGAGTGAACCCAGCACTAGCAGCAGGTCCTTTCATTACTACAGCCAACGATTTGGTGGGCATTACGGTTTATTTCACTGTGGCGCGCATGATGTACACCTTCTAAGCGAGCTTAGCGTACTACTAACAAATGATGCTTACGGACGTAGGATATTTCGCCTTCCCAAAGCACTTTATACCAAATATCTTTTTCTTCTAAAATCCTGATTCTATGCCCTTTGCCCAATACGCTGTGCACGCTCGCAGCCGCTGAGGGTGCACGCATGGCATATACCTGCGAGGAACGAATAATACCCGTAGGTTCTAAAACCGCGAAATTATGTATCCCTACAAACAAGGCCAGCAACACAACTTGCGCAAAAAGCCAGTTCTGTGCGACTCTTTTTTCTTTACTTTTGAACGCACTACTCAAAAAATAAACACTCAATAATACCACAAGCGTACATACAATCCATTTAAGCTGATTATAAAGCGCAATAAAATAATCTAAGTCAGAGTAGTCATAACCTTTCAATTCGTATTTATCCGAGATTTCTACCATTTTTTGAAGCACATCCGAATCGGAATTGTACCTATAATAGAGGTTCAAAAAGTAGAGTGCTGAGGCGTAGTCGGCAAGCCCTTCCTTGATAAAAGCCATCTTTAAAAGCATTTGGGGGCTATAGCTTTCGCTGGTCAATAAGGTTTCATACCTCTTAAACGCTTCTGTAAACTTTTTCTGCTCAAAAAGCTTATCTGCTTCAACCAGCTCTTTATCAAAATCTTTGGCCTCTGCCAAGGAGAATGATAAAAGAAGGCTCAAAAAAATCAAGAAATATTTTCTCATTATGTTTGTTTATTAAAATATATACAGCTACCTTTGCACCGCAAAATAAAGCAAGTTCTTTTATAAAAGCAAATGATTTCGTAGCTCAGCTGGTAGAGCAATACACTTTTAATGTATGGGTCCCGGGTTCGAATCCCGGCGAAATCACTTTTAATATCCCTTTCCCCCGCTCACATGGTGGAATTGGTAGACACGCTACTTTGAGGGGGTAGTGGGAGTTATCCTGTGGGCGTTCGAGTCGCCCTGTGAGCACTTAATTTTTTTTTGGTTTTTGAGTTGTAGTGAAACAACTTTACGATTAAAGGGTTTGTTATTCTTAGCAGACCCTTTTCTAATTTATAAAAACCGGGTTTAGCTGCCTATCGTTCCAACTCATTGAGGTGTCTTAGGTTGAGATCTTTTTCAGAGATAACCATTTCGCGGCGGCTAAGCATCCATTCTATTTCACAACTGGGATCGTCATAGAAAAGACCTGATTCATGTGAAGGTGCATAAAAGTTATCGCATTTATAAAAAAACTCTGCGGTATTGCTTAATACTAAAAATCCGTGTGCAAAACCTTTAGGGACAAAAAGTTGCAGTTTATTTTCATCTGAAAGCACAATACTAAAAGACTTGCCAAATGTGGCTGAGTCTGGCCTGATATCTACCACGACATCCTGTACCACACCACTAATCACTCTCACCAATTTGGCTTGAGCGTGTTCTCCACGCTGGAAATGCAAACCTCGCATGACACCATGATAAGAGCGTGACTGGTTATCTTGTACAAATATTGGGCGTTCACCTGTGGCTTGCTCAAACTTTTTTAGGCTAAAACTTTCATAAAAATAGCCTCTATGATCTTGAAGTATTTGAGGGTCTATAATCCAAAGACCGGCTAAGGGTGCTGGTGTAAATTTCATACTTTTTAAGGCTAATAAGCACAAAATAGCAGCTTTTTTTTAAGAGTTTGAAATCTTTTGAGATTTATTTTCTTAAGAAACTTACTTTTCTTATTCCATTTTTTAGAGACAGCCACAAGAACTCGTTTCCACCCAAGATTATGCTATTGGGTATTTTACCAACAATGCTAGTTCTGTTGGTGCTTTTCGTAACAAAAAATGGACGAGCATTGATAGATAGTTTACCAATCAAATACTTAGGCTATTTACACATAGTAAGAATTCCTGTTGAAATAGCTCTTTTTTGGCTTTTTCTTAACAAGGGTATTCCAGAGCTAATGACTTTTGAGGGGCAAAATTTTGATATCCTTGCAGGAATGACAGCACCTTCTTGTAGCCTTAATTGGCCTTACTAAAAGCCAATTAAGGCCTAAGGTCTTTTGCTTTGGAACTTTATTGCCTTTAGTTTTTTGATAAATATCGTCATCAATGCGCTATTTTCAGCTCCCTCGCCCATTCAAAAATTCGCCATTAACCAACCCAACATAGCGGTTTTAAACTTTTCTTTTAGTTGGTTGCCTACATTTATCGTCCCAGTTGTTTTGTTTGCACATTTGGTATCCATACGCCAATTGATAAAAAAGCAAATAACAACTCATATAATACTTTGACAGTAAACAAGTTTACTTCATCTTGATAAAATCCCTGTCAATATCTTGAGCATGTTTAAGTTCTAGTATCCCTCTCTTGAGTGAATCTTACGAATTATGAAACAGTGCCATTCTTTGGTACAGGCTTTTTACTTCGCTTTGATTGTGCAATGTGTGATGTAAGATATTTTTGTATTAATTTATCAAAGCCTACAACAATGATTTCAATTAAATACTTATTTTTGCTCCACCTTCATTATTTTTTATACAGCACTTTATAGTGTTGGATTTTTTCATACAAAACTTAAAAGAACTCCCTTCGTTAAATGAAAAAAATTATTTTATCAGCCGCTATTTTCTGCCTTTTTGCTTTCAAAGCTTGGTCTCAAGCCGAAGAAGAAACTGCCAAGCCTCTCACATTTTCAGGATATGCAGAAATTTACTACAGTTATGATTTTCAGAACCCTCTCTCAGGCGCGAGACTGCCCTTCAACTATTCTCATAACCGACACAATGAGTTTAACCTCAATTTAGGCTTTGTGAAGGCCGCATACAGCACCGACCGAGTGAGAGCTAATCTAGCACTTATGGCAGGTACTTATGCTAACGACAACTTGGCAGCAGAGCTTGACGTGATGAAGAATATTTATGAAGCCAATGTAGGCTTTAAGATTTCAAAGTCAAAAAACTTATGGATAGACGCTGGTATTTTTGCAGCACATATTGGGGCGGAAAGTGCTATCAGTAAGGACTGTTGGGCACTTACTCGCACGCTTTGTGCCGAAAACTCACCTTACTATGAGTCTGGTGCCAAGATAACCTATACCACTGATGACGGAAAATGGCTTTTAAGCGGTTTGATTTTGAACGGCTGGCAACGAATGTATCGCCCTATAGGCAATAGCACGCCAGCATTTGGGCATCAAATCATGTTTAAGCCCAATGATAAAATTACGCTTAACAGCAGTTCTTTTGTGGGTAGCGATAAGCCAGACATAACCAGACAAATGAGGTATTTTCATAACTTTTATAGTATTTTTCAGCTCAACGAAAAAATAGGTCTTTCTTTGGGATTTGACTACGGTATGGAACAAGTCGAGAAAGGCAGCTCTGACTACAACACTTGGTATACGCCTTACGCACTGCTTCGTATTACGCCCAACGATAAAGTGGCTTTGTGCATTCGCGGCGAATACTACAAAGATGAAAAAGGAGTAATTATCGCTACAGGCACGGATAACGGCTTCCAAACCATGGGCTACTCTTTGAACTTTGATTACAAAATAGCAGATAATTTGCTTTGGCGCATAGAAGGGCGTGGCTTTAGTAGCAAAGACGCAATCTTTGACTCAGGCAAAAGCAAATCCAATGTGTTTGCTACCACTTCTTTAGCCATATCATTCTAAATCTTTTTAGGTAAGAAGCCAAAGTATATGGCCTTGCAATAAAATCAAGGCCATATACTTTCCAAAAAGGCGTTCTCATCTGGCTCTCTGCCCAAGAAAGATACGATTTGGTCTTTTTCAGCAAGACTTCCGCCCAGAGACAGCACATTTTCTAGCCATCTATGGCTTGTGTGCACGTCAAATATTCCTTTCTGTTTAAAAACAGACTGGCAATCTATAGCATAGACAAGAGCCCAAAGATAGCCGTAATACCCTGAGCCGTAACCTATCAGATGCCCAAATCCTGCACCGAAACAAGTACCAGGTACGGAGGCCGTGATGCCGTATTTTTCTTGTATTTCTGACCAAACCGCCACAGAATGCCCTTCAAAACTCGGCTCAAAGCCATTATGTAGAAGTAAATCATACTGTCCATAAAGAACTTGTTGTAAACAACCCAAACCAGAACCTACGTTTTTGGCTGCAATCATGCTCTCAAAAAGGGATTTGGGCAGCACTTCACCCGTTTGGTAGTGCTTGGCAAACAATGAAAGTGACTCATAGTCCCATGCCCACATTTCAAACCATTGTGAGGGAACTTCTACAAAATCACGTGCTACACTCGTACCAAACTGTCCCGTAAGAGCCGCTCTAGACACCAGATTGTGCAAGGCATGTCCAAACTCATGGAAAACCGTTTCCACATGGTTGTGGGTCAATAAAGAAGGTTGAGCGTCAGTAGGAGCATCAAAGTTGCAGACCAAAGCCACATGTGGTTGTACTCTTTCGGCTGTAGCTTGCTTGCCTGCATTGAAACCAAAACAAGCAAAATGGGTAAATTTATTAGGGCGAGGATACAAATCTAAATATAAGAATCCCAATAAATTCTGTTTGTGATATACTTCGTAAGCCGTTACGCTCTCATGCCAAGTAGAAGTTTGAGGCGAAGCTTTAAAATTTAAATCAAAAAGTTTGCCTGCGATGCTAAAAACACCCTCTAAAACTGCTTGAAGCGGAAAATAGACCTTAATTTTTTCCTTATCCAAAGCATAGACCCTTTCTAACAAAATTCTATTTAAGAAGCTCATTTCCCAAGCTCTTAGACCGTTTGGAGAGCGGGCTATGAGACGGCAAAAATCAAAGAGGCGGTTACTATCCTCCCCAGAAATCTCAAGCGGCTTACTTAGAGCTTGCGCGGAACATGCAGCCAGCGGCTCGAGCAAGGCGATACTTTGAAGACAGTCCACAAGCCTCTGCTCAAACTGCAAAAAAGACTGCTCTTCAAGCACTTGCGTAGCACAAAGTTCATTAGGTCTGGTAAACAGGCTGGTCAAATTTTGCCCATACTTCACAAAAAGTAGTTTGATGTAGTCCAGAGCAGCTTTGAGTTTTATTTTCTCATATACACGAGCTTCAAACTGCTGTGCCGACTGTGCATTTTTTGCCATTCTGTCGCTCAGCACATAGTCAGAGTAGGTTTTGAAGCCTAGCATTTGGGCTAGTGCCTGTCTTTTTTGAATAATTTTATCCAAAAGAGGAGGATTAGTCTGAGCCGCTCTGTTCAAGTAAGCCAAATACATTTTATGGCGCGTTTCTACCGAATTGGCATACTCCATGACGGGTCTGTAGGAATTTTCGAGTAGAGGTAGCTTAAAAGAGCCATCTTCTTGTTGGTACTTTTCTAAGAAGTCGTTTGGCAAACCCTCTAGCTCTTCCTTACTAAAATCTACCAAAGTATTGTCTGCATTGATATTTTTTTGGAAGTCCATTCCGAGCTGCGTAAGCTCGTTTTTGAGGTCTTGCAAACTTTCTCGCATCTCTTTGGAAAGCATAAGGCCATTTTTTTCAAAGCCCTCTATGCTTTCGGTCCAGTACTTGAGATAAGGTGCAGGAGCATGAGCTTTAGAGTCTTTTTGAATGGCCTTAAAGCGTTCAAAAAGAGCTTCATTAGTGCTTAGTTGGCTATAAAAAGCAGCGATTTGCGGCATGGCTGTATAGGCAGCTTGCCTGACTTGCTCACTTTGATGGGTGTTGGCCAGCAGGTAGATACTCCCATACACATGCGAGAGAGGTAAAAACAAAGTATCGTATTGCTCTACCAGCTCTTCTAAAAGCCATTCTGAAGAAGAATTGGCACAAAAGTCATTAAGTTTTTCGCGGGCTATTTCTAGGGCCTGGCTGCTGGTCTGGGCAATAGCCTCAGCACTTATTTCTTCAAAATTCAATTTTGGATAAACAGAAATCGAGGTCATTGCGTAGCAAAAGTGATTAATGACGGTTAAAACAAATTACATAAACCCAAGCTCCAATTTAGCGGCTTCCGACATCATATCGGGCGTATAGGGCGGGTCAAAGGTGAGTTCCACTTGCACATCCTGCACCCCAGGCAGAGCTTTAATTGACTTGTCTACATCTACGGGAATTTGCTCGGCGGAAGGGCAGGAGGGAGATGTGAGGGTCATGCGTACATATACGTTGTAGGTTTTGGGTATGACTTCAAAAACACTGATGTCATATATCAAACCCAGCTCATAAATATCTACGGGGATCTCAGGATCGTGTATGGTTTTGAGCGCAGCAATAATCTGGTCTCGGAAGTTTGGCGGTGTAGCGTCCTGATTGTTTTCCATGGTTTTTTAGCTATGTGTGATGGTACAAAGATATAGCTTTATGAGTCTAAAACCAAGCTTTCATTTACCAAGCATAAGAACTTAGTTTCCTGCCTACTGCTAACAGTTTTAGATTTTAAAAAAATTACAGCTTTTCCACCTATGTGGCTTTTCTATTTGGCTCTACTTTCAAAAAACAGCACAAAATACACAAGCGTAACCTTGTTAATTACTGCCAATTTTATGATATTCATCAAATATTCCTTTTGATAGTATAAGATTTATTGTATCATTGTCAGTTGAAAGTAATCCCAACTTTTTTAAAACAAGAAAAGAAAATGCGTTACATAATTTTTTTTGCCAGTGCTCTCATTTTGGGTCTAACAGCCCATGTACTTCACGCCCAAAGTAGCCTCAATGACTACGCCAAGAGCATTACCAAAGCAGACCTAGAGCGGCATGTTCGGAAGCTCGCCGCAGATGACATGGAAGGCCGTGAAACTGGCCAGAAAGGCCAAAAAATGGCAGCAGAATACATTATGCGAGAACTGATTGGCGACGAAATCATAGGCCCAGTCAAAGACCGCAACACCTCTTATTACCAAAAAGTAACGATGGTTAAACGGAAATGGAAACAAATTAGCCTCTCTAATGGCAGTACCAAGCTTGAGAACCTAAAAGACTTTTTTTTGATGGGTGATTTTGAGCAGGGTACTTTCTCGCGCGATCTGGTCTTTTTGGGTTATGGTATAGACCTTCCCGAATATTCTGATTATAAAGGTCAAAATGTGAGAGGTAAATTTGTAGTTGCGCTCTCTGGCGAACCTAAAAACAAAAAAGGTGTGTATTTTATCAACAAAAAAACGGAAACTTCAGAAGGCTCGAATCCAGAAAAAAAAGCAGAGTGGGCGCGCAAAAATGGTGCTTTAGGATTATGCTTGCTATATGAAGACGATGCCAACTTTAGCTTCACCCTCATGGCTTATAAATCGGAGTTAGACAAAGAAAAAATGGAATTGGTGGGCATGGGAGTCTCTTTTTCATTCATCTACGCCTCGCCTACACCTATGTACAAGTTAATGGGCAGCAGTTCCAAAGCAATGAAAGGCATCATCAAAAAGCTTGATGCGGGTGTTCCTCAGAAAAAATCTTTGGTTGCTAAAAATATTAAATTTGCAGCAGAAGCTCAAGAAGAGCCTGTAAACACTGAAAATGTGTTGGGTTTTGTGGAGGGCACAGATTCTAAACTCAAAAATGAAGTGGTTGTTATTTCGGCACACTATGACCATATTGGCCTTTTGCCAGAATCTTCAAAGCAACCCGATAAAATCAATAACGGTGCAGATGATGATGCCTCTGGTGTGGCAGCAGTTCTAGAAATAGCTGAGGCTATGGCACAAGCTAAAGCCAAGGGCGAAGGGCCAAAAAGAAGCATCCTATTTGCTTTTTTTACAGGTGAAGAAAAAGGTTTATTAGGGTCTGATTACTACTCCACCTTCCCCATTTATCCGCTTCAAAACACCATTGCCAACCTTAACATTGATATGATTGGGCGCATGGATGTACGACATACAGACCCTAACTATGTGTATATCATTGGTTCGGATATGCTCTCATCCGAACTTCATACACTCAGTGAAAATACAGCCCAAACATATAGCCCCGACATCAAGCTAGACTATATGTATAACGACCCCAACGACCCTAACCAATTCTATTATCGCTCAGACCACTATAACTTTGCCAAACATGACATTCCTGTTATTTTTTACTTTACGGGTGTGCATGAAGACTACCATAAGCCTGGCGACGAAGTAGAAAAAATAGATTTTACAAAAATGGAAAAGCTTACCAAACTTATCTTTCACACTGCCACAGCCCTTTCAAACGCGCCCACCAGACCCAAAGTGGATAAAAAATAAGCATCGTTAAACCGCTCTATGTATTTGCACAAAAAAGATTTGTGATAAAAAAACTTATCTTTTTTGCACATTTTACGTACAAGTAAGTAGCTTTGTAGCTTAAATTTAATTCAATTTTAATCTTTATGGTCTTTAACTCTTGTTTATGACTTCAACAAAAATTACAAGTGCCGAAGAGCTTAATATGCTCGCTATCAAAGGTTTGTTAGAAAAAAAAGCACAGGACATTGTTTTGCTAGACTTGCGTAACGTCAAAAAATCGGTGGCAGATTTTTTTATTATTGCCACTGGTACGTCTAGCAACCACGTAGATACGGTGGCTTTGTCTGTGGAAGCAGAAGTTTTTAAAGCTTCTGGCGAGCTACCTTGGCACTTGGAAGGACGTGAAAACAAAGAGTGGATCTTGATAGACTACGTGTCTTTGGTGGTACACGTCTTTCAGAAAAGCCGTCGCGACTACTACGAGCTCGAGACCCTTTGGGGCGACGCAGTAGTTACCCGCATAGCTTCTGATGGACAAGCTCCTGGTCAAGCCAAACATTAAAATTGCAGGAGGCCTAAGCCTCTATTCTTCATAAAACCAGCAAAGAGCTTTTTCTAAAGCCAAGAGCGAGGCTCTTCGAATTAGAAAAAGCTCTTTGCATTTTTGAATAGTTTTGTGCTACTTTTTAAGCTTTTCCATACTTTTTTGAAAAAGATTTCTTGCCGTATCGGACACCTTTAGGTTTTTTAGAAGCTCCATGCCATAGTTTTCTTGATAAGAGTCATTTGCAATTTCCATTTTAGAATCGCTGTTATCACTGTTACCAGAAAAGTTCCCACTTAAATTCTCTTGAAAAGCTTTGCAAAGTGCAAGCCCCTGCTTTACATCGCCTATGGTCATATAGGCTGTGGCTACCAGTACCTGCACACGCACATCTGAAGGCTCTGTTTTGAGTAGACTGGAGGAAATCTTGCGAACATCAGATTTATTTTTTGTATCCATGACATACACCAGTTGTGCTATACGCACTTCTTTGAGCATATTGGCAGCTTCGTTGTTTTTCTTATTGATTTTGAGGGCTTTTTCAAGCAAAGAGTTTGTATAAAAATAAATCTGAGGCAAAAGTTGGGGCATAGAAAGTTGGCGAAAGAGATATATGGATTTTGCACAGGAAAACATAAGCGTATCAGAATCAGAGCTTAGTGCTTTTTTATGACAAAACGCTAAAAGCTCGCCTGTTCTCGCCCCATCTTGTTTGGAGGAGAAGAAAATCGCAGCTTTAATGAGCGGCAGAAAAGTTTCTTGAGGATAGAAATCTTGGCGAAGCACATTCATATATTGGGTAGAAACACCTTCTAGACGTTCTGGCTGCCCCTTAAAAAGATAAGACAAAGCCTCCAACACCAGCAATTCTTTGATGGAAGGCACTTGGGAATACATAAAGTCTTGCAGTTTTTGGATTCCTTCAGAGTTATCAAACTTTTCGAACCTCGCTAAAACATAGCTGCTTGTAGTCCAGTCATTGCGTTGAATAGCAATTTGCAACAGTCTTTCATTAAGCACAGGTATAAGACTATACTGCGTCATATTATCGCTTTCTAGATAGTAAAGCGGCCCCAAACTGTACTCGCTCTCCGATTGTTCAATGTAGCTTTTCATTTTCTGAAAAATAATTTTGACTTTGTCTTCATCACCAGATGCCACCGCAGGCCCAAAAAGATTGGTAAGCTCAGCAGGCGAGGACTCTACCTCTATTTTTTTCTGGAGTTCTTGGTCAAAAATGGCTCTACTGGCGCTTGTACGGATAAGTTTTTTATAATTGAAATTAATTTTGTACAAATAATCTTCGGCCAAAACACGTTCAATAAAGTGTTTTTCTAACTCTGGGTATACTTGTCTGGTGTTTCTATTAAAAAGCAAAAGATACTGCTCTAGAATTTCTACGTCGTTTGTTTGCAAAAGCATTTTGGCGTAGTGAGCATAAAGACGGTCTATTTCAACAGAGCTAAACTTTTCGGCAGTTTCAAATATCAATAAAGACTCTTTATAAAAATTATTATTTTTCAGACAATGATGATACAAAAGCTTTAAATATTGTTCGTTATACGCGCTGTCGCTGCAAAAGGTGGCCAACTCAGCATACAGATCGGCCAAGGTACTCGCCAGTTCTTCGTCGTCAGGATAAGGACTGCTAAGCTGCTCTTTAGTATTTTTTGAGATAAGAGTTTTCAGGTTGTTCGTGATTTTATTGAGATCCTTCTTGGAATACTCTTTCTTGATTTGTGAGTTGTTAGAATAGTATTTAAGTCCTTGCAGAATCACCAAGGGATCTTGGTATTCTTCTATTTCAGCTAAAGACGGGATGTAGCCAGCCTCGCAGCGTTCTTCAAGCGAAAAAATGGGGTAGGCTTCGTTTGGCTTGTCATTAGGCGATGCCAGAGAACGCTCCAAATAGTCATGATGCCAAATTGTAAGTCCCTGTTTTTGAGCCGAGGTTATCAGGTAACAGTTGTAGAACGAGGCATCTGAGCTGGCTCCAATAAGCCTTTCTGTGCTTCCCAAATCGAAATAGTTGAGCAGTTTACCTGATAAATTATAGGATTCAGCTCGTCTATTTTCAAGCTGAACGGTTAAGATTGGTTCAGTTTTGAAGCTGATAATACCAATTTTCTTAGCTAGATTCTCCAGATAAATACAGTCGCTGCTGTTCTCATTGCTGCCAAAATCACCATCATTGATTAACACCTCTGAACTGAATCCATCGAGGCTATTTTGTAACAGACAGTATCTATTTTGCCAAATGTCAAAGTCTAAAACCTGCTTAGAGCAAAGTACTTTTCGGAGCAGCTTCTGGCTACTAAAATCAAAGCAAGCCAGCTCGAGTTTGTCGTTATTTGGAATTTGGCTTAAAACCCATATATTTTGTTTCTCAGGATAATACTTAAAAGTTTTAATTTGGCCCTCGAGCTGAATCGTTTTAAGGATTTTTTTACTCTGTAAATCCCAAATAGACAACTCTTTATCAGAACTCTGTAGTAAAAAATGTGTTGCATTTACTTGCAGGGGTGCTTGCCAATAGTTTTGGTAAGGCATACTGTGAACCAGTAGGTTGTCTTGTACCAAGCCATAAGTATTATTGAGCGTCTTAAAACCATAAATTTCAGGAGAAAGTCCAAACTTTACTTCCGAAATAAGACTACTGACTTTCAACTGCGTTCTTATAGTCCCATCAAAGAGCATAGAATAAATAGTGCTATCTGCGCCAGAGGCCAGTACCATAAAGTTATTGGCATCAATATCAACCGCTGTAAACCAAGTGTTTGGAGACAGATTTAAGTGTATCTTAGCGGCTAAACCATTCGTACTCCATACGCGAAGACGTTTTTGGGCTTTGTTGCTTTTTTCCAAACTTACCGTCCATATACCATCATCACTGGCAGAGGCATGGCAAAAGCCCTCATCTTTAAAACTAAACATAGTACCATACTCGCGCTTGAAGCGCATACGACTGTCCAATAGTAATATTTTTGTCTCGGAACAGAGCAAAGCATCACCATTATCCAAAAATTCTATATCAGTGAAGCTGCCATTAAGTTCTGTATTGATAATCTCCATTACTTGACCAGTATAGGAGTCGAGCAAGACCAATTGTGTTTGTTTGCCTCGGTCTGAAAGAGCAAAGAGTTCGCCCCGCTTATTGAAAGTAGCGGCCTTATACCTTGAAAAAGAGGGGTCAAGAGACACAGGAGAAAAATTCAGATCAGTAGCAAGCAAACGCGATTCACTATAGCCACTCTCATAGTTTAGTTGAGAAATCAAAACACCTTTCGCCTCATTCAGCCTTATTCCTCCAGTCTTAATGCTATTGAGATTTTCTACAGACAAAATACAACGCCCAGTCCAGTCATATTTTTCTAAGAGCATATTTTTTTGATCGCTCAAGTAAATGGTATTCCCGTCGCTAGACACTTCAATATTGTTGAAATCACGGTCAGGAACAGAAAAAGAGGTAATTTCTTTTCCCATAGAATCTAAAAGCAAACAGCGTTCTTGACTCACTACAGCAATTTTGTTGCTATCTAGTAGTGCCATACCTGCTATGGGGGCATCACCCACACGCACTGTGTGAGCCAGATATGCCAAATGCGGATTAAAGTTTTCTTCATCCTCAAGCCCAGTCTTGTCTAAAAGACTAAATTTCAAGAATTTATTGTTATACACGAAGCATATAACAGGCTTATTCTTCAAGAACAAGGGTTTAACCAAACTAGCCTCCTCTAACACTATCTGCGTGGCGGGAGGTCTGGCTTGACTATGAAGTATACGCAACGCAAGCTCACGAAAGCGGTACTGGGTTATATGCCTATTATTTGTTTCAAATGCGATCCGGAGCAAGTCTAAGGCCATACTGGGGTCTTCTGCCTCTAAACTCTCCACTATATTAATGAGTCCGTTAAGTTGAGATTGCTCACTGAGTTCTTGGGCTTTTTGAGCTGTTTTCAATGTGGAGTCTCGTGCCGAAGAGAGAGCTGATAACTGAGACATCAAATTTTCGTTCTTTTTATCTATAGCCTCGGTGGTTTGTTTTTCAGAATCCGCCTGCAAATCAGTAATAATTTTTGCATAATTAGAAGGTCTGTCAGGGCAGCTTTTAGCGGCACTGAGCACTTTCTGAGCTTGTACAAACTTTTCACTTTTGATATATACCTGTGCCTGAGTAAGCAAGCTCTGCCAGCAGGACTTTTGGGCAACACCAAGTACAGCCTGCAAAGCTAATCCGAAAGTTAAAAACGATAGTTTAAGCCAATATTTCATAGTATCATTCTGTTCAAACCGAGCACAAAAGAGATTGAGCAGCTAAAATACTAGAAGAATGTGAAATTACGTAAAGCAAATAGGGTTTTCTTTCTAGGAAGACATACCTAGCAAGCCACAAACTAGAAGCGCTACTGCCCCCCCTCTCTCCGCAAAATTTTATGAGCCTTTGCCTTATCCAATATCATTTGCTGGCGCATTAGCTCCACATCATCAAACTTGATCTGTGGTCTGATGAATGCTTTGAAATAAACCGCTATACTCTCGCCATATATTTCTTGATTAAAATCAAAAATATTGACTTCAATACAACGCTCTAGATTATCGCCTAGAGTAGGCTTATGCCCTATACTCAATAGTCCTTCAAAAAAATAGTTATCAAAATTGACTCGAGTAGCATATATGCCATCAGGAGGAATCAATTTGTTTGGATCGTCAATCTGTATGTTTGCTGTAGGAAAACCTAACTTCCTTCCTAGCTGCTGTCCTTTTACCACTTTTCCACTCAGTAAGTATGGATAGCCAAGCAGGGCATTAGCGGCTGGTATATTCCCGTCAAACAAATGCTGCCTAATTTGAGTGCTACTCACAACTACCTCATCAAGATCCAACCGAGACACTTGTTGTACTTCCAAAGCGTATTTATCTTCGTTGCTCTTTAAAAACTCAAAAGAGCCTTCTCGCCCTTGCCCAAATCGGTGATCGTGCCCTACAATAAGAGCTTTTGCGTTAAGCTTTTTCTTGAGTACATTCTCTACAAACTCTTCTGCGGTTTGCAGTGCAAAATTTTTGTCAAAAGGTATCCAAATAAGGTGATCAATGCCGTATCGTCCAAGAAGCTCTATCTTTTCGGAGTTGGTGGTAAGCAATTTCAAGTCGGCCTGCTCTGGAAAAAGTATCAAACGAGGATGCGGCAAAAATGAGAGCAACACCGTACGAGCCTGTGGGTGACGCTTCTTTAAGTCGTGCATTTGATCCAGAATCTGTTGATGTCCTAAGTGCACACCGTCAAATGTGCCAATAGTAACAATACTTCCGTCTTCAAATGTTGGCAGTTCAGTGTCCCGCAGGCTAGAGATAAGCATTTCTTAATATTTAACGGCTAATATCTTTAATTTTGTACATTAAAATTTAGTTCAAAAGTAATACCAAGTAGCTGTAATACCAAAAATACTTTTACTTTTATCATAATAGTCAATGAATATATTAGTCCTACTACGAACAAAAGCAAAAAAGCAAACGAATTGATAAGATGTATCAGATCGTTTGCTTAGTATAAAATAATTT
>RDZD01000045.1 GCA_004293815.1 Cytophagales bacterium | reverse complement strand
GACAAGGCATAGAAGGACTAAGCCACTTTTTATAAGTCTGAACATGCTATTTCCCATTTAAAACTTCTGTTGTTACATGATTCGCATTTTCTTCGGGCTCCCAGTTGCCGATTGGTTGAGTGGTATACTGCCTCAACAAAGCAGCCACATCTCCCTTATTCAGAAAATGCTCTGATTCATGTGAAAAAACCGCTGCTACAGCGAGCCCTTGAGCTTTTCGGTACATAGGGTTAGGCTGGCCGTTCGATAAGCTAGGTTTTGCTCTTGACTTATTGATATTCAACAAATTTACGTACAGCGTGGCTTCTTTGTAAACTTCGCTTCCGTCATCATCAGTGATAGTTTCTGGTCGTGTAGCTTTTCCCTTGCTGTCTGTGAAAAGCTTTTTGCTGGCATCCCATTTTAGAGCTTCGCCATCAGCACCATGAGGAACCATCAGCCCATTTAAACTAGACATATTGTTTCCAGATTTCAACCCACCTTCTTCTTGATAAACAACGTTTACTTCACCTTTTGAATCTCTAAGTTTTTCCATTTGACTATCGGCAAAATTACTTCCAGAGATATTGACTTGTTCAGCAAGTGCACCTTGGCCGCGTCGCGAAGCAATCTAAAACTCACCGAATCAAAGAACGTCCGAAAGCCCACACTCGCATCTACGACCCGCAGCCGCACATCCATAGAATCGCTTTCGCAGCGGAAAGATAAACATAATTTTTCGTATTCCACCAAGCTTTTGTTAGAAATATTTATCCTTTCCAAAACCTGCTGCCCTCGCAGGATTTCTAGGTAGTGCCTGCATCTAGCCATATTGACAAGGAACTATGCGCCCTGACAAAGCAGCAGTAACATTTTTGCCAAAAAAAGAACAGGAAGCCAAAAACGTTCGCAAACGGTTGCTTTAGACATTACTTTTGTGTTATTTTGAGCATATTCAACTTGATTTCTGCCTTATGTTGTCTTTTTCACCTTTACAGTGCCATATAGATGGCAAACTTTATACACTTGATTTACAGCGTCCCATTGACATTTCTCTACCTCTCAGTACAGCAGAAAATCAAGTCAATTGCTACTATGCTGAAGCTGTGCAGATAGAGGCTATACGCGTAGGTAGCTTTGTAGGCGATGTACGCGAAGGCGGCTCATGCAACTACGTGCGCGTGAGCCTTACGCCACACGGTAATGGCACACATACAGAGTGTTATGGACATATTTCCTCTGATGGACACAGCATCAACTCTGCTCTCCGCAAATTTTGGTTTTTAGCATATCTGGTGTCGGTAGAAGTGAGCACAAGCCCTAATGGCGACCGCTATGTGAGTCTAGAAACACTTCAAAAAAGCTTAAAAGACGTGCCTAGCACCGAAGCCCTTGTTATTCGCACCCTTCCAAACCCAGAAAGCAAAAAGCACCAGCAGTATTCAGGAACAAACCCTACTTTCTTAGAGCCTCAAAGCGGCGATTTCTTACGCCAGCGAGGCGTAGAGCACCTACTCATAGACACCCCTTCCGTGGATAAAGAGTGGGACGAGGGCGCACTCAATGTACATAAAGGCTTTTGGCAATTTCCCTCTTTACCTCGCGCAGAAGCCACCATTACCGAACTGGTATATGTACCCAATCACGTCAAAGATGGTCTCTACGCGCTCAACTTGCAGATTATCTCCTTAGAATCAGATGCATCGCCTAGCAAGCCTGTGCTCTACGCACTCAAATCCGAGTCCTAAGGTCTATTGAGCCGCACTAGAGGCAGTGGCTTCGGCAGTAGTAGCCTCATTCACTTGCACCTCTTCGCCTTCGCTCACTTCATTGTAGCCTTTAAATATGAGCTTTTCATCGCCTTTTAGTCCTTCCTCAATCAGAGTGCGGCCTTTGTAGGCCATGCCAGTTTTTATGTTGTATTTTTTGACAAGCGTTTTATTGCCTGATGTTTCTGCAGCTAACACAAATTTATTACCGTCTGTGCCTTGCTGAATAAGGTTGGAAGGTATAGACACGGCTTTTGCTTTGTTAAAGTCATTAATTTTAACAATTGCCACCACGTTTGGCTTCAGCAAGTTATCTTTGTTTGGCAAATCGATCCTAACACTAAAGGTGCGATTTTCCGCATTGATGGTTTGCCCAATACGGGTAATTTTGGCTTCTAGCTCACGGTTTAGAGCAGGTATAGAAACCGTTACTTTGTCGTTTACTTTTAGGTTGGTGAGGTAGGCTTCGGCTACATCTGCCTCCACAAACATCTGCCCCAAATTGACAATTCTTGCAAGAGGCATGCCCATATTGGCCACTTCGCCCTGCTTAACGAATACCTCTTCGGCTATGCCGCTGATGGGTGCGCGCGCGCTGTATTTGCTCATCTGGGATTTGACCGTGCTGATGCTTTTTTCTATGCTTTCTTTTTGGTTTTTAGCCTCAAGATATTGCACTTCTGAGCCTATGCCCTGCTTCCAAAGGTTTTCACGCCTCTTGAAAACATCATCTGCAAAAACGAGTCTATTTTGCAGCTCTTCTACGTTTTTGCGGAGTGTTTCGGCATCAAAACGCGCCAAAACCTGTCCTTTACTCACTTGCTGCCCTTCTTTGACGTTGAGGGACGTGATTACGCCTGGCATTTCGGGCATAACCAACACGTTTTGTTCCGTGTTGATGTTACCTTGAATTTCAATGTAATGGTTAAAGGCTTGAATATCTAGGCTCAATAATTCCACTGCCCGCAAAGAGGACACTATGGCACCTGTTTTGGTCAGGTCTTTTTCTAAGGTATTGATCTTGGCTTGAATGGTGGCTAACTCTTTTTTAAACTTTATGAGCTGCGCTTTTTTTTCTTCATCAGTTCTAGGCTCTTTTTGGCAAGCAGTGATACTTATGGCAAAAGAGATCAAAATAGCTATGAAGCGGATTGAATAGTGATATTTCATGTTTACTAGAAAGTATTTTTATGTTTAGTTTTCTGGATTTCGAAAAAATGATATTGATTTACTGAGCTGTTTCCAAAAGCGTTCCGTTGGCTTTGCATACGTCCACATGCGCAATGATGGCATCGTATAGAGCATTCAAATAGTTGGTCTCAGATTCTTTAAGAGACGTTTCAGCATCCAGAAGCTCTAACTTAGTGCCTACACCTTCTTTGAACTTGATACGCGTGACTCTGTAGACTTCTTCGGCCAACTCCACGTTTTGCTTTTGAGCTTTCATTGTTTCTGTGGCATTCTGAAAACTGAGAGCAGCTTGCTTAAGTTGAAACTCCATGATTCTGGTAAAATCAGAAATTGTATTCTGTGTTTTTTGGAGAGCAAATTTGGCTTGCGCTATCTGCGACTTCTTTTTAAAACCGTCAAAAATAGGAATAGAAACCCCAATAGCAAAGGTAGAATTGCCAAACCAGTTGGTTCCAAACTTAAAAAACTCCCCCAAGTCATTGCTACCTGAGTTTGCGCCTAAACCTAGGCTAGCTCTCACTGTGGGATAGTATTGCACTTTATAGTTGCGAACGTTTAGAGCCTCAAGTTCTGCTTGTGTTTGAAGAATTTGGTATTCAATGCGCTTAGTAGGATCTGCATTATCGGGTGCGCTGCTCTGTGCGGGCAATGCTAATTCGCCTTTAAGGGTTAAATTTTCACTTTCTGGCATGCTCATTTGGAATTTGAGCATGGCGAGGGTGAGGTTCTGTATGCGTTCAAATTTTTGAATTTCAGCCTTTAGGTTGTTTAGCGACACTTCCAGACGACTCACGTCAAGTTTTTCGGCAAACCCATTTTGAAAGAGCATTTTGGTTTGATA
>RDZD01000026.1 GCA_004293815.1 Cytophagales bacterium | reverse complement strand
GAGTGTGTTTAGAGAGATTTGGTTATAAACCCCATCGGGCGACAGGTACACCTTTTTGATGCCCTTGAGCTTTTGAGCAATGGGCTGCCAAAATTGGTTGTAGGAGATAAGATCTTTTTCTTTAAACTGAATCATGTTTCTTTGGTACTTGGCAAACTTACCTTCTAATTCATCACCATTTTTTAGAAGCACAAGTTGAGGACGTTTAGAGTTTTTTCTGATAATCAGAGCTGCATAGAGTGTAGAATCATCATCTCTTTTATCAGCTCTAATGATCTCTATGGCTGCCTCTCTCCTGAGCAGTCTCTTTTGCACATCCTGCCACTTCACTTCCCTTTGGCTAATCATGCTAGTAAAAGCTTGGGAACGAAGACACAAGCTTTTTTCTAATTCATGATTCATCTCCTCGAGGCTATCTAGTTGAATATTCTGTTTAGCAAGGTCGGCCTTGCTCAGTAGGGAATGCTTTGCAATAGAAGTTTTGAGCTTGATCCAAGTCTGATACTGCTGAACAAGAGCAGTGTCTTTACTATTAAGAATATGGTTTTTGAGTTTTTGGCTAGAAGTGAGCAAAATGCCTTTAGTAAAGAGCACAGAGTTGTAAAGCTGACTCGTTTTGTTATGTCTGATTGAAAATTTATTAAAATGTTTGATGTAGGTGCCTAATTTGTTTTGAAAGTATTTGGCTCTTTCTTCCTCACTCATCAAGGCAAAGTTTTGGTATACGAGTTGCCGAGAGGTTGCCATGAGCTTGTTATGAAGCTCCTCGGCTTGTTTAAGTCTATTGGTGCTTTCGTAGAGTATCGCTATACGCATATTGGCAGACATGTGCTCAAACCGAGTTTCGCTCATAGATGAGTTGTATATCTGCAAAGCTTCTTGGCAAAGAGGTTCTGCTTCTGCATAATTTTTGGTCATGGTATACAACTGACCCAAGTCAGAAAGAGAGGATGCATAGCTAAAATCATGCTTGCCTAAAACCGCCTGACGAATGGCCACAGCTTCTTTGTAGAGCTGTTCTGCTGCTGTGTAATTACCTGTTTTAGAATAAAGTGTAGCAAGATTGTTGATTGCGAGGGCATAATTAGGGTGTTTCTCGCCTACCAATTCTTTCTGTAGTTCAATAGCCTTCTTGTAAAGTGCTTCCACTGGATTTAAGTTGCCTGACATATAATACACTACGGCTAAATTACTGATAGCTAAGGCGTATTCTTTGTGTTTATATCCGTAAATTTCTTTTATAGCATCAAGATTTTTCTTAAAATAAATTTCAGCAGCCTCGTAGTTGCCCATAGAAAAATACAAAGAAGCCAAGAAGTTGAGCATGGACGAATAACTTTGGTGTTTTTCGCCCAGAGTTTCTTTGGTGATGTGCATGGCTTGCTTCAAAATAGGTTCGGCCTCTACATAATTATCCGTTTTCATATACAATCTGCCCAAGCGAAGCAGTGTCATGGCGTAATCGGGGTGTTTTTCGCCTAGTGTTTTCTTATATACAAAAACAGCTTTTCGTAGAAGCCCCTCTGCTTCAACATAATTGCCAGTTAGGGTATAAATATCACCCAAACGCGCAGCTGTCTCTGCATAATCAAAATGATATTCACCTAAGGTAAATTTGCGTATAGCCAAAACCTCCTTAAGAATAGTCTCTGCCGCCCCGTAATTGCCCATGGCAGTGTAGGTGTCGCCTAGGCTGGTGATAGCTCTCGCATAATAGTCAGGGTGTTTTGTACCCAACGAGTCTTTATACACCTCTACAACGGCTTTAAGCAGAGGTTCTGCTGCCTTATACTGCCCCATTTCTTCATACAAGTTGCCCAACAAAAGAAGAGTAATGGCGTATTCAGGATGACTACTGCCTAAAGATGTTTTGGCTAGTTGTTCAGTTTCTTTCAAAAAAACTTCAGTCTGAACTTTATCATTAATGTAACGCCAAGCTGTACCTAAACCATTGCGGCTTTTAATATACCGTTCGCTGTTTGAGCCAAACTCTTTTTCCGTCATGGCCATAGTTTGCTCATAAAACCGCGCGGCTTCTCTGTAATTATGCTTCTTCATGGCAGAATCGCCTCTTTTATAGCATACTTCCCATTGACCTTGTGCTAAAACTGAGCTTGTGACTATAAACATTAGCAAGCAAATGAATAGCTTTTTCATAAGAAAACAGACCAGAATATTAAGATAAATTTTACTCAATGAAAAAATGATTGTGGCCCAAACTGTATAGAGGTCGTTCATAAAAGTAACGAAGCTTTGTTTGTGTGTTATACACATAATATGAGCCGCAGCATAAAAGCAAATCACACCTCATTAGTAGTGCAAAGATAGTCAAAAATAGCATAAAAAAGGTGGATAATCAGTTTTTTGTATAAAGACGCTGAAACACATTCTTTGCATCTTTGATGCGTAAGAGAGTCGCGGTCTTTTTATTTTTAACGTTCTAAAAGTATTGAAACTTTAGAATATTTTTTGGGTTTACTGCCTCATAAAATCAACCTAAGTCTTTTTGAAGGCTGAAATGTAAAAAAAGACAAGAAAAATTTGGATAATACAAATTAAAGCTTCACCTTTGCACGCGTAATACTTAAAAGACAGTATTGCAAGGCATCAAAAATGTCTTTTTGGTACAATAAGCGGGAATAGCTCAGTTGGTAGAGCGCAACCTTGCCAAGGTTGAGGTCGCGGGTTCGAGTCTCGTTTCCCGCTCATTTTTAGTAAATAACTAAAATGAGTGTTCTTTTGTGCTAAAAGCAGCACAATGCCCAGGTGGTGGAACTGGTAGACACGCAGGACTTAAAATCCTGTGGCTGAATAAGCCGTACGGGTTCGATTCCCGTCCTAGGCACCTGTCAGATTTTTTTGATGTAATGCGGGAATAGCTCAGTTGGTAGAGCGCAACCTTGCCAAGGTTGAGGTCGCGGGTTCGAGTCTCGTTTCCCGCTCATTTGATTAAAGGAATGGGGCTTCTGCCCCTTTTTTTATATCCAAACCATGCAGTGGGTATTTCTCAAATTCTGACCATGAAACATAATAGGCTTTTTAAACTCTTCCCTTTCTTATTTCTGCCTTTGGCTTTGTTGATTTTAGCGTTTGCCTACCCCTCAAAAGAAGGCTCTAAAGATCTTAAAAAGCTCCTTTCTTATATGGAAGGCAGCTACGAAAACGCCGAACAAGCTCAAAAAGACACCAATTATTTTCACGTTAAGCTACACATGAAGCAGATTTGGCCTAGTGATGAAAAGGCTTATTGGATTTATGTGGAGCAGGCTCTCGTCAAAGCACCACAGAAACCTTATAGACAGCGTGTGTACAAAATTTATGAACAAGGTGGTGAGTTTATTAGCGAAATTTACACCATGAAGCAGCCCCTTAGATTCGTGGGGGCATACAAAGACCTGTCCTTACTTGGTGCACTCACCCCAGATTCCTTAGAGCTGAAAAGGGGCTGCGAAGTGCGCCTCAAAAAATACAAGAAAGGCTTTAAGGGGGCTACAGGTATCAAAACTTGCGCTTCCGAACTTAATGGCGCGTCTTATGCCACTTCTATCGTAGATATTCAAAAAGATATGCTAATAAGCTGGGACAGAGGCTTCAATGATGCTGGTGAGCATATTTGGGGTATTGACAAAGGCGGCTATCGCTTTGTGAAACACAAGTAAACCTACAACAAGCTTTGGTTACAACCTATTCAAAAACAGTTCCTAACTTCAGCAGCTATGAGCGCGTTTCCTAAGGGTATTCTGATTCCTGTGGGCGGCAGCGAAGACCGCAACAGTGCCGCCATGAGAAAATCTCAAGATTACAGACTGGATTTTCTCACCGAAGGTGTTTTGGCTACGATTCTCAAAATTTCTGGCCGATCCAAGCCCAATATAGAAATCATTCCCACCGCTTCTAGCGTGCCGCGCGAAGTAGGGCAGGATTATACCCATGCCTTTGATACACTTGGACATAAAGTGGGTGTGCTCAACATCAAAGATCATGATGACTGCATGCGACCCACTTATCTTAAGCGAGTGCGAGAGGCTGACATTGTCCTATTTTCGGGTGGTGACCAATCTAAAATAACAAGGGCTTTTTTGGGAACTGAGATGCTTCAAATTTTACAGAATCGCTACCGCAACGAGGCTGGTTTTGTGATTGCAGGCACAAGCGCGGGCGCAATGGCCATGTCTGAAGTGATGATAGAGGGTGGTAATAGCAGTTTTGGACTTAATAAATCCTTTATACCCATTGGTTTGGGCTTGTGCTTGGCACCAGAGTTGATTGTAGACTCTCATTTTGTGAGACGCGGACGCTATAGCCGATTGATGCAAGCCTTGGCTTCTAGCCCTCAAAAAATTGGTGTAGGTTTGAGTGATGACACTGGAATTTGTATCAGAGAAGGCCGCTATTTTGAAGTCATAGGGTCAGAGCACGTCACTGTCATGCGTGCTGCACAAAAACTGCTGGTCAATAATTACAGTGTGATTAAAGACAATGATCCAATAGCCATCGCACCATTGGAACTACTTTCTCTCACACGCGGTATGCGGTATGACTTTCAGAAAGGCGAGATGATGTTGTAAGACATGCTATTCTTGGTCTTGTACACAACATGATGCACTTTTGAGGCGTTTATGTTTAGCCTACCTACCCAAAACAAGGCTGCCTTTCGTTAGATTTTCTTAATCTCATGCGCTTACTCATTTTTTTGATTGGCTTTTGCGCTCTAGGTCTTTTGGCTTCAGCCAAAGAAAAGCCCCTTAGATGGAGCGGTTTGCTTGTGAAACGGGGCTGGCAAGGCAATGAACAAAGTTGTTGCGCTGGCACGGCTGACTACTTTGTGCTGAAAATAGCCAATCAAAAAGAGCTGCTCATTAAGCCTGTTTCTAGCACACAGCTAGAGAGTCTCAATTTACTGGCAGGCAAGAAAGTAGAGGTGAGAGGCTTTTTATTGCAAACAGTGCCGTCTTTTGTAAATCCTAGAACCCAAAAAAGCATGGACATGACGAGCTTTCAAGATTGCCAGGTGCTAGAAATCAGGAAGATAAAACAAATGAAGCGTTAGAAACAGGGGGGTGGTTCAAAGGCTCAAAAAGTTTTTGAGAAGGGTCTCGCCGTTTTTGCCCGAACGCTCAGGGTGGAACTGGCAGGCAAAAAAATTGTCTTTTTCTAAGGACGCGGAAAAAGGTAAAATGTATTCGCAAATGCCAGATGTGAAGGTGTTTAGCTCAGCATAATAGCTGTGTACAAAATAAAAGTGAGCTTTGTTGAGACCTTTGTAAAGCGGCCCATTGCCTTCCACTTCGTTCCAGCCCATGTGTGGTACACGATCTTTGGGCGGAAACTTCTGTACTTTTCCACTAAATATGCCCAAGCCTTTGGTGTTACCCTCCTCGCTTTCGTCCAGTAAGAGCTGCATGCCCAAACAGATGCCAAGAAAAGGCTTCTTGAAATTTGGAAGCCAGCTGTTTATGTTCAAGTCTTGGAGAGCAGCCATAGCCGCTGCGGCATGTCCCACACCTGGAAAGATGAGTCTTTCGGCACGTTCTAATACTTCCACATCGCGACTAAGCACGGCCTTGTAGCCTATGCGCTCTAGTGCAAAGCCCACAGAACGCACATTGCCTGCACCGTAATCTATCAAGACTACCTCTTGACTCATGTTTTTTAAGATGTTAAATTAATTTCTGTGTTATCACCTAAGTTTAGGCTCTGCCTAAAGCCTTGTAAAACAGCATCATTGCCTACCACGGATTCATTCAAAATAGCATGTTCTATGCGGCTATCAGAGCCTATGATAGATTCGCTAATGATGCAGTTACTGATTCTGACGTTGTTAGCAATAGCCACATTGGGGCCAATAATGGCATTTTGAATGATGCAATTTTTGCCAATCTTGACGGGCTGAATAAAAAGATTGTTATTGGGAAAATCTTCTACAGGACTAGTTTTAAAACCTGGATAAGCTAGGTGTATGGCGTTGGCTTCCAATAAGCCTTCTTTTTTACCGCAATCGTACCAGCGTTCCACCTCATAAGCCATAAAGTGCTGGTCTAGTGCCATCATACGCATGAGTGCGTCTGTAAGATAGTATTCAGTGCCTTCACAATGGGTAAAAAGCATGTCTTGTATTACCTCAAGGAGTACTCTGGGGTTTTTGACACAGAACAGACCAGTGATAGCCAAGTTTGATTTAGGAATTTTGGGCTTCTCTATAAAGAGCTTTACTTGGTTGTTTTTATCAGTTTCTACAATACCAAATAGACTTGGTTTACTGACTTTTTTGGTGGCTACTGCATGATGTTGGGTATTAATGAAGCTTTGAAAGTCCAAATCCACAATGCAGTCGCCAAAAGCAATAATAATTTTGTCTTCGTTCTGTACCAGTTCTTGCGCCAGCCAAACAGCATGTGCAGAGCCTTTGCGCTGTTCTTGGACTACAAAATGGGTTTTAAAGGTTCTGTTCTTGTAGTCTTTATCTATGTACTGTTCTATTCTTCTGCCGCTGTTGCTTGTTACAAATATGAACTCATCAACGCCCGCTTTTTGATGCAAAATATCAATGATATGCCCAATAACAGGCTTTCCTGCAATGGGTACAAGCGGTTTAGGTTGCGCGTAGATATGGGGTCGATAATGGTCGGCGCGGCCTGCTATTGGAATAATGGCTTTCATGGAGAGTCTAAGTAGGAGGTTGATGTTAAGAAAAGCATTATTTGAGCTTTTCTAAAGCTGTTTTCATCTTGGCTACACCCTCACGTATGGTATCTTGAGAAGTGGCGTATGAAAGTCGTATGCAGTTAGGCTCTCCGAAAGCCTCGCCCATAACAGTGGCCACATGGCCCTCATAGAGCAAGTAGAGGCATAAATCGTCGGCATTATTGATGGTTTTGTCACCATATTTTTTACCAAAAAAGGCACTTATATCTGGGAAAAAATAAAATGCACCAGCAGGTGTATTGCACTTTAGTCCTTGAATTTGGTCTAACAAAGACTTCATTAATGCACGCCTTTCTTTGTAAGCGGCTGTCATTTTGAGACTTTCGTCAAGAGACCCCTTGATGGCTGCCAAAGCAGCATATTGGCCAATAGAGTTGGTGGCAGAGGTAAATTGGCCTTGAATTTTATCGCAAGCCTTGGCTATGGGCAAGGGCGCGCACATATAACCCAAACGCCAACCTGTCATGGCATAGCCCTTAGAAAACCCATTAATTGTGATAACGCGGTCTGCAATTTCGGGCAGACTTCCCATACTGAAATGCTTATCTTCAAAAACAATATATTCATAAATTTCGTCGGCAATCACAAACAGCTGTGGGTGTGCTTCTATCACTTTGGCAAAAGCGCGAATCTCAGCTTCCGTAAAAACCGACCCTGTAGGATTGCAAGGTGAGGAGTAAATGAGCACTTTGGTACGGCTTGTGATGGCTGAACTCAAAGCGGCAGCCGATACTTTATAATCATTCTCCAAAGAGCCTTTGAGCAGAACAGGCTTGCCACCAGCCAGTTGTACTATACCCACATAAGATACCCAGTAAGGCGATAAAATTAACACCTCATCACCTTCATTGACCAAAGAAAACATGGCATTGGCTATAGATTGTTTTGCACCCGTAGACACCACAATGTTTTCTGCTTTACAAAGAATATTATTTTGGGTTTGTAGCTTATGCGCAATGCCCTCTCTGAGCTCAGGAATGCCGCTTACAGGTGTGTAGAAGGTTTTATTGCTATGAATGGCCTCAATGGCAGCTTCTTTGATAAACGAAGGAGTCTCAAAATCAGGCTCACCTAGTGTAAAGTTAATCACGTTTATCCCTTTGCTTTTCAGCTCACGTGTGGCCTTAGCCATAGCCAGAGTTTGGGATTCTTCTACTTCGTAAATGCGTCTCGCCAAAAAACGCTTTTCAGATTCATTGCTCATTGGTCAAAGTTTATTTTGTGATTGTGATTAGACAGGCCACATGATTTGTATCACGCACCTCAAAAAATCCCCCAACAGCCCCTTGATAAAATATTTGCTTTACTTGAACTGGTGCGAAATATACAAAAAAAACGAACGTATTTTTTTTGTGGCTAAAAAGTTTTGCATTTATCTTCAAAATAAAGTTTTAAAATATGTGCTCATAAGAACATTTTTGAAGTTACGTGCCGCGAAACAGACATTTTCTGGAGTCAGGCATAGCTAAAAATAGCGATGACAAAACAGTTTAACATGAACAAAAGCCAAGGTTTAAAGAACAAGTCGTGTTCGAGATTTAAGCCTAAAGAAAGGTCTGAACATACTAATGAATTGTCATAGAATGCTTTGCCAGATAAATGTAGAGTTGTCGGATATATAAAATTTTAGAAATTTTATATACTAAAGAAGTAGTTTATTCAAACATCGTTCTTATCTTTGAGGCTACTAGCTGCCCCATTATATTTTGCTAGCCCTAACTTATAGGCTTTATTGTATCTATTCTTCCTTTGTTCTCTTTTGTTCAGACTCGCTGAATATGTTTGCAGAAGTATTTAAATTTGAGCTAAAATACCGCTCAGTTCGCCCAGCTACCTATATTTATTTTGCGCTCATCTTTGCACTTTCCTTGGCCTTTATGTCCACAGAAGATATTATTTCTCTGGGTGGCGGCATGGGACAGGTCAAGAAAAATGCCAACGCCGTGGTGGCTCAGGTAGAATGTTTATTCACATTGCTGTTTTTTATGGTGGCCTCTGCTGTGATGGGCGTGGCTGTTTTGAGAGATTTTGAACACAAGACAGAGTCTATCATGTTTACCACCCCGCTGAATAAAACGGCGTATTTGATGGGACGTTTTTTAGGTTCTTTTGTGGTTTTACTATTCATTTTTTCAGGTCTTCCGCTTGGCCTGATGCTTGGAGAACTCATGCCTTGGATAGATGCAGACAAGTATTTGCCTTTTAGCTTTGCAAGATATTGGCAGCCTTTTTTGACTCTGGTAGTGCCTAATTTATTCTTTTCAGGCGTATTGTTTTTTGTCAGCGGTGCGCTTTCGCGTAAAATGATAGTCGTTTATACGCAAGGCATCATTTTGATTGTTATCTACTTGATGCTTGGTAGCATGATGGGTGATTTGGACAATAAAGAAATAGCGGCTGTGTTAGACCCTTTTGCTACAAGAACGGTGGGCTATATCACTGATTATTGGTCTATCTCTCAGCAAAACAATGATTTAGTGCCGTTTGAAGGTGCTTTACTCTACAATCGCCTTTTTGTACTGGCTTTGGGAGCATTGGTGCTTGGGCTTTGTTTGTATGTATTTAAATTTCAAGTCATTTTAAACCCACTCATTAGGCCCAAAAAGCAGAAGGAGGTGGTTTCTAATCCTAGTTTAGCTGCTAGTATTTCTATTCCAAAAGTGCATCAAATATTGAATTTGAGCACTTATATCAAGCAAATAACTACGCTCACTAATTTTTATTTCCGTACCACACTCAAAGAAATTCCTTTTATAGCCATTGTCATTTGTGGTCTTATTCTTTTGATATCTAACTCTCAGTATATCAATATGATGTATGGGATACAGACTTATCCTACTACCTACTCCATGCTCGAAGTGATACAAGGTTTCAATTTGTTTTTACTCATTATCATGGTGTTTTATTCGGGCGAAATGATTTGGCGCGAACGCCAAGTGAATATCAACTTGATATATGATGCCTTCCCTATGCCCGACTTTGTGAGTTTGGTTTCCAAGTTTTTGGCTATGGCCTTGATTTATTGCGCTGTTTTTCTGTTGTTGATTGTTACGGGCGTGCTCATACAAACCTTTCAAGGCTACTACAAATATGAGTTAGGTATTTACTTTACCTCACTTTATACTTCTAGTTTACTTGGGCTGTTGCTTTATACCTTGTTGGCATTCTTCATACAAGTCATGGTCAATGATAAATTTGTAGGTTATGCTGTAATTGTAGTATTTTTTATTGCAAACTTGGTATTGAGTCAGTTAGGCTTAGAACACCAAATGTTTTCTTTCGGCTCGGCTAGCATGGGTACTTACTCTGATATGAACAGCTACGGGCACTTCCCAATTTCTTTCAGTTGGTATTCTTTGTATTGGTCTGCCCTCTCTGTTGTTTTGTTTGGTGTGGCGGTACTGCTTTCAGTGCGAGGCTCAGAAAGCCTTCTCAAAACCCGTCTTAAAATAGGCAAGGTGCGCATGGGTAAGGGACTAATAGCTCTTCTGATTTTGTCTTTTTGCACATTTGGTTTCACAGGTTGCTTCATTTATTACAACACCAACATGTTGAACAGTTATTCTAACTCAGACGACTTGGAGAAGCTACGTGTAGACTATGAAAAAACACTCAAGAAGTATGAGAACATACCACAGCCACGTATTGTGGAAACCAAGCTCAAAGTAGATATTTTTCCTGAAGAGCGCGATTTTATTGCTGACGGCTTCTATATTCTTAAAAACAAAAGCAACACGACCATCAGCGATATCCATATCAGCTACCCGAGTAGCGCAGAGTTTGTGGTTCAAAATCTTAGTTTTGAGGGAGGTAGTAAGCTTAAACAAGAGTTTAAAGATTTTCGCTACTATATCCATACGCTCAACAAGCCCCTTGCACCCAACGACAGCGTGAAAATGAGCTTTAAGATACACTATAAAACAGAAGGCTTCAAAGAAGGTGGTAACAGTTCAGAGGTGGTCTATAACGGCACATTCTTTAACAATACCAATTTCCCTACCCTTGGCTATGAAGAGGCAGGTGAGCTTTCTGATGAAGACAAGCGCAAAGAATATGGCCTCAAACCCAAAGAAAGAGCCAAGCCTAGAACTGATCCGCATGGCTTAGACCAGTGTCTTTTTGGCGATGATGCAGACCGCATTCGCTTCGAAATTACGCTCAGCACCAGCAAAGATCAAATTGCGATTGCGCCTGGATATCTCAAAAAACAGTGGGTGGAAAAAGACCGCAACCATTATTTGTACTCTATGGAGGACGCTCCAATGGTCAATTTCTATAACATTGTATCGGCCAAATACGAAGTCATGCGCCAAGATTACAAAGGTGTAAAGCTTGAAATCTATTATCACAAAGGCCACGAGTATAATCTAGAGCGCATGATGACGGCTATGAAAAAATCCTTAGATTATTACAATAAAGCCTATTCGCCCTATCAGTATCGACAAATCCGTATTCTGGAATTTCCTCGTTATTCTTCTTTTGCGCAGTCTTTTGCCAACACCATCCCTTATTCTGAAGGCATTGGCTTCATTATGAACATCAAAGAAGAAGATAACGATATGGTAACCTTCGTTACGGCGCACGAGATAGCGCATCAGTGGTGGGGACACCAAGTAACTGAAGCGGCTGTGATTGGCAGCAGCATGCTTTCAGAGTCCATGTCGGAGTACTCGGCACTCATGGTGATGAAACAGATGTACCCTGAAGAGCAAATGCAGAAGTTTCTCAAATATGAGCTGGACCGTTATTTACTGGGGAGAGCTAGTGAAAAAATCAAAGAACAGCCTCTTTTCAATGTAGAAAGCCAGCAGTATATTCATTATAACAAAGGCTCTTTGGTCTTTTACGCCCTGCAAGACTACATTGGTGAAGACTCTATCAATATGGCTTTTTCGCGTTACGTCAAGGATTGGAAATACAGAGGCAACCCTTATCCAACTAGCGTAGATATGCTCAAGTATATCAAAGACGTTACACCAGACTCTTTGCAGTATCTCGTTACGGATATGTTTGAGCGCATTGTGCTTTATGAAAATAAAGCTGAAAAAGCCTCATTCATACAAGAAGGTAACCGTTACAAAGTTACGATAGAGGCCAAAGTAGAAAAGTTTGAGGCCGACAGTTTGGGAGTGGAACAAAAAAGGCCACTTGCTGACTGGATAGATGTGGCTGTTATGACCAAAATAGAAGGAAAAGACAAAATAGTTTACCGCAAAAAGCATAAATTCACCAAAGAAAAAGAAGTATTGGTGTTTTGTGTGGATAAAAAACCTTCTAAAGCAGGTCTGGATCCCATCAACATGCTCATAGACAAGCACCCAGAAGATAACATGACTAGAGTTATAGAAGAAAAAGCAAAATAATAGCTAGCTGTTCAACACCTTGTTTATCAAGTCTATAAAAGTGAGATGTGATATGCAGGGTGTCTTTTTTACTCTATCAGGTCTTGACTTTTGCGTTTTTTGCGATAACTCTTCTTTTAGCTTTGACAGTGGTTTTCTTAGCTTCAATTGTTATTTTTGCAAGCCTTAGAAAAGGAAAGCCTTCAAAATAGTTAAGGCTCTGTCCAAAAAGTTAAAGTATAAAAATCTGTCAATCAATAGTTTATGAAAAAAATTGTTTTCTGGATACTGCTTTTGTGTGGGGCTAGTGATGCGGTTTGGGCTCAAGATAAAGCAGCTGCTTTAGAACAGGCTTTTATCTTTTCGGAACGTGCCAAAAGTCATGTTTTTTTGTCTCAGTTAAATTTTTTTAAAGATAGTGAGCACATTGTAGGAGTGCCAGACAGTATTCTGGCTCAAGAAAATTCCTTACAAAACAATATTATCAGGCTAGAAAGGCTCATCGCAGATTATAAAACTGGCTCAGATAGCAGCAACCGAAAAGTGTATGAGCAAAAACTTCTGACTCAAAAAACTCTACAAGAACGCTTAGAGCTCCAGATAAAGAAAACCTATCCGCGCTATTATGATTTACGCTATGGCTCAGCAGTACCCACTATAGCCAACATCATGAAATCATTGCCGCCCAATACTGCCATTGTGAGCTATTTTGTTGGCCAGGATGCACTTTTTACCTTTGTCATAGATCCAGAAAATAACCTGAGAGTATTTCGCTCAGAGCCTAAACAACCGATTACTTTACAGGTTCAAAATTTCAATAAAACCATCATGGGGCAAGATAAAAGTAATTTTATAAGTGCCTCTCAACAACTTTTTCAAGAATTATTCGCCTTTACGCTTCCCAAAAGCATTAAAAATTTGATTTTAGTGCCCGATATCGGTCTGGCCAATTTGCCTTTTGAAGCCCTGCTCACTGAGCCAGCTTCTGCCAGCAGCAACTATGAGGCTTTGCCTTATTTACTCAAAAAATACAACGTGATGTACAGTACTTCAGCTTCTGCTTATTGCCAATCCCTTGCGGAAAGTTGGAACTCAGCCTATAAAACAGATTTTGTGGGCGTAGTACCCAGTTTTGAAAACCCCGCCTACAGTACTGTATCTAAAGATGTACTTGCTTTTTTTGAAGATCTACAAGTCCGCGACTCTACAGCTTATAAGAGCGTTTTATTGGGCAGAGATATAAGACCTCTCAGGCATACGCTTCAAGAGCTGAGCAGTATTAAGAAAATAATGGAGAAAACAACCCTGACAACTCGTTTTGTAGAAAAGCAAGATGCCAATGAAATGTGCATCAAGCTGGGCGCAATCAATGAGGCAAGGGTAGTTCACTTGGCAGCTCATACCTTCATTAATCAAGAAAAACCTTGGCTATCAGGTATTTTAATGGCGCAAGATAGTACTAGCAACCAAGACGGTTTGCTGCACATTCACGAGATTCTTAACACCAAGCTTTCGGCAGAGCTCCTCATGCTGACTGCTACGCATGGGGGAGTGGGTGCAGCGCGGACAGGAGAGGGCTGTTTGGGGATGGCACGCGCATGGTTCTATGCAGGCGCGCAACGTTTAGGTTTGAGCTTATGGCTAAACGAAACGGTGGCTAACGAGCAACTTTTATCCGATTTTTATACCACCTTGAGCACCCCCTCCAAAAAAGCAATAGATTACAGCACGAGTCTGAGGAAAAGCAAGCTAAAACTCATCAAAAGCAAAGAGTATAGCGCACCTTACTTTTGGAGTCATCTGATTATGTTTGGACGCTAGAAAAAGCCTGTAGAATAAACTCTTAGCTCACTCCCCATAAAATTGATTTAACCCTAACACCTTCTCTTTGTTAGAGATTATGATAGGTGCCATGTTCAGAAGACCTTGTTTTTAAAAAAATACGCTACTTTATAGCGCGTTTAGGCAGTTGTTAGGTCAAAAACTTGCAACTTCCAAAACAAATTACCAATTTTGCAAGCTATAATTCTATTTGGGTTTTACAGAAAAAGACCATGAAGCTATCCGCTTTTAAATTTGATTTGCCAGAGGAACGCATTGCCAAATATCCTCGTCAAGAACGCGACGACTCGCGTATGATGGTTTTACACCGCAAAACAGGCAAAATCGAGCACAAAACCTTCAAAGACATCTTGTCTTACTTCAATGAAGGCGATCTCATGGTCTATAACAATAGCATGGTTTTTCCTGCCCGTCTATATGGTTACAAAGAAAAAACACAAGCACGAATAGAAGTTTTCTTGCTGCGCGAACTCAACACCAACGCACACCTTTGGGATGTGCTCGTAGACCCTGCCCGTAAAATACGCGTGGGCAACAAGCTTTATTTTGGTGACGGGGAGTTGGTGGCAGAAGTGATAGACAATACCACGTCTAGAGGCCGCACCATTCGCTTTCTTTATGACGGAAAAGACGATAATTTCTACAAGACGTTAGACGAACTTGGTCAGGCACCTATTCCAAAAGACCTTGGAAGAGAAGCCGAAGCCATTGACCGCGAACGCTATCAAACTATTTTTGCCAAGCATAAAGGTGCTGTAGCAGCTCCTACGGCTGGCTTGCACTTTACGCCTCAGATTGTGAAGCGTTTGGCTGTTCAGGGGGTGGAAATGTATCCTCTTACGCTGCATGTGGGGCTAGGCACATTCCGAGAAGTGGACGTAGAAGATCTCACCAAACACAAAATGGACTCGGAAAACTACGCCATAGATGCCACAACCACCAAAGCGGTTAATGAAGCACTCGAGGCTAGAAAAAATATCTGTGCAGTAGGCACAACAGCCATGCGAGCACTCGAAACGTCTGTTACGGCCAGCCACAGACTCAAGCCTTCAGAAGGATGGACAGATAAATTCATTTATCCTCCTTATGACTACAAGATTTGCAAGTCTCTGCTTACAAACTTTCACAAGCCTCAGTCTACTCTTCTCATCATGGCCTGTGCTTTTGGTGGCTATGAACTAACTATGAAAGCCTACCAAGTGGCCATAGAAGAACAGTATAACTTTTATAGCTATGGCGATGCTATGCTCATTCTTTAGAATGGTTTTCTGAAACATACTTTCTAGCCAAAACCATGACCGAGTTAGATATTTCTGTCGTTGTGCCCCTGCTTAACGAGGCGGAGTCCCTGCCCGAACTCCACGATTGGATTTGCAGAGTGATGAAAGAACACAATTACAGCTATGAAATACTGTTTATTGACGATGGTAGCACGGACGACTCTTGGAAAGTCATCAAAAGCTTAAGAGAACAAAATACGGCTGTTAGGGCGGTGTCGTTTCTGCGAAATTATGGCAAATCTGCGGCTTTGGCCATTGGTTTTGAGCGAGCACGCGGACGTGTGGTTATTACGATGGACGCAGATCTTCAGGACAGTCCCGACGAAATACCAGAGCTCTATCAGATGATTACAGTAGAGAATTACGACTTGGTGTCGGGCTGGAAGAAAAAACGCTATGATCCGCTTTCTAAAACGATTCCCACCCGCTTTTTTAATGGGACTACTCGCCTGCTTTCTGGCATCAAGCTGCATGATTTTAATTGCGGCTTGAAAGCCTATAAATTCAAAGTGGTCAAAAACATAGATCTCTACGGCGAAATGCACCGCTACATACCTGTTTTGGCCAAATGGAGTGGGTTCAAAAAAATAGGTGAAAAAGTGGTGCAGCATAGACCTCGTCAGTATGGAGTTACTAAGTTTGGGCTGGAGCGATTCGTGAATGGCTTTTTGGACTTGCTTTCTGTAACCTTCATCACGCGCTTTCGCAAAAAACCCATGCACTTCTTTGGTCTTTTGGGCACTCTGTCATTTCTGGTTGGTTTTATCATTACCCTCTGGCTAGGAATAGAAAAACAGTTAGGCTACAATACCCGTGAAGTGGTGGAACAGCCTGTTTTTTATTTGGCAGTGGCAGCTTTAATTATTGGTACACAGCTATTCTTGGCGGGTTTTTTGGCTGAAATGGTGGTCATTCATACCAACCGCCGTAGCGAGTACAAAATAGAAGAACAACTTTAAGAGCAGCACGATGACTAAAGTGTTGTGTGGGCAAAAAAGCCTAGTACTGAAAATCCTTTTTGTATTTTTAGCGGTGTTTTTGGCAGCTTGTGGTGGCCGAACGTATGAAAATGGTACCAAAATCTTGCGTATCTGTTTTTACGAAGACATTCAAACCCTAGACCCCATTTATGCTGAGAACCAAACGGACCGCTGGCTCAGTCAACAAATTTTCAATACGCTGTATACTTATGGTGAAGATCTTGTCCTTTATCCCGAATTAGCAGAAAGCCATTCTCTTATGCCTAACGGTAGAGAGCTTCAAATCAAGCTGCGTGAGGATGTTGTTTTTCATAATGCCCCAATTTTTGCCGAGGGCAAGGGCAGAGAATTAAGAGCCAGAGATGTGGTGTTTTCTTTGAAAAGATTTCTCAAAGACGCACCCAGTAGTTCGGAGCAAGCAGCTCTTTTGAGAGAGTTTTTGGCCGAACCCATAGACACAGCCATACAAGAATTAGATCATTTGACGGTCAAAATATCGCTTAGGCAGCCAGTTGGGGCTTTTTTACACCTCTTGGCAATGCCCAGTACCGCTATTGTCCCCGAAGAAGCCTTCAATACGACTCAAAACATCAAGTTTGCAGATCAGCCCGTAGGTACTGGGCCTTTTATGTTTGGAAAATACAAAAGAGGCTCTTTTGCAGTACTCAACAAGCACCCCCAGTACTTCAAAAGTTCTCTTAACGACACTGCTTTACCATTTTTAGACGCTATTGATATCAGTTTTGGACTTGACGAAGCTGATGCTCTGGCCGAACTTCGGCAAAATGGCTTAGATATCATGCAGATAAGCTATAGCAGCATGAGTAAAATTAAAGCAGAGTATCCAAATGAGCTAAAGTCGCTCTACGACACCTTGGCTGTGCCGCTGCTTTCGGTTTTGGGTGTAGATTTTCAGGTTGCCCCTCTTTACTACAACGATCTTAAAAGCCCCATGCTCAGCCAGTATTTTCGTAAGGGCTTGATCAAGGGCATTTGCACGGATTCTATAGGTCTAGAATTGCCTTTTGATACGTATGCTAAAGCTGAAGGGCAGTTTTTAGCTCCAATTCTGCCCCAATACAGCCAAAAAGCGACTCTACTCAAGCCTTGTGATTTGGCCGCCTCAAAGCGACTGCTAGAAAAGTACACGATAGAACCTGGTGCGCCCTTGTGGAATATTTATGCCCCAGAGTCGCATCAAGACTTAGCCCAAACATTGCAGAATGCTTGGCATGTTTGCCAATTTGGCCTCGTAAATGAGCCTGAGAAAGCCGCAATAAAGCTTAAAACTAAACACTTTTGGGTGGCGGATGAAGTATTGATGCTTCATTTTTTAGCTCGAGCAGACAGCTTGCAAAGCTTTAAAGATGAGGTGAGAATAGCTTGGCATGATGCGGCAGCCATTAAAGAGCCAAGTGAGCGGCAAGAGGCGGCCTCTTTGCTTGCCAAACAGTTTTATGACAAAGCATTTTTTATGCCTTTGTTCTTTGAAAGGCTCGTTTTCTTGAAGCGAAAGCGGGTGGAAAGTATGCCTTTCACACCCTTAGGCGTATGGAAGGCTGAAGTTATGGACTTGGACCAAGAGCAGGCTGTTCAGGAAGAGTCCTAGCAACTTTGTGGAGTAAAGGCCAACTTAACAGAGCACAAAACATGGCAATAGTCCGTTTAAAAAATCTCAATTGAAGCTTAGAACAATTTGAGCACTTGCTCAATATGATGGCTAAGCGTACTGAGAGAATCAAAAACAAAGTCTGCTTCTGTGGGCTTTTTGAGGCTTGGATTACCGATAAAAACCGTTTTCATATTGGCTTTTCGTCCAAACTCCAAGTCAGATAAGCTGTCGCCCACCATGAGGCTTCGGTCAAAAACAATGCTAGGAAAGTCTTTTTGAGCTAAATGCGCCATACCAATATTGGGTTTACGCAGGGAGGAATTTTCTGCTGCCAAGTTTGGTGCGTGATAGATAGCATCAAATTTGAATTGGAGTTGTTCTTGCATGGTTTGGTGTATGTGCGCCAAATCCTGTTCAGACATAAGCCCCTTGCCTATACCTTGCTGGTTAGTTACCACCACAATGGGGTGAAAATAACGTCTCAAGTTATCTAAAGCCTGAGCTACACCCTCCAAGATCTTAAACTCTTTTGTGTGTCTAACGTAGGCGTTGGGAAGCTTTTGGTTTATGACACCATCTCGGTCTAAAAAAAGAGCGATTTTGTTTTTTTGCATAGTTTCAAAACATATTTTGAACACGTTAACAGCAGTAATACTAAAAATCGCCCATATTTCCGTGCGGAAGTATGTCAGAAATCTCATAAGACTGTATGACCCTACCTATGGTGCCTTCTATCTGATTGCGTCCTTTGCGCTCCACACGCAGTACGTTCTCGCGTAAGCCATCAAAAAATAGCCAAACCATGACGCGCTGATGGGTTCCTGAACCTGTTATGTCGAAACATAGCCCTTCGCGTTGAATTTCACGGTAGAAAGGCGTGTTGTTGTAGCTCACCATGTTGTCTGGTCGTCCATTGGCCTGAATATCTGCTTCCATAGTGGGAGATATTTGTGCTAAATTGACGGGATAGCAAAAGAAAATATCCATTGGGGCGGAGTGTGTCATGTATAAATGGGCACGATGTCCATTGAGTCTATCCACTACCAACAGTTCTCGTTCTGAAACTTGATTGTCCCAGTCGCATTGCTTTTCGCCTTGAACGCTCCATGTTTTAAGCATAAAATCAAACATATAGCCTGCTTTTAGATTAACTGGCTGCAAATCTGCGGGGTTAAACTGATAGCTTGGCAGTTGCTTCGGTCTAACTTCGGGAATTCTGTTGTAGGCAGCTTGAGGAGGATTAAGACGATACCTAAAAACAAGATCGCGTAAGATATCATCGGCCAGACGAGCGTTGAACTCTTGTGTCATCTTAGGAATTCTAAAGAGGTTAATAAAGAGCCAAACGCCGCCGCCGCCCGCAGTCATCCAAAATAAGATTTGCTTTATCCACTTGTTAAGATACAGGTAGCCAGCACCAAAGAAAAAGTGAAGAAAATAGTTCACTGCTATGGAGCGAGATTTACTAGAGTATTCGTCTATGAACTCTCTCTGTGCTTCTACGGGCATAGAGGCCAGCTGGACGCTCACCGCGTAAGGCAGATCTTGCACCATTTGGCTTGGAATGATTTGAGTAGACATACTAAAATTGACTGGCCATTTTTTGCTCAACAAAAGCGTTAAAAATTTTATTCTAGCTTCAAGTTATTGAATCAAATTAAAGATGCGATTCCATCGTATACCTGATTCTTCGTTGGGCGGTGCCACCGACCACCAAATCATAAAGCCTTTGCCTACAACATGATTCTCTGGAACAAAGCCCCAGCAACGTGAGTCAAGCGAGTTATGCCTGTTATCACCCATCATAAAGTAGTAATTCTGTTTGAACGTATAATCTTTGATTTGGTTACCATCAATTTTGATACTTCCTGCCTCTACATTGATTTCTACTTGATCGTTTCCTTCATATTTTTTAATGATTTCGCCATAAAGCGCAGCATTGAGCCTGTTAATTTCCACCCTGCTACCCGCTTTGGGTATAGTGACTGGACCATAATTGTCCATAGACCAGCCCAAGCCCTTCAGCTTAGGGAAGACGCGCTCATCATCTACACCCTTTGGTCTGATAACCCTGAGTACATCCAAGACAAAGTCATAATTTTTAAGCTTTTTGGCTGTTTCAGGTGAGGTATGAACCACCATAACTGGGTGATTGGCGGTTGAGTCGTATTTATCAAGCTCTTTCCAAAGTTTCAGAGATTTTTGATATTGTAGTGGAGCCACCTGCTCTAAATCTGTAATGTTGTGCTCCAACAAAAATTTAGGGGTCAGCATATCTTTAGACACTATCAAATAGCTATGTTGTATTTTTTCTGGCATATCTGCTAGCTTGCCATTCACGTAGGCATCGCCTTCTTTGACCTCTAGAATGTCGCCTGCTTGAGCAATACAACGCTTTATATAATTGGTTTTAAGGTCTATAGGATATTGCTCTTCTGGTGGAAAGTTAAACACCACCACATCGTTTCGTTTGACTTCCGAAAGACCAGGCAACCTAAAATCTGGGAGTTGTATCCAATCTAAATAAGAAGGAATGCTAGTACCCCAAATGGTTTGGTGCGTGAGTGGAAGCTGTAGAATGGTTTTGGGAATTCTTGAACCATAATGGAATTTGCTAACAAACAAAAAATCACCAACAAGCAACGATTTTTCCATAGATGGAGTAGGAATCTTGAAGGCTTCCAAAAACAGCCAACGAATGAGTGTGGCGGCCACTACGGCAAACACAATGGCATCAGACCATTCACGGATTTTGCTTTTGGGCTTTTTATTGGAGTCAGTACTGATAGTTTCGGGTTCTAGCATTATACTTGATATAAGCGCGTTGGCCTTTTAGAGTAAAAGTGATGAATAGTTTTTGATTTGAAAATCCAAAGGGCATTCAATCCGCAAAAATAACGCAAAATATAAATAAACTGGTGAGCTATTGATATCTTTTTTTAATGTGGTATAAAAATTGGGTCAAGGATAAAATAAACCTATGTTTGTAAGCGGAATACTAGAGTGTATCCAAAAGCTATTAGAAAACTTCTGCTAGCTTGCTTCACTCAAAGTTTGTGTGTTTTTGTTTAAAATAAACAGGCTGCTGTATTGTAATTTAAAAAATTGTCCTTAATTTTGCGGGTCTGTAATCGTGATGTATTCGTTCTTAATCTTCAATCATTCAACATATTTCTATGAAAAAGTTGCTTTGCCTTTTGTGTTTTGTGTTCGTTGGTTTTATGTATAGCCATGTAGCACAAGCCCAAACAGCTACAATCAATCCTTCTAATTTTCAAATTACACTGGATGCTAGCGCACCGCTTCAGCCTTCTTATACAGCTAGCATTACAGCTTTGGGCTTTACCTCTGAGCTACGCGCAAAAAGATTTTTTGATGCTATCCGTAGCAATACTTTTGTTTTCACAGTGAACTTTGCGGCTGGCACAGTTACAATTGATCCTTTAGAGGCACACCTCGCTACTGCCCTGACTGTGGCGGAATGGAACACGATACTCACTACAAAACAAGAAAACTTCTTTCGTAAATATAACACCATGCCTCGCTAACGGAAGATTCGTTACGATACTTGACTTAACCTTATAAGCAATACATTTACTAAACAAATTATGCGAAATTTTAAAATTCTATTTCTCTTCATCCTCATAACTGCTTTTGGTGCATCCTCTGTGCGAGCGCAGCTGTTTGGTGGCTCTGGCTTTATGCAAGGCGACTTCCTTGAGGTAGGTGTTTCTGGTCCTTGCGGCAACTTCGGGCCACCCGTAACCTTTCCTGGTGCGGGTCCTGTGGGTATTTATCATGGAAATGCAGGCTTTCCTTTGACTGTCGGGTTTGTGTGCGACGTACCTAAAAACGGCTGGGATGTGGCTGGGCCTGCTTCTGGGCCAGGTCTTTTATACCCTCTTTTTTGTGGCGACTATTTTGTGCCAGGTGCTCCAGTAGAAGGCTGGACTGTAGAACATGACGCGCTCTCTTTTACAAACACAGACCAAGGTTGTTTTTTTAACGAAGTGCCTGGTGGTATGGTGTCTGTGACGACTGCCCCCGATGGTGCTCAAGAAGCTATTTGGCAAGGAACTACTCCTACGGGTTTGGCAGTCCGCCAGCGTTCTTTCTTTAGAAAAGACAAGACGTTTTTTGTGACGGAGATTATTTTAACCAATACTACCGCTGCGCCAATGACCAATGTATTTTATGCTAGAAACGTAGATCCTGATAATGATGTGAGCTCAGCCTTTGCATTGGGTGGTTTTGGCTCTTTTACAACACAAAACCGTATTGTTTTCCAAGGTAGCCCCACCACCGCTGATGCACTTGTTGAGGGCGTATCTGACAACCCTGGTGCTGGCACAGGTACTAGTGGCTGTTATTTGGGCTTGGGTACACGCGATACTCGTGCACGTGTCAATTTTGGTAATTTTGGTACAATTGATGATGCTTCGGTTTACTGGGACAATGCAGAAGGAGCTGCTTTTGGCTTAACTCAAACTTTGGGTGCAGTTAGTGTAAATGATGAAGCTATCAATATAGGCTTCAAATGTAAAGATCTTGATCCAGGTGAATGCGATCGTTTTGCGTTTATTTATATCATGGGTGAGCCACAGCTTGAAGAGGCTCTTTTGGAAGCCAAAACAGTAGATTTAGGCAATGACGTTATTGTTTGTAACCAAACAAGTTTTGTACTAGATGCAGGTCCTGGTTTTACGAACTATCTTTGGGACAATGGTGTAACTACACGCTTCCGTACAGTTACAGAAACAGGCTTGTATTCTGTGGAAGTTACTGACGGGTCGCCTTGCCCTATTAAAGACGAAATTGTCGTAACTTTCAACTTGTCGCCAGATCTTAGTTTAGTTCCAGCCACAGCCACCTTGCCTGTAATGTATATTGGTGACAGTGCTGCTATTATGCCGCTTCGCTTAAAAGGTACGCCAGCAGTTCCTACTACTGGTTCTCCTTACGCTTATAAGTGGTTCCGTCAAGATGCTTATCCATTTGCTCCATTTAGCACTGCAGAAGAAGTAGATTTACTTTCTCCTGGTGACTATGTACTTGAAGTCAATGCAGGTCCTTGTGTAACTACTAAAGTTATTAGAGTAACCTCTCCTCTTCCAGAACCAGGCTTTGTGGATCCATACACGCCAGTTTTGACTGGTGAGGCGGGCAATGAAAAGGCATTTTTAAGCTGGAATGCTCCTACTGCGACTCAAAACATCGCTGGTTTTGAAATCTTTGGTTACAACGAGTCTTCCCAATTGATTTTAGTAGGTACTACACGTGAAACCAACTACACTGTACCAGCGTTGTTAAATGGTTCAGACTATTCTTTTGTGGTGCGTCCTATTTTGGGCGATGCTAATGGCAACCCTTCGTCTGCCCGTGGTGAATATTCTAATATCGTGACTGTTCGTCCTTCTATCATACTCGGACAGAATGGCAAGGGTCGCGAAATGACTATGGGTGTGTTCCCTAATCCTAACAATGGTATATTCAGAGTCAATCTTTATGGCAATCAAGCTAAAGATGTGAATGTTCAGGTTGTGAGTGCTATGGGACAAATGGTGTTTGAAAAATCTTATTCTGCATCAGCTATAGATGCTTTCCAAACAGAGTTGGATTTGAGCCACCTTGCTAACGGTATGTACGTAGTGCGCGTGTTTAGCGCAAACGGCATTGTTCAAGAGCGTGTCAATATTCAAAAATAGTTTTTTTGCTTATAAGCATTAAAAATATAGTTTGAAATATAAAGCCTAGTCTTGTTAAAAGGCTAGGCTTTATATTTTTTATAATTTTTTCTCATACTTTTTTATAGGAGTTTGTTTTTTTATAGTTATAATTGCAGTAAATAGAAATGTTCCGAAGTGAATATCAAAGATGAATAAGCTTAGGTCTCTATTTTAATTCTGTATACTATCCTATTAACTACTAGTTTATATATTGTATGAGTCTGTTGAAAGTCCTTACTTTCTGCCTCCTTTGTGTGTTTATCACTCAAGGTAGCTTTGCGCAGCAAGTTAAGGATCCTGAAGTTTCCAAGCTCTCGCCTAATCCTAGTCAAAGATTTATAGGGTTAAGCAATCTTGCGTATGGCAATATGCAGACCAAAAAGTATGAAATTGCGCATAAATACTTTAAAGAAGCACTAGTAGAATATAGAAAAATTCCTACCAATAAAGAAAGGTTCGCCACAAATATAGATATCTCTAAACTCAATAATGATTTTGGCATTACCTGCGAGAAAGTAGGCGATGACTATGCAGGCCGTCAATGGCGCACTAAAGCAGTTGATTATTATAGAGATGCTATTGTACCTTACATGATGGCCAACAACGAATGGGCTGTTTTGGGGATTACGAATAAGTTGGCAAAAATAAGCTTGACTTATGTCAATAATAGATATGAGTTGGCAGCAGATAAGTATAAACGTTTTCTGAGTTATGGAAGTATCAAAAAGCCAGAGGTCATAGCCCAAGCCTACTACGATTATGCTGCGCTCTGGCTGCAAAAAGGCTCTGCGGATACAGCCATGATGACTATGAAAAGCGGCTTTACTCGGCTCAAAACCCCTGAAGGCAGGGTGGTGCTCTATAGGAAGATATCTGAACTTTATTTTCAAATATATAAAGACTCTAAGCAAGATCCTGCCTATCTCAATGAAGCTCTAGATTACTTTAAAGAAGAGATAGAGAAAGAAAAAAACAATTACTTAAAGTGCCACTTATATCTGATTAAAGGTAGTTTGGAAATAAAGCATGGCAAATCAGGTGCTGCTCTCAAAGATTACACAGCTGCTATTAATCTATTTCAAAGCGAGCAAAGATACGATGAGGCTGCACTAGCTTGTTACAGAGTGGCTCAAGATCTCTATAATTCTGAAGACTATCAAAAGTCTGGCACTTACCTGAACGAAGCGCGCAATAATTTGGCCAAAGCCAAGAACTTAAAGGGCGACGCTGTGACTACTATTAATACACAGATAGCCAAACTTGATGTACAAATCAAAGAAAAAGAGCAGCTTTTGAAGCTGGAAGGAAGAGCGGTTACCCTTGATGAGCAGCTGGAGGAGCAGCAGCAATTTTATAAAAACATGCTTCTGGCGGCGGCTGTATTGGTTTGTCTTATTATGATTGGTTTTTTTATCAATCAGCAAAGAATAAACAGACTCTTGGCGAAGCAGAATAACGAAATCAATGTACAAAAAGAACAAATTTCTAACCAGAAAGACGATATTGAGAAGCAAAAAGATGAAATAGAATCTTCTTATAACAATATAAAAGTTCTGGGCGAAATAGGACAAAAAATAACGGCCTCTTTAGATGTAGAGTCTGTCATACAAACTGTTCATACGGGTGTACGCTCACTGGTGGATATGGATAGGTTTGGTGTAGGTATCCTGAATAAGAAAAATAACCGCTTGGAGTTTATCAAGTTTTTGGAGAATAAAGAAGGCAGCATAGAGCAACGCACTGGACTGGTGCAGACTCTAGGCACGAAAGGCTCATTTGCAGATATTTGTATGAGTCAGAAAAAAGAAATATTAGTCAATGATCTTTTTACTGAGTATAAAAACTATCAAGATGAGCAGATATCAGCTCAGAATAACCAAAGCCCGCAATCGCTCATTTATATCCCTCTTATTGCCGACAATGAAACGATGGGGTTGATTACCGTTCAGAGCTATGATAAGTTCGCATATTCTGAGAATAACATGATTATGCTCAAAACGCTAGCTACCTATACTTCTATTGCCCTACAGAATGCCAATGCTTACCAAATCATTGAGAGCAAAAATAAAAATATCACGGACAGTATACGATATGGTGAGGCAATACAACAGGCCGTGTTGCCCAGTACTGATAGACTGATGCATTTTTGCTCAGACTATTTTGTCATGTTCAAACCCAAGGATTTGGTCTCAGGCGACTTTTACTGGCTGAGCCAAATAGATAACACACTTCTCATTGCGGCAATTGATTGTACTGGACACGGCGTACCTGGAGCGTTTATGTCCATGATAGGCAACACATTACTCAATGAAATTGTGAATCAGAATAAAGAAAAAGATCCTGCTGTAGTGCTCGAGAAACTCCACTTGGGGGTGAGAAAAGCTTTAAAGCAAGAAAAAGAATCAGGTATGGCCAACGATGACGGGATGGATGTTTGTCTTTGTGCTATAGAAAATACGCCTAATGAACAAAAAAGAGTCTTTTTTGCAGGAGCTAAGCGTTCTCTACTGGTCGTTCCTGCACCTTATGGTGAGGTCCATGAAATTAAGGGCGACAAAAAATCTATCGGTGGCATGCAAAAAGAACAGCAGCGGAGATTCAGTAAACAGACTTTGGCTCTAGAAAAAAATGATTTATTGATATTGGCCTCCGACGGCTATGCAGACCAAAATAATCCGTCTAAAGAAAAATTTGGCTCTACGCGTATGAAACACCTGCTGCTGAATACCGAAAAAACCACTATGAGTTCGCTCAAGGAGACCTTTGTGGGCGAGTTAGCCAAATTTCAGCAAGATGCCGCTCAGCGAGACGATATCACGGTTATTGCTATCAAGCTCTAGTTTTACAAATAGCTTTGAAAACTCAAATCAATTGGCTTAATTGCAACACATTTGGCAATTATCAGAGAGCTCATGAACAAAAGAGTTGTTATCGTTACAGGCGGCACATCGGGTATTGGGAAAGCTTGCGCTAAAGTGTTTGGCGAGGCAGGTGCTTCCATTGTTATTACGGGGCGCAATCAGGAACTGCTAGATGACACATTCAGAGAATTTTTTCATGCAGGTATCAAAGTTCTTGCGCTCAAAGCAGATGCTAGTGTAGAGGCTGACAACCAGTACATGATAGATGAAACTCTCAAACATTTCGGGCGCATAGACGTACTCATTAACAATGCGGGTATATCCATGCGTGCTATTTTTGAGGAGTTGAATCTCGATGTGATTCGAAAAGTAATGGATATCAACTTTTATGGTGCGGTGTATGCCACCAAATACGCATTGCCTCATCTCATTGAAAGCAAGGGGACTGTGGTGGGTATTTCGTCTATTGCAGGCTATAGAGGCTTGCCTGGCCGCACGGCCTACTCTGCCTCTAAATTTGCCCTAAATGGGTTCTTGGAAGCTCTCCGCACTGAGTTGTTGCACCAAAAGGTCAATGTTTTGACTGTAGCTCCTGGCTTTACGGCCTCCAATATTCGACAAACAGCTCTAACCAAAGATGGTTCTTCTCAAGCGGAGTCGCCACGTGACGAATCTGCTATGATGAGTGCCGATGAGTGTGCTAAGCATATTTTTCAGGCGGTTCTTAAACGTAAAAAACTACTTGTGCTCACCCAGCAAGGCAAACTCACTGTGTTGATGAACAAGTTGTTTCCTGTTTGGATGGACAAAAAAGTATTTGACACGATGCATAAAGAGCCAGATTCACCTCTCAAAACACGATAAAGTAATGAGTCACCAAGAAAGATTTAAACAAATCATTGAGGAAAGTATAGCCACCAAAAACCGCATTTTAAGCGATACAACTCTGCTTGCAGACTTAGAAAAGACATGTGTGGAACTTGCCAAAGTTCTAGCTTCTGAAAATGGGAAAGCTCTTTTCTGTGGTAATGGTGGTAGTGCTGCTGATGCCCAACACTTAGCAGCTGAGTTCAGTGGACGTTTTTATAAAAATAGGCCAGCCCTTTTTGCAGAGGCATTACACGTCAATACCTCTTACATGACCGCTGTAGCCAACGATTATAGCTATGATGAAGTGTATGCCCGAGCTGTGCAGGGGATGGGGCGCAAGGGAGACATGCTTTTAGCCTTTTCTACATCCGGGAACTCGCCCAACATACTCAAAGCAGTTCTCAAAGCCAAAGAAGTGGGTATGACTGTGGTTGGTTTTACAGGGCAGGCAGGCGGAAAAATGAGAGATTTATGCCATTACTGTTTCTGCGTGCCTTCCAATGACACCCCCAGAATACAAGAGTCGCATATCATGCTGGGACATATCATCTGCGAAACGGTAGAAAATCTTGTATTCCCGTAACTGATTATTCTCAAAAAGCCAAAAGTAGTACTAACTATGCACTCTCTGTCAGCTTTTTGAAGATGCTTTCCAAGGAGTTTTCTATTTCTTTTTGCTCCAGAAGCGTCCAGTTTTCAGCCACAGCCAGCTTAAAAAGCTCTGCTCTTAAGTCAAGACTCTCGGCATGAAGGAACAACTTGTATGTAAAGGGTTTGGCTGCATCTTTGAGTGCTTCAACGCGCTTTACACCTTGCAATGCCATGATTTTTTCAGTATCTATAGATTCTACAAAGGTAACAAGGAGTGCCTTGCCGCTAGTTTCGGCCTGTAAGTCCTGAAGCGTAGAGTTTGCAACAATTTTTCCCTTGTTGATAATGACCACACGTTGGCAAAGTGCCTGAACTTCCTGCATAATGTGCGTAGAAAACACAATTGTTTTTTGAGAGCTAATTTGCTTAATAACAGACCTCATCTCAAAAATTTGGTTGGGGTCTAAGCCCGTAGTGGGCTCATCTAATATCAGCACTTCAGGATCGTGTATAAGAGCTTGTGCCAGCCCTACACGCTGCCTAAAACCTTTTGAAAGCTGACCGATAAGCTTGCCTTGACTTTCTTGTAAACCACAAAGCTGTATCACCTCCTTGAGTCTGGTTTTGAACAAAGCTCCCTTAATGTTGTGTAGTTCTGCCGAAAACTTTAAATAATCAGGAACATACATATCCAAATACAAAGGATTGTGCTCAGCCAAGTATCCTAATTTCTGGCGGGCAGCCAGAGAGTTTTGTTGAACATTGATTCCGCACACCGAAACCGAGCCGCTTGAAGGCATCAAAAAACCCGTAGAGATTTTCATAGTTGTAGACTTGCCTGCCCCATTAGGCCCTAAAAAACCCACAATTTCACCTTTGGGAGCTATAAAGGAAATGTCATCTACAGCTTTTTGAGTGCCATATATTTTGGTTAAGTTCTTAATTTCTAGGCTCATAATAAATCATTGTAGTTTCTCTGATTCAAACTTAACAGTTTTTTTACTCTTAAATTTAATCGTATCCTAAATAATTTTCTCAACACTATTCTCAAAGCACTAACCCACTTTTTGAGTTTCTTGCGCGGCGGGTGGCACAAACTTGAATTTGATATGTGGGTTTTTATTAGTCCAGCGCAAAAGGGTGTCTAACCAAACTTCCGAAGCCTTAAAAGAAGGGTGCGCTTTGTCTGGCCTCCGCTCTAGCTTGAGATCTTTGGATACAAAATAGCGTTTTGAGCCCACGTGTGCATGTAAGAGAGAATCTGTGCCCCAATCTTTTTTCCAATTAGGCGGCCCAACCCATACGTAATCTGTATCATTGAGCATACTCACCACTTTTTTAACATTTTCGGCTCTTTTGCGCGAAACTGGTACGAATAGTTCGTTTGAACCCAATAGAAAAATCACCAGATCGGGTTTATACTGAGACAAATACTTTTTGAGTTTATCTGAGCTGGCCCAGTCGCTTGTAGTGGAGCCATACCAAGGCGCATAGTCTACTTTATAGCCTAGTTTTTTGCGTAACTTCCTTAAAGCCAGAAAAATACCATCGCCCATAGAGTCGCCAGTAACAAGTACGCGTCTAGTGCTATCGTTCTCCTCTTTATTAGGTAGCTTGAGAACAGCCTCAAAGTAGTCTTTTTTAACAAAAAAGTTTTGCTGATTACTGTCTAAAGTGTTTTTGAGAGAATCCACTCCAGCCAAAACACTGTCCATAACCAAAAGAGCGTCTCGAGCTGCTTGTAAACGCAGAGCTGATGAATCAGGTGTGGTTACAAGTGCTTTATCTGTCCTTGGAAGTGGGTTATGTGTGGTAGAAGTATAAGTAACAGAAAGAAGAACTAGGCTTAAAATAACAATCTTCAAAGCCCATTTGAGGTAGTAAAGCATAAAATGCAGACTGTATAAATGCAAAAACGGTTCAGATTCGAACATCTCAACCGTTTTTTTTGTTAGTAGTTGTCCTGTTAGGGCTCGAACCTAAACTCTTCTCAGCCAAAGTGAGACGTGTTGCCAGTTACACCACAGGACACTGTGCGTTATTGCGATGCAAAAATAGCACTTGTTTTTTTGAATACCAAATTTTTTGTCAAAAAAATAGCATAACCTTGCTGTTTTCCCTCCGCAAGGAAAGCTATAAGTCCAAATCTAGTATGCAAATAAAGGCTTAGCAGACATCCAATTGTTAATGTCTTGCTTGATGCCTTTCAAAAGCTGGGTGTTAGTGGGCGATTTGATAACCTCATCAATATAGGCTGCGATCCTATCCATATCAGAAGCAATAAGCCCGCGTGTGGTAATAGCCGCAGTCCCAAGCCTAATGCCAGATGTTACAAATGGCGACTTATCATCAAACGGTACCATATTCTTGTTAGCTGTGATGTCGGCTTCCACGAGTGCAGACTCAGCCAGCTTTCCTGTGATATTTTTATTTCTCAAGTCAATGAGCATCAAATGATTATCTGTACCACCCGAAACCACTTGGTAACCTCTTCTGACTAAAGCTCCTGCCAGAGCTTGCGCATTTGTACATACTTGCTGCACGTATGAAGCATAGCTTTCCGTTAGGGCTTCGCCGAAAGCCACAGCCTTGGCCGCAATAACATGCTCAAGTGGCCCGCCTTGCGTACCTGGAAAAACAGCAGCGTCAAGAATTGAAGACATCATTTTCAGCTCGCCTTTAGGAGTGCGTTGTCCAAAAGGGTTTTCAAAATCCTTGCCCATAAAAATCAAGCCACCACGTGGGCCACGCAGCGTTTTGTGAGTAGTTGTGGTTATGATATGACAATGAGGCACAGGATTATTGAGCAAACCCTTGGCAATGAGGCCAGATGGATGCGATATATCACCCAAAAGCAAAGCTCCTACAGCATCGGCAATAGCCCGCAGTCTGGCATAATCCCAGTCGCGGCTATAGGCCGACGCTCCACAAATAATAAGTTTGGGTTTATGCTGATGCGCGACAGCCTCCACTTTGTTCCAGTCAATGAGGCCAGTTTCACGGTCTACACCATAAAATGTTGGTTTATAAAGCTTACCCGAAAAATTGACGGGTGAGCCATGCGTAAGATGGCCGCCATGCGAAAGATCAAAACCTAGTATCGTGTCGCCAGGGTTAATAACGCCCAACATAACGGCGGCGTTGGCTTGGGCACCAGAGTGTGGCTGTACATTGGCCCATTCTGCTCCAAAGAGTTCTTTTATGCGTTCTATGGCCAAATTTTCAACTTCATCAACAAATTGACAGCCACCATAGTAGCGTTTATTGGGCAAACCTTCAGCGTATTTATTGGTAAGCACACTGCCCATAGCCTCCATGACCTGATCAGAAACAAAATTTTCAGAAGCAATTAGCTCAATGCCGTGTGTTTGACGTTCTTTTTCTTTTGAGATGAGTGAAAATATGTGTTGGTCGCGAAGCATGGTACTTGAGAGGCTGATTTATGAATGAAGATGGATTCAATGACATGCAAAAGTACACATGAAAATCTGTAAATCTAACTTTGAATAGAAGATTTAACCTAAGTATTTTTTTTGATTCTGCGGCTTTTAATACAAAAACACGATGCAAATTTTAGTAGACTGGCTACTAGAATCTGCATCGTGAGAAATCTTTTGAGCAAAGGAAAACTTACTTCACTTCTACTTCAGCACCAGCTTCTTGGAGTTTCTTGAGCAAGTCATCAGCCTCAGCTCTAGGAATACCAGTTTTAACTGGTTTTGGAGCTGTGTCTACCAAGTCTTTAGCTTCTTTCAAGCCAAGACCAGTGAGGTCTTTAACGAGTTTAACAACAGCTAATTTGTTTGCTCCACCGCCCTTCAAGATAACATCAAACTCTGTTTGCTCAACAACAGCAGCAGCAGCTTCACCACCGCCGCCACTAGCCATTACTACTGCACCGCCAGCAGGCTCAATGCCGTAATCAGCTTTTAAAATATCTGCGAGTTCGTTTGCCTCTTTAACGGTGAGGTTTACCAATGTTTCGGCGATTGCTTTAAGGTCTGCCATGATTTTATTTTATGTTTTGTTTTTTGGAAAATTAAAAAAAAATTAATTTAGCTTGGAAGCGTCTTTTGCAAAGATTTTAGGCTTTAACGAGCTTAAAACTATTTGTCTGCAATGGCTTTGATGACACCAGCCACACGGCCACCGCCACTCTTAACAGCACCCACAACGCGACGCATTGGAGACTGAAGAAGGCCAATGATTTCACCAACAATTTCTTGTTTAGACTTCATGCGCAAGAGCACATCAAGCTGATTATCGCCGATGAAGAGGGCAGAGTCAATAGAGGCAGCTTTCAAAACTGGTTTTTCAGATTTGTTTTTGTCTCTATACTTTTTGATGAGTTCTGCTGGCACTTTTGCACTTTCTGGTGCGAAAAGAATACCTGAGAAACCTTTCAATACGTCTTTATTGAAAGAGGAATAGTCCGTATCTAAACGGCCTAAAGCCTTTTTGATCAGTGAGTTTTTGTATACTTCGTAGCGCACACCGCTTTCAAAGCAGAGGCGGCGGAAGTTGTTGATTTGTGCAACGGTCATACCAGAAGTGTCGGCAATGTAAAAGTGCTCCACATTTTCCAATTTTCCCACCAACTGATCAACGATTTCGTATTTTTCGTCTTTTGTCATGTTTTTAGATTGTTTTAGAAGTGTGGATTAGATGCCTTTTACAGTTACAGATGCCTTGTCTATTTTCACAGACGGACTCATGGTAGTAGAAAGGTGTACTGTACGGAAGTAAGCACCTTTAGCCGAAGAAGGCTTGAGTTTAGACAGCACATTGATAAGTTCGCGTGCATTGTCTGCGAGTTTTTCAGGACTGAAGTTCAAACGACCAATAGAGGTGTGGATAATACCAAATTTGTCCACACGAAAATCTATTTTACCGAGTTTTACTTCTTTCACAGCCGTAGCAACGTCCATCGTAACTGTGCCAGCCTTCGGGTTTGGCATAAGACCGCGAGGACCAAGTACACGTCCAAGTTTACCCACCTTCGCCATCACGGTTGGCATGGTGATGATAACGTCGATGTCTGTCCAGCCATCAGAAATTTTTTGAATGTAGTCATCAAGACCTACATGGTCTGCGCCAGCAGCTTTAGCTTCAGCCTCTTTGTCGGGCGTACAAAGCACCAGCACACGCTTGTCGCGACCAGTGCCGTGGGGTAAAGATACCACACCACGCACCATTTGGTCAGCTTTACGGGGATCCACGCCGAGTCTTACGTCAATGTCTACAGAGGCATCAAATTTTGCATAGTTGATTTCTTTGACCAACTTGCAAGCCTCCTCAAGCGCGTACTCTTTTGTGGCATCGTACTTTTCCGCTACCGCTTTTTGCTTTTTTGTGAGTTTTGCCATGATTGTTTAATCAGGTTTGTAGTGTTAGCGGCTTTGCTTTTTCAGCAATACCTCCTACACAAATTTTTTTAAAATAAAGTTTTATGAGTCCAAACTATTTAGTTCGCCCATGGTGCCTTTCCTTCAACGAGCAAACCCATGCTGCGCGCTGTACCAGCTACCATACGCATGGCAGCCTCTACAGTATAGCAGTTCAAGTCTGGCATCTTGATTTCGGCAATTTTTTTCACAGTATCCCAAGTAACTTTACCTACTTTGTCGCGGTTAGGAACGCTAGAGCCTTTTTTGAGAGAGGCTGCTTCCATCAGCAAAATAGCTGCTGGCGGCGTTTTAACAACAAAGTCAAAAGACTTATCGGAATACATCGTGATGAGAACAGGCAATACTTGTCCCATTCTGTCTTGCGTTTGAGCATTGAAGCGTTTGCAGAACTCCATGATGTTCACGCCTTTGCTACCCAAAGCAGGACCGATAGGAGGGGCAGGGTTAGCCTGACCGCCTTTAGCCTGAATTTTCAGAAAACCTGTAATTTCCTTAGCCATTGTTTAAACACATTTAAAAAAAACAGACACCGCTACGCGCGATGCCATATCTTGAAGCTCGGGCCAGAGGCCAAAGCATTTGTTTTATACTTGGTCGAGCTTCTCTACCTGAGTATAGTTTAGCTCAATGGGTGCGTTTCTGCCAAAAATTGTAACCATAACGTTAACTTTTTTCTTTTCGTCAAAAACTTCTTCAATTTTGCCAGTAAAGCCAGAGAAGGGGCCTTCCATAACTTTAACTGATTCACCAACAAAGAAACGAGTTTCATACTTCACTTCCTCGTGAGCTTCTTCTACTTTGCCCAAGATGCGATTGACTTCGCTCTCGCGCATAGGGCGGGGGCGAGGCAATGCAGACTGCTTACGCTCGTCCTTTTTTTCCTTGTCGGCCACTGCACTCTTAGCACGCTTGGCGTTGGTTTGCACTTCTTCCATATCCAAGAAACCAATCACACCAGGAGTGTCATTGATTTTGTGAAGTACTTCACCATAATTCGGTGCATTGAAGTCGGCATTGATGAGAATATAACCAGGCAAATAGCTTTTTTCTACGGCTATACGCTTGGTTTTTCCATCTTTGCTTTTTCTCATTTGATACACTTTTTCTGTAGGTGTAACGATTTGAGGCACACAAGCTTTGAGACCAGAGTTAGTTAGCTCTCGTTCCATGTAAGATTTGGCGTTTTTTTCTTGGCCACTTACCACGCGCAATATGTACCACTTGAAGTTATCCATCTGTCTTTTAGTGTATAAAATTTTTGATATCTAAAATGCCCTTACTTATTGGAAAGATTTGTAAAGTGTTTCTAAGCCCACTTTAAACACCCAGTCCATAGCACCTATCACGAGTGCAAATATCATAGAGGCTACCAAAACTACCGTAGCAGTGGTTTGAAGCTCTGAGTACTTTGTCCAGGTAACGTTCTCACGCATTTCTCTGGTTGACTCGTTTATAAAATCAATTACTTTTTTCATTATCAGTACTTTAAAAAGCACGAGTGGAGAGGCTCGAACTCCCAGCCTGCGGTTTTGGAGACCGCTGCTCTACCAATTGAGCTACACTCGTTTTTGAGATTCGGCTGCAAAGGTAAGATTTTTATTATAACTTGCAAAAGAAATTGATAAAAATAATTTGTTTTGTTTTGAGAATCAGGCTTAGTGGGTCTTCTGTATCACAATTTTAGATATTGACATGATTTAAAAGAAAATAAATTACTCTTCAAAAGTGGTTGAATTGATGAGTTAAGAATCAGAAGAGTTCAAGAGGGTTCTGATGACGAACAAGACGTTAAATTTTATTAACAGAGTATTTTATATGATTCAAAGAGTCTATCTTTGCAAAATAGTTAAGTTTTAATATGGTTTTTGTATAAGAACATAGCAAACCAACATGCCCAGTTATTACGATCGCGATCTTTCTTGGTTATCTTTCAACTTTCGTGTGTTGCAAGAAGCGCAAGACACAAACCTACCTATTTACGAAAGAATAAAGTTTTTGGCTATTTATTCCTCAAATTTGGACGAATTCTATAGAGTTCGTGTAGCTTATTTGAGGCGTATGCTCAAAGTTAAAAATAAAGAAAAAAACAACACAGAGGATGATGATGGTGCTACGACTATGCTTACGCAAGCAGTTTTAGACCGTATTCATGCAGAAATAGAAAAGCATAGGGCTTATATGGGGCAGATTTATAAGCGTGAAATTCTGCCAGAGTTGGCCAAACACGATATTATTCTTTATAAAAACTCTCATTTTGAGCCAGAGCATCAGGTGGCGGCAGTACATTTGTTTAAGACCAAAATACTTGGTTATCTGCAACCTATCTATATGTCTTTGGACAAAAAAGCACCATTTTTACAGAATCGTGCGCTTTATTTTGCTATTAGGTTGAGTAAAAAAGGCGTAAAAGCGATGGCTTTGCTCAATATCCCCTCTGATAAATTGGATAGATTCTGGCAGCTGCCCAAGCTAAACAACAAACATTATTATGTTTTTTTGGACGACTTGATTAAAATGAACCTGAAAGTGGTCTTTCCGGGCTATGATATAGAAGAGTGTGTGGCCATAAAACTGAATCGCGATGCGGATTTGAACTTAGAAGACGAATACGGTAGCGATTTGGTAAATATGGTTAAGAAAAAGCTCGAGAAGCGTAATTTGGGTGTGCCTTCGCGTTTTATTTATGATGGAAAAATCTCTGGTGGCTTCTTTAGAACCCTTCAAGATATTTTTGGGCTAAAGAATGAGGACTGTGTACGAGGTGCGCGCTATCATAGTTTTTATGATTTGATGAAGTTACCCAATCCGCTAAAGCCACAGCTTGAACAACCTAATATACCGTATTTGCCTCATCCAGAATTGGATAAGTCGGAATATTTGCTAGACTGCGCCAAAAGCAAAGACTTTTTGTTACACTTTCCCTATCATTCTTATGACTATGTGCTGAGACTTTTTAGTGAAGCGGCCATAGACCCCGATGTACGTGAAATTCGTGTGATGGTATACAGAATTGCTGTCAATTCCTTTGTAGCCAATGCTTTGATAAGTGCCACAAGAAACGGCAAAAAGGTAACTGTTTTTGTGGAAGTCAAAGCCCGTTTTGACGAAGCCAATAATATTCGCTGGGCCAAAGAACTGGAGCTGGCTGGTGTGAAGATTATTTACAGTCTACCTGGTCTTAAAGTGCATGCTAAAACAGCTCTTATCAAGCGTTTGGACGAGAAAGGCGAGCTTAAAAGTTATGGCTATTTTGGCACAGGAAACTTCAACGAAATAACGGCTGGTATCTACTGTGATTATGGCCTGCTCACCTCCAACAAAGCTTTAGTAGGTGAACTAGAGTCGGTTTTTAACTTCTTGGACAACCAAGACGAACAGCCAGTATTTAGGAACTTGCTGGTGTCTAAGTTCAACATGAGACAGGGCTTTGTGGGAAGGATACAGCGAGAAATAGACAACGTGCGTTCGGGAGGTTTGGGCAGAATTCTGATTAAGGTCAACAACCTAGAAGACCGCCAGATGATAGATGCGCTTTATATGGCTGCTGAATCAGGTGTTAAAGTGCAGATCATAGCTCGCAGCGTATGCTGTATCAACCCCCAACACCATCCGAATTTGAGCGTGATGCGCATTGTGGACACTTATTTGGAACATGCACGCATATTTTGGTTTCACAACAACGGCGAAGAAGATGTTTTTTTGGCCTCTGCCGACTGGATGCGCCGAAATTTATCGGCCAGAATTGAGGTAGCCTTTCCACTCTATGATCCTAAGCTCAAGGCAGATATCTTCAAAACTATTGAGATACAGCTCAAAGACAATGTCAAGTCATCCGTAATTGTCAATCCAGAAATGCCATGTGTGCGCAAACTACCCCTCAACGGTGAAAAAGCGTTTCGTGCACAAATGGAAACCTACGCTTGGCTGAAAAAACGCAATGAAAAAAAGCTAAAAACCGCTAAGTCAGACTAAAAAAACTTAGCTTTGCCAAATCATTACAGAGCGGCTTCAAAATTTGTTTTCTATGAACCCAATTCTAAAACTTTGGCCAGTTTTGCTATTCTGGCTATTTGTCAATACTGCCTACGCGCAGATGCACGATCCCGCACCGCAAAAGGTGACCTCGGTGTATATTCCCGACACCCTCTATTTTTGTGGTGAGCGAGTGCCTTTAGAAGATCCAGATATTAGAGAAAGGCTTGATTATGAACTTCTTTTGAATACTTATCGACACGCCCGCATGCTCTGGCTACTCAAGCTTGAGGGACGATGGCGAGAACCCCTCGTTAGGGGGCTACGCGAGGCCAATGTGCCTGATGATATGTTTTATGTAGCAGCCTGCGAAAGCGATCTCAACCATTATGTGGAATCCAGTAAAGGCGCGTTAGGCATTTGGCAATTCATGAAAGAAACGGCCTTAGAGATGGGGCTTGAGATAACCGACGAACTAGACCAACGCCGCGACCCTATTCTCACCACTAGAGCTGTTTGCAAGTATTTTAACCAAGCTCATAAGAAATTTGGCAATTGGACAAGTGCTGCTGCATCTTATAATCGAGGCATGAACGGCCTTCAGCGCGCGCTAGATGGCCAAAAGGTCAGCTCCTACTACGACCTTTATCTAAATCCAGAAACCAAGCACTACATATTTAGGGTTTTGGCTCTCAAACTCATTTTTGAAAACCCTGCTCGTTATGGTTTTATCATACAAGAAGCTGATAAATTGCCACCATTTCGCTACACAGAGGTGAGTGTAAGCGAAACCATACCGAGCTTGGCCGACTTTGCTAAACAGCACGGTATCAACTATAAAATTTTGAAGTATTACAATCCTTGGCTTGAGGGTGGGGACTATTCTTTTGATGTACCTAAAGGCAAGACCTATGTTTTTAAGATTCCAGCCAAATAAAAACTGGTTTCAAACAAGATGAAGCTAGTTAGAAAGGCAAGTCTTGAAACATTTGTATCTGCAAGGTTATTTTCTAACTTTTATTCCATAAAAACGTTATAAATATTAAAGTCAGGTCATGGCTTTGGTTAAAAAACGTCAGAAAAAGTTTACTAGGTTTTGTTTTCTTATGCTCTATAAAACAAAGTTTTTTTGTTCACTCGGTCTTATTCTAGGGCTTTGGATAAACTCGGGAGGGCTTGTAGCACAGGAGTTTCCGATGCACGAAATTCGGTTTGGTAAAAATCGTTTGCAGCACAAAGACTTTGAATGGAAAAGCCAAACCACCGACAATTTTGAATTTTATTATTCGCCCGAGAATGCCAGTTTATTAGAGCAGGCTCAAGAATGGTCTGAAAAAGAACTAAAAAGAATCTCTAGCTTACTTGGCTACGCGCCTTATTCCAGAATTCAGGTTTTTCTATACAACTCCCCCCAAGACCTTCTACAAAGCAATATTGGTATCAATACACAAAGTTTTAAACAAAGCGGTCGCTCTAACTACAATGAATCTTTGGTAGAAATTGCTTTTCAAGGTTCTTTTGAAGCGTTTAAAAGGGAACTCTCCAATGAAATAGCTCATGTGGTGCTGTTAGAAATGATGTATGGGCGCAACATCAAAGATATTTTACGAAGCGGCTATTTGTTGAACCTTCCCGACTGGTTCATAGCGGGAGCTGCGGCCTATATTGCAGATGGCTGGACGCTAGAAACCGATAACTTTGCACGAGCCAACTGTTCGAACAAAAGCTTTCTGAAGCCAGACGGTTACAAGGCCAATAACGCCAAGCTCATAGGTCAAGCTATTTGGAACTTTGTTATACAGAGATATGGCATAGATAATTTTAGCAATATTCTCAACCTGACGCGTATGGTGCGTAACGAACGCAGCGCGTTTCAGGGCACGCTCCGTATGGGTTTTGGTCAGATCATGTCCGATTGTCGAGATTTTTATGCGCAGCAGCTGCAAGATGTACAAAAAGGGATGCTTATTCCCAACGGTATACCTGTGGTAGGGGCTATCAAGGCCGATGAGCGCGTGAGTCAGATAGCTCTCTCGCCTAATGGTGAGAACATGGCGTTTGTGAAAAATAAGAATGGTATTTCGGAAATTTTTGTAAAAAAAATGCCCAACGGCAAAGTTAAAAAAGTATATCAGGGGGGATATGTTATTTTTAACCAGAAAAGCATACCTAACCAAACTCTTTTTTCATGGCTTTCAGACCAAGAACTGCTGGTGCTGGGTCTGGAAAAGGGCGTTTATCAAATTCAAAAGGTTGTGCTGGGTGTAAAAAAACAAGAAAAACCCACTAGCTTCAATTTTTTTGAGGTGGTAAACCAAATGAACATATCAGCCGATAAGCAAACCTTAGTGCTGAGTGCCTCTAAGAAAAATCAAACCGATATTTATTCTTATAATCTTAAATCTAAACAGCTTAAGCAGCATACAGATGATGGCTATGATGAGTTTAGTCCATGTTTTGATGGCAACGACATCATTTTTAGCAGCAACAAACCCGCTGAAGCTTTGAGCAATTTGGGGCAAATATCAAAGCTGAATAACTATGTTTTTCCGTATCAGAACATCTATCGCCTGAAAGGCAACGATTTAAAATCTATTACCAACGATTTGGCTCAAAATGATAAGCCACTTTGTTACAAAAAAGATCTTCTGTTTGTGGGTAGCCCCCGCGGAATCAAACAAATTTATCGTGCTGTTGGTGATAATCAACTCATAGAGCCGCTTACAAATTTTATCACCGATGTGGAGGCTTTTGATTATCAGAATGGTCATTTGTTGATTATGACCGCCAACCAGGCCGATAAGACCATTTTTTATTTTAAAAATTATACCTTTTCGGCTACAAATATGTCGAACAAAACAGCTCGACAAGTTATCATAGACCAATACAATGTTCAGATAGTCAAATTTTTACAGGAAGAGGCTAGTAAGTCTGGCGAGAAGAAGAGTTCTAAAGATAGTCTCAAAACAGACTCAAACAGCGACGAAATTTATCAGTTTGACACGTTTGATAGCAGAAACAAAAAGCGTAAAAATGGACAGAGCGAATCAGGTTATGAAAGTCTATTTTTTGTAGATCAAACTACTTTTTCATTTGCTTATGACCCTCTGCGGAAGTTTGGCTTTTTTATAGAAACAGGTCTTACAGACGCGCTAGAACACCATAAACTCGATGCGGGCGCGTTCAATTTGGGACTCAATACCTTTAGAGACGGTGTTATTTATGTGCAATACCAATACCTAAAAAAGCGTACAGACTTCAAGCTTCGGTTAGACAGGCAGGCACTTGTTAAAGAAGCCTTGCTCTTTGAGCAGCGTTATTCTTTAAATAAACTGACGGCTACTGCTTCTTATCCTTTTAGTACCTCTTCGCGTATTTCTGCCAGTGTGTTTGGTGCGCAAACACGTTTTGTTCCTACCAGCAACCTCACCCAGTTTATTCAGTCTTTTAGGTCTGCACACGTCAGCTATGCAGGTTTCAGCACAGAGTTTGTTTTGGATAACGCTCGTGAAACCGGTCCCAACATGCGAAGCGGAACGCAAGTAAAGATGTCTTGGGACAATTTTTTTGCACTAGATGCTAAGAAAAAATCTTTTGGCAACATCAATTTGGATGCTCGTCAATATGTGCAAATCACCCCTAATTTGATGTGGGTGGGTCGTTTGAGTTTGGGTAAGTTCTTTGGGGCAGGCAGCAGCAGTAAATCCTATAGAATAGGCGGACTCAACAACTGGCTGTTTGGCGGCGACGATAGCGAAAATAAAAATGCGGAAACAGACCCGCTTTATTTAGATGTGGAGGATCCCGAAGCCTATAAGGTTGACCTTTCTGATTTATTGTTTGTTCGCTATCCTATGCCCTTGCGTGGTTTTAATTGGAACAAGCTCAATGGTAACAGCTTCGTACAGTTCAATACCGAACTAAGAATGACGGTACTCCCCGAGTTTTATAGGCGCACCGTCAAAAGTAAATTTGCTAAGAACCTGCAAGTGGCTGCTTTTGTAGATGCTGGCTCAGCTTGGACTGGCGTAAGCCCCTTCAACCGCGCCAATGCCCTTAATACAGTGGAAATAGGCGGTCAAAGGGGCAACCCTTTCTTTGCAAAGGTATCTAACTTCAAAGATCCTTTTTTGGTAGGATATGGCTTAGGTTTAAGAAGCCGTATTCTGAACTATTTTACAAAGTTTGATATTGCGTGGGGTCTAGAAGACGATGTCATTATGAGAGAACGTTATCATCTGAGTATTGGCTATGATTTTTAGGCAAAGGTTTCCAGGCGTTTGAAAAGTCAGGATTCTTCAAAGTCTTTCGGCAGACAAGCGTAGTATCTTTCCTCTAAAATCTTCAGATGCCAACGTTGGTGTCCTGCCAACATAAAACCGAGTGCTAGTGGGCCGTATTTCATGCCGTTGTAGCCATGCCCGTTTTGCATCAGCATAGTTTCGGTAAAAGACTTAAAGAGCATGATGGTAGCCCTTCTGACGAGTTTCATTTCCTCAAGAATTTCATCTAAAGGTCTGCGGTTGGCTAGAGCATTTTTTGCAAATTCATTTTCATCGTAAGGAGTCATTTTTTGTTGATCGCCTCTTGCAATGGCAAGAATACGATATACAAAGACGCGCTCAGTATCAAGGCAGTGTTGCAGGATATCGCGCACGGTCCATTTTCCTTCAGCGTACACGGTGTCTCCTAAAGCTCTCCATTTGTCCAAAGGTGCTTCATTTAGCTCCTTTAGACTCAATTCTAGAGCTTCTACTACACTCAAATGGTCATCTGTTAAGAGGATATACCTGTCAAAGTATTCAGGCATGATTTGGATGTCTGATTTTTTCATTGTGATCAATGTTATTTGAGGTTAAAAAAGTAGTAGTTGTAGTCTTGATTTAGCTCCCAGTTGGTGGCTAAGTAGAGTTGGTTGGCAATGGTATTTTTCTTTTCTGTTTCTAAGCATAGCCCACAGGCACCAGTTTGTGTGGCATGTGTTTTACTGGCTTCAATCAGAGCTTTGCTAATTCCCATACCTCTCAAGTCTGGCACTACAAAAAGATCGTTCAGTAGCCACAAAGACTGCATTCTGGTTGATGAAAACAAAGGGTATAACTGAGCAAATCCAGTAATTTTATCTTGGGTTTCGCTAAGGAAAATAACGGATTCTGATCTGCTTAGTCGTTGTGCCAGAAAAGAGACAGCTCCTGTTACGTCACTCGCTTTGCGGTAAAAGACTCGGTATTGGTCAAAAACTGTGGCCAAGTTGGGCACATCTTCTGTTCTTGCTCTTCGAGTTTGGTTAGTTGTCATATATCTGTATTGAGTTGGTCTTTTAGGTAAGCTTCAAAGTGTGGGGCTTCATGTTTTTGCAAAACGTGTTTTACCCATGCGTTGCGTTCGTGCCACCACACAGCCATTTCCCACACACAAGTACAAATACCATGGTGAGAAAATAGTTGAAATTCTGTTTCTTGGTGTTTTCTCAAATACACAAAGTTTTGCAGCATATTGGCATCTACCCACCAATTGATGATTCCATAACATCCGCCGCTCCACTCATGGATGATGAGTGTGGCGTGATGATGTTTGTCATACGCACATGTCTCAGCGTTTTTAAGCCATTCTGGTAATTGGCCTTTGACATCTAGCAGATTGGTCTCGGAGATGAACTCTTGGTAAATGGAAATGCTATATATTTTGATTTTCCAGCCCATGATGTCATGTATTTCTACAAAGCGAATGGGGCGCGTTTGGTATTGAGGCAGTTGTTTTGTCATTTCAAACCTTCTAGATAATTTTTTTCATAATTGTTTATAGCTTCTAAGATTACCGCATTGTACTTGAAGTGCTCTTTGAGCATTTGATATATTTCTGTAGCTCTTTTATCGCTCAATAAATCAATGAGTTGTAGGTTTTGGAAAATATCGTTTATATCATTATCAAGTAATGATTTTGTCAAGCGGTCTTTTAAAATTGGATAGGCTAAATCGCCCTTGCCTAAACTTACCAGAGTGTTGACAGCAGCAAATGGATAGTCCCATGTGGGTGTAGCCAAATACCATCTGGGAGAAAGATTGTCTTTGATGCACTGTAGCGCATAGTCTACAGCTCTTGCGTCGCCCAGTTGTTGCAAACCGTTTAGTGCGCTAATCCTATTTTGATTTTTCCAAGATGGTTGATTTTCCTTGTTGATTAGCAGATTATATGCTCTACTATCTTTGGTTTTGCCAATAGCTATGGCCGCTGCGTTGATAACTCTGTCGCTGGTATCGGTTAGTGCTGACTTGTATAGGTCAAAATACTGTGGGTCAGTGGTGTTGCCAAGCATGAATATAGCAGAGCTTTTTATCCAAGATTGCTCCTGATGAATGATTTTTATTAGCAAATCTTTGAATGATGCCTTGTAAGGCTTGGTTTGCATGGCTTGCAAAGTATTTAAGGCATAAAGTCTGTACCTCCAATATTTGTTTGAATTGATTTCGTCTATCAAAAGAGTTTCTATATGGTTTTTTTCTGCTGAAGCGGTTGTGCTGTCTGAGGCCACGGCTGCTAAATAATCTATGGCTAGTTTTTGGGCTGCTACGTCTTTAGATTTTTTTAATTGAGTTTTGTATTCATTGTCAGACTTCTCAAATGAATAGTGGCACAAGAAATTTTCATGGACATTGAAATGGACATAGCCAGGTTCGGTATCGCGATGGAAGACAGTTATTGTTTCTGCTTGCGGTTTTAGCTCAATGTATTCCAAAGAACCATCTATTTCTATGGCAATTTTTCCTCTAAAGTAGTTTACTTGTTTATAAGGAGTATTGTTATTGGGGCTTTGATTTTGTTTTATGGTTAATTGAAGTGCTTTTTTAGTAGGATCATAGTTCCTAATAACTTGTAAATCTGGCATGCCAATTTTATAAATCCACTGATCAAAAAACCATTCATAGGATTGACCTGATACTTTTTCAATAGCATTTTGAAAATCTCTGGTTGTAACGTGTTTTCCTGCGTTCGTTTTAACGTAATGTTTTATGGCCTTCCACCATTTATCTTCGCCGAGTTCTTGCTGCAACATTCTCATTATTAAGGCTCCGCGAAATTTGTTGGCATTGTTGGAGTTGTACAAAGGTATATTTTTGAAGTCTGTGGGAACTACTGGATATTTGACATTGCTTTGCCAGTCGTTGGATACAATAGATTTTTCCCAAGGATAATAGTACCACAGTAAATATTCTGCTATATCATTGCTTTGGATTGTGAAAAGCCCAGCAAAGTACTCAGCAAAAGCATTATTTAGCCAAATGTCGTTCCATGATTTGGGCATCAACAAATTGCCAAACCACTGGCTAGCCAATCCTTGTACAGCTACGCCGTCCCATAAATATTTAAAATCTTTGTGTACTCCATAGTCGTCAATATAGTTATCGGATAGTATCACAGCATTGTGTTGACCCACCAAACCAGGATAAGGATAATCCTGTACAACCACTTGGTTATAAATAGGATACGGAAAAGCATAGCCTGTTTTATTTTCAATAAAGCGCATCATTTCTGGCAATAATTCCACGCTTGCTCCCACAGATTCTTTCTCATCAGGATAACCATAGGTATAAATATCTGTGTTTTTGGTTTTTTGGACAATGGCCTGATATTCGCCCACCACAATAGAGGCTAGATAAGAAGGGAATGGGCTTGATGATTTATAATGAAAGGTTCTGCTCCCATTATCGTTTTCCTTGATGCTTATCAAACTGCCATTACTTAGGATTGTCAATGGTTTATCTACAGTACCTATTATTTCTGTGGTGTGTATATCAGAAAGTTCCTCATTGCAAGGAAACCAATATTTATTGCCATTAGGCTCACCACTGCTCCATATCTGTTGGCGTTTGGTGGGTGTAGTACTTGTGGGTTGCATAAATCTAAGTCCTTTGCCTAGGCTTCCTCCAATAGCGTTAGGGTCGGAATGATTGACATGCTGCGTGCTGTATGTTATCAATAACTTAAGAGTTTCTTTGGACAAGTATTTTCTATCCAAGATGATATGGAGATTTTTATCCGCATCACCGCCGTCATATTTAAACTCCAGCTCTCTATTATTGAGCGCAACAGACTCAATGCGTAAGTTTCCTGCATCTAAATCAATTTGTTTTGACTCACTTTGAGGACTTAATGTAATTTCTGCTGTGGCATGAGCTATGCTTTTAGACCAGTCAAATTTCAAATCTAACTTGATGTGTTTGATATCTACGTTCGCTGAAAGCAAACTTGTTTTGGTTATCAACAAAATACAGAAAAGATACTTGAACTTCATTATGTCTAGTGCTTTAGATGTTTGAGTAGTAGTTTTTTAATAGAAAGGCCATCAGCTTAGAATTCTGATTAATTGTTTTTCGCTTTGTAAGCCCACTTTATTGGCCACCTCCGCACGCGATAGATCAGGGTTTTTGAGTAAGTTTTCGGCGGTCTCTTTTCGGATGAGTGTTATAAAATCATTGACGGTGATACCAGTTTCTCGTTTAAAAATCCTAGTAAAGTTTCGTTCGCTCATATTGGCTATTTCTGCTAAGTTGTACAAATACATCTTTTCTGAAATATGATGAATGATATGGTCTTGCACAGCGTGGATGCCCGCATGAATATGATTTCGAAAGGCCAAATACTCGCTTTCCTGAGTGGCATTGCCTTTTCTGCGTTGATAAACAACCAGCTCACGCGCTACTTGGTGCGCGAAGTAGCTGCCTTTAAGTTGCTCAATAATGTGCAAGGTCAAGTCTATACCTGCCGCTATGCCTGCACTCGTATAAATTCTGTCTTGGTGCGTAAAAAGAATGTTTTCTATCACCTGTATTTTGGGAAATCTCTCTTGCAATGCTTGGGTTTTCTTAAAATGCGTTGTGCAGTTTTTACCGTTCAGAAGTCCCGACTCTGCTAGCGCAAAGACTCCCATGCAGATGCTACAAACATTTGCACCTTGTTCGTATTGGATTTTTATCCACTCAAAAAGCCCTTTTTCTGCTGTAAAAGACTTTGAAATCATAAAATCATAAGCAGAGCCAGGTATCATCAAAAAATCTCCTTTATTGAGCTTGATGCTTGTGTAATGAGCCAGTGAGCCTAGTGGTAAACCGCTTGTAGTGGATACAGCCTGTTCTATAGTACAATACTCTATGACAAATTCAGCCCCAAAGCCTATGGCTTCATGGAGGGCTTGGTCTGGACCCGCCAAATCTAGGATATGAATGTGCGGTAGAATCAAAAAAACAAATTTGGTGGACATATCTTCCTGTTTACTTTGCAAAAATACACCTTAAAAAAAATACCAAAGAGACAGCAAATAGACATATTCAGCCAATTATGACAATCCCTGTTATTGTCTACTTTTCATTTTGGGAGTAAACGAAGTCAAAGGTGGTTTTGAGCACCTCGAGTTCAAAATTCTTAATCTGAGCTATGTTTTTTAAGCAGAAAATCTGATATTTGCAAACGGTTTTAGGTTTTGGTATTCAAATAGCAGCCTTAAAGCCTTTTCTAAACACAACAGCCAGCACACAAACAATGAGTAGTGAGAAAGATATGCCGTTCTTAGACCATTTGGAAGAGCTCCGATGGCACATCATAAGGGCTTTGGTGGGTTTACTTGTGGTTACGGTTGTAGCATTTACTCAGGCTGATTTTTTGTTTGGTACGGTTATTTTTGGGCCTTCTAGGCCAGATTTCATCACTTATCAGTGGATTTGTGAGTTATCGCAAGTGCTTTGCATAGATAAGTTGCCTTTCACTATTCAAAATCGCGTGCCCTCTGGGCAGTTCACAATGCATATTTTGGTATCGGTGGTGGCGGGTTTTATTATTGCCTTTCCATATATTTTTTGGGAAATTTGGCGGTTTATAACACCAGCTCTTTATGGGCACGAGCAAAAAGTAGCGGCTGGTGCTACCTTTTTTGTGACACTTTTATTTATGTTGGGTATCAGTTTTGGGTATTTTGCAGTAGTACCACTCACGCTTAACTTTTTGTCCAACTATCAGGTACACCCAGATGTAGTCAATGAGTATGACTTAGGGTCTTATGTGAGTACTATTACGCTGCTCGTTATGGGATGCGGTTTGATGTTTCAGTTGCCTATGGTGGCTTTTTTTCTTTCTCGTTTGGGTATAGTTACGCCAAGTATGATGCGGAGTTATCGCCGCCATGCCATTGTTGTGATTTTGATTGTGGCGGCTATCATTACACCGCCCGATGTGGTAAGTCAGATCTTGGTGGGTACGCCGTTATTGCTGCTTTATGAAATCAGTATTTATGTGTCGGCAGTGGTACACGCCAAGAAAAAGCGCGAACTAGAAAAGCGTGAAGAGAATAACTTTTTACAAGTTTAGCATTTTTACTTTCGTTTTTTTCTAGTTAGATAGGCTCGCTGGCTGCCGCTAGTACCTAAGCCAAGTATGGTGTAGGTTTGGGTGCCTACTGTGCTTTGATGTTTAGTTTTGGGTGTATTTGTGCCAAATACAACTTCGTACCGCAAAGTAAAGCCATCAGGCAGCAGCTCGTAACAGGACATGTACCAGTCTTGGGGTGCAAGCTCATAGCGCGTATACAATGCGCTGCCGAGTAGGAATGAAGGTAAGAGAATGCCGTTTTGTTCGTCTAAATTATAGCGATAGGCAGAATCTTGATGCGCTTTGAGTAAATAGTCTTTGGTTATCTTGCCATACTTAGTACTTTCAAAGATGGTCTGCCATTTCCACTCTCTGTTGTCAGGTTTGTTGTAGCTGATTGGTATGATGTTGAGTTCTATCTTGGCAGAATCTACAAGCCCTTTTTCTGCTTGATAAATGAGCAAGGTTCCTGCCCAAACGCCTTCCATGTTTCTGATTTGCTGATGTATGTGTTGAGCTGAGCAGTATAAGCTGGCCGCCACCACACACCCAAAAGCCAACACCATGATGAGGGAAAATTGATGTAGTGGTTTCATAATTTAAGCATTGGTTTATAAAAAATATGGATGTATTTTTTAATACAGGGCTTTAATTAAAAGCGCAACCAAAGACTTGAGCTTGGTATTGTCAAATCTTTGGTTGCAAGTTTTGAAGCTCAAAAAGGCTTTAGATACCTTCTATGAGTCTGTTTCTGAAAGCATCTACAAAAAGCGCGTGATCTTTACGAACCTGTGCGGCATAGTTCTCACCAAAGTCTACCATATAATTGATAAAATCAGCCTCTTTGCCATTCAAAACAGCGTTGATAGCGTCTTCTATGGAGTAGTTAATGAGGCTCTGGTCACTGTCATCATCAGAGCAGCAGTGAATTTTGGCCACGCACTGTCCTAAATAGTCCGTCACCTCAAGCATATCGTCCAAGTCGTTGATGTCGTCCCATTCTAAATCTGCTCCATAGGGGCTTACTTCTGTGACAAACATTCCTTTGCCGTCTAGGGTGGTGTGTCCTAAAAATGGATCAGCAAAGGCTTGTAAGGCGCGTTGTGATGTAGCTGTGCGGTGGCCGTTGTGCAAGAAGTATTTGCCTACGTTCTCGTCTGTGATGTACTGAGCAACAGCAGAAGGCTGAGCTTCCTTCATAGAAATGATCAAATCATTTTCAAGTGATTGAGACTCTCCTTCTATCAAAATGCTGTAGATAGGCAAGCCTGCACTACCCACTCCCAAGCCTTTACGTCGGCTGATATCCTTAACCGCAAAACCAAAGTTTTTATTTTTCTTACCACTTTTGATAGACTTATAATATGCCTCTAGCGCACCCATTATTTGAGCCTTTTTTTCATCTGAAACGGGCAATATGCTTTTACCGAGCTTAAATCTACGGTCATAATTAACGATTTCGGTATTGTCGTTAAGTAGGTCTACTCTTGTGAGCAGACGCGCGGTGTGAAGCACGCCCAGAAGTTTACCTTTAGTGTTTTCTAGGGTCAGGGCAAATTTTTTGGTCTCTCCACTGGCAAACTTACTGATTTGTCTCGAGTAGCCTCTGGCAGCTGAAGCTATGACTTCGCGTATTTCGGAGTCGCTCATAGCTTTTTGATAGCCAATAAGAGCCAAACTTGCCACTAGTCTTTTCATATCCCAAGTAAAAGGGCCTACGTAAGCTTCATCAAAGTCATTCACATCAAACACTAAGATGCCAGCACCGTTCATATAAGTGCCAAAGTTTTCGGCATGGAGGTCGCCTTGAATCCACACTCGGCTTGTTTTCTCATTCAAAAAAGGATCATCGTCTCTTGACACATCCGCATAGTAGAGGGCAGCACTACCGCGATAGAAATTGAAAGGCGAGGTGGCCATTTTGCGAAACTTGCTACGCCAAGCTGAAGGATCGTTTTTGATAAGAGCCTGATAGTTTTTGAGAAACGAGCCTATCACAAACTTCTGACGCGAAGTATCAGACTCTTTTTTGAGAAGTTCTGTGAGCTTTGTCATGCTGCTATTAAGTTAAACATTGGGATAACAAGGATCAATTAATATTTTGCGCTTTTTTATCTGAAGCAAAGCCTCAATAGGGCAAATATAGGCCATATTTCTGAGAATAAAAACAGGGCAGAAATTATATTTGTGTTACTTGTCTAGACTCTGAATGCGACAATGGTGATATCATCGGTCTGCTTACCGTTTAGTTGCCAATTATTCAGGCTTTGCTCTAGCCTCTGTTCTTGTATGGCAAGATTTTCTGAACTAATTTCGGCTAGTAAGTTTTTGAGTGCTGTTCGCGTAAATCTGGCTTTTGTGATGTGGTGATGTTGATCGGCATAGCCATCAGAACAGAGATAATAGGTACTGCTTGGGTTTAGAGAGCTTACTATAGTTTCAAAAGTCTTGAATTTACGGTTTTTGAATACTCCTCCAATATGCCTGTTAGTGCCTTTGTTTTCAACAATATACCCATTTCTGGCTTCTATCAAGTGCATAGAGGCTCCTGCAAAAAGGAGCGATGAAGTATCTGTTTGAATACAGCATAAGGCAATGTCTAAGCCATCAGAGTTATGATTCTCATCTTGTTTAAGGTTTTTGATAAACTCTCGGTCTAGGCTTTCTAGGATGAGTGCTGGCTCGGTAATGTCTTTTGATAAAACAATTTTGTTCATTAAATTATAAGCGATAAGGGTAATAAAGGCTCCATGAACGCCGTGACCAGTACAGTCCAGCACCGCCAGAATTTTCTTGTTTTCTTTTACACCAAACCAGTAAATATCACCCGAAACGATGTCCTTGGGTTTATAGAAAAGCATAACTTCAGAAAAATGCTTTGTAAAAGCTCTAAAAGGAGGAAGAATAGCCACTTGCACAGCATTTGCAGACTGGATTCCTTGGGTAATAAGCATACTTTTTTGCTCTATCTCTTTAAAAGCAGTTTCAAGACCAGTTTTCTGATTGGATATTTGGTTATTAATAACCAAAATTTCCTCTCGCTGCTGTTGTAGCTCTGCATTTTGCATAGAAATTCTATCACTGGCCTGTTTAATTTGTCGTTGTTTGTACACCCCATAAACCACAATGATTATAGCAAAAAGTAAGGCTATAACAACTGCATAAAAAAGCCACCGTTCCCTTTGTTTTTCTTGTTCTCTTATCAGCTCTTTTTCTCTTTCTTTGATTTTTTGCTCTTGAGCTTTTTTGTCATATTCATACTGAGACTCTAGTTGTCCTTTTTTTCTTTCATCATTTTGTTCAGCGAGGCTGTCCGTAATACTTTGTTCTAACTCTAAGCAGGCCAAAGCTTCTTTGTAGCGTCCAATAGCCTTGTAGATTCTGATTTTTGATTGCAAAGATGTTTTAAGTTGGTCTACGTCTGCTGACCTGTATTTTTGACGATAAATATCATGCATGTTTATGGCTTGTAGCGCTTGCTCATATTTGCCGTACTTGCGTAGAATATCTGCTTTTAAGTAAAAGTAATCGACCAAAATAGCTTCAGCACCAGGCATTTGAGACAGCTCTTTAAGTTTCTCAAGAATAACATATGTAGAGTCTCGCTTACCTAATGCAAAGTATGCTTTTACTAGATTGATATAAGGTAAGTGTAGAGAGAGAGAATCTTTCATTTTTAGTTTAATGACTTCAGCTTGCCTTGCGCACGTTACAGCAGAATCGTACTTATTTTTGTTGAGATAAATCACACTAAGATTATTGAAAATAGCACTAAGTGCACGCTCATAATTGACCTCTCTGGCCTTTTTGAGAGCTTTATTATAATAATCTGTTGCGATATCTAACTTATCATCACCACTATAACTTATTGCTAAATTAACCATAGAGGCTATAATACTCTTAACTGAGCCGCACTCTTCTGCAACCTGTAGAGCCTTTAGCTTGTATTCCAATGCTTTATTGCTATAACCTATCTTGTCCCAATATGTAGCAAATTGAGAATAAAGCGTTATATGTAAAAGTTTGTCACTCCCTGCTTGCATAAAACCCAATTCTGCTTTTTCAAAAGCTGCTACCGTCTCAATAGGTGTACCTATATGGCTCACGCGGATAGCCTCGGCTAAAAGAAAGGACGTTTTATAAGTCTTTAGGAAGGCTGCTTCAGAAGGTTTTTGACGTTTTAGCGCACGGTTATAAAGTTGCTGAGCAGCATGCATATTCGCTATTAAGTCATCTTTTTTATTGCTATTGGGAACTAAGCTAAAAATTACCATATTAAGTAGTATCTTCAAACGCGTAGTATCTTGTATATTCGTGCTGAGCTTTTGCTTCAAACTGTCATATTGCGAGCTGGTTGCAATGTTTTGTGCAGTAGCTAAAGAGCAGAAACTAACTGTGCTCGATAAAATAAACAACAACCTAAACAAGCTCTTTCTAAAGCTCTGCCTAAAAAGCAGCACACTATTTAAAGGTTGGTTAAACAACTGACAACTGATTAAGAGACAAAACACAACAAATTATTAAAAAGAAAAAGTTTCAAAAACCAAACCAAACTTTTTATTACGCATGCAAAAGTGCTTTAAATGTTTTGTAAATCCAATTATGCCATAGATTATTCTGCAATATAATTCTCCTTCAGATATCCACTAAGCTTATTCAAAGACCGTAAATATTTTCTTATCGTTTTTATTTGAGCTATATTTGAGCTTTAATTACTTTTTTTGAAGGAAATATAATTGAGCTTATGCGTATAGGGCAAGATATCTTACAAGCTGCCCATTGTTTGAAATTAGGCCAACTTGTGGGCGTGCCTACCGAAACCGTGTATGGGCTTGCTGCCAACGCTTGTGCAGAGTCTGCTGTTATAAGCATCTTTGAAGCTAAAAAACGACCTGCCTTTGACCCGCTTATTGTTCATTTTGCCAGTTTTGAAGCAGCAAAAGCATATGTGGATTTGAGTAATTGGTCAGAAAAGCGTTTGGCAGAGCTTAGTTCACTTGCTCAGAACTTCATGCCTGGTCCTCTGACTGTTTTGTTGCCCAAGAGCGATAAAATCCCACCTCTGGTAACCAGTGGGCTTGCCCATGTGGGTGTGCGTGTGCCACAACACAAGCTTTTGCAAGAACTGCTATCCAACTTGCCCTTTCCGTTGGCAGCCCCTAGCGCAAATCCGTTTGGGTACATTAGTCCCACCACGGCACAGCATGTGGCCGAGCAGCTTGGCAGTGAGGTCGCTTATATTTTGGACGGCGGGGCCTGCGAAGTCGGGTTAGAGTCCACCGTTTTGGGTCTAGATAATGACGTTTGGACGGTTTTCAGGAAAGGTGGTCTACAAATAGAAAACATAGAAGCGGTTTTAGGCTCTGTTCGCGTTTTGGCACACTCAAGCTCAAGTCCTCAAGCTCCTGGCATGTTAAAAAGTCATTATGCACCCCTCAAACCCCTAACACTTTTACATAGATCAGAAGTTATAACGCAGGATGAGGCTTTATCCGGAACTTTTTTCTTGCTCTTTGAAAATAAAATCAAGCACTTTGAAGACCAAAGACAAATTTTATTGTCGCCCAATGGCTCACTGAATGAAGCTGCTCAGAAGCTTTTTGCAGTGATGCGAGAACTTGATGCAAACCCTCATTGTCAAAGAATTATAGCTGAGTATTTTCCTGAAGAAGGCTTGGGGCTTGCCATCAATGACCGACTGCGCAGGGCTGCGGCAAAAGCTTGACAATTTGATTAAGCATCCTCTATTAGCAATCGTTCATCAGCCAGTAGACCACATAGCCTGTTATCTCTCGACAAACAACTGATAGTTTCCAAAAGGCTTCTTCGGCAGGCATAAAGGCTTTGAACTCAAAGACACGCTCGTTGGAGTAAAAATCTGTTGCAAATACCTCAAAATTAAGCTGTTGCTTTTCAAAGCAAGCCATCGCTCTACGCATATGAAAGCCTGACGTGATGAGTAGCACAGGTTGTTTTTCTATACCATTATTCTTAAGGAGTTCGGCGGTAAATACGGCATTCTCATACGTGTTTTTAGCCTTGCTTTCCAAGATGATGACACTGTCAGGGATGCCACAGTCTAAAAATGTGCGCCGCATATCACTCTCTAGCGATTTAATTTGGCCTAGCCTATCAAAGTCTGTAGCTCCAGAAATCAATATTTTTTTGATTTTGCCCAATCTATAGAGCATGACCGTGTGCGTTAAACGGTCAGCTCCTTTGTTGAAGTAGGTTCGATCTTTGGGTTCTTTGTTGGTTTGCGTAACACCCGTAAGCACAACGCCCACCTCGTAATAGCCCACAGAAGCTAAAGGCACGGGCTGAACCTCCCAAAGCAAGAGCAACTCATTGATCAAAAACGGATTGGTAAAAGCAAGAGTCAAACTCAAAACAAGTCCCAAAAGCCGTTTGCGAAGAGCTTCTTTTTTTGTAAAATAAGTCCATAGTATCAAACCCAGAAGCCATGTAATGGGCATGAGCAGATAGTAAAGGGTTTTGGAGAGTAAAAAGAAAATCATATAAAGCATTGCAAATTCTCAAATCATTTCTGGCAAGACCCTAATCAGTTCAGGTTGCATGATATGAAGTTGAGCGTATATAAATTGAGGAGCTTTCTGAATTAAGTGTTGACAAAAGTAATAAAAACTCATGGCATGGCTGTATTTTGCACAAATGTTTTAACAATAAAAAAATATAAGTATCACACAGTTAGCTTGATAACGTTTTAGATGCGGTGTCATCACCAGACGGTTATCGCTAACACATTGAGATAATATTTCAAAACTTACATAAAAATTTTGAAATACAACTATTCAATCGTAGTTTAACAGCGCAATTATTATTCCATTATAGGAATAGAAGCAGAATACTAAAGCAGGAATTTGAGGTTTAATTCCAGTTAATGTGCTTTAGCGTATTGTTTCTGTAACTAATTCATAAGCTGTTTGGACTGATATTTGCCGTCTCGAAAGTCAATAAATTTTAAGTCTGTAATATCAGTTTATATAATAGACAAGCTTTGTATATATGCGTTTTTTAAAATTCTTCTTAGCACTATTCGCACTTGCCTTATGGCAAAAGGGAAGTTATGCACAAGTGGAATTGAAATTTAACAGAGTTAAATTACCAGGTTTGGTTACAAGCGTAACAGCTCTGGCTCAAGATAAAACAGGCTATATTTGGATAGGTACAGAGCTTGGCTTAGTTCGCTTCGATGGAAAAAACACCAAGCAATATGTTCTCTATAAAACCGATACGGTTGGACATCCAAAAAATGCAGTGAGTAGTCTTTTTGTAGACTCTAAACAGCGGCTTTGGGTGGGTACATACGGTTCTGGTGCCTATTTATTTAACCCTGAAACCAGTACCTTTAAGAATTTATATGGCAAAAGGGGCGACTCTACCACACTCAACAGCAATCTTGTATTTGGTTTTACAGAGGATCTAGACAATAACATTTGGATTTCTGCGGGGGGGCTTTGTCTGGTTGATGAAGCCAAATGGTGCATCAAAAAGAAACTCGCGCCCAGACAAGAGCAAGAGTCTGACCAGCAACCTGCTGTTTATAGCAACGGCATTGCCGCACAAGATAGGACTGGGCGTTTTTGGATGGGTACATGGCGCGATAACTATGGGGTGGATACTTTTCGCGCGCCTTTCAAAAAGTTTTACCATTTGCAAAGTCATGACGATACATTGAAGTTTCCTGAACAAAAAACTCCTCAACTTGTCAAAGATGTTTTCGTAGACAGCAAAAATGATGTGTGGTTTTGCACGTATATAGGTCTTTATTGGTATCATCAAAAAACGGGACTATTCAGTTGGTTTCGTAACCAGTTGAATAACCCTCAAAGCTTAAATGCTGATAATGTATCGTGTATCACAGAAGACAAAGAAGGTAATATTTGGGTAGGTGCTTTAGGCGGTGGGCTTAGTATGTTAGACCCTAAAACGCAGAAATTTGTTAGCTATACTCACAATCATAAAAATTCTAGCTCTATTCCACACAATAATGTGTCAGCCTTGCTTATAGACAAAGATGGCCGTTTGTGGGTAGGAACCAGTGCGGGTTTGGCCTATATCAACCCTCTTATGCGGCATTTTAAAATTCTCACGCACAAAGTACCTGGTCTTGATGACTTTGTTACAGGGGGAAGACAAATTGCCGAAGCAGCAGATGGGACGATATGGTCAGCATTACAAAAAGGTATTGACCACCTAGGAGCCACTTATGGCGGCTTACTGGGTATACATCCCAAGACAGGAAAATACTTACATTATAAACCTAGTAAATCCAGTGATAAAAGTGCTCGGATTAATGATCTTTACCTGTCCTGTATGGATAACGCACCTGGTAATAAAGTTGCGTTTTGTTATACTAAGGAAGAGGTGATGGAGATTGATGGTTTTTCTATCAAACCCAAACCACAATGGAGCGGAAGCGAAGATGGTTTCCGGCCAATGATTTTCCTTTTCAATTCTTATGATGAAATGATGCGGTTTGATATCAGAGGAACAGGCAACTTTTCTATTTGGGAACCAGGCCAGCGCACATATAGAAAGCTGAAAACAAAGGCATCTATCGAGGGTTTGAACAAAATATTTTTCTACGAAGACGAGTATAGGAATACGTGGGGACTTAACAAAGTAGACACATTGTTTCGCTACGATCGCCAGATTAAGGACTTTGTAAAAATTTCAATACCAGAAAATTCTAAAAGAAATGACATTCAGATATCAGGTGCTTGTGCACACGCACCTGATCAGATTTGGATTTCATCCTCTTTAGGACTACAGTTGGTTGACACCAAAACAGGCGATATTTTGAAATCTATCACTGCACAAGAGGGGCTAAGCGATACGAGGGTGCTTAGCCTTCTCAAAGACAAAGAAGGATTTATTTGGGCAAGTACAGCTTTGGGGCTTAGTAAAATAGATCCTAAGAGTTTCAAGATAGATAATTTTTTGATAGAAAGAGATTTGCCCGTAAGTGAAATATATTCCGATCCAATTGGTAGAGGAACCTATGCCATAGGTAAGTATTCAGGAATGTTTTATTATAGAACCAATGAAGGGATTTTATTTTTTGATCCTGCGCTTATCAAATCGTCTGCCAATACCTCTCAGCTAGTATTTACGGGCTTGCGTATTATGGGCGATGAGGTAGATTCTCGCTTATTGAATAACCAAAGTATAACTGTTGAGGCTGGTGCAGACATGATAGCCATTGACTTCACTTTACTCAACTATTTTGCTCCCGAACTCAACACTTATGAATACCAGCTATTGGGCTTTGATAAAAAGATGATTAAAGCAGAAACCTCTAACACTGCAACCTATACTAACTTGCCACCAGGTTCTTATACTTTTCGAGTGTGGGGTAAAGACGGTAGAGGCGTACCAGCCCCCAAGTACATTGAAATAACTATTGTCAAAGAACCATATATCTGGCAAACCCTTTTGTTTAGAGTGGTGGTCGTTTTGTTGATTATTTCTATAACATCAGCAATAGTCTATTGGCGTGTACGCGCACTCAATAAAGCCAATGCAGTGCTGGAACAGAAGGTAACAGAACGGACAGCTGAAGTGGTGAAACAAAAAGATGAAATTAGCCAAATAGCAACCAATCTGAGTATAGCCATTGAGGAAAGTAATGCACTAAACGAAGAGCTAAGTATCACGCTTGACCAACTAAAAGATCAAGCAACAGTTATAGAACAAAAAAACTATGAGATTGTGTCTAGTATAAACTATGCTAAGCGCATTCAGTTTGCTATGCTGCCCGACTTAACACAAAAGGACGAGTTGAGACCCGGCTTCTGGACCTTCTTTCGTCCCCGAGACATAGTAAGTGGTGATTTTTATTGGCTTCACAGCATAAAGAATCCAGATTGCCATGCCATTCTAGTAGCAGTCGTAGACTGCACAGGGCACGGTGTGTCGGGTGCACTCATGTCCATGATAGGTCATAACCTGCTCGATGAAATTGTCAATGCTTTTGCCATTCATAGCCCAGAAACTATTATTAACCAGCTTAATACGATGGTTAAGAGGACACTTCGTCAACAAGATACAGAAGTAAGAGATGGCATGGAGATAGGTCTTTTGTCTTTTAAAGTATCTACTCAAAATAACAAAAAAGCTTGTTCAGATTTCAAATTTGCCAGTGCTGGCCGCCCTCTCTGTATACTAGGACACGACAATAAAATCTCTATTGTTGCGCCTGACACCATGCCTGTGGGCGGACATGAAAGAAAGCATGAGAAGTTGTTTGAATTGAAAAACGTTCCAACTACTGATATCAAACGCTTGTATCTCTTTTCGGACGGCTATCAAGATCAGTTTGGGGGGGCAAGAAATAAAAGATACACCAAAAAACGGCTTTACGAGCTTTTAGAAAAGAGTAGTGCATTAGACTTTGAAAGTCAAGCCAAAGTATTAGAACAAGCTTTTGATGAGTGGATGCAATTAGGTAAAGAGCGTCAAATTGATGATGTTTTAGTGATGGGCATCGATTTTGAAGAGTTTGAAATTTCTTAAAAAGATTTCTTCTCAAAAGAATAAATCACCATACAGGTGGCTAGCCGAAGAGATATAAAAATGTCATTTTTTTAAAAAAATGAAGCAGCCATACAACCGAAAACATTCAAATGCCTGCGGTTGTATGGCTACTTAGATTTTGACAATAGCCAAGCTATTTTATGAAGAGCAGTTCTCTGTATTTAGGGAGTGTCCAGAGTTCGTCGTCTATGAGTAACTCTAGCTCATCCACGCTCTTCCTTATTTTGTCAAAGTAAGGCTTTACTTTGTCGCAATAGGCCAGAGCAGCAGCTTTGGTGTCAAGGACGTTGGCTTTTTTACGAGCTTCCAGCATGTCGCTAGAGTTTTTGAGAATAGTGCTAATGTGTCCAGAAACGGTTTGAAGTAGCTCCATGCGCTCTTTAGCTTCTTTTTCTAGGCCCAAGTCACGGAGGTGCTTGATGTTTTCAGCCAAGCGGTTCTGATAGGCCAACGCTGCTGGTACAATATGGCTCTGTGCCAAATCATTGATAAGTCGCGACTCTATCTGAACTTGTAGCACGTATTTGTCATACTCTATTTCCTGTCTGGCTTCCAGCTCTATCTCTGAAAAGATGCCGAGTTTACTAAAAAGAGCTTTGATATGATTCTGGCCATATATTTCAAGAGCGTGCGCGGAATTTTTGATATTCTTGAGGCCACGCTTTTGGGCTTCTTTGGCCCATTCTTCACTGTAGCCATCACCCTCAAAGCGTATAGCTTTGGAGCTGCGTATATAATCACGCAAGATGTCTATAATAACCAACTCGCGTTTTTGACCATCTTTGGAACGGCTTTCTACTTCCTTGTGAAATTCCATAAGCTGGTCGGCCACAATGGAGTTCAAAATCATCATAGGATTTGCGCTGTTGGCTGAAGATCCTACAGCTCTGAACTCAAACTTATTGCCAGTAAAGGCAAAAGGCGAGGTTCTGTTTCGGTCAGTATTGTCGAGTAAAATGGGCGGTACTTTATCTATGCCTAGTTTCATGTACATGTTTTCGCCTTTACCAATAGCCAAAGTGGCATTTTTCTCTAACTCATCAAGCACACTAGAAAGCTGCTTACCTATAAAAACTGACATGATAGCTGGAGGTGCTTCATGGCCTCCCAGACGAAAATCGTTAGAGGCTGTGGCTATACCCGCACGCATCAGGTCTGCATAGGTATGTACAGCCTTGATAACGTTTACAAAAAATACCAAGAATTGTAGATTTTCTTTAGGTTTGCTGCTAGGAGCCAGTAGATTACGACCTGTGTTAGTTTGCAGCGACCAGTTGTTGTGTTTGCCGCTTCCGTTGATACCAGCAAAGGGCTTTTCATGGAATAAAATTTTGAAGTCATGCGCTTCTGCCACACGGTTCATGACATCCATCAGCAAAGAGTTATGGTCTACGGCCAAGTTAACTTCTTCAAAAAGAGGGGCACATTCATACTGGCTTGGCGCTACCTCATTATGGCGTGTGCGAACGGGAATACCAAGCTTGAGAGCCTCGTTTTCAAAATCTTGCATAAAGCTCTTGACACGCAGCGGAATAGAACCAAAATAGTGATCTGAGAGCTGCTGACCACGAGCGGGTGAATGACCAAAAATTGTACGTCCACACAATACCAAGTCAGGTCTGGCCATAGCCAAGGCTTTGTCTACCAAAAAGTATTCTTGTTCTATGCCAAGTGTGGCCGTTACTTTAGTGACCTCTTTGTCAAAATACTGGCAAACTGCTGTAGCGGCTTTGTTTAAAAGATCTAAAGATTTCAGAAGAGGCGTTTTATAGTCTAGTGCCACGCCTGTGTAGGACACAAAAATTGAGGGGACACAGAGTGTTTTGATACTTCCGCTTTCATGTATAAATGCTGGTGAGCTAGAGTCCCAAGCGGTGTAGCCACGCGCCTCAAATGTATTGCGAAGGCCGCCACTCGGAAAGGAAGAAGCGTCTGGTTCTTGTTTTATAAGCTCGCCACCTTTAAATCTTTCAATGGCCTGACCTTTGTTATTAAGCTCAAAAAAAGAGTCGTGTTTTTCAGCCGTAGTGCCTCTGAGTGGCTGAAACCAGTGTGTGAAGTGTGTTACGCCGCGTTCCACAGCCCATGTTTTCATAGCAGATGCCACAGCGTCCGCTAGCTCTACATCAATTTTTTCGCCGCTCTCTATGGTTGCACAGAGGCGTTTATAGTTGGCCGAAGACAGATAAGCTTCAGCGGTGTGTAAGTAAAATACGTGCGAACCATAAAACTCTGAAATTTTAGACGCTGGTACTTTCACCTCTTTGGGCTGCCTACTTTGAGCCATTTGAAGTGCAGAAAAACGAAGTATTGCCATTTTTGATATGATTTTAAGAAAATACCCTATATTTTGAATGGCAAAAATACAAAAAGTATCCTATTTTTGCAAAAACTAGTTCTATTTTTATAGTGTATTTTCAAAAAACTGTTTTTTTGATGTGGCTACCAGGCTAGCCTAAGCCGAGCAATGGTGAATCATTAGTTATAAAAAAATTTATTAACGTATGGATAATTCAAATCATATTCATAAATTGCCGATTAAGAAAATGAGCAAATGATGTTTTGGAATAATTTTTTTGCTTAGTATATCTTAAAAGTTTGATTTATAGTTTTTTGAAACATATTAGATTGCCGCTCTAACACAATGCGTATCATTAGGACTATCTTATTTATTTTTCTGTTCGCTGGACTTGCTCTCTTGGCTATGGCTCAGTCCGAACGGGAAAGAAACTTGGTCAATAATTTAAATAATGCCATCAAAGCACGCAATTCAGAGCAGATGGCACGAGCGTATGAGATGTTGGGCGACTATAAATCCTCGCAAGGTAATTTGGCTGCAGGGATTGATAATCTCAATTACGCACTTACTAATTATGAAAAAGCTAATGACAAGCGCGCAAAACAGACTGTACTTTTCAAGATTAGCGAAGCTTATGCCAAGTCAAACAACTTGAAAGGTGCTATCAACTATTCTGAAAAAGGTCTCAAAATAGCCAAACAAAATGATGATGTGGAAGGCCAAAGGCGAGCCTATCGCCAACTTAGCGATTATTGGAAACGGCTGGGCGATAATAAAAAAACAGAATTTTATTCAGAGCTTTATCAAAAAACATTTAAAAGTGCCACAGAGGTTTCTCAAAAGCAGAATGAGATAGCTAGACTTAGACGCGAACAAGAGCAGCTGCGTTCTCAAATAGAAAATGATGCAGAAAAAGATCGTAAGCTCAAAGACTTAGAAGCACAGATCAATGCCACAGAGAGCGAGCTTTCTATGAAAAAAGAAGCCTTCACGCGTATGGAGGACTCTCTGAGCATGGCGGTAGTGGCTCAACAAAACCAGCTAGAATTGGCCAAAGAGCGCGAAAAACGCACTAAAACGACTATTGCTGGCGGTGTAGCGGTTTTGGTAGTGCTCATCATATTGGCCATAGTTATTTTTATAGCTTTTAGAAAAGCCAAGCAAACTTCTCGTATGCTGGCCAAACAAAACGCCGAAATTGAAAGCCAAAAAACAGTTATTGAGGCTGAAAAAGAAAAATCAGATAAACTTTTGCTTAATATTTTGCCTAAGGCCACAGCTGAAGAACTCAAAGAAAAAGGACATGCTACCCCACAGTCTTATGAAATGGTTACCATCATATTTACAGACTTTAAGGGCTTTACAAATATTGCAGAACACCTCACGGCAGAGGAAATCATCAAAGAGCTAGACTATTGCTTTTTGGAGTTTGATAAAATTTGTGACCGTCACCGTGTAGAAAAAATCAAAACGATTGGTGATGCCTACATGGCGGCAGGTGGCATTCCTCTATCCAATACCACCAATCCCATTGACGTTGTGAGGGCGGGCTTAGAAATGCAAAAATTTATGCTTCGTTGGAGGCGTGAGCGCGAAGAGCAAGGCAAGACCGATTTCTTTGAGTTAAGGTTAGGTATACACACAGGCCCTGTGGTGGCGGGTGTGGTAGGCAAAAATAAATTTGCTTATGATATTTGGGGTGATGCCGTCAACTTGGCAGCTAGAATGGAGTCTAGCGGTGAAGTGGGCAGAGTCAATATCTCTGGTAGCACTTACGAACACATTAAAAATGAATTTGATTGCACCTACAGGGGGCGCGTAATGGCTAAAAACAAAGGAGAAGTAGATATGTATTTTGTAGACAATGAAAAATAAATTGTCTTACAAATAGTACTTTTGAATGCTGTTTAGCATAGCCTTGTGAATATCTGGGTTACAAGCCGCTAAAATTTCACCCCCAAATAAATAGTTTTCTTTGCCTGTGTAGTCTGTTACCAAGCCACCTGCTTCTTTGACCAAAAGTGCCCCTGCTGCCACGTCCCAAGCATTGAGTCTGTATTCAAAAAAGCCATCAAAACGTCCACAGGCGGTGTAAGCCAAGTCTACCGCGGCCGAACCCAAGCGTCTTAAACCACGGCAGTTTTTCATCAATTCGCTAAAAGTATTCCAAAAAGCACCTTCGTGTTCAAATTTTTGATAGGGGAACCCCGTAGCTAAAAGTGCGTTACTGAGGGTGTTGTTTCTAGAAGTTTTAATGGGTTTATCCCACAAGAAAGCTCCCTGCCCGCTGATAGCCCAAAAGCACTCTTTGCGACACACCTCATAGACCACGCCCAGAATCAAATCTTTGTTGTGAGCTAAGCCCACGCTAATAGCGAAAACGGGCACGCCATGAACAAAATTTGTAGTCCCATCCAAAGGGTCTATAATCCAGTTATAGCCTTCTGCATTTTGTATACCTTGTCCTTCTTCTGCCAAAAAACCTGCATTTGGAACCAGTGGGGTGAGTTTTTCTATCAACATAAGCTCTGCCTGCTGATCTACATAGGACACCAAACTGTTGAGTTCTTTAATCATCACTTTGTTGGCATCAAAAGCTTGTGCTTCGCGTGTGATGAAGTCGCTCACTTCAGTAACAGCTTTTATAACATCTTGAATGACAATTTTTTTATACATTTTCTGCGTATGTCTTAGTGCCTATGTTAAATTAAGGATATAAAAGTACAACAAAAGCTTCAATACTCTAAATTTGAAAGGAGATGTATCGTATTTTACACTCAAAAGGTTATGAGAAAAAGCAATTTGCACTTTCTCATAACCTTTGGGCTTTTTATAGCAACAAATACGAATCAATCTATGCAGATTTGATACCTGTAAAGTACTCAGACTGTTCAAACAGGAACTCAGGCTCTGGTGTATTGTTGATGTGGAATGTTTGACCAACTGGCAGAAAATCGGGATAGAGGATGGTGCGGCTAGCGTGGTCGCTGTGAGCCAAATCCAACATACCAAAACCTTGGTCACAGAACTCGCCAAAGCCTGCTGCCATAATGTACTGTTGTACACGAAGAGGCGCACACAAAACAAAAGGGAAGGTATAACCACGCACTTCTATTTCTTCATTATCTTGTCTCACGCGGTAAATACGCGCAAACTTCTTTTCCTCTTGCTGAATCTTCTCTAAATAACGCCTGTCTGGAATAAGTTGAAATTTGGTAAGCTCATGTAAATCAGAGCTATCTATATAGCCTGCATGAAGCATTCTGTTCATGGTGGACTCATAAAGTAAGTCTGTAAAAGCTTCATTGTCAGGTGCAAGAAACTCTTTTAAGTTACGTCTGCTGGATGCCGAAGAAAGGATAATAGGCGAAATACAAACAAACTTAACAATTTCTTTGAGCTCTGGCTCTCTTTCCAGCTCTACAAACTCTGGTTCAAGTCTCAAGTCACCTACTTCCCACAGCTTTTGTGCAAATATTTTGCGAAGCATATCATCGCAATCCTTACGATTGATGCAAGAGAGCACCAACGTTACACGTCTAGAGCAATAGTGAAGTCCACCTTTGCTTACACGAGTTTGCCCTTTGAGCGCAGAAAAATGATACTCTCCAGTGTGCTCTGACACAATGCTGTCGAGCATGTCTGTGAGAAGGTTCTGATGATAGAAGGGCACACTAGCTCCTCTATTCTGAAGTCTAAAAATTACTCTTACTCGCATACCTTTAAAAATTTTGTGTGAGTTGCTACAAGTGTTTCAAAAAAGGCAAAAGAGACGAGCAACCAGGTGTGTCAGTAACATTAATATTGCTCGTGTCAGTTACTTAAATGCTTAAAATAGAAACATTCTAAACTAGAGTTTTGTTTAAGAAAGTGTGTTAAATTTTAAAAAAAAAATAAACAAATGGAAACCTTAATAGCCAACTGTATAATAAAATATTAATTGAAGCCTATTGAGACACTTTTAGCTGTTGCAAAGGTAAATCTTTTTTTAAACTGTTTATGTTTGGGGTGAAGTAAATCAAACAAAGTTTTTAGAATCAAAACTCAAAACTTAAAATATTGCTTATATCCAGAAAATGGAATGTTGCTTGTAGCCGCCATTCATTTTGTCCATTTTTATTTATTTGTCATTTGACTTAACAATATTTAAAATCCTGTTTTGAGCTTTTCAGAAAATATGTTTGTTTTGTAACATGAAGAGCAGTATAAAAACTCTATTTTATCTAATCTGTACCGAGCCTGCTTCTTTGCCACAAACCAAATATTTTCGTAGACATTATCATGCGGCCATTTTACTTGATTCTGGTTCTTTTAGGTGCTTTCTTTTTGGTAAGTCAGTATATTTGGTCTTACAAAGATTATCCTCTCAACTGGGACGAGGTAGACTATATCAATGCTTCGCGCAAGGGCTTTGTTGAGAATAATCTAGAGGTAAATAGCTTTTCATTACACCGTTTTTTAGAGCTGGGGTATGCCAAAAAGCAAAATGATACAGCAGCCGTTCAACGTTTGGCAAAAATGCACGCGCCCGAATCTGAGGATGTGTTTTATTTGAGGCATTTTCATCCACCTTTGCCCCATTACTATTGGCAGTGGTTTGACCGACCTGATTTGCCCGAAGTGGAAGAATGGCGATTTAGGCTCAGTAACATTATTTGGTTGTTGGTCATTTATGTGTCTTTGCTCGTAGCCTTTGCGCTTATAGATCAACTAGATGTAAAAAGTACATTTCTGAGTGCTCTGGCCTTTGGCTTTGTTTTGGTAACCCCTGCTGGCTATAGGTGTTTTGCACTAATGAGCCACCATATTTTTCATTTGTCCGCCTGTGTGGTTTTTTGTGGTGCTTTAATGCGCTTTTTACGCAAGCCTAGTGCACTCAATAGTTATATTTTGGGTGTTTCCATTGCATTTTTGTTTCTGACCTTAGAAATGTGCTTGGCTGTTATTGCGGGAGCTTTTATAGTGGTTTTGGTGGCTCAAAAGTGGCAACTTTTCTGGAAGCTAAAGCGTGTTTTGCAAATCACTTTGGGTTTTGTGATCCCAATTGCAGCCTTGTGGATGGGCTTTTTTCTTTCCGGTGGGTCTGTTAAAGCTCTTTTGATGTACATGTATCGTATTTTGGCACAAAATAACACAGAGTATGCACAAGTGTCATGGCTACAGAACTGGCTCACAATGGTTTTAGAAAATCCACTCCTTTTCATTTGGATTCTATTGGGTGCTGGTATTACCATCTGGCAGGTATATCAGAAGCAAATAAGACCTTACACACTGGTTCCTTTAATTGTAGGTAGCTTTTATGCGATTGTCATGACTCCCTTTATGCTTGCGCCTTCTTATATGCTGCCTGCCTTGGGTATGTTATCTTTAAATGCTGCGCTAGCCTTTTATAAATGGAGTGCAGAAAAAAATGTGCAGCTTAGTGCCGATTTGTTCTTGGTGCTGTCTTTTTGCGCTTGGGCTTTTTGGCAGTGGGAGACCATGAGCCTAGAAAATCTAAGGCTTGAAAACGAGAAAGTACAGAAAGAACTTCAAAGCGATTTGAGTAAAATAAGACCTCTCCTCAATACGCCTAAACCCGTTATCAGCACGGCAGCACATATTTTTAATTTTTACCTTAAAACCAATAAAATAGAACTATTGGATAGATATAATGCCAAACGTCCCGATTTTTTTATCAGAGAGTATTTTAGCTATAGGGACATTAAGCCCGAACTCATGCAGAAAAAATACGGTTTGGTGATTGTTCATAAATGGCTCAAATACCATGAATACGATCTCAATAAGCTAGAAAAGTGGGGCTATACCCGTAAAGATCTTAACTCTGTAATCATTTTTTATTGAAGCTGTTTCAAAGACTAGCTGCCAGATGCTAAGGCAAACCAAACTATGCAAAGTAAGGACACCAAACGGCTCTCGCGTTTGACGGCTATTCTGACGCAATTGCAAACAAAGCGCATTGTGAGTGCCACTGAGCTTTCTCAGAGGTTTGGTGTAAGCACAAGAACCATTTATAGAGACATAAAAGCACTAGAAGAGGCCGGCGTTCCTATTCTGAGCGAGGAAGGCAAGGGGTATAGCTTGATGGAGGATTATAGGCTTCCTCCTGTCATGTTTACTGAAGAAGAAGCCAATGCCTTGATGACTGCCCAGCAAATTATTGAAACAAACAAAGATGCTTCTTTGGTGAAAGCATATCAGCAAGCCATAAGCAAGATAAAAGCTGTTCTTAAAAATAATACAAAAGACAAAGCCAATTTACTGGATCACAGAATGCAGGTTAGACAATACCAAAATCATGCAAAAACGAGCAATTATCTTGTAACATTACAGCTGGCCATCACCAACTACACCCTTCTCAAAATACACTATCAGGCTGCCAGCGACGAAGCCATAACAACCAGAACTATAGAGCCTTTTGCCATTTACAGTACACAAGAAAACTGGCTTTTGATAGCATACTGTAGGCTCAGGTTTGCTTTTAGAGTGTTTAGGCTAGACCGAATTAAGCAGCTGATAACGCTCAAGGAGGGGTTTAAGCCTCATCAAATCACCTTGAGTCAATACTTTGAAATGTGCAAAGAAAAATATTCTCAAAACCCCTGACATAAGGTTGTCACAACCTAGCTCTAGCTTTGTAGCTCAACATCTAAACAACTTTTTAAAATGAGCAAGCAAACAGTTCTAAAATTCAGCATTATCGGCATAGCCGTAAGAACAACCAATGAAAATGGACAGTCAGCACAAGACATACCAGCACTTTGGAACAAATTTATGAGCGAAGGTATTTTGCAGCAAATACCCAACAAAGTAGATAACACCCTTTATTGCATTTATACCGACTACGAAAAAGACCATACCAAGCCCTATACCACTCTTTTGGGCTGCAAAGTGACAATTCTAGACCAAGTACCAGCAGGTATGATTGGAAAAGTCTTTGAAACTGATCATTATTTAAAACACACAGCCAAAGGCAATATTCTAAAAGGAATGGTTTTTGAGGCTTGGAACCAGATATGGAGCTCTGACTTGAAAAGAACTTTCAAAGTAGATTTTGAAGTATATGGCACCAAGGCACAAAACCCAGAAGACGCTGAAGTAGATATCTTTATCTCTACTCAATAGACTCAAAAGCAGTCTAGTCATTCCTCAAAACTTTCTGGGTGATTTCAAAACTGCATTTGGAAAGAACTTCTGACATCTAGAAAGTTTTGAGGACGGCATTGAAAGGTAAATCTTAATCCTAAAGAAAAATAAATTGGGATTGAGCCTTATTTTTTGTAATTTTGCGCATAAAATAATACTACCATGCTGAATAGACGACTTTTGCGCGGACGTGTTTTGCAGGCACTATACGCCTACAAACAGTGTAAAGAAGCTTCTTTTTTGAGCGGACAGGACATTGTGGCGGCAGAATTTGAGCCAGACCTCAATAGCCCCGAAGCTCCAAACTACACCCTTTTGAACGAACTCAAAGAAAATGCCAAGCATTTGTATGAGCAAAACTACCAAGAACGTCATTTCAAAGCGGATGGTGCCTTGAATGCCAGTGTGGCTTTGGCTGCCAGCAAGGGGATACAATATTATCAAGATCAAGTTAGAAAATACAGAAAGCAGTGTGAAAATGACATGCTGCGTGAAACCGACAAGCTAGAGCAACGTCATTTTAGTCTTATTGCACTGCTTATTAAGTTTGGAGAACTGGCAGCCCTAGATGAGCGCGACAAAAAAATGCGCAGTTACACCATCAAACCTATGTTTGAGTACCAATTTAAGCTCAAAAACAACGCCATTTTACAACACTTTAAAAAGCACGCCAGCTTTCAAGAAAATGCCTCAAAAATGCTCATTGGATGGGACGAAGAGCTTGTAAGAGAATGGTATAAGCTACTCAAAGAAGATACTGCCTATATGGAGTACGCAGAACTACTCACAGCAGACTTTGAGCATGATAAAATCATCATAGACCACATTGTCAGGCACTTTATTTTCAAAAATGATCTTGTTTTATCATACTTTGAAGAACTGCACATTAATTGGAAAGAAGATAAGCCTGTGCTCAAAGACCTGCTTCTTAAAAGTATTAAAGCTGTCGTACCTGAAACGCTTCATTCCGAAACAGAGCTGGCACCGCTCGGCATTAACTGGGAAGAAGACCGCGAGTTTTTTTTAGACCTTTATCGCCACACCATAGTTGCCGAAGACGACTTTGAGAGTATCATTGGTCAGAACCTTAAAAATTGGGAATGGGGACGTGTGGCTCTGACCGACCGAATTATTCTAGAAATGGCTGTGGCTGAAATGATTAACTTCTCAAGTATACCCGTCAAGGTGAGCATCAATGAGTATATTGAGCTTTCTAAGCTATTCAGCAGCAAAAAAAGCAAGGATTTTATCAATGGTCTTTTAGACACTACTGCCGAAGAACTTCAAAAAAGTGGCGTGATTCTTAAAAGTGGTAGGGGACTCATAGATAACAAGTAAAAAACTTGTGTCTTATTAGATTGCCTTATTTTTGCAAAAAAGCGTTCATTTTCTTTCCAAACCACATGAAACTATCCTTTGCTGACATTATCAAATACAGCCTATCGTTTTTGGTGGCGGCCGCACTTTTTGCCTATCTCTATAAAGACCAAGATTTCGGCAAGATGCTCACAGACCTTAGTAAGGCCGATTTTACTTGGATTATAGTGTCCGTCTTGCTCTCTCTCATCAGCCATTGGAGCAGGGGCTGGCGTTGGGTAATCGCGCTGCGAGGTATGGGCTACCAAACCTCAATTTTTAGAGCTTTTTTGGCTATTTTTGTGGGATATATAGCCAATCTCATGCTCCCGCGCATGGGAGAGGTGAGCCGTTGTGTGGTTTTTCAGCGCACCGATGACGTGCCTTTTCAAAAAGCCTTTGGGAGTGTCCTGGCCGAACGCGCTGTGGACTTGATTATGCTCTTTTCGGCGGTTCTTTTTACACTTTTTTGGGAACTAGACAGGCTTTCGGCTTTGCTCAACACCAAGTTTGGTGGGCAACAAGACGCTTACAAAGCCAAGTTGATGTTGTTGGCTTATATACTGTTGCCTGCTTTGATTTTGGGCTTTTTGTTATGGTATTTTCGTAAAAAACTACTCACTATAGGCTTTGTACAAAAAATTGCAGGCTTTTTGGGTGGTATTAAAGAAGGCTTTTTGAGCATTATGGCTTTGAATGCTTCTGCTAGATGGGCTTATGTGGCACATACTTTTGTTATTTGGGTTTGCTACTACTACATGACCTACGTGCTGTTTTTTTCTATGCCTGAAACAGCTCACTTAGACTGGCTTTGTGGTTTTACGGTTCTGGCTATGGGCGGTATCGCTATGGCAGTGCCTGTACAGGGCGGTATTGGGGTCTACCATTATTTGGTATCGGGCGGAGTACAGGCTTACGGTGTAGAAAAATTGATAGGCGATTATTTTGCAGTACTCATTCATGGTTCTCAGGTGGTCACTATTTTATTTTTTGGCACGCTCGCACTCGCGCTCATGCTTTATTTTGCGAGTACTAAAAAGAAAAAACAGCCCCAAAATATTAAAAGTCCAAATCCATAGCTTAGGGAAATATTTGGGTGTTTGGTAGAGCTATTTTGTAAGATGTCGCTGAGGCAGAAGATTCGAAAAAATTACTGCCAAGTTAGATTTTACTTTTTTCAATAAAGAATATATAAAGAAGCAAGTAACTTTTTTTCTAAACACTAGCAAACATATTAACAAGGCTTTAACAAGGATTTAAGAAGTTAAACGTTAAGTTTGTAAAGTCTAACAAGCGACTAAAGTATTTATTTTCATCATAAAAAAGAAAGACAATGCGTAAATTTGCTTTAATGTTTCAATTTTTGATGTTTGTAGCTGTAGCAGCCTTTTTATCTGCTTGCGGAGAGACTGTAGAAGGTACAGACCCAATAGACGAGAACATCTCTATCACAGTGGATGGCAGCAAAACCGAA
>RDZD01000025.1 GCA_004293815.1 Cytophagales bacterium | reverse complement strand
GAATAGAACTTATAGCAAAATAGTATTATTACAAGAATAAAAAAAGTTCTTTGACATCTAAAAAAATCAAAAACTAGTGAAAAGCTTGATTTTTTTGCTGTTTTGGAGTTAAAAAAAAACCAAAAGGGGATTTCCAGCTCAAAAACTCGTGAGGAAAAGACAGCTTTTTGAGAAATACTAGAACAAAAACCCCCGCAGCGTTAAATTTAAGCACTGTTTGAGAGAAGGCTGTTGTACTGCAAACGGGTTGCAGCACAACAGCCTAACTCATTCAAAGAACGACAATACCTTACACAACCCCTAAGTGAGTGCGTACATCTTGTGAAGGCACAAGCCAAACGCGCCCTGTTCCTGTAAAAGTCTGCAACAAGCCCTCACCGCTTTTGGATGAACCCATCGTAGATTTAGAAGATTTTTCCACAGCAAATTGAACACCGCCAGTGCGCAATACAGCAAAATTGCCATCAACAAACACCTTTTCATTATTGATTTCCACGCACTTGATTTCGTGAGCTGGAACAGGGCTTTCAAAAATCACTACCCCTGTACCTGTAACTTTGGTCTGAAACAAGCCCTCACCGCCAAACAAAGCAGCCGATACATTGGATTGCATTTCTGCTGAAACCTGAACAGAGTCTGCACCTGCAAAAAATAAGCCTTTATCAGCTACCATAGACTCGTTATTCAGCGTTACGCCAAAGAAGTACTTGCCCTTAGTAGGCTCTAAGAACACTTTTCCAGTCCCTTTTACATTCGTCAGGTAAGAACTCTCACCTGAGACGGCTCTTTTAAACATGCCCGAAAAACCGCCGCCACCGCTAGCCGCCGATTGAACAGAAATATCAAGTCTGCCGTACATGTAATGCAAAGCACCAGGCTCTAAAAGAAGACCTGAATTATTAATTTCAAATTCTACAACAGACACTGTGGGCGCACCAGCATTGAGATGTGCAGAAGTCACCTCACGTCCCTCTAAATCATAAGCAAGACTCAGAGCTGTTATCTCGTATATATCTGCTTTTACACCAGCACTTTCAGTGCTTGAAATCAATCTTTTAACTAACTTTGAACTAGACATATGGTTTGAAATATGATTGTATAACAGAACTTAAATATTGGCATAAACATAGTAAGTATTCGTGATAGTTAATACTTTTTTTCGCTTTTTTTGTTTAGATATCCAAAAAAATATTCGTAAATCACAGAGTCTAAATCATGAACTAGACCACATTCACCTCAGGTACAATATGCACGGCAAACTTTTGGTACACGTCGTGCTGGATTTGCTTAGCCAAAGCCATCAGTTCAGCCGCACTCGCATTGCCATGATTGACCAAAACCAGAGCTTGGTGCTCATAAACACCTGCCTGCCCTATTTTTTTACCTTTCCAACCGCATTGCTCTATAAGCCAACCAGCAGCAAGCTTCATGCTCATGGGCGATGAGGTGCTGAAGGCTGCTAAATTCGGAAATTGCTTCTTGAGTGTATCGTATTGTTGAACAGGCACTTCAGGATTTTTAAAAAAACTACCACAGTTGCCAATTTTTTGAGGGTCGGGGAGCTTGCTTTGTCTGATGCTGATAACAGCTTTAGCTACTTGCTGTATCGTCGTTTTATCCGTGCTTCCTTGCTTCTCAAGAGCCTCTTTGATAGCACCATAGCCCAACTTCAGAGTGTGAGGCTGCTTTTTTAGGTTAAGGTAAATGGCTGTGATGATACCCTTATTTTTTAGCTCGTTCTTAAAAATACTATCACGGTAGCCAAATTGACAAGCTGCTTTTGTCAGGCGTTTGACTTGCCTCGAGGCAAACTCATAAAAATCCAAGTACATAAACGTTTCGCTTAGCTCCGCACCGTACGCGCCTATGTTTTGTATAGGTGCAGCACCTGCCGTACCCGGAATGAGTGCCAAATTTTCGAGTCCGCCCCAGTTATTGGCTAGCGTGTAAAGCACTAGTTGATGCCAATTCTCGCCTGCTGCCACTCTTAAAAGCACTTCTTCGCTAGTTTCTTCTAGCTTTTCTATACCACTGAGCTTGACATGCACTAAAAGCCCTTCATAGTCCTGACTAAAAAGCACATTGCTGCCGCCACCTAGCACAAAAATAGGTTGGTTCTGTTCTATCAGGCGGAGGTCTTGTAGCTCGTAAATGGGTAAATATTGTCGCGCTTTAACTGAAATACCAAATGTATTAAAAGGCTTTATATCAATATCCTGACTAATCATGTGCTTGCCTGTGGCTTCTTTAGTAGAGAGAATAAAAACACAAAATTAGACAAAAACTGCGTATGTGCCAAGATTTTAGATACTGACATTTTTGTTAAGTCTCTTGAGAACCTGCTCATACTCTTCTGGCGTATTCACGTTTTGCAACTCTATTTCATCAATAGGCACAACGCTTTTATAATCAGACATTTGAAGAATTTTCTTAGGACAGGTTTCGCCTTTTGCCAAAAAGTCTAATAGAATTCTGTAAGATTTAGGTTCCCAAATAGCCAAGAGCGGCTCTGGGTGATTGCGCCGCTCGTTTTGATAGCAAGTAGCTATCTTGAGAGCGTTTCGGTTTTCTATGAGATGAAGCACTGCTTTTTCGGTCAGAAGAGGCATATCACAGGCTATAACCAGCCAAGCAGCGTTAGGCTCGTGTTGAAAGGCGGAAAGAATGCCGCTAAGTGGCCCTAAATCCAAGAATTTATCTTCCACATAAGGATACTCCATCTTTTTGATTTGGTCTTTGCGACAAGAAATGAACACCTCACCACAAAATCTTTGAAGTAGCTGATAACCGCGTTGGCGTTGTGTAATGCCTTCATAATATTCCAAAGAACCTTTGTCCTTATCCATTCTACTGCCGTGTCCGCCCGCCAACACAAGGCCATAGAGTGGCACTTGTGAGGCTTTTTGTTGAGTCCAGTCCACCACAAACTCAGCGAGTGCGTCTAGCTCATCTCTTTCAAAAAGTAGAAAATCCTCACTGTCATTTTTGTCATTACATACCGCTAAAATGGTTTCGGGGTTCACATTGGCAGGAATATGACCGAAAACAATCGCAAATTCTGCAAATTGATTTTGCTCAAACTGAAATACCAACTCATATTCGGCTAGTAAGTGGTAAAGCTGACGCTCAGATAGCTTGGCATTGATTCTAATTTCTGAAAAATACTCACTCTCACCCACCGATATCAAGTCCTTAGCAACGCTCTGTGGCCTAAAAAAGCTATCGTTTGGCTTCAGTATCCCCACATGAAGCTTTAAAGACACTTCTTCTACAAAACGCTGTATCAAAGCTTTATCAGAGCCAATAAGAGCAATGTTGGGAGCTGCAAAGTTGGTTTTAAGAGAGGGCTTAAGTTTGGCGTGGCGTGAATTTGGTTTCATTGGCGTGTTATTTGCAGCAATCTTAGCAAAATTCTTGCAAGTTTTATATATCCACACACTTTTTTTATTATTTTGTAATACAAAACGTAAATTTCACCCGTTGTGCATTTGGGACAAAATTAAAACACGGTGCAGGAAAAATGGTTTATTAGCCTATAAATCTGTGTATAAAATTGATTTACACATAATTTAAACGAATAAATACCTTGATACAAAAGCATGAGATTTTACTTAAAAATCGAAACAATTTGACTGTCGGTTATAGTGGGTTTATTCAAATTTGCAAACTAAGGAAAAACTGTAATTTTTTAAAAAAATCATTCCCCAACCATCACAAACGCGCCCCAAAAATACGGCTCGGGATATTGTTCTTTGATTTCTGCCTGTGCATCTTTAAAAGATTTCCGAGCGTTATTTGTTGCTGCGTATTTTTGATAAAAAACAGACATTAATTTTTGTGTTACTTCATCGTCTACTTTCCACATAGACATTACCAATCTTTTTGCGCCAGCCACTTTGAAAGCACGCTGCAAACCATATACGCCTTCACCAGCTTTTACATCACCTAAACCTGTTTCGCAAGCAGATAAAACTACCAAATCCGTTTCGTCAAGATCAAGATTTGCCGCTTCCAAGGCCGTGAGTACCCCATCTTCGGTGTCGGGTTTGTCTTCCATACGTGCGTAATCGCTCACGCCTGTTAGCAACAATCCCGAACGCAACATCGGATTTATTTTTTCATTCGTCTCTTTGGAGTCAATAAAAAATCCATGTGTGGAGAGGTGTAGAATCTTAGGATTCTGTAATTTTTTAATGCTTTCTTCGGTGGCAGTTTCAGCGGTCAGCACATTGACATTGAAGTTTCTTTTTTTTAGACTGCTGCTAATATCTTCCACTTCTTTTTTTGTTCCTGGCAACAAAGCAACCTGACTAAAACTCGCAAACGCACGCAAAGAATCTTCTTCTGTACCTTGTTTTTGACTTGAAGTTTTATTGAGATTTGCCAAATCATAAATTGGATAACTTAAAAGATCTGCTTTTAAATCTTTTTTTTCCTTGTTGCCAAACGCCAAAATGTCTTTCGTATTCGTAACAAGATGCAAATCAATCTCTTCTAGTAAATATTTTTGAGTGCTTGGGTTGTAAAGTGTATTTAAGGATACTTGGTTATAAACGCCATCAGGCGAAAAATATACTTTTGATATTCCCGACAAATTGGCAGCAATCGGTTTCCAAAACTCATTGTACGATAGAGTATCTTCTTCCTTATAAATAATCATATTCTTTTGATATGTTGAAAATACCGACTCCAAATCATTGCCATTTTTTAATAGCACAATTTCAGGCTCTTTTGAGGATTTCTTGATAATCAAAGCGGCATAATAGATGGTGTCCGTAAGTCCAAAAGCAGGATACTTAGGAAAATTAGGGGCTTTTTGCACATCAGAAGTATCTGTTACTATCTTTTGCATACCGTATTTATTAATACGAATCAACTCAATAGCTGCTTCGCCTTTTTTTAATTTCTTCTTGATATCCAACCAGTTAGTCCGCTTTTTATCGGCTAAATTTTTAAAGGCTTCGGATTTTTCAGAAAGCTGCTGTTCGATTGTTTCATTGAGTGCCAAAAGTGAATCTAAGTTGATGCCTTTTTCTTTTCTAATAGTCGTGCTCATTTCATTGGCTTTAATAATCGCATCTTTTTGCCCAGTCCAAGTCCCATATAAAGCGATGAGTGCCGAATCTTTAGAGTTTAAGATGCGCGACTTCATTTTTAAAGCCGATTGCATCAAAATTCCTTTGGTCGCCAACTGGGTATTGTAAAAATCTTTTGTGTCTATTTTAGGCATTTCAATGGTAAAAGCCTGATACCCATTCAAATATTTTTTAAGCATTTCGTTAAAAAAACTTTCTTTTTGCTGCTCGGTTAAGATAGGAAACTGAAGTTCTGTTTGCTCAACCGCCCAATTTTTCACGAAGACTACTTCTTCATAAGACTTCTCTTTTTGATTTGTACGCCAATTGCAATCTGCCAAATTATGTAAGGAACCTGCATAGTTAGGGTGTTTTTCGCCTAAAACCTCTTTACATATCGCCAAGGCTTCTTTATGAAGTGACAAAGCAGCAGTATAGTTGCCCATGTCTTTATATAAATTTGCCAAATTATTTAAGAAACCTGCATAGTCATGGTGTCTGTCTCCTAAAACCTCTTTGTATATCGCTAAGGCTTCTTTGTAAAGTGGCAAAGCAGCAGCATAGTTGCCCATGTTTAAATATAAAACTGCTAAATTATTTAATGAACTTGCATACTCAGGGTGTTTTTCTCCTAAAACCTCTTTATTTATTGCTAGGGCTTCTTTATAAAGTGGCAAAGCAGCAGCATAGTTGCCTATATTCAGATATAAAACTGCCAAATTATTTATGGAAGCTGTATAGTAAGGGGTTTTTTCTCCTAAAACCTCTTTATTTATTGCTAAGGCTTCTTTATAAAGTGGCAAAGCAGCGGCATAGTTACCCATTTGATGACATGAAACTGCTAAATTATTTAATGATAGTGCATAGTCAGGGTGTTTTTCTCCTAAAACTTCTTTACGTATCGCTAAGGCTTCTTTATAAAGTGTCAAAGCAGCAGCATAGTTGCCCATTTCTCTATATAAATTTGCTAAATTATTTAAGGAGCTTGCATAGCTAGAGTGTTTTTCTCCTAAAACCTCTTTCAATATCGCTGAGGCATCTTTGCAAAGTAGCAAAGCTGCAGCATAGTTACCCATGTCTGAATATAAATTTGCCAAATTGTTCAAAGAACTTGCATAGCTAGGGTGTTTTTCTCCTAAGATATCCTTCCATATCGCTAAGGCATCTTTATAAAGTGGCAAAGCAGCAGCATAATTGCCCATGTTTGAATATAAACTTGCCAAATTATTTAAGGACTGCCCATAATCAGAGTGTTTTTCTCCTAAAAACTCTTTCCTTATCGCTAAGGTTTCTTTATGAAGTAGCAAAGCAGCAGCATAGTTGCCCATGCCTGAATATAAATTTGCCAAATTATTTAAGGAATTTGCATAATCAAGATTTTTATTGCCTAAAACTTCTTTACGTACTTCAACAGCCTCCAATAAATATTTTTCAGCTAAATCGGGTTGATTGCCTTTTAAAGCTGGTAAATAAAAAGTCCCTGCATGATGTAAAGCCTGCCCATAAACAGCCGTCTTGATGCCAATTTTTTTACATAAAGTAATGTTTTCTTCTAAAAAAGTAGCTGATTTTTCCTTATCCCAGATATATGAAACACTACGCCCCATGCCATTTCTGGTCATTAAATATTTTTCATTTTCTTTGCCAAACCCTTTTTCAGCCAATACTAATGCAGCCTCATAAATAGGAATAGCCGCTTTAAAATCACGTTTTTGCATTAAAGAATCTGCTTCTTTATAAGCAATATCCCAAGTTTTTTCTTGTGCGAAGGACAAAGAAAAAAGGAAAAAAGAACAAATGAGAAGTCCAGTAAATTTCATCAATGTAGGTGTTTATAAGTGCCAATAATTAAGTTTGACATAGACTACAATTTTTTTCTAACGTGTTTACAACCTCCACAAAGTTAAAATATCTTGTTAGATTTGCGTATAGAAATCACTTAAAAATATCACAGAGTCTATTTGTTGCGCAGGTTCTTTAATCATACGGTATAAAACGAATAAAATTGTGCGAACCTAAATGCACAATGACTTAATTTGGTTATATTTGACTTGCGGTCGCTTATTGAAGCCTTCTTTTTAAAGTTTAGAATATACACACACTATGCTCACAGAAATAAACCCCAAGTTGCCCATGCGCAACAAAGAACAAACCAAGCAGTACTATATTCAGCAACTGGGCTTTAGTGAATCTTCTGACTACGGCGACTACCTTATACTAGTTAAGGATAAAGTAGAAATTCATTTTTTTGAGTTCAAAACGCTTGATAAGGCGCAAAACTACGGACAAGTATACATTCGTACTAACCAGATAGAAATGCTTTACGCCGATCTTTTAAACAGGTCAGTAGCCATACATCCTAACGGAAAACTGGCCACAAAACCTTGGGGACAAATAGAATTTTCGCTTTTGGATCCCGATAACAATTTGCTCACCTTCGGACAAGAAGCAAATGAGCATGACGATGAATAGTTTTTTTGAATGAGGCAGGTTCAAGTCTTGGTATCTAAGCAAAATCTATCTATTTTTGCGGCCAGATGCTCATAAAAAAGCTCTAAGTATATGACTATCAAGACAAAAAAATTTCAACTCGAACATAACACTTACATTAAGTTTTGCCTTCGTCTCGTAGCCGCTGAGTGGTGGTGGGCTTGGCTGATACCCATTGGTGTATTTTTGTTATTTTTAGCCACTGATTTGCTTTGGTGGGGCGTAGGCGTTAGCATAACACTTTATCTCCTGTATGCCGTGTTCTGGGTGGCTCAGTTTGTGGGCATTACAAGGCATGAACGCTTCAAGATGCTCTTTGATCGCTATTCTTACGAAATAGACAATATGCAAATCTTGATGCGAATAAGCCGCGAGAAGGGCATGGCAGTTCCTTGGGCCAAAATCAAGCGTGCCTACAAAGAAAAAGAAGGATTTTTGCTGGTTATGTCTTTGGCTCAAATCATATATCTGCCTTACAAATCATTTGGTAATGAGCAAGATGTAAGACTCTTTGAAAATCAGCTTAATCGCAAGAATCTCCTAGAAAGCTTCACTTTCAAAGGTATATTTGCATCAAAGAAAACCAAACTAACCTTCTAGCATTATGCCTCGTGTATTAGCCATAGACTACGGTCTCAAGCGTTGCGGCATAGCCGTTACGGACGAAGCACAAATTCTGGCTCAGCCGCTTACGACTGTGCCAACTAGTGATATATGGGCTTTTTTGAACCAGTATCTGACTACGGAAACGGTGAGTGTGATTGTCTTGGGCTTCCCTACCCGCACAAACGGTGAAGATAGCCATATCACTGAACAGGTGCGCACATTTTCAGAACGCCTCAAGGCGAAATTTAGAGAACAAGAAATTTGCCTAATAGATGAACGCTTCACTTCAAAAATAGCTCAGCAAACACTAGTACTGGGTGGTATGAAGAAGAAAAATCGTCAGGACAAGGCTAACATAGACATGGTGAGTGCTGCACTCATCTTACAAACTTATTTGGAACAGCAGAATTAACTTTCAATTTAAAGCCTCTAAGCCATGATTTATCCTATAGTTCTCTTTGGAAGTCCTGTTTTACGTCAAAAAGCACAAGTTATTAGCCCCGAGACACATCCTAACCTCCAAGAACTTGTGGCCTCTATGTATGAAACCATGTACCACTGTGATGGCGTGGGTTTGGCTGCACCTCAAATTGGACTCAGTATCAGGCTCTTTGTGATAGACACAGGCTCAGCCTCTGATGAAGAAAACCGCGAAATACCACTCAAAAAAGCTTTTGTTAATGCTGAAATTCTTGTAGAAGAAGGCAAAGAAAGTATCTTTAAAGAAGGCTGCCTCAGTATTCCCAATATCCGTGAAGACGTGATGCGCAAACCAACTATTCGCATCAGATACCAAGATGAAAACTGGCAAACACACGAAGAAACTTTCACAGGCTTCATCGCTAGGGTCATTCAGCACGAGTACGATCATATTGAAGGCTTGCTTTTTACAGACCGAATTTCTTCTTTTAGACGCACCCTACTTAAAACCAAGCTGATGCAAATATCACAAGGCAAGGTTCGCGCTAGCTACAGAACAGCCATTTTACAGAGTAAATAGTCTCGCGAAAGAATCATTTTGAGAGTGTTCAGCTCTAGTTTTTTAATATTTGCTAGAAGTATAATGGCTCAAACGACTGAATATGCCCTTTTCCGTCGTTATGTCACTGTTGTTTTTCGCTGTAAATTTTAGTAGGAAGATGCTATCCATCACGCCAACATCTATTTCAACTATTCAGAAGCCCACTAAGGGTGAGAATATGTGTATCTAGCTCTTGCATTTGCATAAAAACCTGCTCCATAAAGAGTTCTTCTTCTTTTTGAGAGAGCATGTGCTCGCGTAGGAGTACCCCTATTCCCAAGATAGTCGCGATACGCGAGCGAATTTGGTGCGAAACTACGTAGTTGAGCAAGCAGCGTTTTTTTTCTTCCTCATTTTTAATTTGTATCAGTTCTTTTTCCGCTACAATGCGAGCGGTAATGTCGCGAACTATGCGCAAAACCATATAGCTGTTGTAACGCACTGCAATAGACTCATAAAAACGCCTTTTGTCGTTAGGAAAGTCTAAATGATATGCTATTTTTTGAGGCGTGCCTGACTCTAAGGCTATAGCGTTGATGGAAAGTATTTTAGAAATAATCTCTTCAGGCATTCCAGATTCCTGTATGTAAGAACCTATAATTTTATTCTCTTCTATAAACGTCCTGCCCTCACCTTTTTTGTAATAAAGATACTGCCCCTCAGTATTCATCAAAAAAAGAATATCAGGAATGCTATTGAGCACAACATTGGTCGCAAGCTCATTAACCACCTTTAGCTGGTTATATTCTTCAATAAGATGTCCACCTAAAATATTCATGCTAAAGAAGTACATAGTATTTAGAGCTAAACTTTATAGTGTTGTACAGCATACAGCTCTAAAAGAGCTGTATGCTGTACATTAGGACTTATTATCGCCACTCTATCTCAAAGACGGTGTTATTGACAATGACTGTGCTGTATTCAGCATCTGCATACCGCTTGATCAGTGCTTTATTCTTCTTCATTGTTAAGATCTCTTGCTCGATGACATTTTTTTGATCTTTTTTGTGAAAGACTAGCACGTCAGAATTATACGTATCTTTAATTTTAAAAGATGCCTTGTTGCCTTTTATTTTTCGAACATCTTGATTTTGAGCTAAATTTTGGCCTTCGAGCAAAGCGATTGCTCTCTTGGCATTCGGGAAGCCGTAGCCCACGTAGTTGTTACCAAAAGGATAAAGTGCAGCAGATTTCTGCACCAGCTCAAACAACTCTTCATTGCTAACCGAAGGTTTCTTTTGAATCAGACAAGCCACAAATCCCATAACGGCTGGCGCAGAAAATGAAGTGCCTGTGGCGGAGAAGCAAGACACATTGGGTTTGAGATAACCAAGGTCTTCAGGGCCAATACTGCTATAGGACTGGCGTGATGGCAAATCACCTGTAGCCCCAATAGATAAAGCATGCAAAGCATCAGCGGGAGCAGAAAGAATCCGCCAATTAGGCTCATCGCCTTCGTTTCCAGCTGAAACCACCAAAAACATGCCTTTTTCTTTGAACGCTAAATTAGCAGCAAGTGTGGTCATGGTTGTTTTGCCATCTATCTGTTTAGTTTCGTAGTTATCATTGGGGTCGTCAAAACCAGTAGCATAACCTAAAGAACTGTTAATGAGGCGAACGCCTAAACTATCCATCCATTCTAAGGCGCGAACCCAGTTATCTTCTTCGCGTCGCTTTTCCTCACCGCCGTGGTCGGTTCGTGCCAGATAAAACTTGGCTTTATGAGCAAAGCCTTGCTGTGACACCACACCGTTTTTGAGCCTATAACCTGCAATCATCTCCAAAACATTGGTGCCGTGATTATCGTCGTTTGTGGCTGCCTCGCTAAAAAACACGTCTTTAGAACGCTGCGGACTAACAAAATCTTTGGTATCTACAATGCTTTTGCTTTCAAACAAATGTTTTAAATTCTTATTAGTATGTGCACCATAAAAACCTGCATCAATCACTCCAAGCGTAAGTCCAGCCGCATTTAAGTTGGCCTTTTCCATATCAGCAATTCCCATTTGCACCAGAGGAAGTGAATAATCGTTAGATCTTGGCTTACGCCCTTGAAGTATATCGGGATCTTGGCTTTTAGTAAGCTGACTTGCACAACGAGAAGAGTAAATCAGTTTTGTTTCTGTTACGAAAGGCAATTTTTGAACTTGAGCGAGTGCTTGTGGACTCAACTCAGCTGAAATCGCGTTGAACCATTTAGAATAATTTTTTATTTGAACGCCATCAATCAGCCCTATTTGTTGGACATACTCGCTATTAAGCGGCATATCACTATATTGGACAAGAGGAATCTGGCGTTCTGTCCGATTTCTGATAGCTTCAGCCGAAAGCGATTGCGTGTAGTGGTAATTACTCGTGTTTTTATCCTTCAGAAAGACCCAGTATTTGCTGTTTTGTTGTGCCGTTACTTGCAGAGAACCGCATACTAAAAAGATAAGAGTAAGCCAAATACTTTGTTTCATAGTGTTTTTGGATTTTTTAAGGTGTTTTAGTGTTTGATACCTCTTTCAAGACTCTAAGAACCTTTCTAATCAAAAACAGGGTCTTGTCAGTTTTGAAAATATCATTTGGCCAAATATACACAACAAATCCAATTCTCCAATAAGTTTTCAAGAGTTTATGTAAAAAAAGCATTTTTTAACAAAACAGGATGGATTAAGCACGATTAGAGCTAAAAATCTGGCTATTTGCAAAGCGCATACTCTCTTTCATACAAACATTTGGTAGATATTTTTATTCGCTTTGGGCTGGTAAACACTTTACCTGCAAGTTTTACACGCATAAGGGGCTAGATTTATTTTTTTGCCTATCTTTGTGAGTCAAAATCCGTCGCAAAAGATATTTAAGTTAGCTAAAATAAAATATGATCAAAGACCTGCTCAAGAAGCAAATCCTTATCATTGACGGTGCCATGGGCACCATGATTCAGCGTTACCAACTTCAGGAGTCCGATTTTAGGGGTGAGCGCTTCAAAAATCACCCCAGAGACCTCAAAGGAAACAACGATTTACTCTCAATTACCCGCCCTGATATCATCAAGTCCATACACAGAGCTTATCTGGAAGCCGGGGCACACATTATAGAAACCAATACGTTTAGCAGTACTAGCATAGCTATGGCAGACTATGCCATGGAAGATTTGGCTTATGAACTCAACTATCAGTCTGCCCAAATAGCCAAAGAAGTTTGTAGCGAATTTAAAGATAAACCTCGATTTGTAGCTGGTGCCATGGGGCCCACCAACCGAACAGCCTCCATTTCGCCAAATGTGAATGACCCTGGTTTTAGAGCAGTTGCCTTTGACGAGCTGGTAAACGCTTATTTGGAGCAAGTGAGTGGTCTTGTGGAAGGCGGTGCAGATATTTTGCTTGTAGAAACTGTCTTTGACACTCTCAATGCCAAAGCAGCTATATTTGCTATTGAAAAATATTTTGAACACAAAGGTATTCCCAAAAACCAATGGCTTCCTGTCATGATTTCGGGTACTATCACGGACGCTAGCGGCCGTACCCTATCGGGTCAAACCGTAGAGGCTTTTTGGAACTCCATAAGGCACACCGAAAATTTGGTCTCAGTCGGTCTCAACTGCGCTCTGGGTGCAGAGTTGCTCAAACCTTTTTTGACAGACCTTGCGCGCGTAGCAGATGTGCCCATATCAGCCTATCCCAACGCTGGCTTGCCGAATGAATTTGGACAATACGATGAAACACCTGCCACAATGGCGGGCTTGCTAAGAGGCTTTGCAGAAGATGGTTTACTCAACCTAGTGGGCGGCTGTTGCGGCACTACGCCCGACCATATCAAAGCCATTGCGGAGGTCATGAATAGCTATACGCCTCGTCAAGAGCTGGCCACAGAGCAAAATTTACGACTAAGCGGACTCGAACCTTTCAATGTTTTTGACGGCTCAAATTTTATCAATATAGGCGAGCGAACCAATGTTACTGGCTCTCGCAAGTTCTCGAAGCTAATTATAGAAGGCAAGTACGAGGAAGCACTCGTTGTGGCTCGCCAGCAAGTAGAGGGCGGTGCGCAAGTGCTTGACGTGAATATGGACGAGGCCATGTTGGACTCCGCAGAGGCCATGAAGAAGTTTCTCAACCTTATTGCCTCAGAACCTGATATTGCCAAACTGCCAATTATGGTAGACTCCTCTAAGTTTTCGGTGATTGAAGAAGGTTTAAAATGTTTGCAGGGCAAAGGAATTGTCAATTCCATTTCTTTGAAAGAAGGCGAAGCCGAATTTATTCGCCAAGCCAGCATTGTCAAACGTTATGGTGCGGCAGTGGTTGTTATGGCCTTTGATGAAAAAGGACAAGCCGATACAGTTGAGAGAAAAATCGAGATTTGTAAACGCTCTTATGATATTCTAACTCAACAAGTAGGTTTTCTCGCTGAAGATATCATCTTTGACCCCAATATTTTTGCTGTAGCCACGGGCATTGAAGAACACAACAACTATGCTCTAGACTTTATAAGAGCTACGGAGTGGATCAAACAAAATTTACCAAAGGCCAAAGTAAGTGGCGGGGTGAGCAATGTATCGTTCTCGTTTCGCGGCAACGACCACGTACGTGAAGCTATGCACTCGGTGTTTCTCTACCACGCCATAGCTAAAGGCATGGACATGGGTATCGTCAATGCGGGTATGCTCCAAGTATATGCAGAAATTCCTAAAGATTTGCTTGAGTATGTAGAAGATGTGATTCTCAACCGTCGCCCTGATGCTACAGAAAGGCTGGTGCAATTTGCTGAAACAGTGAAGGCGGGTGGCAAAAAACTACAAAAAGATGAGTCTTGGCGACAGGCTCCAGTACAAGAACGCCTCAAGCACGCGCTCGTAAATGGTATTGTAGAGTACATAGATCAAGACACCGAAGAAGCACGCCACCTCTATAGCTCACCGCTTGGTCTTATAGAAGGCCCTCTCATGGATGGGATGAATGTGGTGGGCGATTTGTTTGGCGAGGGCAAAATGTTTTTGCCGCAAGTGGTTAAGAGTGCCCGTGTGATGAAAAAATCTGTGGCTTATCTGATTCCTTTTCTTGAGGCCGAAAAAGAACGTCTCAAAGAGCTTGGCACAATCCGAAAAAATGGCAAAGTGCTCATGGCCACAGTAAAAGGTGATGTTCATGACATTGGCAAAAACATTGTGGGCGTGGTGCTGGCCTGCAACAATTATGAAATTATAGATTTGGGCGTGATGGTGCCCGCTGACAAAATACTTAAAACTGCGCTGGAAGAACAAGTAGATATCATTGGCTTGAGTGGTCTTATCACCCCATCTTTGGACGAAATGGTGTATGTGGCGCAGGAAATGCAAAAGCGTGGCTTCAAAATTCCCCTCTTGATAGGAGGAGCGACTACCTCGCGCATTCATACCGCTGTTAAGATAGACCCTCAATACGACTATCCTGTTATTCACGTGGTAGATGCCTCAAAAGCTGTGCCCATTGCTGGCCAGCTCTTGAATCCAGAGCATAAAGACCACATGAAACAAGAGTACAAAAGCACTTATTTGACGCTTCGCGAAGAGCATGCCCTCCGGCAAGGTGCTAAAGAAATGATGCCTTATCAGGAAGCTAAAGATCTCAAATATCCAATTCAGTGGGCTGATTATGAGCCACATAAACCTAATTTTGTGGGTGTAAAACATTTGCTAGATTATGATTTAGCCGAAATTGCTCAGTATATTGACTGGAGTCCGTTTTTCATGACATGGGAGCTCAAAGGAGCTTATCCACGCATTTTAGATAACGAAACCTACGGTACAGAAGCGCGTAAGTTGTTTGCTGATGCGCAAGCCATGCTTAAGACTATCATTGACAATAAGCTATTTACAGCCAATGCAGCCTTGGGTATTTTCCCGGCCAATGCTGTTGATGATGATATAGAAGTTTATACAGATGAAAGCCGTCAAGCTATTTCTAGGAAGCTCTTTAACTTACGCCAACAAAACAAGAAAGGCAAAGCTGGACAGATACAACTCTGCCTCTCTGACTTTGTAGCTCCAAAACAAAGCCAAAAAGCCGATTATGTGGGAGCCTTTGTTGTAACCTCAGGTCTGGGCGCAGAAGAGCTAGCCAAGCGTTATGAAGCTGAGCACGACGACTATAACTCTATCATGGTAAAGGCTTTAGCCGATAGACTTGCTGAAGCTTTTGCGGAACTTTTACACCTGCGTTTGCGGAGAGAGTTCTGGGGCTATGCTGCCGATGAAGTCTTGAGCAATGAGGACATTGTACGCGAACGTTACAAGGGCATAAGACCTGCACCCGGTTATCCAGCCTCCCCAGACCATACCGAAAAGATAACACTTTTTGAGTTGCTTGATGCTCAAAAACATACGGGGGTTTCCTTGACTGAGAACTTGGCGATGTATCCTGCCGCATCTGTTTCAGGCTTTTATTACGCACATCCAGAGTCACAATACTTTGGTGTGGGTCGCTTGCAAAAAGACCAAGTGGAGGACTACGCCAAGCGCAAAAATATGACCCTAGCCGAAGCTGAACGCTGGTTGGGAAGTCTTTTGGCCTATTAAAAGCGTCTTTTTATATGTTTTGATTGTGTTTTGCACAAACAAAGCTTCTATGCAAAACGGTGATTGAGAGTTAAATAAGCCCTCAATCACCGTTTTAGTCTTTTAAAGCTCTATGACTTTCAGCGCAAAGCGTCCTCTTAAAAAAAATCCAACCGCTCTAGCGCAACTCTTTTTCGCTAATTTTTTGAGACCAAAGTTCCGCGCCTTTTTGGTCATAAACGGCCAGCGTCAGGACGCGCTCTTTGCGCTCACCGCTCACTGTTACGATGGCAAAATTTTTCTTGGCAAACATACTATTGGGTACAAACCAGGTATTTTTCTCGTCCTCCCCCATGGGGTATGTGCCAGAGGTGAGAGGTGAAACCGTAAAATCATAAAAAGGATATAGCTCTGGCGACTCTTTCATTTTGCTAAGGACAGTATGGTGACGATCCCCACTCAAGAACATGATACCGCGAACACCTGACTCGCGCAGTCTCTTGAGAAAATCTGCTCGTTCTTCATAAACAGCGTAGTTTTCATAAATAGGTGCGTCATTTAGAACCTGAGTACCGCTTACAATGATTTTAAAAGTAGCTGTACTGGCTGTTAGTGAATTGATAAGCCAATCTATTTGTTCTTTACCGTAGACTTCTTTGTAGGTGTTTTTAGCTTTGTAAGATGTTCTAAATGAGCGGTTATCGAGCATGAAGAATTGTACATCTGCCCAGTCAAAGCTTCCCGAAATCCCCTGACCGTTATTAGCCACACCATAATTTGGATTTGCCCAAAAAAGTTTGAATGCTTCTAAAGTAAGATGCTTTTGGGCGTAACTTTTATCTGAGTCGTTAGGCCCGTAGTCGTGGTCGTCCCATATAGCATAGTGGTGTGTACGTCCGAGTAGAGGCTGCAATTCAGGTAGACTTCTCGTATGCGTGTGACGGTGCAAAATACCTGTTCTGGTGTCCCAGTCTGCTTCTCGGAGATAAGTGTTATCACCCAGCCAAAGCATAAAATCAGGCTTTTTTTGCTGGATAGCTGTAAATATTTCATAATCCCCGCCGTAAGGCTTACCGCCACGGTCATACGGTGTTTCATTAACGTAGAGGCAACTTCCTAGGGCAAAGCTGAATGTGGGTGGTGGTACATTGGTACGCCATTTCCAAAGCTGTTGAGCCTGAAACTCTAAAGGGTAGCTCATTTTTATCGCTTTGTTGTCCAAAAACAGGGTGTACTCATACACTTTGTCAGGAAGTACTTCGTCTGCTAAAAGCTGAGCGACAAAAGCATTGCTTTTAGAGGTTTGCACTACATTGGTTTTAAACTTTGTAGTTTCTAGCCCCTTTACCCAATATTCAATGTGCACGCTTGCTGGGCGGCTTGTTTGTGCCCAAAGTGCCACCTCACGCATACCGGAGTAACCTACCATAGGTCCGGACTTGAGCAGAGGCTGTTCCTGAGCTAAAACCCAAGAAGAAAGAAATAAGAAATGAAAAAGAAATAGATTAAATAGTTTCATAAACGCTGATTTTATGCTAGTTCATTGTTTAATACAAATGTTATTGTTTTTTGTTTGAAAATTAGATTTACGGTTTTGTGAAATCGTTTAGAACGTGGTCTAGGTAGGAAGCCTCTAGCACCAAATCGGAATGATTGCCTTCGCTTGGTGTAGTGGGTTTAGCCAAAGCATAATAGTACGCCTGCGCCATATCTGTAGCCAGTGCGAAGTAACATAAGTTATGAGTATCGGTTTCGTTTCTAATCTCCAAAATTCTGGTTTCTGCTGGCATAAAACTCATATAAGCCAGCGATGCACCATGTACAGCTGCAAAATACTTGGCATGCCGCACAATGCTGAGTTGTTCTACGAAGGAATAATCTTCTAAAAATACCTTTCTGAAACCATGCTTAGCCAAAACAGGCTCTAGCTCGTGCTCATTGGCGAGTTTGCGTCTTGCTCTGGCGCGGCTTGCATAAATTTTATCGCCTAAATTAAGGGCGGGGTTTAGTGGGAAATATTGGTTAAATAGCTGACGCATATCTCGCATGAGCTGGTAATGATAGTTGCCCGTAATCGCTATTTCTGAAACCGTTATCAGTCCTTTGTCTGCCCAAACGCTCTTCTTGCGATCCACGCTAAGGGTTTGTTTAAATCCAAAAGGCTTGATGCTTTCTAAGTGGAAAGCTTGGGGCGCAGTGGGTAAAAGCAAAATGGAGCTGGGCGCATGCTCTCGTAAACACATTAGCTTGGGCAAAACATCACAAAACCAATGAAATAGCCCTTTGCTCCATTCATCGAAACAAAAAACGGCAGTCTCTTGTATGCTTTGTCTCGGCAAGACCCAATATTTTTTGAGCCAGTATTTCCAACTATATGGACTTAGGTATTGCAAGATGGTTAACGGTTGTACAATTCCTCTTTTATCCATCAAAACCCCCTCAGCAGTAACCAAAAGAGGCTCAAGTTGATAGCTATACACATCGTATGTGGGTCGCTCAAAATCGTTCTCAAACCTAAATCTATCACTTTCCTGATAGTTCACGGGCATTTTTCTCACACAATTGTGCGAGGGCAAAAGCAGTTTTTGAGACTCTATTCGGGGCAGACGCATCATTTTCTTAAGCCTTAACGGAGCAATTGCGGCCCTTGTCCAGCTACATCAGCAATAAATTTACCTTGTGCACAAAAAGCTCTTAATTCTTGTTCTATAAAGCTCATACAAACTGCCTTGTGGCTTTCAGGAAACAGTAAATGAACATTTGCACCTGCATCTAACGTAAAGCAAATAGGAACTTTTGTTGCTGTACGGAAATCACGTACTGCTTCTAACACCGCTAAAGTTTGAGGTTTCATCAAAATAAATGATGGCTTGGAAGTCATCATAAGGGCATGAAGCGTTAGAGCCTCTTCCTCTACTACCTCCGTAAAAAGTTCTAAGTCGCCAGTTTCTAAAGCCTCTAGAACACGTGCCATATTATCATGAGCTTGCTCGTAACGCGTTTTGGCAAATCGGTTATCGTTCATCAAGGCATGGCCAGCGCGGCTGGACACTTTCTTAACACCTGCGTCAACAATCAACACAACATCGTTCAAGTTGTGATAAACGGTGTGTACGTTTCGGGATACAGGTACCGCGTAAAGGTCAGAGCTGCCCACAGTAGTGGGCGTGTTGCCCCAAACTGCCCATGGGGCGTAGATGGAGCGCGATGCACTGCCTGAACCTAAGCGTGCATAGTAAGATGCTCGCTGATAGAAATCCATTTGGCTCTTAAACACATAACCCTCTGCCTCTGCCAGACTACACACACACAAGGCCAAAGCTCCCATTCCTGAAGCCGATGAGGCGATACCAGAAGAATGAGGAAAGCTATTGTCTGATTGTATGTTATAGGCGTAGTTACCCAAGAACGGCAACTCTGCGCGAATAGACTCTAAAAACTGGCTTATCTTTTGACCAAATGAAGGATTTTCGGTACTGCCAAGTTTAAAGCTCACTGCTATGGCTTGATTGGGTGAAGCAGGCTCACAGTGAATTTTGGTAGTCGTGTGGCAGTTTTTGAGTGTAAGACTCACCGAGGGATTCATAGGCAGTTGCCTCCCATGCTTGCCCCAATATTTGACCAAGGCAATGTTAGAAGGACATTCCCAAGAAAAGACAGTTTTGCTCATTATTGGCATGACATTTTGTTAGCACATTGCTGCAAATTTATTTTAAAAATATGATTTTAAAAACTCTTATCGCTATTTTATCATTCTTCAATTTTTTTGGGTGAGTAAGTGTAATGGCAATAAATACCACAAAAAGATGTTAATTTGCACGTTAATTTTGATGATGTGCCCTAAAACGATGACCAAACCGCTTATAACCGTCATTACGCCCTCCTATAATCAAGCCGAATACTTAGAAGCTACCATTGTTTCGGTGCTGAATCAAGGCTATGATAACCTTGAATACATGATTTTTGATGGTGGTAGTACAGATTCTTCTGTGGAAATTATCAAGCGTTACGCGCCACGGCTTACTTATTGGGCAACTGAAAAAGATAGAGGTCAGAGCCACGCCATCAACAAGGGTTTTTCGCGCGCTACAGGCGACATCATCACGTGGCTCAATTCGGACGACCAACTGACAGAAAATGCCCTTAAAACCGTTTCAGATGCTTTCATATCCAATCCAGAGCTTGGACTAGTCCATGGCGAAGCTTTGCTTTTTGGACAGGGCGTACACACGCACACCACACAATATAAGCGTGAAGATGCAGCAGCACGTCAGCTTGCTGGATTACCTTTTGCGCAGCCAGCAGCGTTTTTTAGCAGAAAAGCTTTTCTTAAAAGCGGACACTTGGACGAAAACTTGCACTATGGCATGGACTATGCTTTTTTCCTGCCCATGTTTCTAAGCTTTCCTACAGCGTATTTACCGCATACTCTGGCTAAGTATCTTTATCATCCTGCCAGCAAGACCATGAGTTCGCAGGCTTTATTTGGTCAGGACTACGCTGCTATTTTTTCTAAACTTCTGCGTTCCGTATTACTCCCAGAAGCTCAAGATTTAATCAAAAGTTGGAAAGAATGGGGGTTTTATGTAGATGGGAATAGCTTTTTTGAGCTAGAAAAGCCTCTTGATAAACAAACACTTCAATTAGCTGCTTGCTATAATCTCTATTTTCAAATGATTTTTAATTACCAAGGGTTAAACCTAGAGAAAGTGCAGCAAATAACAGCTTATATCAAAAAACTAGAGCCTGCTTTTTGGAATCAACAAGCAGAAATCCGCAGCATTTATTGGCGAAGTCGCTATCTCCCTAAGTGGCTGATGAATTGGCAAAGAAATCGCAAAAATGTTATTTAAATCAAGGCTTAAAACTAAGAGGGCGGATTATTGCGGAGGTCTTCAATAATTTGCATCTCGTTGTAGAAATCCTGCCCATACTTTCGTATAAGTGCGTCGCGAAGAAATGTATAAACTGGTACTTTTAAAGCTTCGCCAAGTGTGCAGGCTGCTGCACAAATCTCCCAGCGTTCATAGTTAAGCGCGTCATACTCGCCAACTTTTGTGATACGAACAGGGTAAAGATGACAAGAAAGCGGCTTGATAAAATCCACTTGGCCGTCTTTATGGGCTAGCTCTATGCCGCACTGCAACAAGCCATTTTCGTCGTAGACAGAATAGGCACATTCGCGATCGTTGATGGTGGGCGTACAAAAGTCCCCATCTTTGTCCTGTATAGAAGTTCCCTTTTGCTCAATAACACTTTGTCCTGCCACGCTTAAATAAGGCTTTACACGGGGATAAATTTCCTCCAATACTGCTATCTCGTCCAGAGCTAGTGGTGCACCAGTATCACCCTCCACACAACAAGCCCCCTTGCATTTGGACAAATCACATACAAACTGCTTGCTAAAAAGCTCTTCAGAGATTAAAGATTTATCAATGATATACACAAGGCACTATTTTTTTAGTAAATCTAAATTAGCTTTTATTCAAACACAAATATAGCACTTTTGTTTGAGTAAAACGGCTAGTTATCCTTATGAAATAGAGTACAAGTCCTGTTTACTGGTGCTTAACGTGTGCATACAAAAAGATAGTTCTTTAAAAAATATATTTTTATAATAATAATTACATAAAACGTCCGAAACCGTACACAAAAATTTCAAAACCGTACAAAATCCAGTAATTGAAAAGAATTGATAAGTAGTTAAATATCTTATAGCTTGGCTGTTATACCATGTAAAAATTTCTGGTACGAAATTGGAAACCTATTAATCATCAAACATTATTTAAAACACACATAAACACCACTACCATGAACCTCTTCAAAACTTTTGCTTTCGCTCTCATTGGCTTGTTTACTTTTACAGCCGCAAACGCGTCAAACTTTAACACTGACGACAAAGTAACCCTCAAGGCACGCGAGATAGTGGCCAAAGCTGCCCCAGACGACTGGAAAGCTTATGCACAAGCAGCCGCCAAATGCGTTAGTCGCAATAAAAACATGGCAGAAGCTATTCAGTGGATTGACAAATCTATTGCCATACAAGCCACAGCCTACAACCATGACATCAAAGGCGACTACTACATAAAAAACAATTTGCCAGAAAAAGCTATGGAATACTACATTAAGGCACTTGATTTGGGGCGTACGGAGTTAAACTTTGATGCTAGCGAAATCCAAGAAAAATTGATGAAAATCAGAAATACTCGCTAAACGTCAATTGCCAAAACGATATAAAAAAGCTTCCTTGGGTTTGTCCTAAGGAAGCTTTTTTTGTCAGTTCAAATCTTGCTGATCTTCTGTTCTAAAATTAGGTATTTCTACTCTAAAAATACTGCCATGTCCGTATTTAGACGATGCTGTAATTTTTCCCTTGAGCTTTTTAACAGTATTGTGAACGATATATAAGCCCAAACCTGCTCCCTCAGAGGTTTCTGTTTGACGGCTAAACATTTTAAAAAGCTGCCCCAAAGAAGCTTCGTGTATGCCTTCTCCATTATCTTCCACTTCTATAATTGCTAAATCATTTTCTACCGACACGGTAATTTTAAGAAGTGGGTTCTGCTCATAAACTTTTTGGTATTTGGCAGCATTTGATAACAAGTTGTTTAAAATAATAGAGATACGCAAAGGGTCACTCAAAAAAAGCTCCGACTGTCTAACCTGAACTTGCGGTTTGATTCTTACCATTTCGGGCATAAATGCCAGCGAATCTAACGTAAATGCAATTTCTTTGTTAAAGTCTATAGCAGCCAACGTAGAGTCGCCGCGCTCATTGCGCGTATGAGTGAGCATATTGCCCACAAATTTATCGAGTCGCTGCACAGAGTGTATTATCATTTTCATATAAACGGCCTTCTGAGCCTCAGAGGGCTCTTTCTGCATTAATTCTGTAAGCCCTAACACTGACTTTAAGGGTGACCGCAAGTCGTGAGAAGCGTGATAGATAAAAGTATCTAGTTCTTCGTTTGATTCGCTAAGCTTACTGAGAGTTTCTTTGCTTTTGGTAATATCATCTATGATACCGTCTATAAAGCGTTCGTTGGTGTAATGCACGGAAGATATCGCTAACCAAACTGTTTTCTGTTTGATTTGAATTTCTATTTCTCTTTCTTCGGTAATGGTTGTTTTTTCTATATCGGATAATAATTTTTTAAAGCGATTATTCCGCACAAGAAGCATATTTAACTCCTCTAAACTAGAAACTTGAAATATGGCTAGTAGTTTAGAATTGGCTTCTACAAACTGATGACTGCCTAATTCATACCGAAATATGCCAACTAAAGATGTCCGAAAAATATGCTTGTACTTTTCTTCGCTGGCCTTTAGAGCTTCTCTATACTTGATTTGTTCTTGTTGATAGTTCATACATTTTTCTATCATCTTATCCAGCGAGCGGCTAAGCTGAGAAATAGCCCCTTTACGATTAGACGGCTGATAACTCACTGAAAAACTAGCACTATAAGCAATGGAACGGACAGCATTGAGCATGCCTTCTATAATTTTACTTCTTTCCCGATTATAAGATACGACAAGAAATGTCAAGAGAACTAACAGGGAAATACTACAAATGCATATTTTGTATACCAAATCATCCAGAAAGTCTGATAATTTTCGCTGATTCAGCAATAAAAAGAGCTTGTAAGTATGCGCCTTGTTCACTACAAACTCACCAACGCTCAAGTAGTAGTCTTCTTTAAACCCCTCGGTATCGTATGTAGTTAGAGACTTGATTATACCTGCTGAGCTAGGGCTTTCGGCATACATCAAAACACTTTGTTTATCATAAAGCACACTAGCAATGATATCACCACTGAGCAAGGTGTTTTTGAGTACCATATTCGCATGAATCTTATCATTTGTTGCCAGCTGTGTGATCAAAGCTTGTCTGGTACTTGCTTGGTAGAGTTTAGATTTTTGTACAAAATTGTCTTTCAAATGAGAGGCCACTTGGCTATAAAAGAAGAAACCACTAAGCACAGCAAAGGCAAAAACTAAACTTACAAAAAAAGCAGAATCTTTGAATGTCAGCGTGTTAAAAACTGTAAGTTTCTTTATTCCCCACATAACCATTATTATTGCGTGAAAATGATGACTTCAAATGTAGGTATTTTGTGATAACAATTATATCCAGATAAGAAATATAATTCTGATAAATCACTTGACTATTATATCAAACCACTGCCTCGAGAAAATTATACATAAAAAAACGGGCAGGTCATTGCGAGAATGACCTGCCCGTTTTAAAATATCACACTAAGTATTCGCGCTTAGAAAGTGTAGCGAACGCCCAATTGCGCCTGCCAGCGTGAGCTTGTAGTACCACTATCATCAATAGCCCAAGGATCTGTAACAGGCTTTTTGAATGAGTAAGTCGGTACACTCTTAGTGCTGCCTGGTACAAAGCCTACGAAGTCTATCAACTCCACTTGGCCGTCTTGCGCAAAGTAACGACGACCCCAATCTTTATTCAACATGTTTGTGAAGTTAAACACGTCAAAAGATAACTGGAGTGTATGTTTTTTCTCGTTTACGGTTACATAAAAGTCTTGCAATAAACGCAAGTCCATGATGCTAACAAATGGCAAGCGTGCACCGTTGCGTTCAGCATAATCACCGCGACGACCTTTGAGATATTTATCATTCTCGATAAAGGCATTGAGTTCATTCCACATTGCGTCAGATTCTGATTCCGTCAGCAATACAACCTTGCCACCGCTCAATTTAGAAAAACGAATTTGATCTTTGCTTTCTGGCACCCAAATGAGTGAACGCTCACGAGAATCTTCGTTAGTCAAATTACCGTTGTCGTTATAGATGTAGCTAAATCTGTCACCAGACTGACCAGTGTAGAACAAGGAAATAGTTGTAGCAAAATATTTAGCATAAGCCAAACGGTAAGAAATCGCGCCCACAACACGGTGTCCCAAATCAAAATCTGAAATGCCATTTGGTACATTGTTGCGACCATCAATGCTGTTAACACCTCTCCACTGTGAAGAGTTTTGAGAAGACGTGCCATCATAAATAGACATGGCGTTGCCAAATGTGTAGGCTAATGAGGCAAAGAAACCATTATCAAACGTTTTCTGCAATGAGGCAGTAAAGTTCAAAGTAGAGCCTTCGTTTGTGTTTGTGCCAACATATATACCCTGATAACGGCGGTCTATGAGATCACCACGGTTAAAGAGTGGACGGCTATCAGCAATCGAGTCGCCGCCAAGGTTCTTTGTAGAGGGTTTGATATTATAGTTGTAATACAAAACGTTGTTAAGAACTTTAGTGTAAATCAACTCTGCTGTAGCTACTACATCCCAAGGCAATTTATAGTCTGCTGCGATGCTGGCTCTGAGTACCTGAGGATACTTAAAGTTTTTAGCAAACAAGTCCATTTGGCCAGACGACCTTACGGCGCTGCTCAAATCTGGGTCAAAACGGTTTGTAGCAGGGTCAAATACCAAGTTGCTAGAGTCAGCGGCAGTCTTGGCATTGCGCAAGAGTCTTTGTGCACGGCCAATAGTTAAACCGTTGTTGGTATACATACCAGCAGGCCATACAAAAGGAACACGGCTTGTGAACAAACCTACGCCACCACGAATCTGAAGTGTACCATCGCCTTTTACGTCATAGTTGAAACCAATACGCGGTGCAAACATGAGTTGGACAGTTGGCATTTGTCCTGATTTGGCATCAAACATATCATAGCCAGCAGCTTCAATTTTAGCTATTGTGCTGTCATTAAAATACTTATCTTCTTCAGGTTGAGAGAAGAACATAGGCATATCCAAGCGTACACCAGCCGTCAATTTGAGTTTATCGTTTACTTGGAACTCATCTTGTACATACAAACCAAGCTGTGCAGCCGAGAACTTAGCAGCAGCATCCGAACCGTCGCCTGTTACGCCGTCCACTAAAGAGAAAGAACGGTTAAATTCATTGGCTGGTCGCCCATTTTGAAAATCCGACAATCTGTTGTATACATATTCGCCGTAGTTTTGACCAATAAACAAGTTGTAGATTTGATAGAACTCATTGTGTGTACCAAAGGTAAGCGTATGGCGACCTTTGTAGAGGTTAAAATTATTTGTGAGGGTAAATACGCTTTGCTTGAGTTGGTTAGCAGATGAAAAAGCCTCTGAACCAACACGAATTGAACCACGGTTACCTTCGTTAATGATGATAGAAGGAAAGTCTTTGCCAAGCGGGTCGCGGTCATCCACAACACGTGTAAAGCCCAAAATGAGGTTGTTAGAAGCCTTAGAACCAAAATTAGACTTCAACTCAAGAGCTGAAGAGTTTGTGGTAGAAGGAAAGAACTGACCATTATTCGTGAAATTAAGCGTGTTGGCGTTAGAAGCCAAAGGAAGAGTAGCTACGCCACGCGTGTAACTATGGCGAAAAGATAACTTGTGTTTGTCCGAGAGGTTATAATCCAAGCGTATCAAAAACTTCTGACCTTCTAAGCTACGGGTATTATTGTCAAAAATGCCTGGATCGTAGTTGTATTTGTCCTTCAAAGTGCTGATAAGCTTGTCAACATCTGCTCTTTTTGCGCGGCCAGCGATAGAGTCACCTGGGTTGTAGGTATTGAAATCAAAAGGCTGAGGAGTTTCATCATTCTGGATTTCAGCGTTTACAAAGAAAAACAGTTTGTTTTTGATGATGGGGCCGCCCAATCTGAAGCCGTAAGTCTGAGAAGAAAAATTAGCTAAAGACTTTCTTTCAAAATCTTCAAGGTCAGTAGGAGTCTTGCCTGCCAAACCTTCGTTGCGGAAAAGATAATAAGCAGAACCCTCAAGCTTGTTAGAGCCGCTACGGGTAACTGCGTTGATACCACCACCTGCAAAACCGCCTAACTTCACATCGTAAGGAGCTATAACTACCTGCATTTGCTCAATAGCATCTACGCTAATAGGCGAAATACCTGTTTGTCCACCGTTTGTGCCTTGATCCGAAAGACCAAACACGTCGTTGTTTACAGCACCGTCAATAAAAATTGAGTTAAAACGTTGGTTCATACCAGCAATAGAAAGACCACCTCGGTCTGTAATTTTTGCTTGCGGTGTCAAACGTGCAAAGTCATTCAAATCACGAGACACAGTAGGCAAAGATGAAATACTTTTTTCATCAATGACTGTGGTTGCACCAGTTTGTGTACCGTCCATGATTTCACGTTTATACGTAACCACTACGCCATCGAGCTCAGTAGCTTGTTCGGCCAAATCAAAGTTTAGCTTAAGATTCTGACCCAAAGACATATACACGTCACTTTTCTTTTGCGTTTCATAGCCAGTAAAGCTAACAGTAACCGTGTAAGGGCCACCCACATTCATGTTAGGTATATAAAAACCGCCATCGCTTCCAGTCAAGACCCCAAAACGGGATCCTGTGGGTTCATGTACGGCTAAAACAGTAGCACCAGGAAGCGTCTCGCCTGCCTTGTCTATGACTGTACCACTCAAGGTAGCAGTTGTTGTACCTTGTGCCGAGGCTCTTGGGGTAATGCCTATCGCTAAAAGTAACAACAGTAAAATTGAATAAAAACCTTTCATAAGATTCAAAATTGTTTGTTGATGGAAAAAAACAAGAATCAATTCGGGTGCAAATGTAACAAAGCTATTCGGCTTGTAGATTAACAGAGTTTTAAATTACAGATATCCCTCAAAAAAAAGACTTATTGCACAATCGCCTATACGAGTCAAATAACTAAAAAACAACTACTTAATTCAAAAAAATCAATACCAAGCAAAAAGCCAACCCAAATAATATTTGGGTATAGCTCAGTACTAGGAGGTAAAAAGCCTTGCAGTAATCGTGATATTTCCACAATAAGCTCTATTTTTTTACAAACATTTTGCTTTGTTTTGTATTCTCTAACAAAATTTTCTTATTAGGTTTAACACTCTCACTTTAAATGACTAAAGAAACGGTACTCAAAAAATATGCTTTGAGAGCTTGGTTATTCACCTTGCTTTTTCAGGCTACGTCCTTGCTTTATGCGCAGCAAGGTGCAAAATTTATCACGCTCGAGGACATCTACCAGCGCGGTACATTCTACGAAAACGGCGTAGAAAACCTAAACTGGATGGTTAATAGCCAGTTTTATAGCGCGCAGGAAGGTGACAAAATCAAACAGTATGCCATCAACAAAGAAGACGCTCAAACCACTCTCTTTGATGCTGGTAAAGCAGGGCTTAAGGTTGATTTTAGTGCCTACGAGTTTAGTCAAGATGAGCAAAAAATCCTGTTGCAAACGGCAGTAACACCCATTTACAGACGATCATTTAAAGCTCAGTACTACGTATTTGACATCAAAACACAAAAGTTGACTGCTCTTTCATCTAATGGGCCACAATCTTATGCTACGTTTTCGCCTGATGGCACACACATTGCTTTTGTACGCGACAATAACCTCTTTGTTACGGAGCTAAATACCATGACAGAAAAGGCCATTACGACAAATGGTAAGTTCAATGAGTTAATCAACGGAAGCACAGACTGGGTCTATGAAGAAGAATTTAGCTATGCAAAAGCTTTTTGGTGGAGTCCCGATAGCAAAAAAATTGCTTATCAGATATTTAACGAAAAAGACGTTCCAGAGTATAACATGCAGATATGGAATGCCAAAATGCTTTATCCAAAGGATTATAAATTTAAGTATCCCAAAGCTGGCGAACGCAATGCGACTGTCAAAGTAGCCGTGTTTCATCTTAGCAACAGCCAAAATGTGGAAATACAACTCCGCACAGACTCAGAATTGTATTTGCCGCGCGTGCAATGGACAAATGATTCAAACCTGCTGTCTGTCAAAGAAATGAATAGACTCCAGAACACCCTAACGATATATCACGCCAATGCCACTACGGGCGTGACCACAGAGGTTTTAAAAGAAGAAGAAAAAGCCTACATAGATTTGGATTATACGGACGATCTTTATTACCTTAAAGACGGTCAACATTTTCTGTGTATGAGCGAACGCAGTGGCTACAACCACCTGTACTTACACGATATGAACGGTAAACTTGTACGCGCCATTACAACAGGTAACTGGGAAGTTACTGAGCTTTTGGGTATTAACGAAAACCTGAAACAAGCTCAGATTTATTTTATTTCCACAGAAGTTTCGCCCCTTGAACGCCACTTTTACAGCATTGGACTAGACGGCAAACAAAAAACGAAAAAAAGCACGCTCAAAGGCACGAACACCGTGGATATGAGCAAAGATTACAACTACTATGTTTTGACGCACAACAATACCACTACCCCCGCCTCCACGCGACTCTACCAAACCAGCAACGACAAGCAACTCAAAATAATGTTGCAAAATGATGATGTCAAGAATATTTGCGAGGCGTATAACTTTGTGCCAAAAGAGCTTTTTGATTTTAAAGCTTCGGATGGAACACAGCTCTACGGTTATATGTATAAGCCCAAAAATATTAAGCCAGACACCAAGCTACCTGTGCTCATGTATGTGTACGGAGGTCCAGGCTCTCAAGAGGTGCGCGACGAATGGGGCGGCGGTCCAAATGACTTTTGGCATCAGATGTTGGTACAAATGGGCTACGTTATTATTTGCGTAGATAACCGTGGTACACAAGGACAAGGCTCAGCATTTAAAAAATCTACTTACAGGCAACTGGGCAAATACGAAACACAAGATCAGATAGATGCTGCCAAGTATGCCGCTACGCTTAAGTTTGTGGATTCTAAACGCATTGGTATTTGGGGCTGGAGCTATGGTGGCTACATGACGGCGCGCTGCTTGACGGTTGGCTCTGATTATTTTAAAATGGGCATCTCGGTTGCGCCAGTGTCTGCATGGGAATACTACGATACCATTTATACCGAACGTTTCATGCAACGACCACAAGATAACCCGCAAGGTTACAAAGAAAGCTCTGTACTCACATACGCCAACATGCTCAGAGGCAATTTCTTACTTGTGCACGGTACAGGTGACGACAATGTGCATTTTCAGAATGCTATCAGCCTTCAAGATGCGTTAATTGCTGCCAATAAACAGTTTGACTCATTTTACTACCCCAACAGAAACCACGGAATCGCGGGCGGTAATACGCGCATGCACCTATACCGCATGATGACCAACTATGTTATGAAAAACTTGTAATAGTTTGTTTACTAGTATCTTTCAAAGTTTCTTTTTCTTGTGCTTCTAAACAAAGTCGAGAAAAAGAAACTTTTTTTGATGCAGTATCATTTCAAAAATCAAACGCATTTGATCATATACAAATCCTAAAAAGCTCTTATGAAATCTCAAAAAGTCAAGGCATAGGGTGTTTTTCGATAAAAAAAAACAAACACGACACATTTCTAATATTTTTATGTCTAAATTTGCGCCGCTTAAAGCCCATGCTGGCGACTGTTCAAATAGAACATATATTTTGGATAGAATTTTAGCAACTCTCTATTACACGACAAAAAGGCTATATCATGTTGTTAGATTTTGAAAAACCCATCAAGGAACTTGAAGATAAACTGCTTGAAATGAAACGCTTGGCAGAAGAACGCAGCTCTGTAGATTTCTCCGAGCTTATTGCAGCTTTTGAACAAAAAGTAACAGATCTCAAGAAAGATACCTTCAAAAATCTAACACGTTGGCAAAAAGTTCAACTTGCGCGACACACCGACCGTCCTTATACGATGGATTATATTGAGCGCATTTGTACAGAGTTTATTGAGTTGCATGGCGACCGTAACGTGGCAGATGACAAAGCCATTATAGGCGGTCTGGCACGTATAGGCAATCAATCCTTCATGGTTATTGGTCATCAGAAAGGACGTAATACTAAAGAAAGGCAACTTCGTAAATTTGGAATGCCTAATCCTGAAGGATACCGCAAAGCTTTGAGATTAATGAAGTTGGCCGAAAAATTTGATGTGCCTGTATTAACACTTATAGACACCCCAGGCGCACACCCAGGCATAGAAGCCGAAGAACGCGGACAAGGTGAAGCTATTGCACGCAACTTGCGTGAAATGGCGGTTCTCAAAGTCCCTGTCATTTGCATTGTTATCGGCGAAGGGGCTTCAGGTGGCGCGCTAGGCATTGCTGTGGGTGATCGAGTCTTCATGCTCGAAAATACTTGGTACTCCGTCATTTCGCCCGAGTCTTGCTCGTCTATACTTTGGCGTTCTTGGGACTACAAAGAACAAGCCGCAGAGGCTCTCAAACTCACTGCACAAGATATGTACGGATTTGGCTTGGTGGATGGTATCATCGAAGAGCCTCTTGGTGGCGCACACCGCGACTACGGACAAATGGCTGCAACCTTAAAAGCGCGTGTTTTAGAAGAAGTCGCTATCTTAAAGGCTAAAAGCCCTTCTGAACGCATCGCAGAACGCATCGATAAGTTTTCCAAGATGGGCGAATACGCAGAAGCCTAGTTTCATAAGAAAATATGGTTTATTCACCACTAGCGTAACTCTTTGACTAGAGCTATGAAGAGCTTGTTTTGTTTTCTTTAGCCAGCACTCTTCTTAGTAACCAGCTAATAAGCATCCACAAAACAAGGCCAGCTCCCAGAAAAAGCGTGGCCAGTAACCACTCTGCCATGACCAGCTGTCCAAGACCAAACAAAATAGCATAGCCTAAAACTGTGCTCAAAAGCCAACAAGCGGCCAGTTCACCCAAAATACTCTTTGCTGGAGCTAAATTGAGGCTTTTACGAACGCGCCCCCAAGCACCCTGTGGCTCCACACGTTGGTAAAACTTTTTAAGCACATCTTCAGACTCAGGAGCCGTAACAAAAGTTGCAATCAGCCAAGCGGCTGTGGTACAAAGCGTCAAGCTTATGAAATACGCTGTATCGTCCAGCTCAAGTTTGCTGAGCGGCCAAAATGCTAAAAATGGCGCAATAGTAGCCACCAACTCACTCCATGCGTTAATTCTCCACCAATACCAACGCAAGATAAGCACAGCTCCCACACCTGCACTGCAAGAAATCATTAACTTAAAAGCAGACTCCAAAGAGCCAATATATGCCGTTACCACCATTCCAACGACCATTGCCATGAAAGTAGCTATTCTTGAAGCAAAAACCAAATCCTTATTGCTGGCTTCTGGCCTGATAAATCTCTTATAAAAATCGTTCATCACATAACTTGTTCCCCAGTTGAGTTGTGTGGAAATTGTACTCATATAAGCCGCCAAAAAGGCCACTAAAAGCAAGCCGCGCAGTCCTGAAGGCAGAAAATCACGCATCACCATCACATAACCCAAACGCTTCTCTTCCATAGGAATCTCAGGATAAAGCACAGCCGCGCAAAGTGCCACAATAATCCATGGCCAAGGTCTGAAAGCATAGTGTGCAATCTGAAAAAACAATGTGGCCTTAAAGGCATCTGTCTCTGTACGAGCACTCATCATGCGCTGCGCAATGTAACCGCCCCCACCTGGCTCTGCGCCTGGATACCAACTAGCCCACCACTGTACCGCTACAAAAGAAAAGAAAGACAAACCGCTGATTGCCAGAGATCCTGTCAAATTCTCTTCCCCTATTTTTGGAAAAAAGTCAAGTGCGCCAGCAGGCAGCTTGCTTTTGAGTGCATAAATACCACCTATTTCCTCTGAATTCAAAACCAGAACAGCCAGCACAATACAACCTACCATGGCAATCACAAATTGAAACAAATCCGTCACTGCCACACCCAAAAGACCCGACAGACTAGAGTAAAGCACCACCAACAGCATGGCTGCCCCTACCCAAAACAACACCTCTTCATCTGATAAATTGAAAAATATCTTAAGCAAAGCCCCAAGAGCCACATTGACCCATGCAATGATAACAGCGTTTAAAAGTAAGCCGATATAAATAGCCTTAAAACCTCTCAAAAATTTAGCAACCGAACCTGAATAGCGAATTTCAGTTAACTCTACGTCTGTAATCAAATTGGCTTTTCGCCACATACGGGCAAAGAAAAATACGGTCAACATCCCGCCTATCATGCCATTCCACCAAAGCCAGTTGCCACTAATGCCGTTCTTAATCACTAGTTCCGTAACCAAAAGCGGCGTATCTGCGGCAAAAGTTGTGGCCACCATAGAAGTGCCTGCTAGCCACCAAGGCATATTTCTACCCCCTAAAAAATAGTTTTCAAAACTGCTGCTAGCTGTTTTGGTGTAGTACAGTCCTATGACCAAACTCAGAACTAAGTAAGAGGCAATAATTACCCAATCTATTGTATCTAAAGTCATTTTATAAAAACAGATTATGAATGGAAGTGTATTGTACCAGGCCAGAAACGTCGCTTTTACTCCTCTTAGTTCAATACAGGCCAGCAAACAAAAATCAAATTATAAGATATTCCAAAAATGCAACAGGCATTTCATTATTTTTTTTTGATTGTGTCATATTTTTTGATACTTTTGTATGATTTCTTGCACAAAATTTGGATATGTAAAACAAGGAGTTATATATTTACGTCTAAAACTTTTTTTGACTGAAGTCTGATGAAGAAAGAGTTATTATCTCTTGGGGTAGTTTTGGCAAGCGCCACACCAACCATAAACGCTGAGGCAACTGCCATAAGCGCGCCCGAAACTATGAAGTTGGGCAATCAAAAATTGCATTTAAGTGCTGCGGCACAAATCAAAATAAATAAGCAGATTAAGCGGCTTACCCAAAATCCTGAATATTATGGTCTATACTTACAAAGAGCGGCCTTATATTTTCCCCATATAGAAAAAATTCTTGCAGACAGTGGTATCCCTGCTGAATTCAAATATTTGGTTCTACAGGAAAGTGCTCTTGAGCCGAATGCGGTCTCGAAATCTGCGGCGGTAGGCTACTGGCAATTTAAAAAAGGAACTGCTACAGACTTTACTCTGCGCGTAGATGGCCTAATAGATGAGCGCAAAAACATTGTAGCTGCTACACAAGCCGCTGCTACTTACTTCAGAAAAAGTCAGGAGAAATTCGAAAACTGGACTTATGCCTTACTTTCCTACAACTTAGGGATAAAGGGTACTGAGACCAAGTACAGCTCTCTGCTTAAAAATAAAAGTGGGCATGTGTACATCAATGAAAAAACACATGGCTATATTCTGCGCTTTTTGGCACATTGTCTGGCCTTTCAAAATGCAGAAGTCAATGATAAAAGTGCTCATACACTCATCCCTTTTAGCACACGAGGCTTCAAAGTGAGCAAGATTGCCAAAGAATTAGGCATCAAAGCGCAAGATATCAAAGCCCACAACCATTGGTTAAAAACAGACCAAATCCCTAATGACCGCGACTATGTCGTTTTAGTGCCCGTTCTCAAAAGCAAACGCACAGAGTCCATTATTAAACTTTCACTGCTCACTGGCTATGAAAGCAATCCTTATGACAAAAAGCGTTTCAAGGGCATACTCAAAACGAAAGCTGCCAAAAACAAGCGCGATTCTGTTGTTATAAATGGAGACAAAAACAAGTTTCCTCGTGTTGAGAGTATGGCTCCAATAGCTACAGCCAGTGGCGATGCCATACTTGTAGGGCGTGTCAATGGTCTCAAGGCAGTTTTGGCACATGATAACCGCTTACTTAGCGCACTAGCCGCTGACTTAAAACTGGATCTCAAGAAGCTTTTGGCCTATAATGACCTCAAAGCAGATGAGACTACCCAAAGAGGCACTGTATATTATTTAGAACCTAAGCGAAAATTTGCTGCTACACCCGTACACACACTGCTCAAAGGTGAGAGCCTCTGGCAAGTAAGTCAGACTTTCGGCATCACTATGGCTAGTCTGCGTAATTTTAATGGATTTGCGGCTAACACAGTGCCACAAGAAGGTTTGATGCTTTGGATACAAGCTAAAAAGCCTGCCAAGGTTCAGCATCAAATAAATCCAGATCCAGACGACGCGCCTGAAAGTATGGTAGACTTTGACTGGGACGGCGAACTCATCAAAGAGGTTAAAAAAGTAGACGAAAACACTACGACAACAGAAAGTACTGATACTGTAGTATCCACCAGCGAAGAGGAGTCTTTAGGTGTTAGCCAAGAAGCCGCTTCAGAAGATCAAAACGCGGATGAAGATAAATCTTTAGTTTACTACAAAGTAAAGCAGGGCGACACAATTTTTGGTATCGCACAAAATCTCAACATTTCTGTAGAAGATATTCGTCTATGGAACAACATGAGTAGTTATGAGATTGTAGCTGGCTCTAAGTTGGTGGTGGGCAGACGCACATCAGAAGCGGAACGCTTAGAAAAAGCGACTAAAGCTAGCAATGATGCCATACTTGTGGGCGAGTACCTCATTTATACCACCCAAGAATCCGAACTAATTGCTGACATTGCCAATCGCTTTGGTGTGACCACCGAACAGATTAAAAAATGGAATGAGTTTCCTGCCGAAATGGCTGACCCTCAAACTAGGCTCATTGTAGGCAAACCAACCCAAGAACCTGTATTGGAATCTGATGTTCAAAATAGCTCAGAAGTCCTTACCAATAAAGTGGTTGAATCTTCTGTTGGCAATGTGGAAGCACCCAAAGAGAGCACCTCTTCACCAGCAGAAACTAAAAAACTACTCCCAGATACGCATCGTATAGGCTCTAGCCAAACACTCTATGCCGTTTCTAAGCTCTATGACATACCCGTCTCTAACTTAGTGGCGTGGAACGCACTCACTGATGCAGGCGTGCGCGAGGGACAAGTAATCAAGCTCAAACAACCAGAGGGCTTTGTTGCTGCGGCACTGACACCGCCCACCGATGGCGTACACGTGGTAGTTGAAGGTGAGACACTTTACTCTATAGCCAGAAAGTATAACGTTACAGTGTCCAACATCCGTAAGTGGAATGGTGTAGAAGGACAAGGCATTAGAGTTGGTCAGAAGCTGTTTGTTCAAGAACCCCTTGGAGGGACTCAGGCAACTGTATCTGAAAAAGCCAAAGACCCTAATTTTCACATCGTAGAAGAGGGCGAAACCCTGCGTTCAGTGGCTCAAAAGTACAATTTACTTTTGGTGCAGCTGGCTGGCTGGAATAAATTGGATACTTCTTATGTGCTCAAGCTCGACGAAAAACTGTTTGTGGTAGACCCTATCTCTGTCAGCAAAAATGACACGCAGAAAGACCCAAAAGAAGATGAAAATAAAGGAACACCAAGTAAAACTGGTAATACAGGGACGCTTGTGTTTCACTTGGTTCGCAGCGAAGAAACCATATTTAAGATAGCCAAAATGTATGGCGTTACCACTGATCAAATTCGTGCATGGAATGGTCTGTCTGGCGATGATCTCAAATCAGGTACTAAAGTAAAAATTTACGCACAAATACTGCCTGAAAAAGGACAGAACAACGGTTCTGCCGACGCAAATGATTCTCAAGCTGTCCCTAAGTTTGTATATTTCCGCGCTGGTGGCAATCTTTATAAACTGTGCGCCAAATATGGTTTGAACCTTAGTGACGTTCAAATGTGGAACGGCTTTAAGACAGACCAATTGATTAACGTGGGTGATATTGTCTACTTGACCGAAGCAGCCGCCATTGAGGCTGGTAAATATAATCCAAATGAAGTCAAAGCACCTGATGGCTCTGAACACCCAGACGGTATTCCCAATTTTGTATATTTCCGTGCTGGTGGCAATCTTTACAAGCTCTGTCAAAAATACGGCTTGAATCTAAGCGATGTGCAGGATTGGAATGGCTTCTCAAACGACCAAGTTATTGACGTAGGTCAAATTGTTTATTTGAGAAAAGAGGCTGCAGAGGCCGCCAAAAACGCTGCAAAGGGTAACGAAGCTAACGCTGCTCTTGAGGTGCCTGACTTTGTGTACTTTAGAGAAGGTGGTAACTTGTACAAGCTCTGCAAAAAATATAGTTTGAACCTCAGTGATGTACAAGAATGGAATGGTTTTGCGCCAGACGAAATTGTGAAAGTGGGGCAAATTGTGTACTTAAAAGAGGCAGCAGCCATAGCCGCACGCAACAAAAAAACAGACAATGCGTCTGCAAAAAATACACAAAGTAAAGAAGAGGTTTTAGGAAGCTCAAAAGACAAGGCACAGAATGCCGCAGTCTTAGAAGTTCCTGACTTTGTGCAATTCCGTGCGGGTGGTAGCCTCTATGGCTTATGCAAAAAATACGGCTTAAATGTGAGCGAAGTTTTAGACTGGAACGAATTCCCTCAAGACTATGTCATTAAGGTGGGCGAAACGGTCTATCTCAAAAAAGACGTGGCAGAAAAAGCCAAAGGTAAAAAGCAGGAAGTTGTTGAAGTGCCAGATTTTGTACAATTCCGTTCAGGCGGTAGTCTCTATGGCTTGTGCAAAAAATACGGCCTGAATGTCAGCGATGTGCAAGATTGGAATGGCTTTGCACCTAACTACGTTATAAAAGTAGGAGAAACGGTGTATCTCAAAAAAGACGTGGCAGAAAAAGCCAAAGGTAAAAAACAGGAAGTTGTTGAAGTGCCAGAATTTGTACAATTCCGTGCGGGCGGCAGCCTCTATGGCTTATGTAAAAAATATGGCTTGAATATGAGCGAAGTTTTAGACTGGAACGGCCTCGCGCCAGACTACGTCATAAAAGTAGGCGAAAAAATATATCTCAAAAAAGAAGCTGCTGAAAAAGCCAAAGTCAAAAGCTCACAAAAAAGTAGCGATGGCAAAGCCTATCACACCGTCAAGGAGGGAGAAACTTTTTACACTATCGTTGAAAAGTACAACTTGAAGCCTGCTGATTTGGCTGCTTGGAACAATCTGCCAGCCAATAAGCGCGAAGTTCTTCCTGGTACAAAGCTCATTGTGGGAGGCATGCCTTCGTCCACTGGCGCAAGCTCACCTGATCCCGACAGTATCAGTCCCGACGATAGCAGTAGTGATGCCAACTCAGACACGCAAGACGGCGCAAGCAACAGCAATCTGAACGAAACAAAAGCAAAAACCACCAAGATGACTTATACCGTTCTTGAAGGTGAAACGCTATTCGGTGTGGCCAGAAAGCATGGTGTAACCACTAACGAGATTATAGAGTGGAATAGCCTCAGCAGTCGTACCTTGGACGAAGGACAAACTATTGTTATTATGCAGTAAATTTTAATAATAAATAGTTAACTCAAGCATCTGCTAACTCAATACTTAGGTTGGCAGGTGCTTGCGTTCTGAATCAAGTTGATTGTATGCGGAATTTATAATTTCTATACTGTTATTGAATCTTTGTTGTATGACAACACAAACAGGTGTTTTAAGCTATGTTTAAACAATTTATTGGCGTTTTTAGCGCATTTACTTTTCTTTTGGTTTTTACCTCGCTCAACCAGCCTGGTACTTACAAAGTGGCTAAGCTTAAGTATAACGGTGGTGGTGATTGGTATGCCAACAAAACGTCGTTGCCTAATTTGGTAGCCTTTGCTAACAAAAACGCCAACATGAACATCATAGGCGAAGAAGATGTCGTAGAAGTGGGCGCACCCGAAATCTTTTCTTATCCTTTTGTACACATGACGGGGCACGGGAATGTGTTTTTTTCTGAGGCTGAAGCACAAAATCTGCGAAAATACCTCTTGGCGGGCGGCTTTTTACACATCGACGATAATTATGGGCTTGATCCTTTTGTGCGCGCCGAGATGAAGAAGGTGTTTCCAGAACTAGATTTTATAGAACTGCCCTACAATCATCTCATTTATAACATCAAGTACAAGTTTCCTAAGGGCTTGCCAAAAATTCATGAGCACGATGGCAAACCTGCACAAGGTTTTGGGCTTGTTTACGAAGGTCGTTTGGTCTGTTTTTATTCTTATGAATGCGATTTAGGCAACGGCTGGGAAGACCAATCTGTTCACAATGATCCCGAAGAAAAGAGAATACAAGCTTTGCAGATGGGAACCAATATTTTGTTGTATGTCTTTTTAGAGGCTCAGTAAGCTATTTTGTAACTCTTTCTTATTATGCCGTCTATTTCTGTGGTTGTCATTACGTTTAATGAAGCCAAAAATTTGAGACGTTGCTTAAAGTCGGTACGTGGCGTGGCTGATGAAATCGTAGTAGTAGACTCATTTTCTACTGACCAAACCGAAAGTATAGCGCGAGAATTAGGAGCTAGATTTATCCAGCACACTTTTGAGGGACATATAGAACAAAAAAATTGGGCTATAAGCCAAGCCACTTTCCCTCACGTGCTTTCGCTGGATGCCGACGAAGCTCTTTCTGAAACGCTTAGGGCTTCTATTTTGAAAGTTAAGCAGCTCTGGACTCATGACGGTTACAGCTTTAATAGACTCACTAACTATTGTGGCCACTGGGTGCGGCATTGCGGTTGGTATCCAGATGTCAAGTTGCGGCTTTGGGACAGTCGCATGGGTGCATGGGGCGGGCAAAATCCACATGATACTTACCTCATGTCAGCTCAAGCTCAAACAACATCTTTAGAGGGTGACTTGCTACATTACTCTTATTACAGTATTTCAGAGCACATTGCCCAGCTTAATAAATTTACCACTATTGGAGCTGAGGCAGATTTCAAGAAAGGCAAAAGAGTGAGCGTCCTTGGTATGGTATTCAAGTCAATTTGGAAATTTATACGCGATTTTGTATTCAAAAAAGGATTTTTAGATGGCTATACAGGCTTTTTAGTTTGTGCAATTTCTGCCTTCGCTTCTTTTAGCAAATACATCAAAATCAGAGAACTAGAAAATAAAGCTAAGATGTTGTAAATTAGTGATTCAATATTTGGTTTGTAAAAATTAGGGCAGTAACTTAGTCTAAAAGTTTCTGTATGCTATGCCAATAAGCACACTAAAAAATTCTTTTGAAGACTTTCTAGCTCTATTCTTTCCTGAGTACTGTCTGGGCTGTAGTGATGTTCTTTACAAACACGAGCAAAACATTTGTCTCAAATGTCAAATGTCTATGCCTTTAGCCAACTATCACCAAAGTGCTCAAGAAAGTCCGCTTGGTCTTAAGTTTAAGGGGCGTGTGCCGCTGCGGTTTGCACTGGCTTACCTGATTTATCAAAAAGGGTCTATGGTACAGTCTATTATACATAAACTGAAATATGACGGAGAGAGAGAAGTTGGCGTACATTTGGGACGTTTGTACGGACTTGATTTAAAGGCTTCTGGCCTGACCTTTGACCTCATTGCGCCTGTCCCTCTACACCCTCACAAGGAGCAACAGCGCGGCTATAATCAAGCCGCTGCTTTTGGTGAAGGGCTTTCAGAGGTTCTAAGTATTCCTATGAAAGAAAACCTGCTTTATAAAACTGTTTTTGGACAGTCTCAAACTAAAAAATCCACTTCGGCACGTTGGTTGAGTGTAGAAAACACTTTTGCCACAAAATACCCACAAGACATTGCCAACAAGCATATTCTGTTGGTTGATGATGTGGTTACCACTGGTTCTACTCTTGAGGCCTGTTCTCAGGTACTTCTCAAGGCAGGTTGTTCTGCTGTGAGCATTGCCGCTATTGCAAATGCCCAATGAGGCTCGCTTATGCAGGTGGGCGATCTACGCCAAAATCCTCACGGTTATAAGCAGTACCCAAGTCAAAAAATGTGAACGTCTCGCGATAGGCATTAAAAAGCTTCCTTTTCTGCTCTATGAGCATATAAGCCATTGCAGACATAATTTTGGCCTTTATCTTATCATTAGCTTCAAAAATTTCCATCAAATTGATGCGTGGAATAACATAAAGTTCGGTATTGTCTACGTTTGCAAAAGCGTTATAAACCCGTGTCATATTGTTAAAAAGCCCACTCTCACCAAAGAAATCGTGAGAAGAGAGCACCACCAACTGCTCAAACTTGTCTTCAAGGTCTAACGTCAACTGAACATAGCCACTTTTTACAATGTAAAACGCTTGCGCAGGGTCATTTCTAAAAAACACAACCTCATTTTTTGCGTAACGCCTCTCGTACAGATGCGGCACAAAAAGAGCCAGCTCATCATCTGTGAGATCAGCCATCAGCATGTTATGCCTCAAAAACCTAAAAAGAAGCTTTTCGTGGCGACTGTAGGTTCTAGTAAAAGGATTTATTTTTTTCTTAAAAAACAAAGCCAGTCAGGGTGTTTTTGATAAAAGAACGATATAAATTTAATTGACTCGTTTGAAGGACAAAAGGCTGGGAATTTGTCCCTTAGTCATCGCAGATTGATCTGGATAACCCGCTTGGCAAGGATAACCTTCTGTCATTCTATACTGAATTTCAAATTTTTTGCCTATCAACTTCGTGTTTGCTTTTGGCATTTCAGAAGTTTCATCTATTAAACTATTGAATAGCTTTAAGTCAGCACCGCTCAACACTTTTGTGTCTGCTACACCAAAATCGCCACACGAAAACATAATGTGCGGGCAATCACCAAACTCAAAACTCTCGTAAACGCCTTGTTCGGTTTTAATGCCTTCCGTATCTTCTGTGTTAGCGGTATTCTCGGTCATCTCATCGCCGCTTTCGCCTTCGTTCATTTCAGCTTCTTCGCCGCCTTGTTCCATACCATCACTTTCTTCCATACCATCCGTTTGATCAGTGGCTTGGCCATTGCTTGAACCAGAATCAACAAAGATACATCCCAGAAACAGATTGCTCAAAATAGCGAAAAGTAAAATAGACTTTTTCATAGTTTAAGTAAGAGATAAAATGGTAAAAAATAGATTCAAATATAGAAGACATTGTATGATGCAAATGTAGCAAATAAATCATACTTTGCTATGTAGCAGTCCAAAAATCTATATTTTTTAAAACGCTTATTCAAAAAATAGCATATTTAAATGCCTTCTCTTTATTGTTTACGATGTGATGCTTTTGAAAATTAGCACAATACATGGATTCTCTTAATTCGTGCAAAGTATGTACTAAACAGCAATCATTCATACACAGCAAACATATTCACACGTTTCTGAGCAAGTCGCCAACGCGTGATAAGCTGCCAGATGCACACAGGAATAAAAAACGGGACGCATAACCCCATCAAAAACAATGCTATAGGCAATGAATTGCTGACACTCCCCTGAGCATCAGGCCAAAACATGGAGTATTTGTAAACCACCGCAAAAGCCATAAGTACACTCGTAAACGCAATTTCAGGAAATACCAAATACCATATAGCCTCGCCATGATACAACAAAAAACAAAGCTCACAAGGCAATAAAAGCAGGCGCAAAAATAGTATTTGCCGACCCACCACAGAACATAGACTGGACTTCTCAAAGCGTGACTGAAAAATAGCATAGTCCTCTTGCGCGTTATAATCCTGCGACAACAACAACGTAAAAAGCACCACACCAATAAAAAAAGCACCCTCAAAGAACATAAACCCTAAAATCAGTGCGTAAAGCAATAAAAAAGCCAGCCATGAACGCCTAAGACCTGCCTTAGCTTCAAAATTGAGCCATTTGATATTGGTCAGCTGGTAAACATAACCTTTCAGTTTGTAGCGTTTCAAACCCAAACTAGGTGCATAAGGCATCAGTAATATCAGCCCTAAAAGCAATCCAGCGGCACCAAAGTTTTGAATAGCAAGCAAAAAGACCAGTATAGGAAGTTGCAAAATCGTATACTCAGCCCATAGCACGTACCTGTAGTTGCTGATGGAGAGTTTCAAAAAGTCTAAATCACTGCGTGCTATGTGTCCAAACCAAAGCATTAAACCAAAAAATAAACCCCACTGCCAAATGGGCGAAGCACGCACTGCACCTACCAACTGAAGCAATAAAGCCGCTAGCAAACAAAACATGAACAAGCATCTAAAAATACCCAAATTGCGGCAGACTCGTCCCGTTTGTTTAGCACGCAAACTCAGAAAATTATTGATAGACAACATGGAAAATGTAGTAAAAGTAAAAAACTTTTATAGTCCGCAAACTCATTCCACCAGTCTCATAGCGAGACTGTTCAAAAATCTGAACTCAGCTCTTGGGTAAAGCACGCCATACCACAATAACATTTAATAAGATTCTCGTTCTGATGGAAAGTCACAGTTTTTAATATCTTGAATATAAGCCTTTACGCCTATGTTCATAATTTCATGAAGCTCGGCGTAGCGGCGCAAAAAGCGTGGCGCAAAATCTTTGGTAATACCCAACATATCATGCGTAACAAGAACCTGACCATCTACATGCTGGCCCGCGCCTATACCGATAATGGGAATTTTGACGCTTTCTGTTACTTTTTTTGCTAACGATGCAGGAATTTTTTCTAATACAATCGCGAAGCACCCACACTCCTCCAAAACTTGTGCGTCTTTGATGAGTTGCTCAGCCTCCGCTTCTTGTTTTGCTCGCACATTGTAAGTGCCAAACTTATAGATAGACTGCGGCATCAGCCCTAAATGTCCCATAACTGGCACACCTGCCGATAGCACCCGCTCCACAGACTGGCGTATTTCTTCACCGCCTTCCATTTTTACGGCATGCGCACCAGACTCTTTCATAATTCTGATGGCTGAGGTCAAAGCCTCGCGAGAGTTGCCTTGGTAAGACCCAAAAGGAATATCCACCACAATCAAAGCACGCTCTACGCCTCTTACTACGCTAGAGGCGTGGTATATCATTTGATCTAGCGTGATGGGAAGTGTCGTTTCATGCCCTGCTATGACGTTGGAGGCTGAATCTCCCACAAGCAGTACGTCTATACCGGCTGCATCAAGAATTTTAGCCATAGAATAATCATAAGCGGTGAGCATGGCTATTTTTTCGCCACGCATTTTCATGGCTTGTAGCTGATGTGTAGTTACTTTTCTGGCGCGTTCTGGCTGGTAAGTAGACATAAAACTGTCAGTTTTTTTAAAATGATTAGAAAAAATGAATAGGTAGGAAACTTTAGTATACTCAATACTGCGCGTAATTAAGTACAAAAAAATATTTGATATACATTTTTTTATTTTTTTTTACAAAAAATTATCGTGTATTTTTCGTTTGAGCCAGACTTTCAGAAAAGTAATTCCTAAAACAAGCCTAGAATACCCCAAAAGAACAAGAGTTTTATCCAAAGGCTCATAGCCACATAGCTAGCTTGCGCCTGCTGCGACTTAAGAAGTAGAAATAATTTGAAGTAAAATACTAAAAAAATCGCCTCATAAAATATTCTCGGAGGGTCTTTATGCCATATAGCATCTTGCGTCCAAAAATATACCTGCAGAAAAAATACTCCACACAGCAATACCCGAACAAAAACCACCGTCCAGACTTCACCCAGCCAAACAGGCAGTGTATACGCTTGTGTGAGAAGGTCGCCGTGTAGATCTTCTAAGTCCTTCACTATTTCACGCATTAGATTAAGCACACCCGCAAACAGTATGTAATATGCTTTTTGCAGCAAGCTGAGTTCTGTAAGCTCTAAAGCCCAGTAAACAGACAGAGCCACAAGAGCAGCCACTAAGATATTACCTACCAGAGCTACGCGTTTCCAATAAGCCGCATACACCCAAAGCAAAACAACAACCAGCACAGCCACAGAGGGCTTACCAACTAGATCAACCTTTCCAAAAAGCAGCCATTCTTTAATAATCAGAATACTAAGCCCAAAAGCATTAAGAAGCGCGTAAATCCACAGACCTAGCAATGGACTTAAACCCAACAAAAAGAAGTTTTGGAATCTACCGTTAAGCTTATCTGTATCCTGGTCATAAAAATCGTTAATCAAATAGCCCCCCAACATAACAAGCCAGATGCCCACACCATGCGCACACAGCTCTGTGAGAGCTTGTTCGGGTGTGCGTAAAGCAGCCAAGCCAAATAGTAAGATTATCAAAAAAGTATTGGGTAATCTAAAAGCCTGCACTAACAACGACGGCTTAGCTAATTCTGGCAAAGCTGTTTATTTTTGATTATATTTTTCTTTGAAACGCTCATAGAGTTGTGTGTGCTTGCTTCTCAAGTCTATGCTACGGCCATCAATAAACGCGTGAGTGAGTTGATTGCTGCGCATATCCAATGCGTCGCCAGTAGAAATAAACAACGTAGCACTTTTGCCAACTTCTAAAGAACCATACTGCTTGTCTATGCCCAATATCTGAGCAGCTGAAAGAGTCATGGCCTGAACAGCCGCCTCATAAGGAAGCCCGTAGCCCACTGCCATACCCGCCGAAAAAGGCAGGTTACGCGAATGATGAGGCTCTGTATCAAAGCTATATGCAAAAGAAAAGCGAATACCTGCCTGCTGTAAAATCCCTGCATTTTTATATGGCAAATCATAATGGTCATCGTCCCTTTGCGGCAGCACAAAAGACTTGTTTAGAATCAAAGGAATCTTTTTCTCTTTTAAAAAATCTGTTATGCGCCAAGCCTCATCAGCTCCTGTAATGACTAAATTCTTGACTCCTAAGTTCTCTGCGAAATGAACAGCTTCAATAATATCTTTGGCTAAAGAAGCTGCGATATAAAGCGTTTTGCTGCCGTCGAAGACTCCTTTCATAGCCTCAAATCTTAAATTCTTGATTGTAGGCGTGGTACTTGCATAAAGCTTGGCCTCTTGAAAAATATTGGCCAGTTTTTCAATCTGCCCAGGCTGCGCACCGTTTTGAACAAGTCTAAAACCCGTCGTCCAATCACCACTATAAGTCAGAGATGACGGAAAATTAAGATGTAAGCCATCATCAACACGGAGAGCGGCATCTTCCCAGTTCCAAGCGTCTAGCTGCGCTACAAAAGAAGTTCCCTGTATGCCTTCATAACCTTTTGGCGTGATTTGAGCCAACAAAATGCCATTGTTGCGGATAGTTGGAATGATGTCAGATTCAGCATTATATGCAATGAGAGCACGTGAATTAGCGTTATTCATACCCACTTCGCTATGATCTATAGACGCTCTTACGGCATCTATCTCACTTAAACCCAAGGCTGTACTCATCAAAATAAAACCAGGATATACATGTTTGTTGCTAGCGTCGATAACTGTAGCGTCATCGCTTTTTAGGTTGCTGCCTATGGCTACTATGACACCGTTTTCAAAGCGGATAGAGGTATTATTTTGAACCGTGCCGTTGCCGATGTGAAGTATGGCATTTTGCAAAACTATGGCTTTACTTTGCTTTGGGGCAGGCGTGGCCACTTGTTGCGCTATGGTTTGGTTAGCCAGTATGTTTAGCAATAAGAGGCAAATCAACAACGTTTTTTTCATAGATGACAAAAGCTTATTTAAGACGGCTCGGTAAGGCGTTGAACGGTTTGGTATGCAAGAAAAGAGCTTACAGCAACAAATTAAAGTGTTTTGAAGTAAATAAACAAAAGCTTTCAGAAAAACAATCTCATGGAAAGTATAACCGATCGAAAATGGTACTCCAAAACGCTTAAAAACATTATTTTGACTAAAGCATTGCTTTTATGAAAGCAAAAAAATAACTTTGTGAGAGTTATTTAACAATTTATGTTGTATCACAAAGCTTACAGGCAGCCCAACTCTTCAGAGTGGATAGTTCTCATACATGGTGCAGGCGGCAGTTCCTCAACATGGTTCAAACAATTGCGGGACTATATTCAGCATTTTAATGTCCTTTTACTAGACTTGCGAGGGCATGGTAAGTCAGAGCACTTGGCCGTGACGGGTGCAAAGGGCTATAGTTTTAATGAAGTAAGCATGGATGTTATCGAGGTATTAGATTATCTCAACATTCGTTCGGCTCATTTTGTGGGCATTTCTCTAGGCACAGTTATCATCAGAACTATTGGCGAAATAGACCATAGTCGTGTTAAAAGCATGATTTTGGGCGGAGCAGTTACGCGCTTGAATTTGCGTTCGCGTTTCTTGGTTATGGCCACCAAGCTTCTGAAGCACTATATTCCTTTTATCTGGCTCTACAGTATTTGTGCTTATATTCTCATGCCACGTCATAAGGAATCGCGCAGCATTTTTATTCGTGAGGCCAAGCGACTGGCTCAAGCGGAATTTTTGCGCTGGTTCAAGCTCTCCACAGAAGTTACCCCTCTGCTCAAATACTTCCATGAAAAAGAAATTCCAGTGCCTACGCTCTATTTGATGGGCGATCAAGACTATATGTTTTTGCCAGCCGCCCGCAAAATTTCTAACGAACACAGCCATGCCCATTTGCACATCATTCAAGAAAGCGGTCATGTGTGCAATGTGGATCAACCAGAGGCATTCAATAAAGTATCTATTGATTTCGTTTACAAAGTAGCAGAGCAATCCTCATCTGTGGATTTTATGGCACAGCTCAAAAGTAAACAAGTTTATTTGGGTTAGTTTAGTAATAATCAAACATTTTTAAATCGTACCTGAATCATGAACATATCTTCTAGAGTTTTTGTGACAGTGTTAGCGGTGCTGCTTTGGTCTTTGCAGGGTTGCAAAACTGAAGATGAAAAGCCAGACACAGGCCCTGTGCCTAGCATTGCTTTTGTGAGTATCTCACCCAGCGAAGTGGAAGAATACAGCCAAAAAGTCATTCTTCGCATCAGCTATCGTGACTATGATGGTGATTTGGGCGAAAATAATCCTGATGCTAAAAACCTTTTCGTGACGGACAAACGAAACAACGTAGCCTATCAGTACAGAATTCCTCGCCTTGCGCCCGAGGGCAGCACAATCCCAATTATAGGCGAGTTGCCGATAGAAATCAACAAGATAGCTTTGATAGACGAGAAAAATACATCTGAACAAGTTACTTTTGATGTCTATCTCACAGATCGAGCTGGCAATAAAAGTAATGTCGTGAGTACCACGCCTATAACAGTCAAAAAGCGTTGATGCTTCCAGCTATTCGTCTTTTAATTTTTGTATTTCAAGAAATCTAGCACCTGGAGCAAGCTTAGAGATTGTCTTTTTTTTCATAAAGTTTAAACATAGTTCCTGAACATGGTATTTACTTTTGTAGTCTAAATCATTGAATGTGTAGAGGGAGCCAAAAGCTTTATTTGAGTCAACGTGCAACTTTTAGCACACTAAACTTGTCTTGAGGCTAATGATATCGTATTTTTATGCTATGAAAAATCTAAGTGCGTTGAAGTTTGTTTGGCTGTTAGTATTTGGAGTCTTGTTGAATGCTTGTGGTGCACAATATGACACACTTATGCCTAAAGATTCAATCAAGGAAATCACAAAACATATTACAGATGTACGGCAGCGAGTTTGCGTGCATGTGCCACATGAATTCAACCTTATTGGCTCTATTTCACTCATCATTAACACATGGCCAGAACACGGTCAGTTAGTTTTTGATAATAACTTATTGGTTTTTATTCCTCATGCCAACTTTAAACCTGGTATGAGCGACGAGATTTCATTCTATGCCAAAGCTAGTAATGCTAATCAGATACCTACCCTTTGCAGTATTCAAATCACATGGCCAACATCTGCTCTTAGTCCAGAGTGTCATGCAGGCGTACAGAGTGATGTTTTTGAAGTAATGCTCAATACCGCCAGCACATTAACCCCACTTTTTAACGACCCCTACTGTTATAAAAGTACTGCCCGCGCTTTAAGTATACCCGTGCCGCCATCTTTTGGCCTAATCGATGTTATGGCAGACGGAACGCTTACCTACACACCTAATGATGGCTTTATTGGGACAGATCGCTTCGTATACGCACACGTGAACATAGATGGGCTTATGAGTTATGCCAATGTAGCGGTGGTGGTGCGCGACGGCAGCAGCTGCAGCCTGCCATTGAGTGCAAAGAATGATGACTACACATTTGAAACTTTACAAAAAAATGCTGAAGGTGCTTTGGAACTGAATGTGCTATCCAATGACTTATTTTGCACATCTGAAATGGATTGGAGTGAGTTTAAAATTACCAAAAATCCACAATACGGACAGGTAAAAATAGATCCACAAACTCAGAAAATTGTCTACGTACCGTCTGCACAATTTGAGAGTTATGACTTATTTGAATATACAATAACCAACAATAAAGCTCAAAAAAGCACAACCAAAGTTTTTATTCGTCGTCAAGCTCCCTGTACCACCAAAGCAGTCAATGATGTGTGTACCTTGAAAGCAGATTCAGGTATGCCAAGCTATGGCGTAGAAGTTCTTTACAATGACTCACTTTGCGCTAACAACGATAAAGACTATGGTTTGCGTATTGTGAAATCGCCTCATTCAGGTAAGGCAGAAGTATATGGACGGAGCGATTCATTTAGAACAACTCTCCTCTTTTACACCCCCACAAACTACAGCAACGCTATAGACTCTTTAGTGTATGGCATTACGCTTAAAAGCATGCAAGACAGCGTGATAAGCAGAGGAACGGTGTATTTTATTAGGTAAATGAAAAAGCTAATTATGCTGAGCCTTGTTTGGCTTGCGGTGGGTGTTTTGGCGTGGCAGAGCGAAGTCCAGAAGAAAGCCTTTCAGAAACAAAACCATAAAAGGCAGTTTTTAGCAGCAAAGTTACATGTTATAGACCATGCTTTCAATACAGAAAGCTCTTATTTACAACACCCTAGTACGTCCACAGACGCAGAAGTGTTTCAAGACTTACCCGCTTATCACGACTACCATAGCGGTACTAGCATGCCTCGCCCCCAATCGTATGGAGCTGTGAGCGCACAGCCCTAGCCTCCTCTTGAAATCTGCCTTCAAAATAGCTAGCCTCCATATCTAAAAGCAGCTTTTTTAGAAATTTAACCGCTGCTTGCCCTTTGGTTTCCTGTAGTTTATGTGCCAGCATTGCTTGAATTTTTAGGCAATTACGCCAAAAACTTTGGCTTTCTTCGTCCAAGCAAATTTCACTGAATTTTTCAAAAATATAGTCTGTGGCTACTTTACTTGGGTGCAGCATGTCCTCAGCATAGAAACGGTAGTCACGCAGATCATCGTTGAGTAACTCAAAGGCAGGAAAATAATAAGCCGAGGCATGCTCTTGAACAAGTTCATGCACTGCCAATCTTAAAACTGCCTTGCTTACTGAGTTAAGTTCTAAACTATCCTTAATATGGCGAACAGGGCTGACTGTAAGAATAATAGACTTATTCTTCAAAATACTAGAGTTCAAAACTTGCGCAAGACTATTCTTGACCTCTTCAACACTCAGCATCTTCTTTTCAAACACTGATGCAGGCTCGCGGTGGCAGTTAGCAATGGTTGTATTTAAAACTAAATGCTTGTAAACAAAGGCTGTACCGAGTGTCAAAATCACACAAGAACTTTGTTGTAAAGCAGCCTGCAAGGTTTCTAAGCGATTGCCTAACAAACTAGCAAGAGCGTCTTGGCTATGAGCAGAAAGACTGGAATGTGCCATGAAGTTATGCCACAAACCTTGAGAGGCGTTGTAAATATAAAAAGGAGAAAAATCTGCTTCGTTAGAAAATTGAAGTAAATTGCTTAAAACCAAAGGGTTGAAAATAGTTCCAAAGGGATTAGTAAGTACTTCAAATTTACCGTTTTGAAGCTTTTGGCCTATCTCACTGGCAAAACAAGACCCCATTAGAACAATAGGTCGCCTAAAGTTAAGCCTAAATGCAGGCTTTTGCGGCTGAACTATTGTTCTAAAGGGGTGCATAAAAGAATCGGATTAGGCAGGAATATGGGTTTTAAAAAGCTTAATGGCTATTGCTAATAGAATGATACCAAATATCTTACGAAGAACATTTGTGCCACTCTTTCCTAATTTTTTCTCAAACCAAGCCGTAGTTCTGAGCACAACGTACACAAATATAAGATTCAAAACAATAGCTACCAAGATATTGTTTTGCTCGTATTCTGCACTTAGCGACACAAGTGTGGTCATTGTGCCTGCCCCTGCTATAAGCGGAAAAGCCAAAGGCACGATGGATGAAGACGTACTGCTGTCCCCATCAGCGTCAGGCTTAAAAATATGAATGCCAAGTACCATTTCCATGCCTATCAAGAACATCACTACAGCACCAGCCAGTGCAAAAGATTCAATATCAAGTCCAAAAACACTCAAAATGCTCTTACCAAAAAATAAAAATGCCAACATGAGCACACCAGCAATGATAGTGGCTTTTTCAGAAGCGATGAGACCTGTGCGCTTGCGAATATCTATAATGATGGGCAAACAGCCCAGAATATCTATCACAGAAAACAAAATAAGGGACACAGACAGAATTTCTTTCGTATTAAATAGCATTTTTTCTTTTATTAAACGTGTAAACTAGTTTTTGCAAAAATAAACAAATTTTATTTGGTTTAGAAGACTGGCGTTTTGTTGTTTTATTATTGTGCTCAGGCTACCAATTATGCATTTTGTCTATTAAATAGTCTACAAAGTACGTTCCATTTTTTTTAAAAAGAAATATTTTATACATTTTTTACAAAAAAAATGTATAAAGTTTTGCAAGTTCCAAATATTATTTGCTTAGCCTAATGCATTCTGCTGCGTTTGATAAAATAGGGCAGCAAAATTTGATCAAACGATTGTGCTACATCAGCCTCTATAAAATCTATTTTGTACTGGCCGCATTTTAGTTTGAGTGCAGAAAACTGCTTCGTTACCTGTTCTTGATAATAACCACGAATATTGGCCGGGTTCACTTTCACCTCCGTGCCAGTCTCTAAATCGATAAAATGGTATGGCCTATCTTCAAAATCAAATAGTTGTTCGGTAGCTTTGTCGGTAACGTGGAAGAGCAAAATTTCGTGTTTGTTGTGCTTGAGGTGTTGCAAAGCAGAAAAAAGCGCATCCTGCTCACTAAAATTATCCATCATGTCACTAAAAATGACAACTAAAGAGCGTTTATGAATCTGCTCAGCCAAAAGATGCAGCGTATCGGCTGTATTGGTTCGTTTTTTAGCCGATTCCTGCTCCAATAGGTTGTTCATAATTCGAAAAATAGAATTCAAATGTGCAGGTGTAGACTTTACTTGTGTTTGCTGCTCTATGCCTTCAGCAAAGGTGGTCAGTCCTACCGCATCGCGCTGCTTTTGAAGCATATAAGCTATTGCAGCAGCAGCCAAAGTGCTAAAACGAATTTTAGCCAAGTCTTTTTGTGGGTAGTACATGGAAGAAGAATTATCCAAAACCAAGTGACAGCGCAAATTGGTTTCCTCCTCAAAACGTTTAACAAAAAGCTTGTCGGTACGTGCAAATACTTTCCAGTCAATATAGCGCGTGCTTTCGCCCGAGTTATAGAGGCGGTGCTCAGCAAACTCTACCGAAAAACCATGATAAGGCGATTTATGCAATCCCGTAATGAATCCCTCCACCATCTGCCGTGCTAGTAGTTCTACATTGCCAAACTGCTTGATTTCCTTCAGGTTCATAGTGGTTTTTATTATTTGATAAGCTCTGGTATCTGCTCCGCTTGTATATCCTTTTGCTTGATTTTACCATTCTTGTCAATAAGAATCGCGTAAGGAATGAGTTTAACGTTATACAAAGGGGAGGAGATTTGCTCTGCGCCTGGGTCAAAAATATGGGTTTTAGCAGGGATGGCACGAGCAGTGCTTCGCCAAAAATCCTCTTCGGCAGGATAGTCTACAGAAATCATTACAATAGACAAGTCTTTGATTTTCTTGCAGTAGTCCTGAAAATTGATAGCCCATTGTTTGCTTTTCTGATTGCGAGCAGCCCAAAAAATAAGCACTGTAGGTGTGCCTTTGAGCGTAGTCAAATCAAACTCCTTGTTGTTGATGTCAAAAGCTTTGATCGTAGGCGCATCTGCGCCAATGGCGGTTCTAGCCTCTGCCTCGCGTACACTCGTAACTATTTTAGTCAGTTCCTTAGCCCAGTAATAATCTGGGTTCTTTGCCGAAATAGCCTGCTGAACACCTTCCACTGTAGCCCTGCAATTGTCAATGATATTAAAGGTGGGAGCATTGCCCTCCACCAAGTAGCTGCAAGCTAGAAATGCGCCTAGGGCGTTGTCTTTATTTTTTTCTACTACAGACTGAATGTATTCAATTTGAGATTTGGTAATTTTGAAACTCGCTTCACTGAGTTGGGTGGCTTTAGTCGTGTCATTGGCATTATTGGCATCTGCCAGTTGTTGGTCAAGTGCCATAAGCTGCTCTTGGTCTGCCATTAGGCGCACACGTAAAGCATCAAAAGTAGGATGCAAGACCGAACCACTCACTTTAGCGTTGATAAAGTTTTGAGCGTCACCCTCCACAGTAATCGCTTTGCTGTCTACAAAAACCAAGAGTCTTTGCTCTGCTGATGTCGTGGAATCTTTCTCTGAAAGCATAATCACAAAAGCACCAGGCTCTTTAAGTTCATAATTGAACTCAAATTCACCATTTTTAACAGAAGTTGTGGCTTGAGTATTGGGAGTGTCTTGATTCAGGTTGATAAGAGCTGCACTTACAATTTTATCAGCGTTACTTATTTTACCCTTTATACTATATGTTCCTTGTGACGAATTTGGGCTACTAGAACAGCCTATCAAGAAAAGTAAACTAAGTAATAAACTATTGGAAATAAGACATCTGGAAAATGTATTCATCTGGAAATTTTAGTTTGGTTAGCAGTTGCGCATAACAGGCAGCCAAAATATATGCCCCGTGTTATGTGTTATGCGCAAATGTACTATGCAAAATTGATTATTGCAATTCATAGCACTATTTTACACACACCTTAACTGTCTTTTAGCTTTATCTAAAGTGAGTACTTTGGTCATAACACAAAAAGCTATTGTCAAAGCCTTAGGCTTTAGCAATAGCTTTTTATACTTCCAAGGAGGGTATTAGAAGGTCGAAAAAGGAGCCGTTCTGCAAGTAAAGCTAGGTCTTTGACCGAGTGGAACGATGACAATCATATTGGCTACTACGGTTTCACCATTCCTAATTCCATAACCGACTTCTGCTTCAGCATAGCGCGTAATTGTTTTACCGTCTGCGCCAGTTTCTTGTATTCTATGTGGCAGTCTGAAAATACGTGCATCTACGTTCTGATTTTTGGCGGTGAGCCTTTTGCCTGTGGCGTTTAAACAGTCAAAAAAAGCTACAGTTTGCGGACTACTCCCCACACCCATAGACGATCCGCCCATGTTGATATCTCTAAAAAGCAATACTTTAGGGCATCCACTGTTATTGGTTACATACACCTCTATTTCGTAACGAGAATAATTTTCGTCTTTAACCTCTTTGACCTTTTCGTTGCGAATTCGGTAGCCATAAGATAAGCCGTTTTGTTCTACTGGAACGTTTTCTTGCAAGTCAAAAGTGCCTTGTGCCCAAGCTGCTGGCAAACTCAACAGTACAAAAAATGTCATCATTACTAAATTTTTCATAACCTAAAGGGGGCTTTATTTTAAATTAAGGTAAATGATAGAATTAAAAAATGTTTACAAAAATACCAAAAAAAACATCTGCACAAAAAAATCTTTACAAAGCACGCTACATGTTTTATCAAAGACCATCTAGAAAATGCTAATCTGTGTTTTTTTCAAATAAATCGACTTATATCAAGTTCTAAGTCTTGAGCTGCTGCTTTAATAAGCTTTTGCTTGTACTGTAGCGGTATTGTAGAAATTTTCATTTTGCCTGACACGATCTGCATGAGAAGCTGGCTGCTGACTACGCTAGAGGCAGCATAAGTACCAAACTTAGCAGCCAGCCAACCTTGAATAGGCTTCACGATGGTGGTTTTATACTCAATGCCCATCCGCTTTTGTTCCAAATAAAGTTGATGTTCTTCAGGCGACATGCGTTTCTTGTTTTTGTCTTTTAAGAGTCCCAAAGACTCGGCTTCATTTGCAGCGTCCAGATAGATCGTGTCGAGTATGCGTTCGCCCTCTAAGGAGCGTAAGCTTCGGTGTATACCACTCAGGGTTGTGATTTTTTCTATGGCAGCACTTTCAGTATTGATGATTTCGTAGGCAAATTCTTTTGAAAAAATATAAAAAGGTGGCTTATTGAATTTCTGAGCCATTTCGTCTCTAAATGCATAGAGCTTGTTCAGGATATGAAGGTCATATTCCGAAAACATCTTTTCTTCGTCTTTACTCCAAAATGTGGTTTGGCTATTTTTATAGCTTTGTTTACGCAGAGCATAAAGATTTTCTTCAGCTACCATGCTAGCCAAACCCGCTTGAGTCAATTGCACCTCAAATATTTCTTTCAGATGATGCAAATACAGAACGTCGTTGGCCGCATAAGTGATGTGAGCTGGCGTGAGTGGGCGGTGTGTCCAGTTGCTTTTTTGAAGGCTTTTATCTATCTGAACACCAAAAATCTGTTCAACAGTAGCACTCAGAGAGCTTTTAGCATAATTCAAAAACCTGACAGCAATGTCAGTGTCAAATACATTTTGAGGGAAGCAATTTAGAGAATGCAGAAGTTTAATATCTTCACCAGCAGCGTGCATAACCTTAGGAGTATTGGGATTCTCAAGCATCTCAAAGAGCTTGGATAGCTGTTTGACCTCAAAGGGATCTATAACAAGACAAACTTCAGGCGTAGCGAGCTGAATCAAGCAAAGCGTGAAGCCATACTGGAAACGGTCTTTGTCAAACTCTAAATCCAAAGCGAGTGTTTGTTCTGGCTTTATCAAAGATAGCTGATCGTCAAAATCCTTTTGGGTCTTGACGTGAACAATGGCTCTGGTGTGATGATGGGGTGCAACTTGCATGATAAAAAAAGTCAGTTTGTATGAACCTGCTGGGCATATTCCTGTAAAGCGGTTTCTAACCTTTCTACAGCATAGGACGGCAAGCTTAGATGCGTCACAAAGCGTATTTGAGAATTGTTGATGGCACTAGCTCTAATGTGCTGTGTACCTAGAAAAGCGATCAAATCCTGCGCTGTACCGTACTCTAAATTCACGTCAAAAAGTACAATATTGGTATAGCAGGGCATAATTTGGCTCACAAAAGGCAGTCCGTTTAGTAATTTAACAATTCTTTGCGCCATATCATGGTCTTCTTTTAACCGCTGAACATGATTCTCAAGCGCGTAAAGACCCGCCGCCGCGAGCATGCCTATTTGGCGCATACCGCCACCCATCATCTTACGCATACGCATGGCTTCTTTGTACATTTGCGCATTGCGAAGCAGCAAAACCGAGCCTACAGGTGCGCCAAGTCCCTTAGAAAGACAAACAGAAATCGTATCAAAACACTGACCATGCGCAAAAGCCAGCTCATCGCTAGCCACTAAGGCATTAAACAGACGTGCACCATCTAAGTGGAGTCCAAGTCCATTAGCTCGGCAAACTTTTTGTATTTCCGTCACTTCTTGCAATGTGTAATAACACCCGCCGCCTCTATTCACTGTATTTTCGAGAGCAACAGCACTTGTACGCGGAAAGTGCACATCATCGGCATTGATATTGGACAAAACATCTTGCGCAGTTATTTTACCATTTTCAGAAGCAATGAGCCGTAAAGAAACCGCCGAGTGACTAGCCCAGCCACCACCTTCATAACAGTAAATATGCGATTTGGCCGCGCAAATTATCTCATCGCGCGGGCGTGTAAGCACACCCAAAGCAATTTGATTGGCCATAGTTCCCGAAGGGCAAAAAACGGCGTGAGCGTGTCCAAAAAGTGCAGAAAAGCGACTTTCTAGCTCGCTTGTCAGTTTGTCTTCACCATATACATTATCACCCAGTTCGGCAGCAGCCATAGCCTCGCGCATAGCAGGTGTGGGTAGTGTGACGGTGTCACTTCGGAAATCTATGAATGACATACGCTATTGGAATTCTTATAGTTTAATGTTGCAAAATAAAACTTTGCTGAACAAAATACAATTATTGGGAGCTGAAATTTAACAACCGTTTGCCTCAAGCATCTCAAGTCTTTATAGCAAAATATCATTCTGTGGATTTATCTTGCTTGGAATGTTTTTCTCGCCCAACATTTCTAAAATGTCTATCTCGATGTTGCGTGTAATGCTGCTGATAGGAATATCATTGATGGAATTATCAAATGGATTCTCGCTATACTCACCTATCTGTTCCATCGTAAAAAATACCCAAGAAATCAGCATACAGAATGGCACACATAACCAAACACCCCACGTAGCTATACTCGCCAAATCTTTGAGCAGGCCAAAAGGGAGCAATAGGATAAATAATTTAACAAAAATTCGGCTAAAGATACTGAACTGCCTAAACAAAGGGGTTGTTTTAATGCGCTCACAGCCGCCCTGCAAGTTCAAAAACTCATTCAAATGTTTGAGTAAGTCAGAATGCTCGTAATCATCTATCACGCCTTTGCGTTTAAGTTGCGTGATACAATCTATTTGGGTTTTGATGAAAGCCGCCGCAGGGTTATTGAGCCTAGATAAAAGGTCATAGTATTGAGTTTTGTTGTTTCTGGTCAAGATTTCTTTTAAGCCCTCATGAAAATCTTGTAGCTCATCAGCATCACTCACAAAACTTCTGTGCTGTGCGAACTGCGTGGTGGCCCAAGCAATGTGTCTACGAAGCTGCAATCTTAGCACATTGACATAAGATAAATGCCGAAACAAAATATCGCGCATGGTGTTTGCATCTTTGTCAGAGAGCAACGCCAATAAGGTGTAACAAAACATTCTACTGGTATTGGTCATACCGCCCCAGAGCCGGCGTGCCTCCCACAAACGATCGTAAGCTTGGTTATTTTTAAAGCCTAGAAAAAAAGCCACTGCTGTACCTATAGTACCGATGGGCAAGAAAGGAATAGCCAGAAATTTCCAGTTTAAAATCTGAAAGCAACCCACCACAAGCGTACTCCAAGCGAAAGTAATGAGCAAGTTTGGCCATGCAAAACTTAGTACCAAGCTAAGTTTAAAGTTTTTACCTACATACATAAAAATAGTCCTCTAAAAGTGGCAAAGATACTCAGTTTTCTAAATTTAGCAACTTTCTTGAAATAATCGACTAATTCCAAAGAAAGCGTTGCCGTGTGGGTTATCCATTTAAATTTGTCATATCTGAAACAAAAAGCATGACATTTAGGCATAAAAAAAAACTTTGGCAACTGAATTGCCAAACTAGTATTGTTCATTTACTTTTCAAAAACAGGTTATTTTGAAAAAGTTTTTTAATTCCCTATTTAAAAGTTCCAAATCAATGGAAAACGACGATATCAAAAAGCAGGAGGACGAAAGTGTAGAGCAAAACACCGATAGCACGTCCGAAACAGACAAAACAGAAACTCCAGAGAGTGATAAGCAAGAATCTAAAACTCAAGCAGAAGAAATTGCAGCTCTCAAAGACAAGTATTTGAGACTTTTTTCTGACTTCGAGAACTATAAAAGAAGAAACGCTAGAGAGCGTCTAGATTTAATACAAACTGCCTCAAAAGACCTCTTAATGGCTCTCCTACCTGTTTTAGATGACTTTGACCGTGCGCAAAAATCTATGGATCAAGCATCTGACAATAACATAGACCAGCTCAAAACAGGACTAGAGTTGATACACAACAAGCTTTTCAAAACTCTCGAGAGCAAAGGGCTTAAAAAAATGCCTTCTTCTAAAGGTCAAGAATTCGATATGGAGCTCCACGAGGCCATTACGCAGTTTCCTGCACCCTCAGAAGACCTCAAAAACAAGGTTGTAGATGAGGTAGACTGTGGCTATATGCTTGGCGACAAAGTGGTGCGCTTTGCTAAAGTTGTGGTAGGTGTCTAAATTGCTTTTTTTCTCATTAAAAAATAAAGTGTTAGTTATTAAAAACCAACATGGCTCAGTCTAAGAAAAGAGATTACTATGAGGTGCTAGGCGTTAGCAAAAACTCCTCTACTGATGATATCAAAAAGGCTTACAGAAAGCTAGCTATAAAGTTACACCCCGATAAGAACCCTGGCAACAAGCAAGCTGAAGAGGATTTTAAAGAAGCTGCCGAAGCTTACGAAGTTCTATCAGACACTGACAAACGCGCCCGATACGACCGATTTGGTCACGAAAGCAATATGGGGGGTGGCGCACAACACCAAGACATCAACGACATATTTTCTCGCTTTGGTGATATTTTTGGCGATGAATCCCCGTTTGGCGACATGTTTGGCGGTAGAAGACAGCCTAGTAACATCCGTGGAACAGATTTACGCATCAAACTCAAGCTCACATTACAAGAAGTGTCGAGTGGTGCAGACAAAAAAATCAAAATCAAACGCTTAGTTATTTGCGATACCTGCGACGGAAGTGGAGCCAAAGATGCCAAATCTATTGAGAATTGCCACACTTGCAGCGGCACAGGCCAAATACGCCGTATAACCAACACGATGCTTGGACAAATGGTATCGCAATCAGTGTGTCCCACATGTAACGGCAACGGCAAGCGCATCACTGCTCGCTGCGGCTCTTGTTCGGGCGACGGCGTGGTATCCAAAGAAGAAACGATAGACATCAAAGTGCCAGCAGGTGTTACAGAAGGCATACAGCTGTCCATGTCGGGCAGAGGCAATTTTCCACCTCGTGCGGGCAAACGTGGGCGTGCGGGTGACTTACTCATCGTTATCGAAGAGGTAGAAGACGAGCTACTCAAACGCGACGGAAAAAACATTCACTATGTGCTCCAGCTGGGCTTCCCAGACCTTGTTCTAGGTACAGCAGCCGAAGTACCAACCATAGATGGCAGCGTCAAAATAACCATTGAAGCTGGTACTCAAAGTGGAAAAGTGCTCAGACTCAAAGGCAAGGGCATTCCTGAACTCAACGGTTATGGGCGAGGCGACCAGCTCATACATGTTCAAGCTTGGACTCCTCAAGAGCTAACTAAAGATGAACGCACTATGCTTGAAAAAATGCGTGCATCAGCTAATTTCAGCAATACACCCAAAAAAAGTGACAAAAACTTTTTTGATAAAATGAAAGACTTTTTTCATCAATAGTTCAATGAGTTATGCGTTTCTGGGGCTTATTTGTCTTTACTCTTCTGACACAAAGCCTATGGGCTAATAATTTGCAAGTAGAAGTCCTGCGTTTTTCGCAACCTGACAAATTGCTAGACATTCGTGTTTCTTGGGATAATGCTTGGCTTGAGCCTGATGGCGCACATGATGCGGCATGGTTATTCGGAAAAAGTTTACAAAACACACTCTATGAGCCTGTTGTATTCGGTTCCGAATTGACTGTGAGCAATAGTGAGCTGTTACCAGAGGTTAGGCCAGATGGACTAGGTATTCTGCTCAAAAGCCAAAAAAACGGCACAGTGAATGCCGTTATCCAAGTTCAAATCATCTCAGAATGGTCTGAAAAAACCGATCTCTTTAAATTCATGGCCATAAGCATGGTTTACGTTTCAGAAGGCAGCTTTTGGCTTGGTGATGGTGTGGCCTCACAGAACGCTTTTAGAAACGGTAAGTTTGCTCAAGATTCCAGTGCTGTTTTGCCGTATCTTATAAGTTCTGAGGCGGCCTTGCCCGTTGGCAAAGAAGCCAATGAGCTGTTTGGCGCACCTTGGGCTGAGTGGTCACCACAATCCAATCTACCCGGCCACTACCCTAAAGGCTTTAAGGCTTTCTATGCTATGAAATACGAAGTCACACAGGCTCAGTATGTGGATTTCCTCAATACGCTAACTTTTCTAGAACAAGCCAAGCGAATGAGCGTCACACCAGACGCCGGGTTGGGCGCATGGATTTATGGAAACGATGCAGAACGTTATCGCAACACCATGCAGATTAGCCAAAATGGCATTAAAGACCTCAATCGTGGAGCTTTTATAAGAACTGATGTAGGCGAAAGAGCTTGCAACTATCTAAATGCAAGCGATTTGACGGCGTATTTAGACTGGGCAGGTCTGCGCCCTTTCAGCGAGTTGGAGTTTGAGAAGGCTGCACGTGGCTTTGCTTTGCCAGTGGCTGGCGAAATGGCATGGGGGACAAGCGAAGCAGTAGATGCCAACACACCTGTCTCTGATTTTTCTGCTAATGCGAGTGTGCAGGAGCGTGCACAGGGAAGTGCAGGACTCGCTTCATTTCACTCTGGTTTAAGCATCACACAATTGGAAGGCCCCTTGCGCAGCGGTTTTGGAGGCTCTTCTAGTTCTAACCGCTTACAAGCTGGTGGAAGTTTTTTTGGTTTACGAGAGCTGAGCGGCAATTTGTGGGAGCTTTGCGTGGGGATAACGCCCGAAGCGATGTTTTTTGATGCAAAGAATGGCGATGGTCGTCTAAAAAATGGCGAAGCGGATGCTTGGGCAGACAGACCCGAGGCGTGGTTACGCTGGCGGGGTGGCTCTTGGAATAGTTTTTTGTATGAGGTGGAGTCTTTTCGCGACATTTCTGTATCAGCACGTTACTATGCTAATCTAACCACGGATTTGCGCCGAGCTTCTGCGGGTGGGCGTGGCGCACTCACATGGGAAAAATGAACTACTTCAAAATAAAGCTCTTGAAAACATAAAAATCGCTGTAGTATAAACTCAAGAGTTCTAAATCTTATAAAAGCAAGCCTAACTAAACGATAAAAAACAAGTTCCAATCGACAACTAAGTTGCTTTGGTAGAAAGCATCACTATTTTTGTTCTGCTAATACTAGACAAGTTTTTGTTTACGCAACAATTCACCTTAACCAAAATTACGATCATGTTTTCAATTAAATCCAAATGGTTATATTGGGGCTTATTGCTGCCCATAGCAATCTTAGAGTTGAGTGTAAACTACAGCACCTTAGGTTTTGAAATTCAAGGTGAAGCCTCTTATTATGCCGACAAGTTTCACGGTAGACCCACTGCCAGTGGTGAACCTTTTAACATGTATGCCATGACGGCTGCTCATCGCGAGTTAAAGTTTGGGAGCTTGATAGAGGTTACCAATCTCAAAAACAACAAAATGGTGGTATTGAGAGTCAATGACAGAGGGCCTTTTAAACATTCTCGTATTGTAGACGTATCTGGAGCTGCTGCAAAAGAACTAGATTTGGTCAAAGATGGCGTTGGACAAGTGAAAATCCGCGTTATTCGGGTAGGTGCAGAAGGACAAGAAATTCAACCTGATAAAAAGAAAGACTCAAAAAAAGTAGATCCACCTAAGAAAGAAACCTTACCTCCAGATCCTAAAACAGAACCTAGTAAAGACAACAAACCTATTCCTTTGCCAGTTAAAAACAGCTCACAAACAAGAGTTTATGACATCTGGGGAAGCTTGCAAACGCCAAGCGGCATAGGTATTCAAGTGGCCTCTTATAGCAACTTATCCAATGCTGTGCTCGCTGGTCAACGCCTTCTGGACGCAGGTGTAGACAAAGTTTTTATTCAGGTTACCGCCGAGACAGGAAAGCCTAAGATATTCCGACTGATGGCCTCAGAAGGCGAACGCGAGGATGTAGCAAAACAACTGCCCACAGTTAGGGCACAAGGTTTTGCAAGCTCTTTCATCAAAGCACATCACAAGAACTAATTCCTTGTCTGCTGTCTTGAGAACAAGGACCAAGCACGAAAAGAACCAATAGCTTTGGAAGGAGTCTTGCAAATTGCATTGGCCTTATCAGCCAACTTTTACCAAGATAGTAAACATTTGGCAAATATTCTCTAATTTTGCGGAGTTGGAACAAAACAGCATTGCTAAGAATGACTCCTCAAGATATTTTTGATTATTTTCCAGAGCTTACGCCTACTCAAAGAACACAAATTGAACAGCTCATGCCGCTTTATGCGGATTGGAACGATAAAATAAATTTGATTTCGCGCAAGGACTTTTCTAATTTTTATGAAAGACATGTCCTGCATTCCTTAGGTATAGCCAAAGTGATAAACTTTGTGAGCGGTACCAGTGTTTTAGATGCTGGTACGGGCGGTGGATTCCCTGGTATTCCCCTAGCTGTCATGTTTCCTGAAACACAGTTTTTACTGGCTGACTCCATCGGCAAAAAAGTAAAAGTTGCAGAAGATGTAGCCGCGAAACTAGGGCTTAAAAACGTTCGTACCATGCACATTCGCGCCGAAGCTATCCCCGAACAGTTCGACTTTGCTATGGGGCGAGCCGTTACTGAAATTCCTCAATTCTGGCGTTGGATAGGTCATCTGATTCACAAAGACCATAAAAATACGCTTAAAAACGGTCTTATCTATCTCAAAGGAGGTGATATGGGTCAAGAGCTAGCTCAGTTTAAAAGACACCTGCGTTTCTATGATTTGAACGAGTATTTTAAAACTGAATTTTTTGAGACAAAAAAAGTAGTCTATGTTCCTGTATAAAATCAACTCTGCTCTAGCTCTCAAGCTTAAGCCTCTCATTCTTTTTTGTATACTTTTGCTTTCTGGAGAGATTCTTCTCACAGCAGAAGCGTGGGCACAAGACGCTAAAATGTCTATTCCTGCAAATTTTAGCGGCAAAACCCACTTGTTTGCATTTTCTGCACCCAACAATACCGAGCAAGTACTATGGGCTTTAGACCAAAAAAAGCTGTATTGCTACCGCATCAATCTGCAAAAAAATATTTTAATCGGTGAAACAAACTTCAACAACGAAGACCTTAAAATGGGACACTGGTCTTTTGTGCCTCTAAGCCGTTTTCAAAACAAAACCTGCACTTTTGTGTTGCATAGCCGCGAAACTCCACGTGGCAAAAGCCTTATTCTATCGTGGGTAGCCAAAGACTTTAAAACTTCGGGACACAAAATTCAAGAGCTTCCAGATAATGAAGAGTTTATAAAAGCATTAGCCGCACCAGAAGGTATTTATGCTCTCACTTACTTGCCCAAAAGTCAAACACTTAGAATGCGTGTGTTTAGCAACGAGCAGGAACCTCAAATCAAAGACTTTGTTTTGAAAGAAAAAGAACTTATAAATGTTTTGAATAACCATAAGGCACATTACTTTTCGGAGGTTCCCATACTTTTTGAGCCACGATTAGACCATGTATACTCTGCTATAAAATGTTATCCACAGAGCCAAAATCTAATTTTAAGTATAGAAAAGGCTGACGCTACCTATGTTTACGAGCTACCCTCTGCGCCCCAGATACCCCTCAAAAAGCGGATGATAGCCCGCAATTATGCCAGCAAAAGAGCCAATTCTTTTTTGAAAGATAACCTACTTTTTAGTGTTACTGAAACAAAAAATAATCTGGTTTTAACCATTTCTGAGCTAAATACTCAAAAAAAAGTGCATGAAATGAGCTACGCTTTTGGCGTATTTCCGCGTAATGGCATCGGGTTACAAGATGGAGGCAGATTTAGTCCTTACAGACGACGTTATTTAGAAAGTAATACGCAAGTGGCGCGAAAGCTCCAAAAAGGTCGTTTGTCATTAGCAATAACATCTTATAATCAAGGATTTAGATTAGCAATAGGTAGCTTCCAACGCTTTAAAGGCAATCGCGGCTTAGTTATTGTGCCAGAACTAGCCGGAAGCTACACAGAATCACCCGCCCAAGGCTTAGGTCTAGGCTACTTATTCAACAACTTATTGCATTTTTCTAATACAGGCGACCAAGAATGTGTAGCCAGTTTTAGAACATGGCTAAGCGCAAAAGACTATAGTTTTATAGACAATTTGGATGATGCACCCTCTGATGCGGAAAAAATGGCCTCCTATGTGCAGTATACCAATGCGCAGCGGTTTGTGGCAGCCTGTCACCTGAGCCGCTCTTTGGGTATGTGGCAGTACAGCAAAGCCAGCCGCAGCCTGGTGCTTATCGGGTTCTAAAAAAATCTTATACAACTTTATGCCTAAGCAAGCGTTAAAAGAAGGTATAAAATGTAATAATTTCCAAGTTTGCCAAAGAAGTATGATTCGTTTTATCTTGCGCTGCTGCGCTACTGGCCTCATTTTGTTGTTTTTTAGCCATTCTGGCTTTGGACAAAAAAAAGCCATACCCACCGAAATGGGATTAAATATGGGAGGTTGTCTCTATCGCGGCGATGTAGGCAATATTCGCCTCACAGATACTAGACCTAGTGCAGAGTTATTTTTTAGGATTAATCCAAGTCCAGTAGTCAGCCTTCGCATAGGTGCGCTTGTAGGGCGTTTTCGTGGAGACGAGACCACTTCTAAAGATGTCTTTAAACAAAAGCGAGGAGCACAGTTTCGTACAACGGCTTATGAATTTAATTTGCGTGCTGAGTATAACTTTAGAGACTACAGGAGCACGAGAGAGCTTTCGCGAGCATGCCCTTATCTATTTGGGGGCGTGGGTGGTGCGCTCTTACGCGTGGACAACCCTTTTACACCCACAGAATATATGCCGGCTTTGGTACTGCCCATGGGGGTGGGCATGAAATATACCATGAGTTACAACTGGAATCTTGGTATAGAGTTTGGCTCTCGCTTTACGTTTTCTGACCGCATAGACGCACTTGCGGACGACCCTGGCAATGGCAAGTTTGGGCGAGCAAATCCCTTTACTCGTGACATGTATTATGTATTCAACGTTGGGCTATGCTACACATTTGAATGGTTGAATTGCCCCATAAAATTCAGTCGTTAGTATTTTTTTTGCTTGCAAGTGTTTTTTCTGAGCTGTTTTTAATATGTTTGTATGCGCTGTCTGACTCAAGTGCAGGCTATCTTGCTTTGCAGAAAGCTAATTATTTGGTGAATAGAGGTTTATACATCCCTCTTGGTGCTTTAGTATGAAAAAAATACAGCTAAACATAAAAACAATTGCTACCCTTCTGAACATTGCGTTGATGCTTTGTTTATTGACTCTTGGATTGGCCGTTGCTTATTATGTGAATACTAATCAAACCGAAACGCATTATAACCAACAAGTCATAGAACCCTCTTTAGCCCATTTGGCAGAATTTAGGCTGTTCGTATCACAAGCAGAGCAATTTTCAGAAAACTGGCTTAGTCAGAGAGTGATAGACGAACAATATGCTGAAGATTTTAAGCAGCAACAAAAGAAAAATTTTGAAGAGTTTTCTGCCCAAATATCTACATGTAAATATCAGTGGCGCAAACCTCAGCTGCGAGGCGAGATAGACTCTCTTATTCTGCAGTTTGACCAAATCCTTGTTTTTCAGGCCAGAATATCCGCCCTGTTACCACACCAAAAAAGTTTTAAGGATACCAGCAAATACCAAGAAGCTCAAGCCTGCTTAGAACAAACCATTTACCCTCTATCTCAAAATACCACCCAGAGACTAAAGTCGCTTGTTTTAGATTTAAGCGAGGAAAACAAAAACAACAGCGATACGATTTCAAAAACCTATTCCAAAATCAACTATCTAATGCTAGTGATTGCCCTAGTCGTTGCTTTGGGCTTTGGCTTAAATATTTTGTTTATTAACAATTTTATCATCAAACACATCAGCTACATAAGCGATGCGCTACATCTTCTGTCGGGCGGTCAAATTCCCAAGCAGACTCATATTCGTGAAGGGAAAAACGAGATTGATATCGCCTATCAAGCTCTTGGTAAGCTGGTAGCAGGTCTAAAATCTACCACTATTTTTGCTCAAAAAGTAGGCACAGGCGACTACTCTGCTAAGTTTGAGCTGCTCAGTGAGCAAGATGCCCTTGGCAATGCTTTGATAGAAATGCGTAACAACTTGGATAGAATTGCGGCTGAAGACCAAAAAAGACGCTGGATTAGTGACGGTATAGCCTCTTTTACGAGTATCTTTAGCCAAAACTATTCGGATTTAAGGCTCTTTTCTGAAACAGTCATCAGGCAGCTTGTACAATATATGGATGCTAACCAAGGTGCTATTTTCTTGATTTCAGACGCAAGCGAGCAGGAAATGACCCTAAGTGGTTTTTTTGGCTGGAATAAAACTCAAAAGTTACAAAAAAGTATTGTAGCAGGAGAAGGGCTTTTAGGACAAGCTTGGCTGGAAAAAGAAGGTTACTATCTGACTGATATACCAGAGGACTACATCAATATTGGTTCGGGGCTGGGGCACGCTAAGCCCACCACTTTGCTCATTGTACCTCTCTTGCTCAAAGGCGAAGTCTTAGGACTATTTGAGCTGGCATTTTTTAGCACACTTGAAACCTATAAAAAGCAATTTTTGGAGCGTGTAGCCGAGAGTTTTTCATCCACTTTGGCCACAGTGCGCAGCAATCAACGCACTCAGATTTTGTTAGAGGATTCTCATTCTCTAACAGAGCAGATGCGATCGCAAGAAGAAGAAATGCGCCAAACCATTGAACAAATGCAAATTGCGCAAGAACTAGCTGCCAAAAAATCAAAAAATACCGACGCGCTCATCAACGCCCTGAATGAAGTGGTGCTTATGATAGAAATGAACCAAGTAGGCATACTCAAACAAATCAACCATAATTATCTAAATATTTTAGGATACAAAGCCTCGGAGCTGATAGGACAACCTATAACCACTATTCTAAGGCGCGGATATGAGGGGGCAAAGGCATATATTGACGCTTGGGACGAACTTGCAAGAGGCAATCCAGTGGAAGGTGATTTTGAGAGAGTGACTAAAGACGGTCTTGTGGTCTATGTACATGGTTACTTCTTTCCTGTGATGGAAGGAGCAAAAATTGACAAAGTCATCCATATCGCTTTTGATATTACAGAAAATAAAAACCTAAAAAATAGGCTTTTAGAAAATGATATGCTGTTACATAAGCATCAACAAGAAATTGAGGTTCTCAAAAAAACTATCAGACAGCAAGAAAAAACACATGCTGAAATGGTAGAGCAAATAAACACACAACCGATAGATGGCAACTCAGTAGATATCAAAGAAGATATACAGCCTATTTATCAGAATATAGCAGAACTTCAAGCACAAAAAGCTGAACTAGAAGCTGCTCTACTGGCTGCCAATCAACGCAATGATAGTTACATGATTCAAATCAACGAGTTGCTCTTGCGTTTGGGCTAAACAAAGTACTTATTTTCAAAATAAATGTCCCTCAATATCATGAAACAGCTTATTGAATGTGTACCCAATTTTTCGGAAGGCCGTGATCCTGAAGTAATACGCAAAATTACAGATAGAATAGAATCCGTCAAAGGCGTTCGTCTATTAGACGTAGACATGGGTTATGCCACACACCGCACAGTGGTTACTTTTGTCGGTGAACCCGAGGCAGTGCTTGAAGCAGCTTTCAGAGCCATGCAAGAAGCCCAATTACTCATAGACATGAGCGTACACAAAGGAGAACATCCTCGTTTTGGCGCAACAGACGTATGCCCACTCATTCCTTTGTCCAATATTAGCATGGAAGAAGTGGCAAAACTAGCCCATCAGCTTGCGAAGCGTGTAGGCGATGAGCTAGATTATCCTGTGTATTGCTACGAGTCTGCAGCCAAAGTACCTGAACGTAAAAATTTAGCTTTTGTGCGTGCAGGTGAGTATGAGGGATTGGCTCAAAAAGTGAAAGAGCATACGCCAGATTTCGGTCCTGTAGCTTTCAAACCTCGTACAGGAGCCACCGCTATTGGCGCTCGCGACTTTTTGATTGCTGTAAACTTCAATCTCAACACCACCTCCACACGTCTGGCTAATGCAGTGGCTTTTGATGTGCGCGAGGCTGGTAGAGTTTTACGTGAGGGCAATCCACTGACTGGGAAAATCATCAACGATGAAAACGGTGAGCCTAAACGCATACCTGGAACTTGTAAAGGCACAAAGGCAATAGGTTGGTACATAGATGAGTATGGCATAGCCCAAGTCTCAATGAACATTACCGATATTAATGCCACACCACTCCATATAGCCTTTGAAGAAATTGTCAAAAGTGCTACGAGTCGCGGTTTGCGTGTAACGGGTACTGAAATTGTAGGTTTAGTGCCTCTCAGAGTGCTTCGCGAAGCAGGACGCTACTTTTTGCACAAGCAAAAGCGTTCCTCAGGCATTGCAGAAGATGAGTTGCTCAAAATTGCGGTTAAATCCATGGGGTTAGACGATCTCAAGCCCTTTGATTCCAAAAAGAATGTGATTGAATATCTGATAGCTGATACCGCTGGCCAGCCCTTACTCGTTAAACAAACGCTAGAGACCTTTGCTGATACTACGGCTTCTGAAGCTCCCGCTCCGGGAGGAGGCTCTGTGGCTGCCTATGTAGGTGCTCTAGGAGCAGCTTTAGGCACTATGGTGGCCAACCTATCAGCTCACAAAAGAGGCTGGGAAGAGCACTGGGAAGCATTTTCACGCGATGCAGAAACAGGTCAGGCTCTTACACGCAGGCTATGTAGCTTAGTGGACGAAGATACGCAAGCCTTCAATGGCATTATGGAAGCTTTCAAGCTCCCTAAAAATACACCAGAAGAAACGCAAGCCCGTAAAAATGCTATCCAAGAAGCTACCAAAAACGCCATAGAAGTTCCTTTTTCTGTGATGCAAGCTTGCTTGGAAACATACCCCCTCTTGTTGCGCATGGCTAAAGATGGCAACCCAAATTCAGCTTCAGATGCAGGCGTTGGCGCACTATGTACCACAGCAGCTCTCAAAGGCGCACTTTTAAATGTCAAAATCAATGCAGGGTCTTACACCGATAAAGGTTTTGTCAATAGCATATTGTTAGATGCCGAAAAGATGCTCTTAGACGCTCAACACGCAGAAGCTGCCATTTTGGCAGAAGTAAACAAGCATTTATAGAGATTACTTTATTTTGAGCCTTTTAAAAGATGATGGCATGAGGTCACGCCCAACCCCATCGTCCTAAAAGGATATTAAGCTATATTCAAAGCTTGTAAGCCAGCATAAGACCGTCGCGAACTGGCAGGAGCGTATTAAAAACTCTAGAGTCAGTTTGAACTTTTTCATTGAATGCCAAAATAGCGGCAGTATCTTTGTCAGAAGCTGCCAATGGCTCTGTGACCTTTCCACTCCATAGCACATTATCCGCAATCAACAGCCCGCCAGGCCGAAGTTTGTCTATAATCAGATCAAAGTAGAGACTATAGTTAGTCTTATCGGCATCAATAAATACCATATCCCAGCTTTCTACAAGTGTTGGAATGATATTAGCCGCCTGACCAATATGAAGCTGAATCTTATGTCCTAGCTTGGCCTCTTCTATGCTTGCTTGGTTCATCGCCAAAAGCTCTTCGTTGTTATCGATGCTATGCAATATGCCATCTTCTGTCAATCCTTGTGCCAAGCAAATGGCGGAATAAGCTGTATATGTTCCAATTTCTAGGATGCGTCGTGGGCGCATCATTAAAGAAAATGTAGCCAATACATTGCCTTGTAAATGGCCAGAGAGCATTCTAGGCTTGGTTACTTGCAGATGTGTGCGTCTATTGAGCGCGTGAAGCACAGCACTCTCAGGTGTAGAGTAAGCTTCCGCATAGGTAGCAATGGCTAAAGGTAAAAAGTCCATACTTTAAGGTTCTTGTGAGTCGTTATTCTAATACTTTAGGGACTCTAAAATAGTTAGAATCTTTCTGTGGAGCATTTTTGAGGGCTTTAGCACGGGACAGCTGATTTTTCACCTCATCTGCACGCAGAATATTGTGGCTCTCTGAAAGGTGTATGAGCGGGGCTACGCCATCTGTATCAATTTCTTCTAGCTTTTGTATCCAGCTCAGAATAGTATTCATATCTGTCAGCATTTTACCTTCTTCTTCGCTAGAGAACTCTAAGCGCGATAAATGCGCCAGATTTTTGAGTAATTCAGAATTAATTTTTACGCTCATAATCGAGAAAAAAAGAGTTTGAAACTTTGAAATTTGCAACGCATGTACCAACGCCGTACAAAATTAGAAAAAAAGTAGCACTGTACTGAATCTTTGACAAAAAATCAATAAGAAAAAAGGTTTAGGAATATAACCCCTAAACCTTTTTTAAACTAGAAATGCTCTACAATTTAAGCAAATGCCATAGCTGTTTTTTCAATAATGTCGCAGCATTCGTGCATCTGCTCCTCTGTAAGCACCAAAGGCGGTGTAAAGCGTATGATATTGCCGTGCGTTGGCTTAGCCAAAAGACCATTTTCTTTAAGAGCTAAGCAAATATTCCAAGCCAAGTTTCCAGAAGGTAAATCATTGACTTCAAGCGCATTCATAAGCCCTTTACCCCTTACAGCAGTAATCGCTTCGCACTTATCTTTGAGTTCATTCATGCGATCTCTAAAAATTTGCCCTAAATAAAATGAATTTTCTACTAACTTTTCATCACGAATAATGCTCAGTGCAGCCACAGTGACAGCGCAAGCGAGCGGGTTGCCGCCAAAAGTAGAACCATGCTGACCAGGCTGTATTACCAACATGATATCATCATTGGCCAATACAGCAGATACGGGATACATACCGCCCGAAAGAGCTTTGCCCAAAATCAAGATATCAGCCGTAACATTTTCGTAATCAGAGGCCAACAATTTACCAGTGCGGCCAAGACCTGTTTGTACCTCATCCAACATCAAAAGGACATTGTACTTCTTACAAAGGGCTTGAGCGGTGCTCAGATAACCATCAGTTGGTACTTGCACACCCGCTTCACCTTGAATGGGCTCCACCCAAAAACCACAAACATGAGGGTTCTGAAGTGCTTCTTCCAAAGCCTTAATATCGTTGTAGTTAATAATTTGGAAACCAGGCATAAACGGTCCAAAATTATTGGTAGAACTTTTGTCTGTAGATGCAGAGATGATAGTACTTGTGCGGCCATGAAAATTTTTACGAACTGCCACAATAACCGCCTCATTACTAGGGATTCCTTTCTTTTCGTAACCCCACTTACGCGCTAGTTTAATAGCTGTTTCATTAGCTTCTGCACCGCTATTCATCATCAGTACTTTGTCATAACCAAAGTATTCTGCCATAAATTTTTCGCATTCACCTAAGCGGCTGTTATAAAACGCTCTGGACGTAAGTGTCATATTTTGGGCTTGGTTAATAAGAGCTTCAACCAAACGCGGGTGGCAATGTCCTTGGTTAACAGCACTATAGGCTGCCAAAAAATCGTAATATTGCCTGCCTTCCAAGTCCCAAACAAATACACCTTCACCGCGATCTAAGACTACAGGAAGGGGATGGTAATTATGTGCACCGTATTGATCTTCTAAGGCAATAGCGTCTTGGCTAGTAAAAGTGAGTGTATTCATAATGCAATATTTTTAGAATTAAATTTGTGAAAAATAAACACTTAACAAATTAAATTTTGAAAAGAGCTAATAAAGTATTTTTTTTATGCTAGTGTGTATACACAACCATATTTTGCTTATAAAGTTACTTGTTTTTAAGCACTTATACAAATTTTTATACAAAAAAATTACTCTTTTGAATTGCCGTTACAAGCATTCTATGCAGTTAAAATAAAAGGTAAGTAACCAAAAGAACTGTAACAGAAAGAATAAGTTCTATAGTACTATACAAAAACAAGAAACTCATACCCTTAAAGAAACACCAAAACCAGCTCTCTTTGTAAAGATTGCGAAGCATCAATATAAAGTATATACAAATGATAGCCAAAACGACTATGACGTACATAAGCGACGCATGAATTAGTATTAGCAAAAGTAATAGCATGAGCATTATAAACATAAATGTTTGATAATGAATCAGCCCTACCAAATGCTCTACATAAAAAAAACGCGAACGAATATAAAAGATATGTAATAATAAAGCCAAAATGGGAATAAATACAGTGAAGGCCGTAGGGATATTTTTTATCATTCCAGACACAAAAATACTAGCATCATTACGAAGCACCTTTCGGGCTTGTTTAATAAAACGCTGTGTTAAAAAATCTGCATCAGAGACTTTGAATGTATCTAAAAACTGTTTATCAGTGATGTCGGTCTGGCGCGCCAAAAGGAGGAATTTTTCTAGAGAAAATGAATTCGTACTGGACGCTGGTTGTACTCGTACACTAGCATCCACCTGCGTGCTGTCTATCCCTGCCATAGCTTTTACTATAACATCTAGCGCATTGGATTCTGATATCTTTTGGACTTGTGACTCCAGTACAATATTAACCAAAAAGAAGAACAGCAAACTGACTACAAAATAGAAGCGTAGTGGGTCAATGTACTTTGTTCGCTGTCCCTCTGCATAGGCGCGAGTGAGAAAACCTGGCTTAAAAAGCAAGGGCAGCACACTGCGCATAAAGCGTGTGTCCAGATTGATATAATTCTGAACAAAATCTTTTATAAGCAAAGAAGCTGGTACACGCTTGTCAGTGTTTTCTTGCCCACATTCAGGACAATAGTTATAAAAGGTGTCCAACTCAAATTGGCAGTTCTTACAGAACTCAGATTTACGACGATTTCTGCTCATATTAGAGGTAATGCTTTTGCATTTTTCAAGTCCATCACTCTATTTTTCACATTACTAATAACAAAACTATAGCCTCACAAACACTATTTTGTATAGTGTATTATGAGGCTAAGGTTTG
>RDZD01000024.1 GCA_004293815.1 Cytophagales bacterium | reverse complement strand
GTTGTGAATTGGTTTCAAAACAAGATTACGCTATATTTGCAACAACAGACTAGGTTTAACTTTCTGTTTTTTAGTATCTTATAGCTGGTTTTCAAAATAAAAAAGGTCTTATAATGAGTTCAACGAACACATTATAAGACCTTTTTTATACCGCTTTAAAGCCAAAGCGCGTTATTGCCCATGCTCGGAAAGTCGGTGCTTTTTCAATAAAGCCCGACCCAAAGCCAACAAATTCAATCATCATTTTATCCTGCGCCCAACGTCAAAGCTCAAAACAAAGTGAGCTGTACGGAGGGTTCTAGGATTTGTGATACAACGGGCTTGCGTCCATAAAAAGACTCCATCATGCCAAATTGCCTATCAGTTACTAGCAGAATTTCTACTTTGCCCTCAGGCGGAAGATTGTCTTTAATAAATTTCTTGTGCACCTCAGCGTTTTCTTTGCTCATCTGGTGGCGGATATAGACCGAAAATTGCAGTCTTTTGAAGCCATTTTTGAGCAATTTTTTGCGGAAATCCGTCGCCGCTTTGCGCTCGCGTTGGGTGTAGGTGGGCAAATCGAACATCACAAAAGTCCACATGATTCTGTATTGATTAAAAGCGTCCTGTTCTTTACTCATCGTCTGGCTGGTTGGAAGGCGCGGACAGTTTGCGCCTTGTGGTTTGGTGAAGCAGAGGGTACACAATGAACTTGTCGCTGCCTGCAAAACAACGCTGAAGCGAGGCCGTTGTTTGCTGAAGCCCTACCATGAGCGGGCTGCGTCTCTCGTTTAAAAACATCTCTTCGGTGGCTATAGTGAGCAGTTTGGCTTTGTGGACTTTATCCAATCTGTCCGTAAGCCCCTCTTTTAGAATCAGTTCATACACAAGCTTGTCCACAAAGGGGCGAAAAGGCTCCATGATATCGTCGGCCAGACAGTAGGCATTGTACTGGTTGCGGTGATGTATGCCTAGGGTGGGCAGTAAGCCGCTAGATACCAAGCCTCTGGCCACAATGGCGCGTAGAATGGCGTAGCCGAAATTGAGCCAGTGGTTGGGGGCTTCTCCTTCAGGATTGCGGCGAAAACTTGGTATGCCCAGAGGAGCGAAAAGTTGTTTCCAGTAAAGAGCAGCCGCCGCGCCTTCCAGATTGCTTTTGTCTCCCGAAGCGACTGCCCTGCTCCATGCCCAGAGCTGATCCGCTTTGAACCCTCTCATTTCTAGGTGTAGGGCTTGGTTTTGTAGCTTGGCTTCTACGGTCTGTGCCCAGAGCTGTTTTTTGAGGGGCTCCTTGGCTTGTATTTGTTCGCGGAAGCGCAAAGATTGCAGCGTGTTGCCGCAAAGGTTGAGCATCAAGCCCGTAGGATGATGTTTGGCATCACAAACCACAAAAGCGATGTTGTATTCCATGAGGCTTTGCATGAGGCCATGCGTCATTGTGATTTGCGGATAGTCTAGTACCACAATGCCTATATCCATGATGGGGATGCTCACCTCTTGCCCAGTTTCTTGCTTTACCACGAGCTGCTCAAGACGCTTGGAGAGATAGGCTGGCGAGCCAAAATAAAGGGTTCTTTTGATCATCTGGCTTGTTTTTTTAGTTTTATAGAAAAAATGGTTTGCAAGCCCGAAGCCTGCAAACCATCGCACAGCCTTAGACTGTCTTATACTCTCCTTCCTCGTTCCAGTAGCCTTCTACGTGCCCCAGCCTGCTTATTTTCAGCTTGTACATGAGAGGCTTGAAAGGATATTTTTCAGCAGTAGGCTCAAAAAGGCTTTTTTCTTCGCTGTTTTTTCCTTCTTTGGTATCCTGTGGTTTGTACGCAATCGCCTGAGACATGTTAAGAGGGCTTAGATAGAGCTGCTTTTTACTAAACTTCTTCACTCTAAACAGCTTTTTACTAAGCTCTTGCCTGTTATTCCAGTTCACCTCTTCTAGGCGTTCGCCTTCCTCAAGACAAATAACCGTGTCGTTTTGTACAAGTGTGAAAAGAAGTTTGGCCTTTTCTTCGGTCAGAAAAGGCTCTTCTGGCTTGAGTCCTTGGCTACGCAATTGTACGGCATCAAAAAGTGGCACCGAACCATACACACGCTTAAAACCCTCCTTATCTGGCACTCTTCCCACCACAAAACAATAGTTATTGCCTTTTGAGTGGTACTTTTTATGCCCTGAATTGACATTTGTGTCCAAGATATCTGCTTGTAAATAGGCCACTCGCGTTCTGACCTTCAGAATGGGAGGCTTGCCTTGTTCTTTTCGCTTGTCATTGAAGAGAACTATATTTTCCTGGGAGAGTTTTTCTTTTAGTGCTTTTGCGCCATCAGGAATACTTCCTCCCAAAAGGTGCTGGATAATTTCCTCTTGTACAGACTTGTCCACAATGCCTTTTATCTGAGGTGCGGTAAGCCCGTCGCCGAGCTTACGCCGTACTACCAAAATGCTCTCCAACAAGGTGACTACCTTGAGTTCTTGCCCTTTGCTATTTTTGATGGGCGCAGTTTTGAGGGACTCTTGGGCTTTTTTGAGCGTTTTATGCGCTTCTAAACGGTTATTGAGTTCTTTTTTGAGCCAGTCCAGCGGCTGGGGAATGCGCACAAACTCTTGTTCTTTAGACCCTGCTTTTCTGGCTTTGTCTAGTATAGCTAGGACTTCTGCTAGCTGGTACTCTTCTTGCACCCACACCTCACCGAAGGTGGTTTCTTCGTGCAGCTCGCCTCGAGTTTCTTTTTTAGACTTGACCGATACCACCAATTGCTCCATAGCATTTTTGGTGAACTGCCTAAAATTGGGCTTGGGTGGTGAAAAATTCGTGAGCCTTTTGCGTCTTTTTTCTTTTTTGGAGTCTTCGTCTGAGCTGTTGTTATAGCGTCTGGTCCAATCCAGAACAAGCTGCTTTATCTCGTCTGCATGACCTTTGAAATTTGCTTCTGGTATCTTGCTGAGCTGATTAGTAACTATCTGACTATCAAGACTGCTGTTTTTATTGAGTGCACTGAGTTGGGTATAGACCACATTTTGTTGGTTGATGAGTTGGACGTGCCCTTGCATAGTACAGGCAACAATGAGCGCGTCTAGTGCGTGATGACGGTGATCCAGCCTTTTGGAAAAACCCAAAAGCTGTTCTTCCCTGTCATCCTTCTGCGGCGGGACGATGAGCTTCAAAAGCTCTTCATTAGCCTCGTAGCGCGGGCGTATAAGCTCTTTCATCAGGGTGTCTACTCCCCAAATATGGCGCAGGTAATCTGTAATTCCTCCCGAGGTCACCCAGACTTCAGAGACTGCCCTGAGGAGTTCTTTGCACTTTTTGGTGATATAGCGGGTTTCGTTGAGTTGGCGGCTCGCAAAATCTTGCGGAATATCAGCGGCCGTCATCATCAAGTATTTGCGCTTTTGTTTTTTCCCTTTGTAAAGGTCATCCACCCGCTTTTTATATTGCTCAAGGGCTTCAGTCCCTTTGCTCTGCATATAATCGTAGGCGGTTTGATCACTTTTTGCCTTGTTTTCTTCAGACAGTACGAGTACTTTGTTGGTGCGAGAATCATCCGAAAAACGTGACCGTGGAATGATGTGGTCTACTTGCGTTTGATTTAGATTAAAAATATGCTCCACTTTTATCTTTTGGCCTGAGTAAAGACAAGTTTCATTACTTTCCTGCCAAAGCATATAGCGGAGGAGGTCATTCTTGGAGGGGTTAGCAATCTCACTAGCGATTTTCTTTTTTACCTCATCATTGGCCTTTTGATTATCCGATATGCGTTTGGTGGTGTCTGCTCGCTCCTTCGCGGTCATGCGCATTTCGCGCGCTAGCTCAATGCGGATTTCGTCGGGTCTGCCAAATCGCTGCCAAAGCTCTTTAACAAGCAAGAGGGTTTCATTGACAATTTTTTCTACGAGGGGGTTGCGTAAGGTATGCTGCTTGAGCACCATAAGATCTTCAGGCTTTTCGAGGCGTTCGGGTATACTTTCTCGCGAATGCGAACCATAGACGAGCGAGGCCGCCTCAAACTGCATGAGTCCTTCTAGTTTCAGGTTTTCTTTAAACCTCTTCAAGGTTTTGGGGTCTAGAGAGGTTTCCTCTTCGTTATCTTCTATTTTTTTGAGGCGTTCCAGAGCCTGCTTTGGCAGTAGGTCTGCTTGGTAGTACTTGCCGCAGCGCATGAGAGGGAGCAGCTTCATAATGGCACGTTTTGAGAGCGCACTGTGTTCGCTCTTGAAAGCCACCTTGGAAAGCTCAACGGCAGCCTGTTCTGAAAAGCCAAAATGTTTGCGCAGAGCCTTGACTATAGGATTCTCGATAGGCTCAGACTCTATATCGGCCTCTATAGAATAAAGCATGTGCCAGAGCTTCTCGAGCTTTGCTGTATCATTCAAGACCACCTCTAGCTTGTTTTTGTCTTCTTTTTCAGCTTTTGAAAGGGCTTTTTCGAGGGCTTTGCGGGTGCCATGTCCTTTAATTTTAGCATCTTGAGATTTGTTAAACTCCACATTTCTTGGGTCTTTTTGGAGCACTTTCCGAGCGATGTCTCTCACTTTTACCTCATTGTTTTTGCAGAGCAATCCAAACAGGGTGGCACGCTGCTCATTGGAAAAGGGCTGCTCCTTACTGCCTTTTTCGGTGTATTTGAGATTGTTAATTTCGTTCCAGAGCCTGTACTCTACGGCATAGGGTGCACTTTGGGGCGCACAACGAACAGGTACAGGCGTGCTGCCGTCGGTGCCGATTTGGGTTTCATAGCGACAGGTACTGATTTGGCTTACCTGCGATTTGAGTGATCTCTGGTAGTAGATAATGTGTTTGCGCAGCAAATAGAGTAGCGCGTCTTCTCCTTTATCCATCACGCGGCGCACGTTGTCTTTGTAGGTTTTGCCGTTTTTGGTAATTGTAAAGCTTTTACCCCATTTATTTTTTTGTGAGAAAACTGTATTCTGCTCATCATTGGTATAGAGAAGGCTCAAGACATGTTCTATCTGTTGACGTGTGGCGAGGGGCTCTCCATGTAGGCTGGTTTGGGTCTCCCAAATTTTAAGCAATTCATTCTCATAAAACTTCCTGAGAATGACTTGGTCATTGGTAGAATATGTGATGTACTTTTGCCCATCTTTGAGGTTTCCTAGGATGTTGGAGAGATGCCACCAAGCCACAAACTTCCCTTCCTGTTCTAGCTCCTCAAGGCTGCGTTTTACTTTGTCCTTATTTTTAGACCAATCGTTGGCTGAGACGCGTTTGAAGCTAATAGTTTTCTCACCTTTTGCGGTAATGGTCTCGGTAATTTGTAGATGGTAGAACTTGCCAGCCTCGAGTTTGGCATAGGTCTTTCCTTCTCTTCTGTCAGATTCTAAGGTAATCCAAAGAGGATTTTGAGTTTTGTTTTTAATGATTTCCTTTTCCAGCTCTTTAACAAATTTCACTTGTACATATTCGATAGTAACTGTTTCAGACTTTGCTTTGGGCAGACTACACTGATATTTATTTTTCTTAAAGCTCAAAACCAAAGCAATTTTATGTTTGGATTCTTGATGATCCTGTAATTGACGTTTAAGTGCCTCTGAAACTAACACATTCTCAAAAGATTCGCCACTCTCAGCGTCTTCAAGTGTTACTTGATAATTTTTGGCATTGCCTGTCTGAGCTATTGCTTTTACGTAGTAATCTTTTCCTTCTTGTGCCAGCTCCTCCTCTGTTTCGTCTTCAGCATCTTCATTGTTGTCATTATTTTTGCTTTGTTGCAGGTTTGCTGCTTCTTTGCGTGAGCTTTTGAAACCTCTGCGTTGATTGAGATGATAGAGTACTAGCGCAAGCTCAGCTTTATCTAGCTTTTGGCTGATGCCAATGTGTCGCAGATAATAAACCAAGAGATCTAGGTTGAATTCAAAGCCCTGTGGAAGGTATTCTGCAAACTCTTCTGCAAACTGCCTCTGCCGTGCTCTCACTTGCTGAGGCGAGAGAAAGCTTTTAACAAAACTATCGCCCAGTTGCTGCGCAGCCCAACCGTTGTGAAGGGCTATTTCTTGCAGCTTATCAGCTACAAAAGATAGCTTTGAGCTTTCTTGTACCTTGTATTCCTGTTTTTGCTTTTCATGTTCACGCCCAACCATACACGGAAAACTTGGGTGAATCCAACCCAGCCCTTTAAGCAAGAGAAGTAGTCTTTCGCGTCGCGCCCTAAAGCGTTGTACCATGCGTCGTGTACCACGCGCCTTAGTACGTTCGGCGCAGTCGCTTACACTCTTGCCATTGTTGAAGTCTTTCAGCACATCGCCAGAGGTGGGCAGCACCCTCACACCAATGGCATCTTGGTTGTGCTTTTGAACAAGCCCTAGCAGCTCTGTGCCCTGCATTTCTATCATAGCGTAGCCGATAGAAGCAGAGCCTAGATCTAAGCCTAAAATTTTTCGAGTTTTTTGAAAATTTTCCATGCTATTTGTTTTGTTTTGTAAAAAAGGTCGCTTACTTTTGTGAGGTAATATCTTGTTACAGAAACCAATTCACACTAAAGATTTTTCTGTTTAGTGTCTATCTCTGGAAGCCACGTAAGTGGCTTTCATTGTTTATTGAGGAGACTCAAGGTTTTCTTTGCTGTTTGGGCAAAGCTTTGCCATCAGCTCACCAAGTGTTCAGAATCTGTAACCTTTTGAGAGGTAAACATAAATAACCTGAATGAGATTTGCAACTATTGTACTTTAGCTGGATAATTTTTGCAGCACTGTACGCAATCAAGGTGTTTATTCTAACAAGACTTGGCTTTCAACATCCAATCTAATAAGCTCTACGTCCTGCATTAGGCCAGTTGTGTGGCAGAATCACGGCAAAAACAGTCCCTTCTTGGTCTGAGCTGACTAAGGACAATTCACCACCTAGTTTTTCGGTGGCCAGCTTACAAGAATAAAGCTCCAGCCCGTCAGAGTGGGCTGTAAATCTAAAAAATAAGTCAAAAATATTGTCTCTAACCGCGTGGGGAATAACAGAGTCTGTATAGCTCACATAAATTTGCAGAGAGTTTGGAGTATCCATGACATGTATGGCTATTTTTCCACTAGCATTTTCTTGGCAGTGCTTGGCACAAATCGTGATAAGATTTTTGAGAGCCATCACAAAAAGAAACTCATCTGTGAGCACAACTTTGTTATTTTGGCAGGCAAGACATTGGACTTCGGCTTCAAGCTGCCTGGTGGAACGCAAATCTTCTAAAATTAAGTTTAGAGTTTCTCCTAGAGGTATTTGCTCAAAAACCAGAATATGGCTTTTGACAATGGAGGTTTGGAGCAAGCGTTGCAAAATATCGTCCATTTCTGCCGCGCAATTTTTTATCATCGGAATGTAGTCCTTTGTGGTGTTCTCGGTTTCTGCCAAAGAAGCCAGTCCTATCAGGCGTGCAATCGGTCCTCTTAAATCATGGGCTGCTCTATACACAAAACCATCTAACTCTTTGTTAAGTGTCAGCATATTACTATAGGCACTATTCAAGTCGCTAGTACGCTCTTTGATGATTTTTTCCAGTTGTATCTTGAGGGTACTTAGTTCTAGGTTTTGTTGTAGAATGATTTTCTGGGCATGTTCCAAATCGGTTTTTTGCTTATTCAACTCATCATTGACCCGTTGCATTTTGTTGTACACTCTATCACTGACTTTAGTCACAAAACTAAACTCAGTTAAAAGCGTTTCGTAGTGCTTCAATAAGTCTAAATATTCGGCTCGCCATACGCTTTCTGACACTTCACTGGCCGCAAGCAGCTCTAGTGCGGCATTTATCTTTTTCTCTTCGCGAGGGTAGTAAGCCATAATCTCATTACAGAACTGTCTCTTTGGATAAAATCATTGATATTCGCATTTACAAAGAATGCTCCAATATCAGCAAAAGTATAAAATTTTGATGAAATGTCAGGTCTTTTTAAAACTAATTGCTATATCAAGCTCCACATCGTTGCCTCACACAATCATGTCAAATTTTCAAATCTTTCTCTGCTCAGATTGTAGTTTTGATTGGTGTTTAAAATAAATGCTCGACTATTCAGCTAATTATTTTTGTATATTTGCATTCGTGGCCTTAGCTTGTTCTAAAGCCCTTTATCTTTTAACTCTTATAGCTCAACATGTCCAATTATTCTCTTGTTATACATGGCGGTGCGGGTGTTTTGGCATCCAGCACCATGACCCCTAGGCTCAAAGAAATGTACTTAAAGGGCTTAAGCGATGCCATTGAGGCAGGTCGCCTAGTGCTCAAACGTGGTGGCTCAGCTCTAGAAGCTGTTACTGTGGCCGTAGTTAGTCTTGAGGACTGTCCTATGTTCAATGCAGGACGTGGCTCTGTATTTACCCACAAGGGTACTCATGAGATGGACGCGTCATTGATGGAGGGGGAGAATTTAGGCGCGGGAGCTGTAGCTGGTGTGAATGGCTTTAAAAATCCTATCAAATTGGCAGCGGCTGTCATGCAGAAAACAGAACATTTGTTGCTTTGCGGCAAAGAAGCTGAGCTTTTTGGCATAGCTCAAGGCTTAGAAACAGCTTCTCCTGACTACTTTTTTAATGAGTTAAGGCATCAACAGTGGCTCGCGCTGCGCGACACTAACGAAGTGAAGCTAGATCATGCCGTACAAGTGCCTAATAAAAAAATGGGCACAGTTGGAGCTGTGGCTTGTGATATGTTTGGGCATTTGGCTGCCGCCACCTCCACTGGTGGCATGACTAACAAGAAATATGGCCGCGTGGGAGATACACCTATCATTGGAGCTGGAACTTATGCCAACAACAAGACCTGTGCGGTATCTTGCACGGGACATGGCGAGTTTTTTATGAAAGCCGTTGTTGCCTACGATGTCTCTTGCTTGATGGAGTACAAGGGTTTGTCTTTGCAAGAAGCCTGCGACTATGTGATTAAGGACAAGTTGGTAAAAATAGGCGGTGAGGGAGGTTTGATTGCAGTGGATAAAAACGGCAATATCAGTATGCCTTACAACAGTGAAGGTATGTACCGTGCCTGCGGCAAGAACGAAGAGCCTAGCCAGCTGTTTATTTACGAGTCACCTGAAATGTTCTGACAGAATTACGTCGATTCTTCGTAGTTCTGCAAACTACATTTTGTATAACTAAGCAATAGCATTTATTCAACAAAAATATTATATGTTAATTTTTTGAGTTTTTTTTTGGATTTGTGTATGATTTTGTAAAATTTTGCGTCATTACTCTAATATTAGGTACTCAAAAAATTTGCAGTGTTTCATATGAGCATGTAGCCAAATAACCAAATATTTTTACTAACTAAATCTTAAAAAACTTGCCTCCTCAAAGTTGTGCTTGTTATTTTTTTAGATAAGCTATAGATTCTATCCCCAAACTCGTTCTTATAAATTTATGCACCGTTCGTTTGCTTTTTATCTTACAGTCTTTTTTTCCTCTCTTTGGCTATGTTTGGGTTATTTGACAGAAGTTTCGGCTCAAGAAAGAGCTGAGGGGCAACTTCAGAATACCAAGGGCGAGCCAGTGGCAGGTGTTGAAGTGGCAATGGTAGGTGTTAGAGGAGTTAAAACAGATGCCAGTGGATACTTCAATATCCCCTTACCTGCTGGAAAGTCCGTGACACCAAGCAGCAAATTTACGGTGAATGGACACGTAGCAAGAGACCTCAAAATAGACAATACGGGCTATATATTTATTACTATGAAGGCATCACACGCAGAAAAGCTCAACTTTGTAAGCGTGTTTGTTTTGGATACTGCCAAAAAGCCAATTCCCAATCTGGCTGTTACGCTTGACGGAGTGGTACACACCACCGATGCGACGGGTAAGTTTAAACTAACTTTAAAAAATGAAACTAAGCCAAATTATAACTCTTTTTCTGCAAAGGACCTATCGGTAAAAAACGTTCAAGAGGTAGATGATAGAAATGTTAAAATAGTGGTATCGGGGGGGAATACTTCTAGCAGAATTGCAGCTTTTGAGAGCAAGTTTAATTCTGTTTTAGCTAATGTGGAAAAAGAAAAAGAATCGCTCATCAAAAACGGCGAGGAGATCAAAAAAGAAATAGAAAGTATTTCTAACGAACTGAATAACGACAAGTCTAAGCTTACTGCTGAAGAAAAACAAGCTCTCAAAGATAATTTGGGTAAGTTGCAATCTGCATTGCTCGCTAACGAAGAAGCATTTTTGGCAGCCCAACAACAAACCAAAAAAGTGATGTCACAGCTGACTAGTGTCATTATGCAGTCTCAGGATTCTATGCGTAAAGAGATTCAAAAGCTGAACATAGAAAAAACACAGTCTGAAGAAGAGTCGCGCCGCCGCATCATGTTTATCTCCTTGGTGGCGGTGGTTTTGTTGATATCGGCTGTGGGCTTTTTTATTATAGCCAAACGCATAGGCCGTCAGAAAAAAGAAGTGGAAGCCGCTAATGCTGCCCTTGAGATTACAAAAAATGACTTGGTGGATAAAATGACTCAAATTTCTCAGCAGAAAAACGAAATTGAGCTTCAAAAAAATACCATAGAGAAACGCAACATCAGCATCATGGCCAGTATGAACTACGCTAGTCGTATTCAAAAAGCCATGCTCCCACCAATAGAGAATTTGGGAATCAAAGACTCTTTCATTCTATTCAAACCAAGGGATATTATTAGTGGCGATTTTTATTGGTTTTCTGATATTGGTGACCAACGCGTTATAGCCATTGCAGACTGCACAGGACACGGTGTACCGGGCGCATTTATGACTGTGTTGGGCAACGACCTTCTCAACGAAATTGTGATGCATGAAGGCATCACTCATCCTGGCAGTGTCCTTCAGAAGCTTGACGAGCTGGTTATCCAAACTTTCCATCACGACCGCTCTGTGGAGGGCATGAGCAAGACCCTTAGCCGATTGGGCAACGCCACTAACATCAACAGGGTCAATGACGGTATGGACATTAGTATCGTCTCATACAACAAGAAAACACTAGAAATGGAGTTTTCTGGAGCTAAACAACCGCTTTGCCGCTTCAGAAACGGCCAGATAGAATGGATTAGAGGCTCTAAATTCCCTATTGGCAGTGTGCAGTTCCGCAAGCCTAAAGTGTTTGAGTCTGTCAAAATTGATACTCAACCAGGCGATATATTCTATCTGTTTTCAGATGGTTACCAGGATCAGTTCGGTTCTAGCAAGACCAAGTTTTTGATACGTAACTTCCGTAAATTGCTCACCGACATTCATAAATTACCGTTCAGCGTTCAGCGTGAACGCTTGGAAGCTTCACTTGACGAATGGCGTGGGGGTGGACAAACGCCACAAACTGATGATATTCTCGTTATGGGCTTTAAAATCTAAGGTTCAATGAAACCACACATTTTGCTATTGAACGGGCCAAATTTAAATCTTCTGGGCAAAAGAGAACCGCACCTGTATGGGACAATTAGTTTTGAAAGTTATCTGAGTGGGCTGGTGCGCTTATTCCCTGATTTTCAGCTTACTTATCACCAAAGCAACCACGAAGGGCAGCTTATAGACTGGGTGCAGGATTATGGATTTAAAGTTCAGGGCATCGTGCTAAATGCTGGGGGCTTTTCCCATACCTCTATTGCTTTAGCAGATGCCTTGACGGCTGTTACCGCGCCTGCCATAGAAGTACATATCAGCAATGTATTTGCACGTGAAAGTTACCGTCATCACAGCTATCTTTCTGCAAAATGTAAGGGAGTGATTGCTGGATTTGGTTTAGAAGGCTATAAATTTGCCTTGCTACATTTCAGACAAATGCTGTTCCCTTCTTAAAAAAACACATTCATGCCGAAAATTTCCAAAAAAAATGACCGCTAGACATCAATTTGCCATTCCTCTCCTCACTCTACTACTTATCGGCTGCTTACCGCTACTATCTGTTGCCCAGCGTTTTGCATATATAGACTCAGAGGTGATTCTCAAAAAAATGCCAGCATACAAAGACGCTGAAGCAGAGTTGGTGTCTCTCACCAAACAATGGGAGCAAGAAATTCAAACCAAACAGGCGGAAGTGCTTTCTATGCGCCGCAAGATGGAGGCTGAGTTGGTGTTACTTACGCCTGAAATGAAGAAAGAAAGAGAAGCCGAAATCTTGACTAAAGAAAACGACCTCAAAAATAGACAAGCTGAGTTATTTGGTTATGATGGCGCGCTTTTTAAGAAGCGTTCTGAACTCATGCGGCCTATTCAAGACAAAATATTGGCTGCTTCGCGAAAAGTAGCTAAAGAAAAAAAGATAAACTTTATTTTTGATAAAGCTAGCGACCTGCACATGATTTACTATGATGCTTCTTACAATTATTCTGACTTTGTTATGGAAGAATTGGGTATCAGCACCGAACAAAAATAAAATTAATTCTTCGCAATGTCTGTTTTAGCAATTATCCCAGCACGTGGTGGCTCCAAAGGCATCAAACGTAAAAATCTTGTAGACTTGAATGGTATCCCTCTCATAGTTCACTCTATACAACATGCGCTAGCTTCTGAAGAAATTAAACGAGTAATTGTTTCTACTGATGACCCTGAAATTGCGCGTGTAAGCCAGCAGGCAGGTGCAGAAGTGCCTTTCATGCGACCCAACGAACTAGCACAAGACCATGTATTGGATTTGCCAGTATTTGAACATTGTTTAGACTTCTTACTCCAAACCGAGAATTATAGCCCTGAACTCGTAGTTCATCTTCGTCCTACTGCGCCTTATCGAGAGCCTATTTGGATTGATGAGGCAGTTCACTTGTTACGCACACGAACAGAAGCGCACTCCGTGCGCTCTGTGTCAGAACCAGAAAAACATCCTTATAGAATGTTTTCCATAGATCCAGAAGGCTTTCTTGATCCTATCATGAAGCACTTGCATCCTGTGCCTTATTTGCTGCGTCGCCAAGATTTGCCCAAGGTTTATTTCTACAACTGCGTTATTGACGTTACTAGACCCAGCACCATTCGTGAACACGCATCTATGACTGGTTCAAAAATATGGCCATACCTCATGCAAGCTGAAAGGGTAATTGATATCGATACGCATCAAGATTTGCTTTATGCCCGCTGGTTTTTTAGCCAGATGGGCTAGATGCTATTGAAGCCATGTGATACTCGCTTACAAATATGTGCTATAGCGACCCACATAAGCTTCAAATTTAATTTTCAGCCATCACTTCTTTGACCTCAGGCATCATGCTGCGGAACAAGTTTTCTATGCCTTGTTTGAGGGTAACCACTGAAGAAGGACAACCTTTGCAAGAGCCTTGCAAAGTGACTTTTAGCGTGCCCGTCATTTCCTCGAATGAATGAAAGAAAATTGCGCCGCCGTCCATTTCTACAGCAGGCCTAATATATTCATTCAAAATATCTTTGATGCGCTTCACCGAAGGGGTATCTTGATTCAATTGAACTTCTGTTGCAGGCATATTGTCCACAAAAACAGGCTTTTTTTCTTCAAAATACAATCGCAAAAACTGTCTGATGAGCGGCGAAGCTTCATACCAGTCCATGTCGTCGTTGCTTTCTTTGGTAATTGTAACAAAGTTTTTGGCCATAAACACCCGCTTGATAAAGTCGAAATGAGCGAACAGACTTTGTGCTAAAGGCGACTCTTCTGCTGCTGCCACACTGTCGTAATCTTTAATTTGTTCGTCGTGCATCAGCAAAAAGCTAAGCATAAACTTCATCGAATTGGAATTCGGCGTAGCTTCGGTGTAAATATGAATGGCAGCTTGATAAAGCTCATCCGCATTGTATTTGATATCGTCAGTCATTTTTGAAGGCTATTTTCTAAATCTAAAACCTCAAAGAAGCCGCATTGTTTTAAAATTACAGCTTCTTTGAAGTATGAAAAAATTACTTTTTGTTTTTCTTGCTACCAAACATATTCTGTAGTTCTGCTAGCTTCTGTTGCATCAGCTCTGAGTCAGACTTTTTAGATACGTTAGGCTCTGCTCCTTTATTTGTTGGGTTGTTTTTGCTTGTAGGGTTGTTTTTGGTAGTCGAGAAAGCAGGTTTGTTATTGTCGCGATTGTCTCGCGTAAACTTTCTGTTCGTGCTGCCTTGTCTTGAGCCTTTTTCGCCCTCTTTAGCAGACTCCTTGCTTTTACTACTCTCCAAAACAGGGGCACTTTTCATGCTGAGCGAAATACGGCGACGCATCACATCTATACCCACTACGGTAACTTCTACTTTTTGCTGTACTTTCAAGACTTCGGAAGGATGAGCCACAAAATTGTCTGCTATTTGGCTTAAATGCACTAATCCGTCTTGGTGCACACCAATATCTACAAACGCACCAAAATCGGTAATGTTTGTAACAATTCCAGGCAACTTCATGCCCTCACGTAAATCGTCCATGTGCTCCACGCCATCTGTAAACTTGAAGTCTTCAAATTGTTGGCGCGGATCGCGGCCAGGCTTTGCAAGCTCTGTCAAGATATCGCGCAGGGTGGGTAAGCCAGTGAAATTATCCACATAACTTTCAATCTGTATATTTTTTACCAGCTCTTTTTTACCTAGCAAGTCAGCAAGGCCACAGCCCAAATCTTTGGCCATACGCTCCACGATATCATAACTTTCGGGGTGTACCGCACTGGCATCGAGGGGGTTGTTGGCGTTGGGAATTCTCAAAAAGCCTGCTGCTTGCTCAAATGCTTTTTCTCCAAGTCTAGGCACTTTTTTAAGCTCAGATCTAGCTCCAAAAGCTCCATGGTTTGTTCTGTACTCCACAATATTCTTAGCCAAGCTTTCGCCCAAGCCCGACACATAAGAGAGCAACTCCTTACTGGCTGTGTTTACATCAACACCCACCGCATTTACACAACTGATAACAACATCATCGAGGCTTGTTTTGAGAGCTTTTTGGTCTACATCGTGTTGATACTGACCCACCCCAACCGATTTAGGCTCAATTTTAACCAGCTCGGCAAGCGGATCTATGAGTCTGCGGCCAATAGAGACTGCACCACGAACAGTTACATCTTTGTCAGGAAACTCATCGCGGGCAATTTTTGAAGCCGAATAGATAGATGCTCCACTTTCATTGACTACCACAATCTGTATACTCTTGGGCAAGTCCAAATTGCGTACAAAACGTTCGGTTTCACGGCTTGCTGTGCCGTTGCCAATGGCTACAGCCTCAATTTTATACTCTCTACAAAGGTTTTTGAGCAAAAGACCTGACTCCGCTACTTTTTTCTGAGGCTCGTTTGGATAAATCACCGAGTCAAAAACCAGTGCGCCCTGTTCGTTAATACAAACCAACTTACAGCCTGTTCTAAAACCAGGGTCGAGAGCAAGCACGCGCTTAGACCCCAACGGAGCAGCCAAGAGCAGTTGCCGCATATTATCAGCAAAAACTTTTATAGCTTCTTCATCGGCACGTTTCTTAGAGGATAAGCGCACCTCCGTTTCCATAGAAGGCTTGAGCAAACGCTTGTAAGAGTCTTTAATGGCTGCTTCTACTTGCTGAGCTGAGGGGCTATTGTTTTGCAAAAACTGCTCGTTGATTAGATTCAAGGCAGATTCCTCCTCAGGCTCGCAATCTAGGGTGATAATACTTTCTTTTTCGGCGCGCCGCATGGCCAAAATGCGATGCGAAGGGGCATTCTGCAGAGGCTCAGACCAATCAAAATAATCTTTGTACTTCTGGCCTTCTTCTTCTTTTCCCTTAATGACTTTAGTATAAACAATGGCTTTTTTCTCAAATAGAACACGCATTTTTGAGCGCACCTCAGCATTTTCATTCACCATTTCTGCTATGATGTCGCGTGCACCAGCAAGAGCTTCGTCGATGCTGGCCACCTCTTTTTCAGCAGATACATATTGGTTGGCTTCTGACTCGAGTGCGCTATTGGTTTGCTCTAAGAGCCAAAGAGCCAAAGGCTCTAAGCCCTTCTCGCGTGCCATAGATGCACGTGTTTTGCGCTTGGGTTTATAAGGCAAATAAATATCTTCAAGCACAGCCATGGTTTCGCACATGGCAATCGCTTTGAGCAAATCGGGTGTCAACTTGCCTTGCTCTTCAATAGACTTGATAATGGCTTCTTTGCGCTTGTCTAGCTCGCGAAGCTGCTCAGCACGGTCTCTGATATCCGCAATTTGCACCTCATCTAAACTGTCTGTCAGCTCTTTGCGATAACGCGCTATAAAAGGAACTGTATTACCTTCGTCAAGAAGTTCTATGGTGGCCTTAACTTGTTTGACCGAAACTGAAAGTTCCGCCGCGATTTTGATATAATTATTTTCCATTTCTAGAATCGATCGTTTCTTGAGCAAGCTCAATCGTTGAGCCACAAATTTAACTATTTTATGTGCACCAAGAATCAAAATGTGTCGCTTTTTTTTGTTACTTTTTAAATTTAGGCATACATTGAAATACTCAATTGCAACGTCTTTTTAATTCCTTTGTTGGTATATTCCTTAATGATAACGCAGGACGATACAGAAAAGCAATTTACTGTAAGCAGTATCATTTTGTAAGAATCACAAAGTGCATTTTGCAGCAATAAAAATGATGAGGGTGGTGGCTTAAACTGCTTTAACTAGATTTGCATGATGGGAGACACTGGCAGCAATTGAAATTTGGCAGCAGGCTTTTAAGAATGTGCAATAAAAAAGATAGGCAACTAATGAAATATCAAAATATTAGAGAAGAAGAGCTTAAAAATAAAGTAGCACAAGACTATTTTGGGCTGTATGACTGCACCAAAATAATGGGCAATGTAGACTTTTGTTTTGTATATAAAAATCTGACTTTCAATCAACTAACGCTTCTGCAAGAATCTTAACCATCGTTCAGGGATTTCTCCTTGCAATGCGTTGGCATAGTCTGAAGCTGCACATGGCAGAATCTTCACCGCATTAAAAAGCGTAGGAGGTAGCTCTATCCACCAAATAGGCGCGTTTTTAAGTTTATAAAAAACCAGTGTCTCTTGTCCAAAATCATGTATAGGCACGTAGTATTTAAGACTGTTCTCCTTCTGAAAAGTTTGTCTGTGGGCATAGCCTTCTGCAAAATACCACAACATCACACTACACAGCTCAGCTTGCTCAGGTTGTAGGGGATTCTCCAAACCGTAAATGCCGAACGATTGCATTTCAGCACTAGCACCTGCATACCAGGCTATTCGTACACTTTCTTCCGCATCTAAACCAAAAATAGATTGCCTATCAGGATGCGCACTATTTGAAAACCTGATAGTACTCAGCTCAAAAACAGTTACTTGCGCCGTTCTGATAAGCGGTTCTATATTCTCACGCAAATCACGCATACGGCCTAAGCTGAGCATATCAAAGCCTAGTTTATGCAAACGTTGCAGCGCGGGCTGATCTGAGGCATATTCTTTGTAGCCCATAATCGTGAGGTGCTCCAAGCCATTGAATTTTTGTTCAAAGAGCCAACTCAAAGCAGAGGAGTGGTGAACTGCGCCAGTGGTGTTTTCTACTGTAGGCAAAACGAGTAAGCTACTGATTTGTTCTTTAAGATGAAAATGTGCCGCCAGATGAGCGCATGCTGCCGTAGTCTGTGCACCTACCACCAACGGAATGACTTTGTTTTTAAGCAATTCCACACAGAGATGCGGCAGTAAGTGGCGATGCAAAGCAGGCCATTCACCCAAATCTTTGATGCGATAATTTTGACTACCTTTTTTACAAGCATAGAGTCGTTTTCGAAACGCAAAGGCCGACTCGGGAGTGTCCAAAACCGTTACAATGGCCATATCCATTTCAGACAGCGGTTGCTCGGCATTGGCCTTTAACAGCTCGTACCAATTTCCTTTGGGGTGTAGGTCCTGATAAAGCTGCCAGTCAATAGGTTCAATTAAATCAAAAATAGGTGTCATCAAAAATATACGTTCTGGGTTCAAATACTAGGCAAAAAGCCCATCTTTATCATGTCCCTTTATACCTAGGTGCTTGTATGCAAGCGAGGTAGCCTCGCGACCACGTGGGGTACGCTTGAGATAGCCCTCCTTAATCAGAAAAGGTTCATAAACTTCTTCAAGAGTTTCGGCTTCTTCACCCACAGCGGTAGCGATAGTGGTAAGTCCTACAGGCCCCCCCTTAAACTTTTCTATAATGGTGAGCAATATTCGGTTATCCATTTCATCTAAACCGTTTTGGTCTACCTCCAAAGCCTGCAAAGCGCGGTTGGCAATGGGGAGCGTGATTTTACCATCACCCTCAATTTGTGCAAAATCACGTGTTCGCCTCAGCAAATTATTGGCAATACGGGGAGTGCCTCGGCTTCTTCGAGCAATTTCAAAGGCCGCATCCTCTTCTATCGGACACTTAAGAATGCTAGCAGAACGTTTGACAATGGAGGTAAGCAAGGTAGCATCATAATACTCTAGTCTGGCGTTGATGCCAAAACGCGCACGCAAGGGGGATGTGAGCAAGCCCGAGCGTGTAGTAGCACCAATCAACGTAAAAGGATTGAGCTTGATTTGAACACTTCGCGCATTAGGCCCAGAGTCTAGCAAGATGTCAATCTTAAAATCCTCCATAGCAGAATATAAATACTCTTCCACAACAGGGTTTAAGCGGTGAATCTCATCTATAAAAAGCACGTCGTGCTTTTCCAAGTTGGTCAGCAAGCCAGCCAAATCTGAGGGTTTGTCTAAAACAGGCCCCGAAGTAATGCGTATTTGAGACTGCAACTCGTTGGCGATGATATTAGAGAGTGTGGTCTTACCCAAACCAGGCGGCCCGTGCAGCAAAACATGATCCAGTGGCTCGTTGCGTAGTTGAGCCGCTTTTACAAAAATCCGCAAGTTATCTACTATTTTTTCTTGGCCTGTAAAATCCTCAAAAGCGAGGGGACGTAACGCGCGTTCCACCTCCTTTTCGTGATGCGAAAGCGAAGAGTCATCGCCTTTGAGTATATCTTTGCGCATGATTTTGGGCTAAACTTTTGTTAAGTGAACACAAAAAAACACAAAACTATGCACTTTTACAAGCCTTCTAACGTAATATTTGTAGGCATACGGAACGAACTAGACTGTTGAACTACACCGTGAACAACAACCCAAAAAAATAGTTTAGCTTTGCACTTGCCCAATAGGATGCACATTTAAGAACCAACACTTTATCGGCTTGAACATGAAATTTTACCTTTATCTCCTTACATTACTTGGCTTTGCGCTTGTAAGCCCCCTTAACATACAAGCTCAGAACACCCTCACAGACAAAGAAGTCCTTCAGAACGTCAAAACCGCCTTGCAGGTGGGCAGTGCCAAAGAACTGGCGCGTTACTTCAAAACCTCCTTAGAAGTCAGCTTGCTTAACGAAACCAAATCATTGAGCAAGTCTGAAGCAGAATCCTTGATGAAAACTTTCTTTGAAAAATACAAGCCCAAAGGATTTCAATATGCTCATCAAGGCGAAGCAAAATCAGGCATTTTGTACTCTATGGGCAAATATGATTACATTAAAACCAATACAAAGGGACATTTGTTAGTCTACATTCAGCTTAAAAAAATTAAGGATGCCTACCTCATAGAGTCGCTTAATATCAGCTCTATGTAGTAAGGAATCAACGCTTCTACACATGCCCTAAGACTTACAGGATATTCTAGGGTTTAGGTAAAGTGCTCAAATACAGAACTATTAGAACCGACATAACACCTGTTGTTATGAACGTCAGTTCTGCACCACCCCAATACCAAAGCACGCCTGCCAAAGAGCTTGCTAGCAATGTGCATAGGCTTTGGAAGCCTGCGTAAGTACCTATAGCTGTGGCGGTTTCTGTTTTAGGAACTAAGCTACTCAGCCATGCCTTAGAAAGCCCCTCTGTAGCTGCCCCATATAAGCCATACAAAAACCAAAGCCCAAAAAAGAGATAGTAGTTCGTATTAAGGGCCATCCCAAAATAAACCACAGCAAAAATCACCAAACCCATGATGAATATTTTTTTCAGACCCAGCTTATCAGCTAAAATCCCCATTGGATAGGCCAGAAGCGCGTAAATCAGGTTATAAAAAATATACAATCCTATCACTTCGGTATCGTTCAAACCTGTCTCTTTGGCTTTTAGCAACAAAAAAACGTCAGAGCTATTAAATACTGCAAAAACTAGTAGACCTATTGCCAGCTTGCGATAAAGAATAGGACTCTGAGGCCAATAAGAAAAAGAAGTCCAAAAAGAAACCGACTTTTTGAGCTTAATTGATTCCTGAGCAGACTTTTCACGCAGGCGTAAAGATACCAAAACAGCTAAAAGACCAGGCAAAGTGGCCAGAAGAAATAATGTTTGGTAATTCTGAGGATAAAAGTGCAAATACAATAACGCCAAAGCAGGACCTAAGACCGCCCCAAAAGTATCCACCGAGCGATGAAAGCCAAAAACCTTCCCTTTGGTTTCAGGCGTACACTCCTGCGCCAGAAGCGCGTCGCGTGCACCTGTGCGTATGCCCTTGCCTAGTCTGTCTATAGCTCTGCACCCAAAAACCCAAATTGGAAATGTAAAAATCGCTAGAAGGGGTTTAGAAAGCGTACTAAGTGCATAGCCCACTTGAACAAAGGGAACGCGCCGCCCCCAAACATCAGATTGCTTGCCGAAATAGCCTTTGCTCAAACCTGCTGTGGCTTCTGCAAAGCCCTCGAGTATGCCTATAAGCAATACCGAAAAGCCAATATGCTTCAAGTAAATCGGCATAATGGGATAAAGCATTTCGCTAGCCATGTCCGTAAACATACTCACCAGCGACAGCACCCAAACGACACGGCTAATGTGTTGCATATATTTGCAGAAACAATTCTATAAAATCTGTTTCAAATATATGTATAAAACGCAAGCCTTACACACAAGTCAAAAAGAAAAAACCGACCAGTACGCTCCTAGTAATTTTGTTTGTAACCAAAAAAAAATACCCTGAGAGTGCCCGTAAAGTAAAAACATTGCTTTAATTTGCAATCCTAAAGCAGCTAAGCCTTTCCTATGCAAAGCCCTCTATCAAAAAAAATACTGACCATAGACGTACACACGCATATTTTGCCTGAAAATTGGCCAGACCTTCGCGAACGTTACGGTTATGGCGGCTTTGTGCGGCTAGAGCATCATAAACCTTGCTGCGCGCGCATGCTCATTGACAACCGCTTTTTTAGAGAGATACAAAGCAATTGCTGGGATCCTAAACAGCGTATTCACGAATGCAATCACCACCAAGTGGATGTGCAGGTACTTTCTACAGTGCCAGTTATGTTCTGCTATTGGGCGCGTCCCGAACATACATTAGATCTTTCGATGATGCTCAACGACCACATTGCATCGGTTGTGGGCAAGTACCCCGACCGTTTTGTGGGTTTAGGAACAGTACCCATGCAAGCCCCCAAGCTCGCCATTCAAGAGCTGGAACGCTGCATAAAAGAACTGGGCATGGCTGGAGTGCAGATAGGTTCCCACATCAACGAATGGAATTTGGACGCGCCCGAGCTATTTGATTTTTTTGCAGCGGCAGAAGAGCTTGGCGCAGCCATTTTTGTGCACCCATGGGACATGATTGGACGCGAGCAAATGCCTAAGTACTGGTTGCCATGGCTAGTAGGCATGCCTATGGAGTCCTCTTTGGCAATATGCTCCATGATATTTGGTGGTATTTTTGAACGCTTACCTAAGCTTCGTGTGGCTTTTGCTCATGGTGGAGGCTCTTTTTTGCCTTCTATTGGCCGTATCCAACATGGCTTTGAGGTTCGTCCCGACCTTTGTGCTGTAGACAACCCTGTTTCTCCGCGCCATTATCTGGGTAAATTTTATGTAGACTCGCTCGTACATGAACCCAAAATGCTCGACTACATCATTGATTTGATGGGGCCTGAGCATGTTATTTTGGGTAGTGACTATCCTTTTCCACTTGGCGAGGATGTACCAGGTACGCTCATCAAGTCTATGCCGTATTCGGATGCTATCAAAGAAAAATTACTGAACGGTGCTGCTCTAAATTGGCTGGGCTTACCTAAAAGTGCTTTTGCCTTTGAGCAAAACTGGATGTAGGCTAATCTTCAAAAAAACGTATGGTTTGGCAACGTATTTTATCAGCTCTTCGACTTCGGCTTTGCTTGTTGGTTGATTTTTTGGTGATACGTTTAGTCAAGAGAAGCCTCCTCACACCGCCCAAAGCTCTTTTGGTGCGACTAGATGCCATAGGCGACTATGTTCTTTTTCGCAACACGCTTACAGAATTAGAAGGGCGAGGAGCTTATTTAAACCATGAATTTTATTTATGTGGCAATGAGGTATGGCAGGAGCTACATGAGTTCTTAGACAAATCTTTTCTGAAAGGCACTTTTTTTATCAACCGACGGCACTTTTTAGAAAATCCTTTTTATCGGTATCGCTGGCAGGCCGCAATACGGCGTATGGGTTTTGATGTGGTGATAGAACCCACACACTCAAGACTTTGGCTTTTGGGCGATGCGATTTGTCGCGTTACGGGTGCGCCTGAACGTGTAGCAGACTTTGGCAACACGGATAATGTCATGCCCAAAGACAAAACAACAGCGGACAGTTATTTTACCCATCTGGTAGCTAGCTCATCGCAAATTTTGTTTGAATTTGAGCGCAATAAACGATTTGCAGAAAAAGCATTAAAGATTTACACAAGCCAAACTTGGCCTTTTTTGAAAGCTGAACAAACCCAAAAAGTACAGGAGCTGCAACAAAAAAAAGTCTCTGAAATAGGTTTATCACAACAGCCTTATTTGGCTCTTTTTGCTGGCGCAAGTGAGGCTTACAAACGTTGGCCTGTTGAATATTTTGCGGCTTGCGCCCAGTTATTAACCCAAAAAACTAAGTTACAGACAGTTGTACTCTTGGGTGCGCCAGATGACGCAACACGAAATGCACAGCTAGCTAAGCTACTTGATTCGTCTATTCACACGATAGATATGAGCGGAAAAACGACTCTCTCTGAGCTTTTGGGCATTATCTCAGGGGCAGCTCTGCTCGTAACCAACGAAACTTCGGCGGTGCATCTGGCAGTTTTAGCTCAAACTAAGTGTGTTTGCTTGGCCAATGGCCGTCATTTGGGCAGGTTTTCACCTTATGTGCCACAGCCCCCTTTTTTAGCATATTTTTTTCCACCTCAGATACAAGAGGCTATAGGCTTGTATGGCTTGAGCGACGCTCTCAAAGCGCAATATTGCCAAAGTATGGGCTTAGATATCAAAGACATAGCCGCAGAAGAGGTATCTGCTGCGGCTATGCGGCTTTTAGGTGTAGACAGTGCTTAGTCGTAATCTAAATAGAAAATAACACTTTCGCTGCCGCTGTTCACACGAATAGTTCGAGGGTAGCCAGCATCCACAATTTGGCGCGTGCTTAAATCAAAATCCTCTAACAAATCATCACGATTCCGAGTATCTGCATCATAAACTTCCACTCTGATTCTGTCACGTGGCATGGCCATTTCAGTGTTTCCGAATCGGATATCGCTAGGGAACTGAAAACTGATAGGGAAGCGCACAACGCTGTTAAGAACGCGGCTTTCACACTCTTCGCGTGAGTCATTGTAGATGCGTGTGTAGAGTTCATAGCCTGTTTGACTGTCATCGATGGTGTCGGGGAGTTGGAAAGTGGAGAGGTCAGTTTCCAATCGGCTAATGAACAAACGAGTAGGCGCGGGTCTAATCGAAACATACTGTTGGCTGATGCTGGTGTCACGTTTGTGAATAGCGTAGAGTTTAACTAAATAATCACCAGCTCTGTTGTAGGTATAGGTTGGCTCAAAGGCTGTGGAAAGATCTCCGTTGCCAAAGTCCCAGATGTAAACGGTGGCGTAGGTGGAGCGATTATCGAAGGTTACTTTTGCAGGTACTCGGTAGTTATCTTGTGCCACTTGAACCACAAAGCCAGCGCGTGGCTTGGGCGGAGCTTGTACTTTGATAGTCTGGGCGGAGACGGTGGTGTCCCCTCCTACACCGCAAATTGCAAAAAACTTAACGGTATATGTTCCCGCCGTGGTGTAAGTGTAGGTAGGATCTTTTTCGCGCGATACATCGCCGTTACCAAAATCCCATAGATAGTTATTGGCATACTTAGAATTGTTTGTAAACAAAATGCGGGTAAAGTCTGCCAATATGCCTTCTGGACCACCGCTGTATTCAAACCTAGAAGAAAGTGGCAGCACATCAGTATTAAGAGGCAAGGCCAGCACCAAAGAATCTTCGCCAGGGTTAAATACTTTCAAGGTGACATTAAAAATACCTTTTCGTTTATACTTGTGTGTTGGATTGGCGAGTGTAGACGTGGTGCTGTCGCCAAAGTTCCAAAGATAGCGTGTATTGGCATTCGCCTCCGACACTGTGGCAGTGAACAACACTTCGTAAGGCGAACGACAGCTTAGAAACTCTGTATTGATATTTCTGATGTAGAGTTCAGGGTCTTTTTCTTTGCGGCAGCTAAGCAACACAAAAATAAAGAGAGCAAAATAGACATGGCGAAAAATAGTAGCTGTTCTCATGGTTGAAGAAGGGGCTTTGATGAATCTACCTAAAGGATGCTGAGCGAATTCTAAAAGTTGCATGGTAAGTATTATTTTCTGACAAAACCTGCCATGTTTGTCTCAGAATAAACGAAACACCCTATTGGTTGAATCTTAAATTTTTATAGAGAAATATGTAAAATCAATGATTTACTATATTACATTTGTTGATGAAAAGACATGTATGTTTGTCTTTTTTGTAAAAACGTGCATGCCCCTTAGATAACTATGCGTCAGCAACAAATAGCAGAAAGAGCCGTCTACTTTAGTATAGCAGGTAATGGTTGTTTAGTTCTTATCAAGGGTTTTGCAGGTTTTTTTGGCAACTCCTATGCCTTAATGGCAGATGCTATAGAATCTACAACCGATGTACTAGCTTCTATTTTGGTTTTGGTGGGGCTTCGCTACTCTAACCGCCCAGCTGATCAAAACCACCCCTACGGGCATGGTCGGATTGAACCTTTAGTAACGTTCATGGTGGTGGGCTTCCTTATTGTTTCTGCCCTTGTTATTGCATACGAGAGCATACAAAAAATAAGGACACCGCATGAACTTCCTGAGTTTTGGACACTTTTTGTACTAGCACCCATCATCATTTGGAAGGAGATATCTTTTCAAGTGGTGCTCAAAAAAAGCAAGAAGGTAAACAGCTCCTCTTTGAAAGCAGAGGCTTGGCATCACAGAAGCGATGCAGCTACGTCGGTGGCTGCTTTTATTGGCGTACTCATTGCTTTGTGCTTGGGCAAAGGTTATGAAACGGCAGACGATTGGGCTGCTTTGATGTCTTCAGGCTTTATTCTTTACAACAGCTATCAGATTTTTAGACCTGCTCTGGGCGAAATCATGGACGAACACGTGTATGATGATCTTACTGCGGACATCAAGGAGGTTTCTGCATCGCTAGAAGGGATTTTAGGCACAGAAAAATGCTTTGTCAGGAAAGTGGGATTAAAATATCACATCGAGCTTTATGCGATTGTGGACAGCATCTCTACAATCAAGGAAGGTCATGCTATAGCCCAGCAGCTTAAGGATAGATTGCAACAAAAACTGCCGCAGTTAGGTCACATCGCTATTCATTTACTGCCAAATGATTAACGCTAAGAAGCTGAAGGCAAACTAAAACATCCATACATTTACTGCTTATGCGCTCGTCGCCAGTTGTCACAGATAATGGCTGTGGCCACCCCTGCATTCAAAGACTCTGCTTCCCCAAAGCGTGGAATGCTGATAAACTGATGAACCAAAGCCTTAACTTCGTAGCTTATACCATGCCCTTCGTTACCGATGACTAGCAAAGCCTGAGCTGGAAGTGCTATCTCATGAAGGTTTTTGCCCGTCATGTCTGCGCCCAGAATGACATGTGGATAGTTTTTAAGCCAATCAAGCTCCACGTAGTGTACAGACACGCGCAGAAAAGAACCCATTGAGGCTGAAATACTTTTAGGATTGTAGATATCTACTGTATTGAGACTGCAAAATACCCTCTGAAGACCGTACCAATCCGCAATCCGAACGATAGTGCCTAAGTTGCCAGGATCTTGAATATGGTCTAAGTATAAGCAGAAACCCTCAGCCTGTGGTTGTGCATTCTTGGGCGGCATTTGAACCACAGCCAAGGCCGATTTGTTGTTCTCTAACTGCGAGGCTTGTACAATCTCTGATTCAGAAAGCATCAACAGTCTTTCAGCAGGATATTTTTTGAGCAATTGGGCATGCTTTTGCGCAAAGACTTCTGTGCAAATAATTTTTTGAACAGTCCAGTTGGATTGCAGCAGCTCCACCACACTTTTTTCAGTTTCTACCACAAAAGTTTGTGATTCTTCGCGTGTCTTTTTATCTTTAAGGCTGCGAATCCATTTAATTTGGCCTTTGCTCATTGTATTTTGTCAATATTGAACCCCAAAAATAAAAAAAGATGAATAAGAAACTCTTTTTAGTCGCGATTTTACTTCATTGGTTTAGCTTTGCCCAAGCTCAGGATGTAGCTTGGCTCAAAACCTCACGATATAAATTTCAAAAAACAGAGGTTACTGCCTTAGAAGTAACTTTTGAAGCCCCAAAAGCCGAAGTAGATGAGGCTTTAGAAAAACACCTCAAAAAGAATTACAAAGCCAAAGTAAAAGATCGCAGAGCCGAAGGCATCATTATTCCTGAAATTACCACAGACAAGCTAGAGATGTTTTATGCTGTCAAAGAAAAAGATGGAGGTAGTGTCCTTTTTGTGGGTGCGTCAAAAGGCTATGACCTTGTTCTCACCCCCGAGCGGTTTGGTGACGAATACCAAAAGTTTAAGACCTTTGTTTACAACTTCTCGGTGGGCTTCAATCGTGAATTTTTGATGAAACAACTCGCAGAAGCTCAAAAGCAGCTAGAGGATATTCAGCGTCAGCAAGCAGATTTGGCCAAAAATAACCAACAACTCAACGATAAAATAAAGAATAATACCCAAAAAATAAGCGATTTAACACAAGAAAATACCCAAGCAGAACAAAAAATAAAAGATAACAACGCTGCCATAGAACAAACCAAACCAAAAATAGACGATGCTACCAAGCGCGTTAAGGACATAGAAAGCAAAATAGGCACAAATAAATAAGCCCCAAGAAGCTGTTTTTGACGCTTTATCAATACCTTTGCGTTTGCATTGAGAGTATACTCAAGCAAACGCAAAGGTTTTTTTTCGTTTAAGGTTAAAGCGTACAAACGTGCTATCTTTGTTCCAAAATGCTTTAAAATATTTACCTGCTGGCTTTTTGTTGTGTTTTGGTTTGTGCTTTTGGACAGCCGCGCCCCAGCAAGTTCTGCTTTTGGAGGACTCAAAGCAGCTTTGGACAGGTTTTGGCTTTGTTTTGGATCAATCTGAGTGGCAGTTTATGCGCCTGTTGGCTGTGGTGGGTTCAGCGGTCTTACTTTTTACTGTGCCCTATCAAGAAAAAAGTCAGAATAGATTGCTCGTAGGTATTTTTTGTTTTGTGCTGTGCATGGCAGCCTACATGTGTGCGGCTCATTTATTGCTTTTGTTATTTTTTTGGGAGCTTTTAAGTTTTGTATCGTTCTGGTTGATAGGCTTCGACACCAGCAGCTCTGAGAGCAGCCGAAGTGCCTTTTTGGCCTTTATGATGAGTCGCCTTTCCGATGTGGCCTTGCTGTGTTTTGTGGGCGGCTTTTGGCTGCACTTTGGGCATTTAAATTTGCTTGCGGTTAATGCGCAAACCGTTTTGAGTGCGCCCACGTATTTAGCATGGGCTTTGCTTGTGGCGGGCTTGGCCAAATCTGCTCAAGCGATATTTGTGTGGTGGTTGCCAGCCGCCATGCACGCTCCCACACCTGTGAGTGCGCTTTTACACGCGGCCTCTTTGGTAGCTGCTGGCGTGTGGCTTTGGTATAAATGTTTTGTATTTTGGAACGAACAGCTACAAACAGTGATGCTGTATGTTGGCTCTTGCACAGTTATTGTGGCGGCCATTTCAGTTTTCTTTGAGGAAAATCCCAAGAAATTACTGGCTTGGAGCACTGTTTTAGCTTTGGGCTGTATAACGCTTAGCTTTGCGCAAACCAACCACGAAGTTATCAAAGACTGGATTTTAGCACATGGAGCTTATAAATCTCTGTTGTTTTTGTGTGTAGGGGTTTTGTGCGTGCGCCCTCAGAATTTTTCTAACCAAACTAAACGCTTGGCTTGGTGGTTTTTGTGCTTGGCAGCCATTTTATCTTTAGGTTTGCCCTTGTCGCCGCTGGCAGCAGCCAAATCAACTATTCTGAAAAACCTGCATTTTAAAGAAAAAATATGGTTTTGGATTATTTTGATGTTTTCTGCTGGGCTTATGGGACGTGTTCTGGCTTGCGTGCGCATGTACATGAGATGCAACGAAAGTACCACACAAAAACGGCAATCAAGTGATTGGATGGCCATTATAGCACTTGCAATATTGGCATTATACAATTTTGTGTGGCTGCAATCTGTGGTTTGGGCTTCGTTTGAACTAGAGCAACTCTCATCTCTTATGCTGTTTGTTGCCCTTTATGCAGGTTTTGTTTTATGGAAAAAAACACCTCAGAATACGCTTTCTGAGCAGACTCTGATTCTTTGCTGGCAAATACTTAAAACCCCTCGCCATATAGGCGCAACGATAGCAGACGTGGACAGAAGGTTTGTAGACCGACTAGCCGTTTGGGGGATGAAAACAGTGATTATTCTGGGACATGTGCACAAACGACTGGATCGCCAAATTCTTGACCCTATCTTGCATTGGCCTGTCTATCTGCTTATGAGGGCGGGTGGGTGGGCTACACCACCCAAAGGCAGACTGGTGTTTGGGGCAGTTCAGATACTTCTGGGAGCTTTTGGAGTGATTGTGATTTGGCTGCTATGGATTTTGGTAGCATAAAAACAAATCTTCAATCACTCCATATACAAATTCTTATGAGCACTGCCCTAAAAAGCATTCATTCAAACCGTCATGCCATACTACTTGGCTCGTCGCATCCACGCCTGTCTGATTTTGAGCTGCTGAGCTGAAGCATTAGGCTGAGGCATCATGTAAAAGGTGGTTTTGAGTTCGCCTGTTTTAACTTTGCCTTTGAGCTTTATCTTTTTCGTTTTTTGATCTGAAGACGGTCTCAGTACAGTTACACTCACTTTGTCGTTGTCTTTAAGGGTATTTTTGAGCTGTTGAAGCACCTCTTGCAGATTTTGAGGGGTGATAGGTTTTTTATTGATGCTCAAAACCACATCATCGCGGATATATCCCATTTCTAAACCCATCTCGTTAAGCTTCCATGTACTGCTCACTACCACTTTATCATTTTCGTCATTAGGCTCCAGCATGACCCCGCCCAAAACATCTTTTTCTACAAACTGATCGGCATAATCTATGCCAATGGCATCAAAAACCTCTTTGAAAGGAAGAGGTTCGTTGCCTTCAATGTGCTTGTCAATAAACACACGGATTTCAGGGTAGGTAATAGACACCAGCTTATCAAAAAGCTCTTCGTCTTTGAATGGACGCTCAGAGCCATACATCGCGGAAAGCTCTTGTATTACATCCATCAGCCCGCGTTTGCCATCTGAAAGCTGCCTGAGTTTGATATCTAAACACATACTAATCAGTGCTCCTTTTTCGTAGACGTTACCATACTGGCTTTTGTGTTTTCCCAAGCAAAGTGAACTCAACTCTGTAAACGAAATATTGTCTTTGTATTGAAATCTGGCATTCTGCATCTTGCCACGCATGGTCTCTAAGTACGCAGGCAGATTCATTAAGCCTTCATAGAGCTGCATGTGACCAGCAAAGAACTCAACAGTGCCTTCATAGAGCCACAAATGCTTAGACATTTTTGGATTATTGAAATCAAAGTAATGAATTTCTTCTGAGTGCAGTGTAAGCGGTGTGATAATATGAAAAAACTCGTGAGCTGCAATATCTATCACTGTTTGGGTCAGCTCCTTAGGTGGCATATTGGGCAGACAGTAAAACGATGAGTAAGAGTGCTCCAAAGCTCCATAAGACCCTGATCGCAAAGTGCCTGCAAACAAATACACGATAAACGCATATTTTTTGACGGGGAGCTTGCCACCCATGTAGCTCATTTGCGCCTCGAGGGTTGTTTTTATCTGCTTGCTGATTTCGCCAGCGAGGTTCTTCTTGCCAAAACTGTATACCGAAATGAGCACATCTGCGCCGCCAATTTTAACAGTGGCTGTATCTGGCAGGTTGTACATCATAGGTGAATCTACCAGCTCGTTGAAAGAGGCAGTCTGATAAACATCGCGTTGCGCATCAGTTTGTGTGGGCACGAGTGCTGTAGAACCATAAAAACCTTGAGGTTTTTTGATGCTTACCTCAAACCGGTTTTGTTTCATGCCATCAAAGTAGCCAAAAATGCCATGCGTATTCATGATGAATAAACGATCTGACTCAAAAGACGTTCCAGCAGGCTCAAAAACCACATTGCCTTTGTCAGTGTCATAGGTATCTTCCACCCAATAAGTAATAGTGGCAAGCTTAGTAGCCTCACTGATGCGCCATTCATTATCGTTTACTTGCTTCACTGGCAAGCTGTTGCCGTCTTTATCCAGAGCTTTAAAGTCAGAAGCAAAGCGTCCAAAGTCATACACGCTGTATGTTCCAGGTACAATCTTAGCCATGAAATAGGATATTTCATTTTGCTTGAAATTTTGAACCTGCAAGCTTACCATGAGGCGGTCGTTCTTAACTTCGGTTAGATTTAAAGAAAAACGATAGACAAAATTAGGATCTTGGGCGTAAACAGCAAAAACAAATGCTAAACAGGAAACCGTTGTGGTAAAAATTCGCTTTAACATGGCTTGGGTTCTGAATAAAGAGGGAAATGAAATGTAGTTTTTGACGTATAAAACAAAAAAAGGTTAGACTACAGGCGGCCTAACATCTGTGGGGGCATTACTAGCAGTTTGTTGGTTTGAGCTTTGCAGGAAGCGGTTGATATCGGACGAAACTGTTTGCTCAATGCGCTCTACAAAAGAGAGTGCCTTTTGTTCTTCAGTCAGATGGGCATAGGGGCCTGCCGAAAAATGAAAGTAGTACTCTTCTTTTTTAAGCGACTCGGCAATGCTACGGTAGTTATACCAGTTTTCTACTGGCTTATTGAGTTTGTCCAAAGCCACTGTAATGGTAATACAGGCCGAGAGAGCTGCACTTATAAACACAGAAATAGAGTTCATAAGACTTTGTGTTTTGCAATCCTGAATATCTAAAAGCGGTACAGCCAGAGCAAAAAAGGCGATTGAAACTGGTATAGCTGCACCCAAAAAGATAATCGTACGCTGATAGCGCATGGCTATGGCCTTATTCTCTCTCGCTTTTTCACTATAAAACTTTTTCTGGGAAGTAAACCTTTCTCCCAAATATTTATTAATATCCATTTTTTCGCTATCCATTTTTTTGATATCCATCGCATCAAAACTCAATTTTTCAAGAAATCTAGACTTATCAATCCAACAACAAGCTGTAAGTTATTTGCGCTTGCTTAGAATAACTTCAATGTGTTTCTGGGAGAGTATTTTGCCGTAAATATAAAATAAGTTTGTGTTTTTTTTAGTTTGTCTTCATAAAATAATTCGCTATTTGTAAAGAGATTTAATACCCAACTTCTGGCTTGACCTTGCTTTCTGTTGCGTAGCGCGGCATGAGTTCCACCACTTGCAGCTTGTCCACTTTGGCGTTTTCTATGCTGAATCTCAAAAGTGTGCGCACTTTATGAAAGCCATGCCAGCCAGCAGCCCCAGGGTTTATATAAAGCAAGTTTTTGCTGGTGTCTGGCATGACTTTCAAAATATGGGAGTGTCCGCACACAAGCAGCTTAGGTTCATGGGCTTTCAAAAGCTGCTTGGTTGCTGGATTGTAGGCGGGCGGGTAAGCGGCAATGTGCGTCATAAGAACGCGAAGCCCATTTGCCTCAAAAATAAGATCTTTGGGACATATACCTCTCACATTTTGCCCATCGATGTTGCCATAAACAGCTTTCAATGGCTTAAAGCCCTGTAAAGCCTTTAAAACCTCACTATCACCCACATCACCTGCGTGCCAAATTTCATCACACTCTGCAAAGTACTCAAATACTTTGTTATCTAAATAGCCGTGAGTGTCCGAAAGAAGTCCTATGCGCATGTTGATTGGTTCTTATTTTTGCAATTTTAGCCTTTAGCCTTCCTCTTTTGGACGGCCTGCAAGTGCTGTGCCACCAGAAGCGGATAATGTTCATGCTCTAGTACATGAATTTTTTCGGCAAGAGTATAGGGCGTATCGCCGCTTCCTACTATACAACGGGCTTGCATCAGAATTCTGCCTTCATCAAAACGTTCATTAACGAGGTGTATGGTAATGCCGCTTTCTGTTTCTTGCTGTTTGATCACGGCTTCGTGTACATGCATGCCATACATGCCTTTGCCTCCGTACTTGGGCAAGAGCGAGGGGTGAATATTCAAGATGCGTTCTGGAAAGCTTCTGAGCAGCATTTCTGGCACAAGCCACAAGAAGCCTGCCAGAGCTAGCAAATCTATTTTGAGTATTTGAAGCTGACTGAGCACCTTGTCAGAGCCATAGAAATCTTCGCGTCCAAACACAAAATAGTCAACATTGAGCCTTTTAGCGCGTTCTATGACACCGGCTTGTTTGTTGTTGGTGAACACATAACAACGCACTTCTGGGCAATGTTTTTGTAAAAAACTAATGATAGCTTCGGCATTGCTGCCATTGCCAGAAGCAAAAATAGCTAAATTGAGCGTTTCGGAGTGATTGTCGAGAGGGTTTAGAATGTTGTGCCCCAGTTTATCGCGTTTAGTTTGCAAGTAAGAGGCGTTATGCTGGTTAGGTTTAAATTCTATGGGTACAGTATCTATAATTTTGAGTCCATAGCCCATAAGTCCCGCTCGTTTTTTGGGATTATTAGATATCAGATTGATACGCGCCACACCTAAATTGCGGAGTATTTGAGCTCCCACGCCATAGTCTCGTGCATCCATCTTGAAGCCCAACTTGAGATTGGCCTCCACTGTATCCAAGCCTTCTTCTTGCAGCTTGTAAGCTAGCAATTTATTAGTCAGGCCAATGCCACGTCCTTCTTGGTTCATATAAAGAATAATGCCTTTTCCTGCACGCTCCACCATCATCATGGCACTATGCAATTGGCTTCCGCAGTCGCAGCGACAAGAGCCAAAAATATCGCCAGTCACGCAAGAAGAATGAACTCTTACCAAAACAGGTTCGTTCTCATCAAAAGTTCCCTTGGTAAGAGCCAAGTGAATGTCACCCGTGTTGATTTGCTTATAGGATGTGAGCTCAAAATCACCATAAAGGGTGGGCATTTTTACTGTAACAAGCTTTTCTATCAACGATTCATGCTTGAGGCGGTAAGCAATCAGGTCTTTGATGGCCACCAGTTTCATATTAAACTTTTCTGCCACAAGACGCAAATCTGAAAGCCTTGCCATAGAACCATCTTCGTTCATAATTTCTACCAACACACCTGCTGGTTTGAGACCCGCTAAACGCGCAAAATCTACAGCGGCCTCGGTATGTCCTGCCCGCCTCAACACGCCTCCATTACGCGCTCGCAGTGGAAAAATGTGTCCAGGCTTCCCAAGCTCTTCGGGTTTGGTATCGGGGTTTGTCAAAGCTGCAATGGTTTTGGCGCGGTCAGAGGCTGAGATACCCGTGGTGCAACCATGACCTATTAAATCTACAGAAACCATAAAAGCTGTATCGTAGTTGGCACGGTTCGCGCTTACCATAGGCTCAAGACCCAGTTCATTGCAACGATCTTCGGGCAGAGCCGCGCATATAAGTCCACGCCCTTCTTTAGCCATGAAGTTAATGATTTGAGGCGTGATGGTTTCGGCCGCACAAATAAAATCGCCTTCATTTTCGCGGTCTTCATCGTCTACTACAATGATGATTTCTCCATTTCGGATAGCCTGAAGTGCGTCTTCTATGCTATCAAGTATTTTTTTTGTGGTTTCCAATTCTTTTATTAAGTAGCTAATGGCTTGACTGAGTGGTTTAATGGTATTTTGCTTTGCAAAAATACAAGTTTTTTTTAATTTAAAATGTCTGATAAGCACATTAACCAAACAGAATTCTAAATATTTTCTGCATAGCATACGCAGAAACGCATTTGTATAAAACTAACTTGGCATTTGCGTTTCCAAACTCACAAAAGTAACATTAACCCTCCTGCCCCATTTTTCGCTAAGAGCTGTTTTTCTACTACTTATTTTGGCAGACATCTATAATCTTCTAATCGCTTTTGGGTAATATCAAAATATTCTTTTTCTAATTCAAAACCAATAAAATTCCTTTTAAGAGCTAAACAGGCCAAACCCGTGCTGCCACTCCCCATGAAAGGATCTAAAACAGTTTGGTTCTCAAAACTCACTAATTTAACTAGATGATGCATCAATTCTAATGGTTTTAAAGTAGGGTGGTTATTAAAATCTTCCGCGTGTTGACGGACTTTGGGTACAACAAAAAACTTGTCATAACCGTCTTGAAGCTCATCTGTTCTCAAAATATTGGCACTCACTCTGCCTTTTGGGTGTGGATTGTGTCCCACTTTTCCTTCTCCTTCGGCATAAGGGATACGACTTTGTTCCAAATTTAACGCGCCTGTACCATACTTAATCACATTTTTGGCAACATTTAAGCCTTTTTCAATGGGTTTTTGTACCAAGATAATGGGTTCATAGGCAGGTTTTAAGCCTAACCCAGCCCCTTTGTATTGTACGCCCAGCTCAGAATTAGGCTTCTGTTTCAGCTTCTTTTCACGATTATAATAGTTTTCCGCGCCACCTTTTTTGTAGCCCTGCACATAATTGTACTCCCCCACTACTTTGCTGTCTACGCCTAATTCTTTATCAATCCCTAAGCCTACATCTCGGCTTTTAGGCATCCCATTAAGATAGACCCAAAACAACACGTCTTTGATAACAAAGCCACTGTCTTCTAAGTCTACCATGAGCCGATGCATCTGCCTAACAGAAGAAAATATCAAACCGAATGCGCCACTTTTTAGCACCTTTAAACTATCCTTCCAGATTTGTCTTTGTGGCAGTGACTTGTCCCATTCATGGTTTTGAAATGAAATTCCATAAGGTGGATCGGTAATGAGGGCATCAATGGTATTTTCGGACAAAGGAGAAAGTCCATAGCATGATTGATTGAATATCTCATAAGGTTTTGACATCATCGACTACAACGTTTTTAAAGCACAGACTTTAGTTGTGTTACCTTACAAAGTTAAAATCTTTTATCAAATTTTATTAAATCTTTGTTTAGGTTCTGACAGATCTGTACTTGCGGAAGTTTATAAGCAAATAGGCTGTCCCTTTTTGGGGACAGCCTTAAATTTAATCAAAATTCCTTAACTGGTATTTATTCTTTGTATTTGCGCATGAGAATGGTGGCATTATGGCCGCCAAATCCAAAGGTGTTGCTCAGCACAACGTCCACTTTTCGCTTCTGGGCTTTGTTAAATGTGTAATTAATTTTACTGTCAAACTCAGGGTCGAATGTAAAATGGTTAATTGTGGGTGGTATCACTTGCCGCTCTAAGGACATGATGCCAGCAATGGCTTCTACTGCCCCCGCTGCACCGAGCAAATGCCCAGTCATGGATTTGGTGGAGCTTATGTTAAGATTATAGGTATGTTCGCCAAAAACACCAAGTATGGCATTTATTTCACACTCATCTCCCAGAGGGGTTGAAGTACCGTGTACATTGATGTAGTCTACAGACTCCAGAGGGGTGTTATTATCGCGGAGGGCTTCGAGCATGACATTTTTAGCACCAAGTCCTTCGGGGTGTGGCGCGGTCATGTGGTAGGCATCGCCAGTAGCACCTCCACCAATGATTTCAGCATAAATTTTAGCTCCTCTTGCTTTAGCGTGCTCTAGCTCTTCGAGTATGAGAGCCCCAGCGCCCTCACCCATTACAAAGCCATCGCGGTCTTTGTCAAAAGGACGAGAAGCCGTTTCGGGACTATCATTGCGTTCTGAAAGTGCCTTTAGGGCATTAAAACCGCCTATTCCTGCTTCAGTGATGGAGGCTTCTGAGCCACCCGTAACAATAACGTTGGCTTTGCCTAAGCGGATATAGTTGTAAGCATCTACAATCGCATTGGTGGACGATGCACAGGCAGAGACTGCTGAAAAATTGGGCCCGCGAAAACCGTATTTAATAGAAATATGACCTGGGCAAATATCAATAATCATTTTAGGAATGAAGAAAGGATTGAAACGAGGAGTTCTTTCTTTGAGAAAATACTCATACATCTCTTCTTGGAATGTAAAAATACCACCAATACCTGACCCCCATATCACACCAACTCTGTCGCAATCTACTGTTTTGACATCTATGCCGCTATCACGAACAGCCTCATCCACTGCCACAAGGGCATAATGGCAAAAAGCGTCCATACGCCTGAGCTCTTTGCGATCAAGAAAGTCCTCCATCTTGATACCTTTAAGTTCACAAGCAAATTTGGTTTTGAACTTAGTGGTATCAAATTTGGTGATGAGCGCAGCACCACTCTGGCCTGCCTCTAGAGCGTCCCAATAAGCCTTAACTGTGTTACCAATGGGGGTAAGCGCACCCAATCCAGTAACAACCACACGTTTTAATATCATAAAATATAACTTGTAGCAAGAAGTTTGCAATTCTGAACCTACACTAAAGCATCGCACGAATGCCGTGCAAAAATAGTTTTAGAATCCACAAAAACAAAGTGTTTAGACATGTATTATTTTTTTTGATAAATTAAGGAAGTTCATCTAGGCAAGTGCTCTTGTTTAACCTGCCAAAGAGTGCAATCGCTAAAAATTACTTGCATGACATGCACAGCAAAACAACCCCTTAGTAATTTCCTAAACATATATCTAAAAATCAACGCATTAAAAATAAATTTTACGTATTTAATGTAACTAAAATCATTCAAGAATTGGTCAGTGAGAATCTTCAAAAAAGACAGTCCCAATACCATTAATATATTAAAAATCAAACATATAGTGCATATCTTTTGTAAAAATTTGATATTTGTTTTTTTTATACATTCTTTTTCTGTTACTTTGAGGCTCAAAACTCCCTCTGATACGACTGCTTATTTTATCTGGTTTTGAACACCACGCGCTCATATATCATCCAATGCTCCATTTTGCTAGTGGGTTTGCTATACCTAGCCCGACTATACTGGCTACAGGTACAATCGCCTGACCTAGAAGCAGAAGCGCGACGCAACTCCCTAAATCAGGAAATAGAGCATCCCCTACGCGGCATGATATATGATAGAAATAACAAGTTACTAGTAAAGAATAAATTAGTTTTTGATATAAAAATAATAGCAGACGAGTTTAAGTTACAAGACACCGCCACTTTTTGCAAACTATTAGAAATGGACTTGGCTACTTTTCGCCAACATGTCAAAAATGCACAGAATGGTCTTCAGCGTTTTAAGCCTTATGTTTTGGCTAAACACATTTCTCAAGAAAATTTTGCACGTATACAAGACCGCATCAGTGATTTTCCTGGCTTGGTAGTAGAAGCCAGAGGAACACGCGAATATCAATATCCCAACTTGGCCAGCGTATTAGGTTATGTCAAGGAAATAAGTCCAGAGCGACTAAAAACAGATAGCTCAAAATATTACAATCAAGGCGATGTCATAGGAAAAAGCGGCCTAGAGAAGAGCTACGAAAATGTCTTGAGAGGGCGTAGAGGCACGCGGTTTACTATGGTGGACGCACGTGGGGTCAATAAAGGTCGTTTTAAAGATGGTTCTTGTGACACACTGGCACAAACAGGCAGTGATTTGGTAGCAACAATAGATATTGATTTGCAGGCATTTGGTGAGTTGTTGATGACGAATAAATCAGGCAGTATTGTAGCCATAGAACCAAACACAGGCGAAATTTTAAGCATGGTTACAGCACCAAACTATGACCCCAATATACTTTCGCATTCCAACCCCACAAATAATAAAAAATATGTAGAGCTTCTCAATAACCCTGAAAAGCCTCTTTTTAACCGTGCAGTGAGTGCCACCTACCCACCTGGCTCTACGTTTAAACTCGTACAGGCACTTGTGGGCTTACAAGATGGTGTGATTGATAGTACACACACACGTTTAAGTTGTTCGCAAGAACTTGTTAAGTGCCATATACACCGCACACCACTTAGTTTGCATGGTTCTATTATGCACTCTTGTAATCCTTTTTATTACAAAACATTCAATAAAATTATTCGCCAAGGTAAATCCGAAGATCCAGACGAGGATGCCCGCATTGGTCTTAAAGCTTGGTTCAAGCATGCCATTTCCTTTGGCTTTGGTCAAAAAATTTGTCCAGATCTACACGAAGAGAAAAAAGGTCGTTTGCCCTCGGTGGAGTATTACGATGAAAAATATAAAGGCCGTCGCCAAAACTGGCGTTTAGCGAATATTTATTCTATGAGTATTGGGCAGGGCGAGGTGAGTGCCACACCATTACAATTAGCCAACTTGGCAGCAATTATGGCCAACAGAGGACATTACATCACGCCGCACCTCATAAAGACCATCAATAACGGCCAAACACCTCTCAATCCTGCTAACTTAGTCAAACACCAAACTACTGTTGATCCTCAATATTATGAGTTTGTTACCAAGGCGATGGAGGACGTGGTAAGGGTAGGCACTGGCCATAAAGCTTATCTACCCGACATCAGAATTTGCGGTAAAACAGGTACTGCTCAGAACCCTCATGGTGATGACCACTCTATTTTTATTGCTTTTGCACCTCGCCATAATCCTAAAATTGCTATTGCCGTTTTTGTAGAGAATGCTGGTTTTGGGGGGGTATGGGCTGCGCCTATAGCCAGCTTGATGATAGAGCGATACATTCAAGGCGGCACAAGAGCAGAAAACGCCAAAATGGTAGAAGACATTATTAAAACTAACTTTATCACACGAAAGTACGCCCAGCTTGCAAGAAACAAAATCAGACGTGAATCTGCTCGTAAAGAACGTAAGCGTTTAAGTGTGCCCAATGCATCGCCCGATATTATTGAAATTCACAACAATGTGACTGCTGCACTGGATAAAAAAGAAACACTTTTATCTGAAAACATCACTTTGGCTGTAGCAAGTGCAGCACCCGTCAATTTTAAAAAGATAAACGATACTGCCAATGAGATTCCGCTAGGTGCATCTCAGTCTATGCCGCAGAATTATAAAAATCGCGAAAAGCAACCTTCAAAGCCTGTTCGTAAACGTAGAAATAAGCTCAAACAGTAGTTTTTTTGCTAGGATTATCGAAATAAGTTTGTCAACTACTTCTACACGTATTATACCATGTGTCTCAAAAATACCATTGCTTGGATTGCTATTTTATTGATTTGCAACCTGAGTCAATCTTGCTCGTTTAATACTTCGGCCAAGGCAGATAATGTTCAGGCTAACCCCGACAGTGTGGTTATTAGACAAATTTTCACGGAAGTTCTTACGAGAGGGCAATGCTATCAAAATCTCAAAAAGCTTTGTGAAACAGCTCCCAGACGCTTAAGCGGTAGCCCTGGTGCAGACAAGGCTGTTGCTTTTGCAGAACAGCTTGCGCAAAGCATGGGCTTTGACCGCGTGTTTTTACAGGAAGTTATGGTGCCGCATTGGGTACGTGGCAAAGCAGAAAAAGCCAGTATTGTAGGTGGTATAAACCTCAATATCTGCGCTTTGGGTGGGAGTGATGCCACACCGCCAAAAGGCTTAGTGGCCGAGGTGCTAGAGGTGAAAGGCATGCAAGAACTTAGTAAACTCTCGCCAGAACAGGTAAAGGGTAAAATTGTGTTTTTAAGTATGCCCATGCCAGCGCATCATGTAGAAACCTTCACGGCTTATGGCGAAGCCGTTGGACAGCGTTACAAAGGAGCGGTGGAAGCCTCTAAACTCGGAGCAGCAGGTGTATTGGTGCGTTCTATGGGTCTTGTGCCAGACGACTATCCACACACGGGCAGCATGACCTACGAAGGTAGCGCACAACGTATACCAGCTGCAGCTCTCAGTACCAACAGCGCAGACGCATTGAGTGCAGCCCTTGAGAAAAATAAATCACTCAAAGTGAAGCTAGAAATGTGGTGTGAGACCCTTCCTGACAAAAAATCACACAATGTGGTGGCAGAAATCAAAGGTTCTGAAAAGCCCGAAGAGATTATTCTTGTAGGCGGACATCTTGACGCTTGGGATAATGGCGATGGCGCACATGATGACGGCAGCGGTTGTATGCAATCTCTGGAGGTACTAAGACTTTTTAAAGTCTTGAAAATCAAACCTAAAAGAACCATTCGTGCAGTTTTGTTTATGAATGAAGAAAATGGCTTGCGAGGTGGCTTGAAATATGCAGAACTGGCTTTGCAGAACAAAGAAAAACACATTGCTGCCATAGAATCTGATGCGGGAGGATTTACGCCTCGTGGATTTGGTGTCACATGCAAGCCCTCACAATTTGAACGATTCAAAAGCTGGTTGCCCTTGCTCACACCTTATAACCTACACAAGCTTGAACAAGGTGGCGGCGGTGCTGACATTGGTCCACTAGCACCTCAAGGTGTGGCGTTGATTGGCTATTTACCTGATAGTCAAAGATATTTTGATTTTCATCATACCGCTGCTGACGTATTTTCGGCGGTAAACAGACGAGAATTAGAGCTGGGTGCAGCCTCTTTGGCCACATTGACCTATCTTCTCTCTGAATACGGCCTGCCTCAGTAAATCAGTCATTTTGCTGATATTTTCATTTTTTATAGTTTTTTTTGGCTTTTGGCTACCGCCTTATCGTTTTTTTATTCATTTTTGTGCAAAATAACTGTCCAAATCTTCAATTTGGATATGCAGTAGCAGCCATTTTACTTAACACCTTTTTTAATGAGTGAGTCAGCCCCCCTTTCATCCCCAAAATCAGACTGGTATCTGTCCAAATACCTCAAAGGTGACCCAGTTATTTGGATTGTGGTTTTGCTTTTGGCTCTGATTAGTATTCTGGTAGTTTATAGTGCCACAGGTACTCTGGCATTTAAGCGTGCCGATCAGAATATGGAGTATTATCTTTTTAAGCATTCTGTCTTGATGGTGTTTTGTTTTGCCACCATTTGGCTCTGCCATAATATCGATTATCGGTATTACTCCCGTCTTTCACGCTTTGCCTTGTTAGCCTCTGTACCTCTTCTACTTATCACACTAAAGTTTGGGACTACTATCAATGAGGCCACACGCTGGCTCACTATTCCTTTTATCAACCAGACTTTCCAGCCTTCTGACTTGGCGGGCTTCGCGCTCATCGCCAATACAGCCTCTATGCTTTCCAAGCGGCAACGTAATATTAAAGAGTTTCAACGCGCAATTATGCCAGTACTGTTTTGGTGTGGTCTCATTTGTTGTTTAATTAGTCTAAGCGACTTTTCGGGCGGAGCTTTGCTCTTCATCAACTGTATGGTGGTTATGTTTATCGGCCGTGTGCCAGTGCGTTATTTGCTAATACTGGCCTTGGTGGGTGCGTTGGCGGGCTTTATTGCCTTCAAGTTAGGAGAAAGAGGTGGTACAGTCCGAAATAGAACAGCGGCTTATTTGAGCGAAGATGTGCCATTCCAAGCCCAACAAGCTTTTGTGGCTATTGCTATAGGCGGTTTGAGTGGTAAAGGTCCAGGCAATAGCACACAACGCTCTATTTTACCTTATCCGTTCTCTGATTTTGTATTTGCCATTTTAGTGGAAGAATACGGCATGTTAGGAGGCTTGCTGGTGGTGGTGCTCTATTTGATTTTGCTCTTTAGGGGAATGAAGGCGATGGCGCATAGCGACACTGCCTTTGGAGGGTTGCTTTCTGCTGGCTTGGCTTTTTATCTGGTTATGCAAGCCATGGTTCACATAGGGGTTACGGTAGGGTTGCTGCCCATTACAGGCTTGCCTTTGCCTATTCTGAGTATGGGTGGAACCTCTCTCTTATTCACGGGTATGACCATTGGGGTCATTTTGAGCGTGAGCAGAGGAGTTCGTCCCAATGCTAATATTGCTGCTTAGGTAGCTTAAAAAAAGATATGCAAAAAGTGCCGTATTATTTCGTTGCGGCCTTTCCGCGATATTCTACACCCGAAAACCAATAAAGCATCAGCATCCGTGAATAGCGGAAAGAAAAGGGGGTAAAGAGTACTAGCGCGACACAAATAGTGGTGATATAAATCCATAGTTCTTGAACATGCAACAAAAAGTTGAGCGAGAACCATAATGTGACGATGATAGCCACTGAAAAAGCATAGCTGACATACATCGCACCCCAAAACAAACCTGGCTCTACTTCAAAATGAAGACCACAATGAGGACAATCTTCGTTTGATTTAGAAAATTTGGTAGGATGTAAGGCTGAATTTTGGAACATGCTTCCCTCACGGCAGCGTGGGCAACGACAACTAAGCATACTGCTGAGCTTTGATCTTTCGGAGTGCATTTTTTTGTTTGTTTTTACGATACCAAATAAAAACTCCTGTAGCAATCAAAAGATAAGGCATAATTAACAAATAAAGAATCCCCGTATTGAGCGATGAACCAAAAGTAGCACCGTGATTTTTATGGTTATTTTCCACTGTTGTTCTACACATAGCACATTGAGCCTCAGCATCTTCAATAAAGACACACAAGCAAAAAAACAACAGTATTACTGAAAAAGTATTGACACAAAAACGAAGGCTATCATTTTTCATACGCTAATCTGAGGGTTATTTAAGATTTAACAATTTGCCCAAATCTTTTGTTCAACTACAAAGTATTAAAAAAAAATAGACTTTAATAATGAGGCAAAATTACGCTCTAAAATCTGTATTTGCAAATTAAAAAGGCAGTAACATAAAGCTAGCTATCAAATATTTTGGGAGGTTTCTGTATCTGCTCTTCAACTCATTGGTTTAACTACGCGTTATGGCCAATTGGACTACGCCTTTTATTTAAATATCTTTTAATCAGACATTTAAATAACAAAATTTTATTAAGACAGCTTTTTGACTAAAAAAAATATCACATAAGAGAGGGAGTATAAAAAAAATATCTAACTTTCGGCCTTAATCGATAACCCTCATACCATAATACCATGAAGGCAAAAGAAATACAAGAGTTAATTAGCTTTATTGCTGAATCTGGCTTGGCAGAAGTAAACATAGAAACTGATGAGTTTAAGCTCGCCGTCAAGCGTCAGAGCGACGCTGCTCTGCAAGCTGTTCATGTGGTGGAAAAAACAGTAGCAGCACCCATGCAAATGCCTGTGGTCACTCCTGCCGTTACACCTGTAGTTGCAACAGCTACTTCCGTAGCTGCTGCGCCAGCTGCTGGTAAAGACGAGAGCAAATATAAAACCATCAAATCGCCAATGATTGGTACATTTTACCGTTCAGCCAATCCAGAATCACCTGTTTTCGTGCAAGTAGGCGATCAGGTCAAAGCTGGTCAAACGGTATGTATTGTGGAGGCTATGAAGCTTTTTAATGAGATTGACACAGATCTTTCAGGAACTATTGTTAAAGTGTTGGTTGAAAACGCCAGCCCTGTGGAGTATGACCAGCCTCTTTTCTTGATAGACCCAGCCTAGTTTTGGGTATTGGCTTACGATAGAAAACCTGTGAGTTCTTGTCTGTGGCTATCAAATTTTAACCTTTCTAAAAAATATTTCTTACATAAGTAGCCCAACGCTATGTTCAAGAAAATTCTTATTGCCAACCGTGGTGAAATCGCGCTTCGTGTCATTCGCACATGCAAAGAAATGGGGATCAAGACAGTAGCCGTTTATTCTACTGCCGACAAAGACAGCCTACATGTACGCTTTGCGGATGAGGCTGTTTGTATAGGGCCTGCGCCCAGTGTGGAGTCTTATCTCAATATTCCTCGTATCATAGCAGCTGCCGAAATTACCAATGCAGATGCCATACATCCTGGATACGGCTTTTTATCTGAAAATGCTAAGTTTTCTGCTATTTGTGCTGAATATGGCATCAAGTTTATAGGTGCAAGTCCCGAAATGATTCATTACATGGGAGATAAAGCCACAGCTAAAGCCACCATGAAGAAGGCAGGCGTTCCTACAATTCCTGGCTCAGACGGCATTATTGATGATTATGATACTGCTTTTAAAATGGCTGAGGACATGGGCTTTCCTGTTATTCTAAAGGCTACCGCTGGCGGTGGTGGCAAAGGAATGCGGGTTGTGAATGCTGCTGATGAGTTTAAAAAAGCATGGGACGATGCAAAAAGAGAGTCTGCAGCTGCATTTAACAACGACGCGCTCTACCTCGAAAAGTTTGTAGAAGAGCCCCGTCACATTGAAATTCAAGTATTTGGAGACAGCACAGGGCGAGTTTGTCACCTTTCAGAAAGAGACTGCTCTATACAACGTCGCCATCAAAAACTAGTAGAAGAAACTCCTTCTCCTATTGTCACCGAAGAACTGCGCCAGCGCATGGGCGAAGCTGCTATCAAAGGGGCTGAAGCGATTAAGTATGAAGGCGCAGGTACTATTGAATTTTTGGTAGACAAACATGGCAAATTCTACTTCATGGAAATGAATACGCGTATCCAAGTAGAACACCCTATAACAGAAGAAGTTACAGACTTTGACTTAGTTAAAGAACAAATTAAAGTAGCAGCGGGTATTCCTATTTCTGGACGCAACTACTTTCCCAGCCGCTTTTCAATGGAGTGTAGAATCAATGCTGAAGACCCCCGAAAAGGTTTTAGACCTTCGCCTGGTAAAATCACGCACCTACACATCCCTGGCGGACACGGCGTGAGAGTGGATTCTCACATCTATGCGGGTTATACCATTCCTCCAAACTACGACTCTATGATAGCCAAGCTCATCGTGACAGGTCAGAGCCGCGAAGAAGTTATTGTGAGAATGAAGCGTGCATTGGCGGAATTTGTTATAGAAGGTATAGAAACTACCATACCTTTCCATCTCAAGCTCATGGACGACGAGGGCTTTAAGTCAGGTCACTTTACCACCAAGTATCTCGAGACTTTTGATTTCAGCAAGCTATAAGCCTTGTTGGCTTTTCTAAGTGTAATTTGTTTATAAAAAAGTACTGTTTTGTAACAAAACAGTACTTTTTTATAATAAGACATTCGTTCACAACTCTTGCTAAGCAATCTATTTTGGGCTTTAATTGGAAGTCATGTCAAGCCGTGAGCAATGCTTTCATGTGGCCCCAAAACAAAGCATATAGTTACTGGCTAATTGGTTATTGTTACAGTGTTGGAAAATAGTGCTTTTTGCTTCCTAGCAAAAACTTACATGTCCAGCATACTCTTTCTGCAACAGAATACAGCAGATTGCAACATTATTTTACTATCCTCTAAGCTGTTAAAAATTCTTTTAAAATTTAAAAAAATAAAGCTGCTGCTTTGTAAAAAATGCACAAAAAATCCGTTTACATTGTGTATTTTTTGAGTAGCTTTGTAACAAATAAATACGCCTTGCTTTATCTTATTTAAATATTTTTGCTTTAACCCAAATCCACGCCTAACAATCCATGAAAGACTTTTTTAGAGTAGATTTCAAATCACCCCGCAAGCTCTGGGCTGTAGGTGGTCTTTGTGCAGCCCTGATTCTTGTTTTCACGGCCTGCTGGGACAGAAGCATCGTCAAAGTCAATGAACGCAATTTTCAAGAAGAGATACAGCCTAAGCAAAATCTCACATTTACATTTAATAAAAGTCTTGTTGCTCCTGAAGACCTCCAAAAATGGTCAGACGAAGCCTTGGTAAGGCTCACGCCAAAAGTGGAGGGAAAATTCAAGTGGACTACACAAAACACCTTAGTTTTTTCGCCAGACAAGGGCTTTGACCCCAGCACGGACTACACTGCTGAGCTTACGCCCAAACTGTTAGACAAAGTCAAAGAAGAAAAACTAAAGTTAGACGAAGAGAAAACTTTCAAGTTCCACACACCTTATTTAGGTCTCTCAGACGGCGAAGCCTATTGGACGGCTGATGCCTCAAACTCTGCTAAGCTTGTTCTTAATCTGAACTTTAACTACTCTGTCAACCCTGCTGATTTCAATCGTTTGGCAAAGCTCTCGGTAGATGGCACCAACCTAACTTATGCGGTAGTGACAAACGAAGCCTCTGAATCTATACGCCTAAACGTAAGCACCAAGGACCCCATTACACTTTCTAATAAAAAAGTAGTGGTTAATATTGAGGAAGGCTTGCCAACTGCGCTCAGTGCTACAGCCAAGGCCAAAAGCATCACTTACGAAATGGATCTGCCACCAGCAGACCGTTTTGAAATTACACAAGCGAGTTCAGAAAGATTTGAAGACAAAGCCTTTGTGCGTGTATTTACCAATCAGTCTGTATCCATGAATGCTGAGCAAATCAAAGCTTTGGTATCTTTTGAGCCTGCCATTTCTTTTGAAATTGAAACAGCTGATTTTGGCTTTTTGATAAATGCCAACTTTGAAACAGGGCAAAACTACAAAATGGTCATCAACCGCGCGTTAAAAGGTGTGTTTGGCAAAAATCTTAATGCCGATTTCGAGCATTTTGTGGTGTTTGGCAATGTACAAAGTCTGATTTCTTTTGCAGACCAGAAGGCTCTCTACTTAACCAACCAAGGCGAGCAAAATGTGGCGGTCAAAATTTTTGGACTGAAGTCTGTAAACGTAAAAGTATACAAGATTTATGAAAACAACCTGATGCATTTCATGCGCCAGTCTGTAGGGCTTTATGATTATAGCGAATTCCCGAAATATTTCTATGAAGATCTCAATAACTTTGGTGATGTGGTGTATGACCAAACTAGCGACTTACGCGAGATGTTTACAGACGGCGGAGAGGGCTATATCTTGAATATGAAAAAGATAAAAGCCTTAGATACTCGGGCTTTTAATGGTTTTTATTTGTTACAAGTAGGCTCTGATGATGATCGTTGGATAAAAGACTACAAAATTGTGTCAGTATCAGATTTGGGCTTTATTGTCAAAAGAACTGAGGATGAGGTACATGTCTTTGTCAACTCTATACACCGTGCCACACCCGTAGCAGGTGCACAAGTCAAGCTCATCAGCTACAGTAACCAAGAAACTGCCGTAGCGCAAACCGATGCAGCTGGTGTAGCCGTTTTTAAAGACCTCAACCAAGCCCAAATGAGTATGGCTGCTATATCAGCCATTAAAGGCGGCGACTACAACTTCATGCACTTTGGTCAAAACCCTGTCAATAAGAGTGAATTTGAACTCTCGGGATATGATGAAGCTCAGGGAGGATATCAAACCTTTGTTTATGCCGAGCGTGATTTGTACCGCCCTGGTGAAACTATCAACTTTAAATCCATTGTGCGCAATTATCGCTGGGGAGTAGTAGCCGATATGCCAGTACGTGTAGAAGCCAAGCTTCCAAACGGCAGCTCTTTCTTTAACTCAAAAGCCAACTTGAACAGTGAAGGCACTTTTGAAATGTCTATTCCTACCTCAGAAAATAGCGTAACAGGCTCTTATACCATAGATGTTATGATGGCTAACGGCACTTTGTTAGCGTCTAAAAGCATCAATATTGAAGAGTTTATGCCGCAACGCATCAAAGTAACGCCTCTGGTAGAAAGCACACTCATTTCACATACCAAGCCCTTGGTGCTGAACGGTACAGCAGTAAATCTTTTTGGACCTCCTGCCGCTGACCGCCGCTATGAAATTACGCTTCAAGTTCAACGTAAGGACTTTACGCCTGTGGCAGAAGCCAAAAAACTGACAGAATATTATTTTGGAGTTACTTCAAACGGCCAAACAGAGGTACAGCTCGACGACCAAGTACGCACAGGTAACACCGATGAGCAGGGGAAATTTACAGAAACCTTCAGCCTACCCGCCGAAATGGAGAAAAAAGGGTTCTATGAAGCTAAACTTTACAGTACTGTCTTTGATGAAACGGGACGTTCTGTAAGCCGATCGCTCACTGTGGGTGTACACACACAAGACGTATTTTTTGGTCTGAAGCCTTTAGAGAGTTATTACGTGGATGTGAATGCACAAATGAGGTTGCCTATAGTGGCTGTAAATCCAGCTGGTCAGGTACTTAGCAGTGCCAAGGCTCGCGTAGATGTGTTCCGTTATGATTACCAAAACGTCTTGGAACGCAACGATGGGGATAATTACCGCTATGTATCGCAACGAAAAGAATATTTGGAAGCTTCTTTCGACCTCAATGTAGGCGGTATGTCTTCAGCAGTGGGTTTTGTGCCTAAAAAGCCTGGCTACCACGAAGTGCGCGTAAGTGTGCAGGGGGCAAAAGGCTATTATGTGGCGCAGGGTTTTTATTCTTACAGCTACGGCGGTGCTACGGCCTCTTCTTTTGATATAGATAAAGACGGCCGTGTAGGCATTAGCTTTGATCGCCCAAAGTATGAAGTGGGTGAAACCGCTAAGGTACTCTTCAAAACACCTTTTTCAGGGCGTATGCTGGTGACCATAGAAAGGAACAAAATTTTTGAATACAAATACTTGGAAGTGGCCAGTAACTCTGCGGTGTTAGATATTCCCATAACAGATGTACACCTCCCCAACCTGTACGTCACGGCTACGCTCATCAAGCCACAGACCTACAACACACCTGTACCGCTTACTGTGGCACATGGTTTTGAGTATGCGATGGTAAGCAGTAGCAAGCACAGCATTCCGCTCACAATCAAGACTGTAGAAAAATCCCGTTCTAAGCAAAGACAAACTATCACAGTAGAAGCCAGCGGCCCTTCGCGTGCAGGTGCAGAACTGACTATTTCGGTGGTTGATGAGGGTATTTTGCAAATACGCGACTATGAAACACCTGATCCTTTGGCGTTTTATTTTCAGAAGCGCGCCTTGCAAGTAGATGCCTACGATTTGTACCCAAGACTCTTCCCTGAAATCAAAGCGCGTCGCCAAACCTATGGCGCAGATGGCTATGATTTGGACAAACGCACGAACCCCTTCACAAACAAGCGCGTAAAGCCTGTAAGATTTTGGAGTGGAACGCTCAAAACTGATGCTAACGGCAAAGCAACTTTTGACATCGATGTGCCAGAATTTTCGGGTGAACTCAGGGTAATGGCTCTCGCTGTAAAAGGGAGTTCTTTTGGCTCAGCAGAGACGCGAATGAAAGTGGCTGATCCTATGGTCATCTCGGCGGGCTTACCGCGTTTTGTTAGCCCACAAGACCGTATCAATGTGCCTGTTACGCTCACGAATACCACCAACACGGCTACTGAGGCTGTGGTAAACTTCCAGACAGGCAACAACTTGCTCAAAACGCTTGGCGGCACTGAGCAAACCGTTACGATTCCAGCCAATTCAGAAAAACTGGTAATTTTTGAAGCTGAAGCTGCTGCTGCAGTAGGTGAAACCAATGTATTGGTTACGGTTAAGGCTGTGGGCGAAACATTCACCTCTAAAACAGATTTGACTGTGCGCCCATCTACTTCGCTGCTCAAGCAAAGCGGATCGGGTGAGGTTCTACCCAATAATGCCCAAAATGTCTCTTTGGCACATAAGTTTTTACCATTTTCGGCATCTGCTAAATTGATAGTGGGTAAAACGCCTATGGTGCAGTTTGCCAAAAATCTAAACTATCTCATTCAGTATCCTCATGGCTGTGCAGAACAAACCATTTCTACGGCTTTCCCTCAGCTTTATTTGGCAGATTTGAGCAAATCTTTTGGGCGGACTATAGATCCTAGATTTGACCCCAACTTTAACATTAAAGAAGCCATTACCAAACTACAAACCATGCAGAGTTCGAGCGGCGGTTTGGTCTACTGGCAGGGCGGCAGCGATGAAAACCCTTGGGCTACAGTCTACGGCACACACTTCCTCATAGAAGCACGCAAGCTTGGTTTTGAGGTGAACGAACGTTTTTACAGAGCACTTTTGGAAAACATCAGCAGTAACGTAAAGAATAAGCGCACAGAATTTTATTTTTACCGTGATGCGAGCAACAAACTTTTGAAAAGAAGAATTGCACCCAAAGACATCTTCTACGGTCTCTATGTATTGGCTACGGCTGGAAAACAGCAAGTGCCAACCATGAACTACTACAAGCAAAACGCTCATCTCTTGGCCAAAGATTCAAAATACCTCTTGGCTCTCACCTACAAAATGTTAGGTGATGACAAGAGCTACCGTTTGCTTCTGCCTACCAGCTTTGACGATGAAAAGTCTGAAAATGCCTCAGATGGCAGCTTTTACTCCTACATACGCGATGAGGCACTCGCCTTGAATGCTCTTCTAGAAAATGACCCCAACAACGCCCAGATACCTCTCATGGCCAAACACTTATCGCAAGCTCTCAGTTCTGAACCTTATCTGAACACGCAGGAAAATGTATTTGGTATTTTGGCTCTAGGCAAACTGGCTAAAAAGTCGAATGCTGAAAATGTAACAGGCACGGTGGAAGTGGATGGTCAGAATATAGCCAACTTTAACGGTGAAACGCTTATTCTGGACAAAAACTTAGTTGGCAAAAACGTCACACTCAAAACTACAAGCGGCGGAAAACTGTACTATTTCTGGGAGGTGGAAGGCATCAGCGCAACGGGTGCGTATGTGGAAGAAGATAAGTTTCTCAGAGTTCGCCGCGAGTTTTATGATCGCAATGGTAACAAGCTCAACACCAGAAACTTTAAGCAGGGTGACTTGCTGGTGATTAAAATTTCATTAAATTCTGTTCGCGGCAACAGTGTTCCTAATGTGGTCATTACGGATATGCTGCCAAGTGGTTTTGAGGTAGAAAATCCGCGTTTGAGCGATACACAAGGTATAGCTTGGGCAAAAGACGCACAACGCCCCGACCATTTTGACTTTAGAGACGACCGCGTGAATATATTTGCCACTGCCGCCGCCGCTTCAAAGTCCTACTATTATGTGGTCAGAGCAGTCAATAAAGGGACTTTCCAGCAGGGTCCTGTAAGCGCAGATGCTATGTATGATGGCGAATACCACTCCTACCACGGTAGCGGGGTTATTACCATCAACTAAACTAGCTTTGGAGCGTTTTTGAAGCAAAAAAAGATTCCGCATTGATGAACAATGCGGAATCTTTTTTTTAGGTTTAGCAATCTTGATAAAGCCAACGGCCTCCGTCTGTTAAACGGTATTCTTCTCGTGTAAAACGTGTTCGTTTATTCACCAACAAGAACAAAAGCTCCCCAAAAATAAGGACTAGGGTAGTCTACTTGTAGTTTGTTCTGGGCGTTTTGAAAAGCTTCTCTTTTACTTTGCTTCTTTAGTAATAGATTTTCGTAAAAAAGATTCATCAATTTCTGCGTCGCTTTATCGTCTACTTTCCAGAGGCTCATCAAAATTGTTTTAGCACCAGCCTGCTGGAAAGCACGTTGCAAGCCATATACCCCTTCACCGTTTTTGATTTCACCCAAACCCGTTTCGCAAGCAGATAAAACCAATAATTCAGTATTGTACAAGTTGATATTCATCGCCTCTTGGGCGGTGAGTATTCCATTCTCGCTGGTGCTGCTTGTCTGTTTCAGGAGAAAGTTCTCAGCACCAGCAAGAAGCAACCCTGAACGCAAAAAAGCCTCCTCATAGCTTTGATCCTCATGCTCATTCCTAGTAACATCTGAAATAAAGAAACCATGCGTTGCAATATGTAAGATATCTGGGCTATCAAGCTTTTTAAAGTTCTCCTCGCTTGCCTCAGCTCCAGTATAGGTCAGACACTGTATATTTTGGGTTCTTGCCAACTGGAAAATATCTTCTATTTCTTTTTTGGTTCCAGGCAGAGCACTTACTTTTCCCATCGACATATTAAAAAAGCGTTGCTGGCCTATTTCTAAAGCAGTTTTTATATCTGTAAGACTACGTTCTCCAGAACTCTCATTTTCTTGGCTTTGTCCTTTGGTGCTGTAATCAGGATACCCAAACAGATGAATGCGATAATCTACATGCTGTTTCTGGCGCACTTTTTTGCTCTTTTGCTTCAAAAGGTCACGGGTACTGCTTAAAAGAACAATGTTCACCTCATCTTTGAGATATTTTTTGCTTTTGGGGTTTCTAAGTGTGAGTAGGTTAATCTGATGATAGACACCGTCACTAGAAATATAAACAGTTTTAGCTTTTCCAATTTTAGCTTTGAGAGGCTTCCAAAAAGTGTTGTAGGATTCGTCATCTTCCAAGCTATACTGAATGGTGTTTTTGTAGTACTCTATGCCCATTTTGTCCATAAAATTACCATTCGGCAGAACAACGACTTCTGGCGAGTTGGTGGTTTCTGGACGCACGATTAGCGCAATATAGTTGACACTATCAAGAAAGTCATCTCCTGCATCGTTTATGACTCTAATTCTTGTAATTTCTATCGCCACTTCGTCTTTTTTTAGCTTAGATTTCACATCTTGCCATGTGAGGTAGCTTTGCGTTTTGACTTGTGTACCCTCAGCAGAGTTGATAGCCAAGTAAAAAGCTTTTTCTAATTGATTAGCCGCCTTCCTTAAAGAATCTAAATCAATGTTTTGAGCAAGCAGAGCCTCATTAGACTCTTGTGAATACTTAGCAACTTGCCGTCTGAGAGCAAGCCACTCCTCATATAGCTTAATTCCTTGAGAATTTTGACTTTCTAGAAGCTGGGCTTTAATGCGCTGAGAAGAGCTAAAAATCAACGCTTTAGTCAAAAGTAAATTATTGTAAAGCTGAGAGATAAAAGCTGTTCTTTGCGAGCGCAAAGCTAAACTAGCAAATCTCTCAAGATCATTGTTGAACTTTAAGAAGAACTGATTCTTTTCTTTTTCAGTCAGATTATCTATATTGCTATTTATCAAATCAGTAAATATCTCTGTGATTTCCTTAAACAAAGGTTCTGCTTTTGCATACATATTTTGTTTACAGTACAAAAGAGATAGGTTACCTAAATACATTGCCCGCTTAGGCTTGTTCAATGACATAGCCAGTAGCTCTTTAAAAAGCTTTTCAGATTCATCGTATCGACTCTGATAATCATAACAAAATGCAAGATTGTTACAGACGGAAGTATAGTAGGTATGTACCGAAGGGTTTTTCTCACCTACAGCTTTGGCTTGTTCATACAGCACTCCTGCTTCTTTGTACCGCTTCATATACTGGTAGACGATGCCCAATGTGTTTGCTGCATAAGCATAAAAATAGCTGTTTTTGCCATATTTTTTTTCGGAAATATCAAGAGCCTCTTTTGCGGTCTTTTCAGCACTTGCTAAATCACCCGCCTTTTGGTAACACATAGCCAGCAACGACGATACATAGACGTAAGTGGAATTGTCAGAGCCATAAGAACTCAACAGAGCCTCTTTACATTGCATAGCCATACTTTGGGCAGCATCTAAGAACCGAAGTTCATAATACACCGCAGCCAAATCTAAACTAACCTGAATGAATAAGTGATTTTGCTTTCCGCTGCTGCTTTCCACACACTTGAGAGCTTCATTCAAAACAGGCTCTGCTTTTGCATAGAACCCCAATCCGCTATAAAATCGTGCAAGATTCTGTAGTGTGGCCACATATTGCGCACTTTGCGTTCCTGTTGCACGCTTGTATGCAGCTTTGGCCTCTATATACTGAGCTTCTGCCATCTCTGTTTTTTGAAGCTGTCCGTAAAGAACTGCTAAGTTGTTGCAAATAACCCCATAGGCCACTTGCTGCTCTGTGGTGCGAAGCGGCCAAAACTGTTTGGCATAGAGCCAAAGTCTTTCAGCAGCTTCAAATTCGCCCTTAGCAAAGTATAATTTTGCCTTTCTTGAGTAGGTTTCCACATACAAGAAATGCGTCTTGTGATATGTCTTGTCAAAAAACGAAATAGCCTGATCATACAATAGCTCTGACTCTTTGAACAAACCCTGTCGCCAGTAAGCATCCGCCAATCCCAAACTAGACTGCACAGACAGAATATGTTGCTTAGAAAATTGTTGCTCGCGCAAAGAAAGACTTTCTCGGAAAAGCTTCTCTGCCTTGCTAACGCTATCCAGCTTCAAACATGCCATACCATGCTCGTAGTGTGCTTTAGCCAGAATGCTATCTAAGGGTTTGGTACTTTTGAGATAGTCCTCAGTGAACTTGGCATAAGCCTTTTGTGCTTCATGATAAAGACCTTTAGACATCTGATGTTTCGCCACACTGTCCACAGCTTGCCAGTTTTGGGCCTTGATATGCTGTATAGGCACTAAAATTATCAATAGTATCCATAAAGTGCTCTTCATCGCATTGGTATTTGAGTTTAATACAAACATAAGAAAAGAGGTATAAAAATTTATTTTCATCAATTTTTATACCTCTTTTCTTATGTTTTAAAAAAATATTACTCTATAATAAATTTCACCGCTCGCGTAGAGTGTGCATGTGATATGCGCATGAAATAGACACCTGTTTTGAGATGACCTAAATCAAACTGCTGCTTGTGACTGCTCGCTATATTTTTGAGGGTTTCTTGACATAAAGAGCGTCCAGTGATATCTACTACTTCTACATTTAAATCTTTGACAGTCAAACCACTCATTTCTAGCGTAAACTGTCCTTTGTTTGGGTTTGGAAACACACTCAACTTGGTGCTGAGGAAATAGTTTTCAAAGCCAGTAGGCGTGTCTATAACGGTTGTGTCAGGCAACAAGTCTGCCACCCATACACCACGCCCGTAAGTAGCTGCGTAAAGTTTTTTGGAAGCAATATGTACGTGCAGTTCACTTACAATAACGTTTGGAAGGTTTTCGCTAAAGAAAGTCCAATTTTTGTCTTCTTGCGCCTTGTAGTAAACACCTACATCTGTACCCACATAAACATAGTCTTTCTCGCCTTGGGGCTGATGAGCTATCGTGTTGATAGGCAAGTTTGGTAAATTACTGGAGATATTCTCCCAAGTACTTCCGCCATCTTTTGTTTCAAACACTTTATTGCCCTCAGAATAACCGCCAAAAACAGCCCAAACATGAAGGCTGTCGCTGTCATCTATAGCCAAGTAGTTAATATAAGCTTTCTTTACAGGCAAACCAGCTGAGACATCAATCCAGCTCAAGCCGCCATTGAAAGTAGTCCAAAGCTCAGAAGGTTTACCTCTGAACGGGTTGAACTCTTTGGCTACATAAATATAATCAGGGTTCTTTTGCCACAGCTCAAAGTCCCAGATGCCAGCATCATTTGTAAAATCAGAAATTCGCTTCCATTTCTTGCCGCTATCTGTAGACTTCCACATATTTTGGAAACCCGTGTAAAGCGTACTTGGGTTCTGGGGATGCATTTCATAGGGCGTAACCCACTGACCAAACTCATTAGCATCATTCATAGATTTTTCGAGGTTACTGGTCCATTTTTTACCGCCATCAGTTGTTCTGGACAAAGCCCCGCTGTAGTTCGTAGCGTAGAAGGTAGAAGGCGTGCTGTGATGTATCATAGGCTCCATACCGTCACCACCAAAAGCACTGATCCACTTTTTGCCATCGTTATAGTATGTTCCGTTATCTTGTGCTCCGCCAGCTATGAATCCAGCTTTGTCCCTGCTCAGACCAATGCGGTAGAGTTCTGTAATAGCCAATCCACCCGTAATGTTCTTCCACTTGGTGGGAAGTTCATAGCAGTTAGCTCTTATCTCGCCTGTAACAAGATTTACACAAGCTGCTGCCCGCATGATAGAGCCTATCTCAATTTTCTCTGTGGTGTAAATCCCGCCATCATTACACATATAATACGTTTTATTGATAGGATTATACGTAAAAAAATGCTGGTCGGCATGAAGGCTCTTACCAAAAGCCATAATCCAGAACGATACAATATCCCACGTTTTACCACCGTCATTAGAGCCCCAAGCATTGACACCGCCTGTATAAATGCGGTTTTTATCTTGAGCATCTACAACTAAAGCCAAATCATAAGTACCCTGTCCGCCCTGATCGCCCAGTTCACGACTGCCATTGAGCCAGCCCAAAAGATTAACACCCGCAGTGTCTAGGGTCTGTTTCCATGTTTTGCCTGCATCTTTGCTTTGATAAACTCCCCAAAGCCCTTCGTCCAAGCCACAAGCCAGCGCGTATACATAGTTGGGGTCTGAAGGAGCAATGGCCACTTCTATTCTTTGTGCGGCGTTTATTTCAGGAATGCCACTATTGAGTTTTTCCCAAGTTTTGCCAAAGTCTAGGCTCTTGTAGATATTAGCTTTGCCAGCACGATCGTTGCGGATAAAGCCTGTGGTGGCATAAAGGATTTTAGCATCAACAGGATCTGATTTTACGTCCCAAACAATTTTAAGATCAGGATTCTCTACTTTTGTCCAGTTATCGCCTGCATCTTCGGAATGCCACACGCCCGATACGCCCGCTGCCATGATACGGTTAGAATTAGTGGGATCTATGAGTACCTTGCAGAACAATGAGCCATCAAAGTCTAAAAGCTTCTTGCTTAAACCTGTTTGACTCCAGGTTTTACCGCCATCGGTGGTTTTGTATATACCTAAGCCAAAATTGCTGTAACGTCCAATTTCTACTACACCAAAGCTTAAATAACCATAGTCACCTGTAGCTAGATAAATTACATCAGGATTCTTGGGATCCACAGCAATGTGACTCACACGCATCATGGGCATTTCATCTGTGAGAGGAGTCCATGACTCGCCATTGTTGGTAGTTTTCCACACGCCACCATTGGAAGCTCCTATCCAAAAAGTATTTGGATCTGTGGGGTGAAAGGCTACGCAGTTGATGCGGCCTAAGCCATGTCCAGAAATAGGGTCTGGTGAAGTGGGAAATTCTGTGGGGCCTACAGGCGACCATTCGTTGGCTTGCAAGCGCGCCCCTCTGGCCTGTTTTTTCTGCTCGTAAGCTTGTGAAATGGCATCTACATAAGTACGAAAAGCTGGCGCACTTCCATCTTCCTGAGTTCTAGTGCTATTGTACCACTCCCATCGTTTGTAACGCTTCCAACCTTTTACTTTACTTAAATCTTTGCCTTCTTTCCATTTGTCGAAAGCATCGCGGTTGGTTTGAAGTGTTCTAGCTCTGCCGTCATGAGGTAGATTATTGAAGAAAACTTGGGCCGATGCTGTGGCCGCCCAAAAGCAACAGAGCATTAAAGCTAAGAGCCGTTTTTTGGTAAGTGTCATATTTTAACAAAAATTAACAGTTCTGAGAAATCATTATTCACAAAGTTAATCATTGTGTCCTTAATAATTGCAGATAAATAACTTATTTTTTATTTCTGGCCTCTGATAAAAAATACTCAAAAGAAGCCGCCGAGAGTTCAAAGACACCAATCGCCAGCACTCTTTCTGGGTATGAAACACCCACAAAAGGTGCATGAGTACCAAATTTATTCGTCGTTGTACCTCACTCTAAAAAAAACCTTAACATTCAATCATGCTGAAGTCATGCGCTTACCAATAAAATACTCTCTTAACTCTATAGCCTACATTGGTCAGTACTTCGTAAGCTATCGTGCCTATGTTATTGGCTAGCTGTTGAATCGGCAGTTCCTCTCCAAAGACCAGCACTTCGTCGCCTTCCTGCGCGGGTGCGTCGCCTAATGCGAGCATACACATATCCATGCAGATAGAGCCTATTGTAGGCACAAGATGTCCATTTACAAGCATTTGTCCATTTCCCAGCCCAAATCTTCGGTCGTATCCGTCAGCGTAACCTATGGCAACAGTAGCAATGCGCATATCCTGCTGAGCCACACCGCGCCGTCCATAGCCCACGGTCTCGCCTTTTTTAATGTGTTTAATTTGTGAAATGTGTGTTTTAAGGCTGCTAATAGCTCTCAAATCATGGATATGGGTTTCAGAAGTTTCTACACCATAAAGCCCCATACCTAAGCGAACCATATCAAAATGAAACTCTGGATACTTGACAATCCCTGCTGAGTTAAGGACATGAAGAAGCGGCTTGTAGCCCAACAAGGCTTCTAGGGCTTTAGCTCCTGCCTGAAATTTGGCAATTTGCAAACGTGTAAAATCTTCGTGAGCGGGGCTTTCTGAAGCTGCCAAATGCGTAAAAACAGAAGCCACGTGAATAGGCGTAGCACAAGCTTTGATTTGTAAAACAGCAGTAACCAACTCGTCTTCTTCAAAGCCCAAACGCCTCATGCCAGTGTCCAGTTTAAGGTGAATGGCATGTTTAGGAGCTGAGTGCTGCTTATTTAAGAAGCTAATCCATTGACAGAGTATTCTGAGACTATAAATTTCTGGCTCCAGATTGTGCGCAAGCAACAAATCGAAACTTTCTGGCAGAGGATTGAGCACCATGATGGGAAGGCGTATGCCATGTTGCCGCAAATAAACGCCCTCATCGGTATAAGCCACCGCTAAGTAATGTACAGAGTGATAAGCCATAAGCTGAGCTACTTCTTTATATCCGCTGCCATAGGCTAGTGCTTTGACCATCACCATCAATTTGGTGTGTGGGCTTAGCTGACGCTTATAAAAATTGAGGTTGTGAGAAATGGCTTCTAGACTAATTTCAAGTACTGTGTCATGCTGTTTGGCATCAAGCAGCTTAACCACTTGCTCAAACTCATACTTTCGTGCGCCTTTTATCAAAACGACATAATCTTTTGAAAGCGGTTCTGCTTTTAGAGCACTGATCAGCATCGCTGTGTCAGCAAAGTACCTAGTGGGAAGAAGTGACTGATTAAGCCGCGTAGCATTTGTAGTAGAGACATACCAAAGCTCTGATATGCCTTTTTCTAAAGCTATCTTCTGAGTTTCTAGCTCTAATTCGGCAACAGAAAGCCCCATTTGGGCAGGTTGCGAAAGTATAGCCAATTTGTGAGGTCTGTTAGCCGCTTGCTCATTCAAGAAATCTAAAGCCACAGGTAGACTATCCAAATCATTGCTGTAAGTATCGTCTATAATCAGGCTTTGATTTTGCCCTTCCTTAAGGCTGAGTCGCATGTCTAGTCTGTGCAAATGCTGTAAGCCCTGCTGAATTTCCTGAGCATTTAGACCAAGCAAAAGAGCCGTAAAAATAGTATGTAGAGCGTTTTCTAAAGAACTTTGATCTTGAAAGGGCAGTATGAAACGATAGTCTTTTTGCCTGAACCTAAAAGTGAGAACGGTAGCATGCGTTTCAAACGTGCTTTTTTCTATCCTGACAGCATTTTCTTGTTTAGCAAAAGTCCATGCCACAAGCTTAGCAGGCGCAAAGTTTTTAGCAAGAAAAGTATGAAGAATCGGGTAGTCTGAGGAATAGATAAGAGTTTGGCAATTTTGAAAGAGTTTGGCCTTTTCTTCTATCTTAGTAAGCCTATTTTCAAAACCTTCATCATGCGCGCTGCCAATGTTTGTAAAAATCCCAATGGTAGGTTGAATCATGGCTTCTAAACGTTGCATCTCATTGGTGGTAGAGATCCCTGCTTCAAACACAGCCACTTCATGCTTTTGGGTCATCTGCCATACAGAAATAGCCACACCCAACTGAGAGTTAAAACTTTTGGGGCTTTTTACCACACTTTTATAAGGCGAAAGCAACTGCCCCAACCACTCTTTGACTACTGTTTTCCCATTGCTGCCAGTGATACCCACTACAGGATAAGGCATTTGGGAACGTTTGTATTGTGCTAAGGTTTGCAAGAAATGCAAAGTATTAGGCACGACAATCAGTTGGGCATTTTCTAAATCACGGCTTGGCTTTTCTGAAACAATAAAGTGCCTAAAGCCACGCTCGTAGAGACTAACAATAAATTCATGTCCATTATGACGGTCACCTTTCAGAGCGACAAAAAGCGTATTTTCTGGCGATGCCCACTTTCTACTGTCTGTTAATATCTTGTAGTTTTTGTATAATTCGTAAACGTTTCCTATTTCTTGAGCTGAAATAATGGTTTGAGACATGACGGCTTCCGTTGAAAAAAAATGGTTGTAGTGGCTTGACACATTTTGGGCTGAGCTTGTAGGCTACAAAGCAAAAATGCCTATGCAAAAAAAAACAAAAAAAAATTGCCGAAAGATTGTTTTTATAAATAATCTGCCTTTTTTTTGGCAATAGCAATCTAAAATCTTATAAAACCCTCACTTATGGATAAAAATAATAAACTCGTTGCCCTCGTTACAGGCGCAACAGGCGGTATAGGTTCAGCGATTTGTAAAAAATTGGCAGATCAAGGTTACACCGTTGTGGCTAATTACCGCAATTTGGCCAAGGCGCAAGAGTGGCAAAACGCCATGAAAGCTGCGGGGTACAACTTTGCAATTTTTGAAGGCGATGTAACCAGCTACGAATCGGTGGGTGGTATGGTGGCCAAAATTGAAGCAGAAGTAGGTTCTGTAGATATTCTCGTTAATAATGCTGGTATTACTAAAGACGGTCGCTTCTTGAAGATGTCGCCCGAGCAATGGCGCGAAGTGATGAGTACCAACTTAGACAGCGTTTTTAACTGCACCAGACACGTTATTGGCAAGATGGTGGAGCGCGGTTTCGGTCGTATCATCAACATTTCATCGGTGAACGGTCAACGCGGTCAGTTTGGACAAACCAACTACAGTGCTGCCAAAGCTGGTATGCACGGTTTCACAAAATCTTTAGCTATGGAAGTGGCCGACAAGGGCGTGACGGTTAATACGCTTTCCCCTGGTTATATTGGCACAGATATGGTGATGGCTGTTAAAGAAGAAATCAGAAATCAAATCATTGCAGGTATTCCTGTCAAGCGTTTGGGTACACCTGATGAAATTGCCTCTGCGGTGGTTTATTTAAGTTCTGACGCTGCAGGTTTTATGACAGGAGCTAACCTTTCTATCAACGGCGGACAGCACGTGTATTAAATCGCTGAAATTTTGAATTTTACAAACAACACCTTGCTCGTTTCTGTGGGGTGTTGTTTGCGTTTTCTTTCACCCTAAACAAAACTTGCTGTGCTGTTTATTGACAACCAAGATAATCACGAGCCGGCTCTCAACTTGGCTCTTGAAGAGTACTGTGCACTCAATTGGCCACAGCAAGACAGCTATTTTTTGTTGTATGTCAACTCCCCTTGTCTGGTACTGGGCAAAAATCAAAACACATTAGAGGAAATCAATCATCGCTTTGCAAAAGCACAAAATATAGATGTTTTGAGGCGTATTTCAGGCGGTGGTACAGTCTATCATGATTTAGGCAACATCAACTTTAGCTTCATTTGTCCGCACGACCAGAAGAAAGTGGCTAATTTTCGCTGGTTCAACGAGCCAGTCTGCGCGGCACTCAACGACTTGGGAGTGCCAGCAGAAATTAACAAACGAGGCGATTTGATTGCTGAGGGGCGAAAAATATCAGGTAATGCACAATACACATCCAAACGCATGATGTTTAGCCACGGTACATTGCTGTTTGATAGCAACCTAGAATATTTAGAACGCGCTTTGGACGTGTGCATTGGCCGTGTGGAGTCCAAAAGCATGAAATCGGTACGCAGCAAAGTACAAAACATCAAGCCTTACTTGAGCCCAGATTGGACTTTGCCTTTATTTAAAAGTTATTTAGCAGAAAAAATCTGTGGTATAAATCACGCAAGTATCAGCCCCACATCTACTGAGTGGGCTGCTATACACGACCTAGCCCAAAGCAAATACAAAAGCTGGGAATGGAACTTTGGCCGTTCTCCTGAGTGCAGCATTCAAAAAGAAGCCAATACAAACCGCCCTTTTGCACTCACTATCCAGTTGGCGAGCGGCTGCATATTCAAGGATTTTGAAGTGCTTACACCCCATATTTTTTCAGAAGAGCTACTGAATGATCTACGCAAGGTACTCAGCGGTGTGCCTTACGAGTCCAGCGCGCTCTTACAAGTCCTAGAAAAATACTTTCAAAACCCACATCAAGCTCAAGAGTGGCTAGACTGGCTTTTTTGAGCAAAAAAAGAGCAAGTAAACCATTACAGTCTACTTGCTCTTTTTTTGTTTATGAAAAAACTAGGCGCGGTCTTTAATAAAATTTGCTACTTTAGGAGCAAGTTCTTTTTGAGAACGGTTGCCCACAAATACGCCAATATGTCCACCAGGAAACTCATAAAGCTCCTTGTCCTTTGTTCCTACATGCTCATTGAGCGGCTTAGTAGCGGAAGGCGGTACGAGATGGTCGTCTGAAGCATAAATATTGAGAACAGGCATCGTAATATTTTTGAGATTGACCTTTTCACCATCTATAATCAACTCACCTTTAATGAGTTTATTGTTTTGATACAAATCCTTAATGAATTGACGGTAGCATTCTCCTGCCTGAGAAGGACTGTCAGCCACCCACTTCTCCATGCGGAGGAAGTTCATCAACTTGGCTTTATCTGTCATCATGTCTGGTAAAGAGTTGAATTTCTTTACTTTGCTGAGCGGCTTGAGCATGTCAAAACCCATGTTTAAAAACTCACCAGGCACTAAACCATCGTTGCAGTCTACCACTTTATCCACGTCTAAAGAGCGTGACCACTTGAACAACAAACCATCTTCGGTATCAAAGTCAAAAGGAGCTACTAGCGTGGTAAGAGTTTGCACCTTGTTAGGGTGAAGAGCAGAAAAAATAGTAGAGAAAGTGCCACCTTGACAAATACCCAAAAGATTTACCTTTGGTATTTTATGTGTTTTTCGGATATAATCTACGCAGTCACCAATGTAGCCATTGATATAATCATGCATTGTAAGGTATCGATCCTGTTTGGTAGGATAGCCCCAATCAATTACATACACATCAATACCAGCGTTCAGCATATTACGCACAAAGCTGCGGTCTGGCTGAAGGTCTAACATCTCAAAGCGGTTTACAAGCGCGTAAACCATGAGCAAAGGAACTTTGCAAGTGCGCTTTTCGGACACATAACGGAAAAGACGGAGTTTATCTACCTGAAAAACAAGCTCTTTTTCGGCGGTGGCCAAATCTACGTCTTCAATTTCAGAGAGCATTTGATAGCCTTTCAATAATTTTTCGGAAGTGGCTACCATCTCCTTTGTTATTTTTTCAATATTCTCTTGCATAAAAAAACAGGGTATTTAAGATGCTATGTAAAGGGCTTTAATCAATACTGTGCGTATTGTTTGTTAAATCATGTAAAAATAGTGCATTACAAAACAAACTCCAAATTTTTTGAGGGCTTTCTGCACCAAGTTTTTTGTTTCTATACCGCACAAAGCACTATAAAACAGACACGATACATTCCTGCAAGAGTTTACTTCGCGTCCTCGCACACGCAAGTATGATTTTAGTAATTTTTAACGTTCGGCTTAGTGTTTTTAAGTGCTGAAGTCGTATTTTTGCGGTTTATAACACTATCCTTCTTTGTCAAATGAGTCTTGCCACCGAACCTATGATACTAAGAGCAGAAAAGCTCGTAAAAAAATACAGAGGCCGTACAGTCGTCAACGGCGTGTCGGTGGAGGTAAGACAAGGAGACATTGTGGGCTTGCTCGGCCCCAATGGTGCAGGAAAGACCACCTCTTTTTATATGATTACGGGTCTTATAAAGCCCAATAGTGGGAATATTTTCCTCAATGATCAGGATATCACAACATTGCCCATGTACAAACGGGCCAAGCTTGGCATAGGCTACTTGGCACAAGAAGCTTCAGTATTCCGCACGCTGAGCGTGGAAGAAAACATTCTGGCACCTCTTCAGATGACAAATTTGAGCAAAAAAGAGCAAAAAGAAAAAGTAGAGTCTCTTATAGAAGAGTTTAGGCTAGGACATGTGCGTAAGAGCCTTGGGCAGATGCTATCGGGCGGCGAGCGCAGACGAACCGAAATAGCCCGCGCTGTGGCTACAGACCCGAAATTTATTTTGCTTGATGAACCTTTTGCGGGTGTAGACCCTGTGGCAGTAGAAAATATTCAGTTGCTTGTAGCCAAACTCAAAAAACGAAATATTGGGGTGCTTATTACGGATCACAACGCTAACGAAACACTCTCTATTACAGACAGAGTGTATGTGATGTTTAGCGGACAGCTTTTTTTACAGGGAACACCCGAAGAAGTGGCCGCCAACGAAGGCGTAAAAGCCAACTATTTTGGACGACACTACGAATACAAGCGCAAGATATTTAGCTTTGAAGAAATCCAATAACGTAGTAGGCTCTTATCTTGATGAAAAAAATATTTTATTATCTGCTGGATTTTTTCAAGGAGCATGGCTCAATCTCCTTGCTACTGGGGTTTTCAATATTCTTGGGCTTATCTTTTTATGTCAATTATCACATCCGGCCCACAAGTCTGAGCTTTCAGGATTGGCGTTCTTGGCCTATGCTATATGGTTTTTATGTTTTGCCTTATTTTGTAGGTGTCTTAGGCTATGCTCTGGCCTTTCAGAAACATGATTTTTGGCAAAAGCCAGAGTTTTGGGTGCTTTCAGCAGCTATTCTGCTCGTTCCCACGCTTAACGGCAACTGCTCTTATTACCGCGACTGGGGCGTTTTTGAAATCAACTATTTCATACGCAAGGTCAGTTTTAATTTACACTCATCAGTGGTTTATGCAGGTATTCCATTGGCTATTCTGCTTTTGTATAACCATCAGCCCTATTCTAAAACTTTTTTTGGCTGCACTGCCCAAAACTTTGATTGGCTCACCTACACATTGATGATGCTCATCATGTTGCCTTTGCTTTGGTGGGCTTCATACCGTCCCGATTTTTTAGAAACCTATCCACGTTACTTACCTTCGCACGCAGAGCCATATTGGGGTGTGCCAGCTTGGCTTACAGTAGGTGCTTATGAGTTGAGCTATGCTATTCAGTTTGTGGCTTTAGAAATATTTTTTCGCGGATTTATTGTATTTGCTCTCAGCAAGTTCTTGGGCGGTGGAGCTATATATCCTATGGTTTTGGTGTATGCCTACATTCACTTTGGCAAGCCTATGCCTGAAGCCTTAGGGTCTATTTTTGGCGGTCTGATTCTAGGCGTAGTGGCCTTACGTACAGGCAGCGTATTTGGGGGCATGTTCATTCACATAGGCGTAGCTTTGGGTATGGAAATTTTTGCTTTCAGACAAATGCCAAACTCACTTTTTTAAACAAATGTCTTTCTGATAAGCCCCAAAGCCGTTTGGCTCTTAGCGTTATTGCTCACTCTTTAAAGTAATCGTAAAAAGTGGGTATAGACTTGATTGCTATAAACACACACAAGAAAGCCACATCGGGGCGAGCATGTACTAGTTCAAAATACTGATGGAAAGAATCGGGCAGCTGGCGCGGTAAAAAAGACACCATTAAACCAAAAATAAGAGTGAGGTGCATAACAATAGCACTACGCGGCATGACGGTGTTAGTTTCAGACTCCTCTTTACCAACTCTCTCTTTAAAAGTTATATCCACATCTACTGGCACGGGCGGATTGGCCTCAGCCTCTTTTTGAGCTTTTATGAGTGCGCCCACCTCAAATAAAAACAAACAACATAGCATCAAAGAAAAATAGTGGTCGCCAAAAAATAGAACTTGCAAGGTTTCAATAAATCCATCAGTTCCCGCATTGCTCAAAAATCCCACCCCTACCACTACAAACACCCAATAGACGCTATACATAAAAAGGAGTGTCGCAAAGGAGCGTTTGGCTAAAGTATATTGAGAATTGCTTATCCAACCACGTTTATGCCATATGTACGCGCCCACGCGTGCGCCTAAGCTTTCGAACAGAATTTCCCACCAAAACAAATACATGATGACAAAAAACGACCAGCCCCAAAGAAATACCCCCACCAAGGATACCAAGTCGGGTATAAGCTTAGCCAATAACCTCAGGTAAGGCGGATCTTTGGGGACTGTAAACAACATGCGTTCTATGTTAAAAATGAAACAAGCAAACTAGTTTTCTATGCGCTTGATTTGAGCACCAATAGCATTAAGGCGTTGATCTATAAACTGATAACCCCTGTCTATTTGCTCCGCATTACGAATAAGACTTGTTCCTTTGGCTGAAAGTGCTGCTATGAGCAAAGCTACCCCTGCACGAATGTCGGGCGAGGTCATAGAAATACCACGCAGCGGATAGTCGTGATTAAGGCCAATAACTGTGGCGCGGTGAGGATCGCAGAGAATAATTTTGGCGCCCATTTCGATGAGTTTGTCTACAAAAAACAAACGGCTCTCAAACATTTTTTGATGAATCAACACAGAGCCAGCTGCCTGTGTGGCCACCACCAAAACGATACTGATTAAATCAGGCGTAAACCCAGGCCAGGGAGCATCGTAAATAGTTAAGAAAGAGCCATCTATAAATTTATCTATCGTGTAGTGTGACTGTGAAGGAATATAGATATCGTCGTTACGAAACTCCATATCTATGCCCAACTTTTGAAATACTCTCGGAATAACGCCCAGCTGATCTATGCGGGCATTTTTGATAGTGATTTCAGAAGCAGTCATAGCAGCCAAACCAATAAAACTACCAATTTCTATCATGTCGGGAAGCATGGTGTGGGTGGTGCCGCCCAAGCTCTCCACTCCCTCAATCCGCAGAAGATTAGAGCCAATACCTGAGATATTTGCACCCATTCGGTTCAGCATTTTGCAAAGCTGCTGTATATAAGGTTCGCATGCCGCATTGTATAGCGTGGTAAGCCCCTTAGCCAAAACAGCGGTCATAATGACATTAGCCGTACCAGTAACAGAAGCTTCGTCCAACAAAATATAAGTGCCGCGCAAATTACTAGCATCTATCTCATAAAACTTTTGTTCGGCGTTGTAATGAAATTTGGCACCTAACAGCTCAAAACCTCTAAAATGTGTATCTAAACGCCTGCGGCCAATTTTGTCACCCCCAGGTTCAGGCAATTTGCCTTTACCAAAACGCGCTAAGAGTGGGCCTAAAATCATGACAGAACCACGAAGTGCAGCCCCTTTTTGCTTGAAATCTGCGGATTCTAAATAATCTAGGTTAATGTTTTTGGCTTCAAACTCATACACATCTTCGGCTATTTTAGTTACCTCCACACCCAAATCTACCAAAAGTTCTATGAGCTTGAGCACATCTCTAATGGCAGGAATGTTTCGAATAATCACTTTTTCGGGAGTGAGCAAGACCGCACACAAAATTTGAAGAGCTTCGTTTTTTGCACCCTGAGGCTGTATATCACCACGAAGTTTGATTCCGCCTTGCACTTCAAAAGAAATGTTTGTTTTCAAAATAAAATATTTTTTAGAGATGGTTCAACAAAATGATTGTGTTTTTGAAAACCCAAATATACTGTTTTTATCCTCAAACAAAAACCGCAGTACTAAAAAATATGTCCCCCTTATGCCTCCACATATAGCACTCAGCTGCAATTTTTTATTTCACTTATATCAAAATGAATAAAAAGATAACTTATTTTTGCGACCTAATTATAAACAAGACAGATGTTTTGTGATTCTGTTTAAATTCTTTTAAAAAAATCGCTTTTGATTAAACTAAATACTCAAAAAGTATGAAAAAATTGAATCTTTTGTGCGCCGCTTTGTTGTGCGCTGCTATTTTATCTTCTTGTGGATCAGGCGGTTCTGATACTACATCCACTGCTGACACGACCTCTGTAGCTTTGGACAGCGCGGCCTCTGCCATGGGACAAGAACTGAGCATAGATACCACCCAGAGCACTTTGGCATGGGAAGGCAAAAAATCTATTGCGGGTAAAGAAGAAGGCCACAATGGCACAATTGCTTTACAATCAGGGGCTTTGCAGATTGAAGGTGGCAAGCTCACAGGTGGTTCTTTTACCATCAACATGGCTGCTATGAAAGTTTTAGATCTCACAGATCCCAAAGAACAAGCCAAGTTAATTAGTCACCTTTCCACCAAAGATTTCTTTGATGTGGCTCAGTTTCCAGTAGCACAATTTGAAATTACTGAGGTAAAAGAAGGTGCAGAAATCCCTGATGCAACCCATACCATTACGGGTAACTTGACTCTCAAAGGTGTTTCTAAGCCTGTTACCTTCCCTGCAAAAGTAGAAGGCAGCGGCAAAAACTTTTCTGCTCAAGCCGCACTTAGCATTATGCGTAAGGACTGGGGTATTGCTGGCTCTGTAATTGACAAAATTTTCCTTAAGGATAATTTTGACTTTAAAATACAGCTCAAAACGATTGCTCAATAATCTGTTTGGCTGAGTAAACAATGCTCCCTAAAATTTTAATTGCTTCTGTGTTAAAGCCTGTTGATGACAACAGGCTTTATCATAAAATAGCACTTAGCCTTGCAGCTGAATACGAAGTACATCTAGTTGGCTATGAAGGCAATACAGAAAAAGCAGCGCATCTAAACGTTCATCTACACCCAGAATTTAGGTTTTCGCGCTTAAGCTACAAACGTTTGCTTTGTGTTTTCAAGCTCTACGAATGGGTAAAAAAGTTGCAGCCCGATGTGCTTATCGTAGCAGCAGTGGAGCTTTTGCCTATAGTTTTTTTTATCAAACCATTTGTCAAGCATATTATTTATGATATTCAAGAAGATTATTATAAAAATATCAGATATCAAAATATTTATCCTAAAGGATTAAAAGTTTTATTGGCTAATACGATAAGATACTTAGAGAATACATGTTCTAAAAAAATTAACTGTTTCTTATTATCAGAAAAGATATATCAAAAAGATCTTAACTTTATAAATAAAAATAGTTTCTTATTAGAAAATAAAGTTTCTGAAAAATATATTGGTACACCTTCTTATAACTTTATTTCCTTTTATGATAAAATAAATATCAGTTGCTTAGTTTATGGAAACATTTCTAAGAGTTATTTTATAGAAAAGTCTATTCAACTAATAAAGAATCTTAATAAAAATAAATCAAACATATCCTTTAGCTTAAAAATAGTTGGAAATTGTTTAGATAACTCTTATAAAGATTATCTAAAAAATATTATTGATCTTGATAAAGCTATTGAACTAGCCATTTCAAAAAAAACTATTTGCTATGAAACTATTTTAGAAAATCTTAAAAATTCAGATGTCATTTTGATGCCTTACCAGATAAATGAAAGTAATCAAGAGAGGATTCCTACAAAATTTTATGAGTGCTTAGCTTTTAGTAAACCAATGATAATTTCTAAAAATATATATTGGGATAATTTCTTAGAACCTTATCAAGCTCATATCAGTATTGATTTTGATACAGAAGATTCTGAAGATTTAAAAGAAAAAATTTTAAGAACTGTCTTCTATCCCTCGTTCATTGCAGAAGATACATATAGCAGCAAAGAAGACCTATCTAGACTTTTGGCTTATCTTAACTCGTTAAAGTATTAAGTTGTTTTTATAACCAACTATGCACATAGCTCTCATGTGAAACATGGTAAGAAGATACCATCCTTTTAGCCTTTACCTTTTTGTATAGATAAATTTTTATTGACCAGTAATTGAGCAAAGAGCTGCTGGAGGAGTAAAAAACTAAAGCTTGATAAGAATGTTTGAAAAAAAAATCTATTTTTTTCTTGTAAAAATTTATATTTGTAAAAAAAAGAACAATATTTGCAAACAAAACATTGATAAATGAGTGTGCGATTTAAACTAAGCCTCGTAAATCGAGGTTTGTTGCTTAAATAGTCTCATTTTTCGTTTGTATTGCTTTTGAATGGCTTTTCTGTCTTTTTGAAGTTTGATTTGATGCGCCCCTTATTAATTTATATAATCTGTACAGTAGCTTTTGTACTTTTGGTTTTCTTATCAGAAGGCCAAGTGTCATCTGCTGTCTTAGATGCTAAATCAATGGTTATCAAATCAAAAGGTGGTGAGGACAGTGTTCAATTTTTGAGTGCGGCAGATGTCAGTCAGCTCATTTCTCAGCAGAATAGTGGCTATGGACTAAACCCGCTAGCAAAAGAACTACAAGTGAGAGAATTAGAATCTGCTTTGAGTCGTAGTCCGTTTGTAGCCAACTGTGAAGTTTCGTTGGGTACAAACGGAAAAATTTTTATAGACGTAGAGGAAAAACAAGCCTTAATTAGGGTTTTAAAACCCGATGGAACAGGGTGTTATGTAAGCAAAGAGGGAAGTTTGATGCCTCTTTCCACACGCCACACTTCTAGGGCACTACCCATGATGGGTACAGACGTTTCCTTGATGATGCGTCCTGAATACTGGCGCAGCAATGACGGCCAAGTGCTTCTAAAAATGTTGAATTTTATCAATGATAATCCTTTCTGGGCTTCATTAGTTGCTGAAATTCACTCAAAAAATGGTCAACTAACTATTCTCCCTCAGGTGGGTGCGCAGTCTATTATGCTAGGCACAGCGGCCAATTATGAGGCTAAATTTGAAAAATTGCGTTTGTTTTATAAAAAAATATTGCCACGAAAGGGCTGGTCTGAGTATAAAACCATTAACTTGGCCTATGAAAACCAACTCGTTTGTGGAAAGTAAACCATAAAAATCGTTTTATCACTTATTTATTTTCATTTCTCATTCTATTCTATGCAAAAACAGTCGCGCATCGTAGCAGGTTTGGACATTGGCACTACCAAAATCTGCGTTATTGTTGGCCAAATGAATGAATTTGGCAACCTTGATATCATAGGTATGGGCACAGCCATATCAGAAGGTGTAAAAGACGGTGTAGTTATCAACATCGCCAAAACAGAACAGGCTATATCGCAGGCACTTGAAAGTGCTCAGAAAGCTGCTAACGTGGACATCAAACGTGTCAATGTGGGCATAGCGGGCAAGCATGTGAAGAGTTTTATTAAAAACGGTAGCATTACACGCTCTTCTCGCGATGGAGAAATTTCGCAGGAAGACATTGAAAGGCTCACAAACGACATGTACAGAACCGTGACTGAGCCAGGCAATGAAATCATACATGTTTTGCCTCAGTATTACAATGTGGACTCTGAACTGAATGTAAAAGAGCCAGTTGGCATGTCAGGTGTACGCCTTGAGGCCAATTTTCACATCATTACCGCCTCGCCAAACTCTATACGCAATATCAAAAAGTGTGTGGAGCGTTGTGGCTTGGTTATCGACAAGCTTATTTTAGAGCCTATGGCATCTAGTTTGGCTGTCCTGACCAACGACGAGAAAGAAGCAGGCGTGGCAGTAGTGGATATTGGTGGAGGAACAACCGATGTGGCTATTTTCTTGGACGGTATCGTGCGTCATACGGCAGTGATTCCGTTTGGCGGTGATATCATCACCCAAGATATCAAATATGGCTGCTCTGTGATGCAGAACCATGCAGAAAAGCTCAAAACGGGTTTTGGTTCGTGCATGCCTTCTAAAATACCTGAAAATGAAATGGTAAGCATCCCAGGTCTTCGCGACCGCGCAAGCAAAGAAATTTCTATCAAAAACCTTTCGTACATCATCGATGCGCGTATGGAGGAAATCATAGAGCTTGTCAATACAGAAATTATCAAATCTGGTTTTGCCAACAAGCTTGCTGGAGGTATTGTCCTAACGGGTGGTGGTGCTCAGTTGCGTAACATCAAAGAACTTTTTGAATACAAAACTGGTTTTGATACGCGTTTGGGACACCCTAATGAATATTTGGGCAAAATTCAAGAAGACCGCGTTAAGAGCACAATGTATGCTACAGGCGTAGGCTTGGTTTTGGCTGGCTATAAGCCTCTGGACGAGCGCGATGGACATCGTTTTGTAGAAAAACAGCCACAAGAAGATGCTGTAGTAAAACCTGTCGTAGAGCAAGCAGAACCAGAAACACCTCAACTAGATCGCTCAAATGACGATTCAGGCTTTCTTGGCTTCCTCAAAAAGGCCAAAGGGCTTCTGGTTGATGACTTTGAGGATAAAAGCAAATACTAAAGCAGGAGGGTAACGCCCCCAAATTTTGCATAGAACAATATCTCTTTAACTGTCAGTATTTTAGGCCGCGACTCCTAAAAATGACAACTGGGTCTTCCTTGTAGCCAATGCAAGGAAGACTTTTTTTATGGGTTTAAAAAAGTAACCATTCATCAAAAATAAACGGTGTAAGACTTTGACCCACACCGTTTATGAACTAATATTTTTGGATTGTTTTAAAACTTAGGTAACAAAAAGACCAGTAACTAAATCTTAAAGCCCAGCACCAAAACGTCGTCCGTCTGCTTATTGCTTCCTTTCCAGTTAGCAAACTCCTCTGCTATAAGATCTTGTTGAATGCGCATATCATATACTTGTATGCTTTGCAAAAACTCCTTGAATCGCTTACTAGAATATTTCCGATTCATTTCGCCACCAAACTGATCTTTATAACCATCAGAAAACAAATAGATCACATCGCCAGCTTTGAGATTGAATTGATGGTTTTCTATGGGCGACTCACCGTGCGCCAGGTGCTTAAAGTTGCGTTCCACACCGCCAATGGTGAGCTTAGAGCCTTGTACAATGCTCAACTCGCCTTTTCTAAACAAAAACAGCGGTATCTTGGCACTCGCAAAGTTCATTTTGAGTGTGTCTAAGTTGATACTGCAAACAGCAATTTCAAGACCGTCTTGGCTTTGTGTGTTATTGCTGTTTTGGTGAAGACTGCGTTTGATGCCCTCGTTAAGTTTATTGAGAATATTTCTTGGCTTGTAGCATTTTTCTATAGGCACAATGCTATTGAGTAAATCGTTGCCAAGCATGGACATAAAACCACCTGGAACCCCGTGACCTGTGCAGTCGGCTACGGCCAAGAAAAAATGAGGTGCTTTCTCTACTTCTATATGTTCAAACCAATAAAAATCTCCACCTACCATATCGCGTGGGGCATAGAACAGCGAAACACCCTCAAAAGTATCTTGTATAAGCTGCCATTCTGGCAACATAGAGCGTTGTATGCGCTCCGCATAGCGTATGCTTTCCTTAAAGGCGTTGTTTTTAAGGCTTATTTCATTATAGATACCTCGCAGCTCTCGTTGTTGAATTTCTATTTCTTGATTCTGGGCTTCTATTTGCTCATTTTTTGTCTGAATGGCTTTCATTTGTTGAAGAGCTTGTTCGTGAAGCTGCGTCAGTTTTATATTAGATTGTTCCTGTTCCTGCATTTTATGTTTAAGCTTAACCACCATTCTGTTGAAGGCTGAAGCCAACTTTCCTACTTCATCAGTTGAATTGATTTCGATAGGGTTGCCAAACTCTTTGCCCTCACCTAAATCCGTTACGGCATGGGTCAGCTTCTTGATAGGGCGGGTAATCATTTTAGATGCCAGATAGGCCGCCAAAAGCACCAGTAGAAGAATAGGTATGAGTGTATAAAACAATCTGCGTTTCATTTCAATTGCATCTGCAAAGGCTACTTTTTGCGGCACAGAAAGTACTAAGTTCCAATTGTTACCGCTATAAGACTTATAGCCTTTTTGCTGAACACAAAAGTAAATACTCTCCGCATCTCGCCAGCGTGGTTCTACGCGCGTATTGGAGGAGTCAAACCGCAAATTGGCCTTTTTCTTAAGCATTTCCGTAGTTGAATGATTTGAATAGACTACATTCAAATCTTCGTCTAGTAAGTCTATATGCACATTATCGGCAAGATCTTTACTGCCTAACACCTCTTTGAAAGTATCATAGAGCTTGTCTAAATGCAATCTGGCCACAAAAACCCCTCTTTTCAGCCCGTCTTGGTCGCGAACCATAAACGCAAAGTGCATAAGATAAAGCTGCATAGACTCTGAATAAGAAATATCTATGGCAAAGTCTGAGTTAGAAATATCAACCCAATAGCCAGACAAGTTATGCTGCACACCAATCTGCTTCTGTCCAGTATCCGCTATGCGAACACGGTTTGTATCAAAAAAACTCATGCTTAAATAGTGTGGGTAAATACTCTTGAGCTGCTCTAAACGTCTTGATATCTGCGCCTGAGAACTTCCTTTATCAACAAAAACGGGTTCTGAGGCAATACTCAACACATCAGAAAAGCGTTCATATATAAACTTATCAATACCACTAAACGCATAATTAGCTTTTTGTTCTAGCTGAGAAGCTATTTGTTGCTCAGTGGCTTCCACAAACTCTTTATTGGCTGTCCAAAAGAAGCCTGAAAAAGAGAGTAGGGTGATACAAAAACAAAGAAGAACAATTTTGAGAGAGAAGCGCATAGCGGTAACAGATTATTTTTCCGCAAAATTAGCTCTTAAAGCCCCCAAAAGCGTTTAATTAGCGTAACTAAACAGTGAAGTTTCAAT
>RDZD01000023.1 GCA_004293815.1 Cytophagales bacterium | reverse complement strand
TCAAAAGGTATGCCAAAAACAACATACCAGCCATATAATTTTGGATTTTTTTCATGATATTGAGTATTTAAAAGTGAATATAAAAAATTATGGCAAACGTTGAAGAATGAAATACAAATTAGGTCTGTTGAGTGACTGGGCATTGGTGGCATCTGCCACCAGCTTGTTGTCATCGCAAAAGTAGTAGTACATTCGCTCTTCCTTGGGGCTGCCGTTAGGATGCTTGACATCATAGCTCCTGTAAGCAGCTATGATGCCCTCAGGTGAAAGGCCTATTTTGTAAGTTAGCGTACCTTTACTCTCCCTTATTATCTGCCCAGCCGCATCAAAATTAGTGACATGGTGGTGAATCTCGCCATTGGCAGAATCTCGCCATTGGCAGTGAACGATGATATACTTCTGCTGGTTTTGGTGTCGGTTGTCTCGAGGGTGATACCTGGAGGCGAGGAGGCGGAAGGATCTATAACTGTAGCTCGGTGCAGCCATTTGCTTGCTTGCAGCTTTTCTGTAAACTCTTTGACGGTTTTGATGTCCAACTGCTCGCCATCTTTGCAAGCCGTGAGGGTGATGGTAGGTGGGGCTGGCTCGGGGTCTTCTGAGCAGTCCTTGCAGCCCGCCAGCATCACCACCACAGCCGCAGCCAGTGTGAACTTTCTGATGAATTTCAGCATAAGAATAAAGGGGTTTGGTTGAATAAAAATTTAAACATAAAGCAAGGCAGATAGCACCACCCCGCTCCGCAAACGTAAGGGATAGAAACCACAAAGCAAATAAAATTAGCATTTTTTTAAAAAAAACCAAAAATTCTTATTTTACTGGCCAGCCTCTTGGACAAAGCCCCACGGTGCCTCATAGTCTAAATTTTATAACTCATTAAAAAATAGATTTTATACTACAGAAGCCTCACAGGATTGTAGCTTTTAGTCAACTTTAGTTAACTTTTAAGTCAAAAAAGTACATTTTAAAGAAATTGACAAGCTTTGTATAAAATTTTCAAGCAGTCCGATTTTAGAAAGCATAAAAGTGAGCTTTTGTTCTGCTTTTGATTTTAAAGTTCTTGCAAAACTGCGCGCAAGTGTGGTGTGGAGACGTGTTGCATGAGGTCTGGTTTTAGATCTTGCAGGAGAGAATTTTCGGCTAGCTTGGCCAGATGAAGGGCATAGGTCACACACAGAATTTCTGAAAGAGCCGTTTCGGGTATCGCTTTTAGATAATGATAAAATTGCCGTTTCATTTCCACCGCGCTGTTGCCCAGCTTACAAAAATGGGCATAGAGCAAGTAGTAATACTGCAAAGCAAAGGTTGGATTAAAAGCCAAATAATGGTCTTCCACGCTGTTTTTATGCACATCCCAAAGCAACTGGTAGAGTTCGGGGACGGTTTGTAAGTTATAGTTGAGAGACTTCTGCTCCAAAAAGCGCGATAGAGGCTGCCAGTAGCAATAATCGTGTATGGCGTGGTTAAAACTTTTAGACACTTTGTATTGGCTTCTCAGTTCTTCAAAATACTGAAAAGACGCATCGGCACGCATCAAAACTGTTTCATGGTGTATGCCTGTCATTTCTGGGGCGTTTAAAGTGGAGGCTACTGGGTCTTTTAAAAAAGCTTGCAAGCAAGCATTGTTAGCTGCTCCGCGCCCTGAAAAACTCATATTTTTTTTGAAGTCTGGCATATCCGAGCTCAAAAAAAGACTGTCACTAGGTTCTAAAAAAACAAGCTCAGAGACCGATCCACACACAAGACTGACAAAAGTAGCTTGGTTAAGTGGTACTTGCAGTGAGTAATTGCGCTTGATGTCTAACAAAGCTTTTAGGGTGTCTTTTTTCTGAGAAAATGGGTTGTATTGATACACAATCCATAGTTCAGACTCCTTAGCCTTGCGTATTTTACCCATGATTGTGGCCGTTTGGGGTGCTTGTGCCCACAAAGTCCATGAAACCAGACAGAAAGCCATAGACAACAGACAAATTCTTATCATCACTTTGATTTGAATAGAAAAATCTTTTTTACAACAATTTTATACAAATGTAGTTATTTTTGTGTTTGAGATTTACATAAATCTATACCCTACATGCGTTTTACATTCCCAATTAAACCACTCTATATCTTTTCTTTGAGTACGTTCTGCGCCTTTTTGATGGCGGCCTGCAACCTTGAAAAGGAAATAGAAATCAAGTTACCACCTTATGAGTCTAAGCTTGTAGTAGAATGCTATCTGGTTCCCAATGAGCCTTTTCGGCTACTTTTGCAGAGCAGCGTGTCTTATTTTGATTTGCTCACTTTACCCGACGTGCGCAACGCCACCGTACTCATCAAACACAGAGGCCAGACGGATACGCTGCGCTATGGGCTTTTGGTAGACACATTGAACTTAAAAGCGTATAACTACACCTCTCAAAATCTTGTGCCAGCTCATTATGGCGAAGATTTTGAGTTGTATATCAAAGACTCGCTTGGTCGCGAGGTGCGCGCCAGAACCACTATGCGATCGGTAGTCCCCTTAGATTCTGTACGTTGGAAGTTCCGAGAAAAGGACAGCACAGCTTTTTTGTTGATGTATTTTTTTGATAAAGCCGAAGAGGTCAACGCCTACCGCCTTACCATTAACCGCAATACACCCTCTGGCGAGAGAAAAGGTGATTTTGAGTTTTCTGATGAGCTTTTTAGCGGCCAAGTTATACCCATAGGCACAAGGTATGAGTATAAACCCCAAGATACTTTGGTGCTCACGCTGTATCATCTCGAAAATATCTACTGGCAATTTTTAGAAGGCAAAGAAGATGCTCGACGGTCTAACATGAATCCTTTTGCACAAGGTGCTAGAGTGCCTACAAACATAGAAAACGGACTGGGTATTTTTACGGCTCTGTCTTTTGATCAAGAGCAGATTATCATTAGGTAAAGATAAGTTGGTTTTTATTGGCCTATCATGATGAAAGCTCCCCAATAATAGGGTTCTGGGTATTTTTGTTTGAGCTTTTGCTGGGCGGTTTCAAAAGCATCTTGCTTGCTTTGGCCGCTCAACAAAGCTTTGTAAAAGCTGGTCATGAGCAACTGCGTCGCTTTGTCGTCCACTTTCCAAAGCGACATTAACAAAGTCTTTGCTCCCGCCTGAATCAAAGCACGCTGAAGTCCAAACACTCCCTCTCCGTCACTAATTTCGCCAAGTCCTGTTTCGCAAGCAGACAGCACAGCCAACTCAGTACCATCTAAGTTGAGATTCATGGTTTCTTCAGCGGTCAGAATGCCATCTTCTTGACTATCTTTAGGGTTGGAACAACCGCTCAGCAACAGCCCCGAACGCATAAAGCCACTGCGCAACAGAGACACACTTTTAGCCTCCTTGATGGTGAGCATGTTATTTTCTTTGGGCGCAGGAATAAAGAAACCATGTGTGGCTAAATGCAAGATAGAAGGACTTTTGAGTGATTTGACAGACTCCTCGGTGGCCTCTAGCCCCACAACCGTTTGCGTAGGAATATTTTGCGCCTTGAACATGCTTTGTAGTGCTTCTATTTCTGTTTTAGTGCCTAGCAGAGGGCTTACTTTTGTAAAGTTGAATGCGGCACTTTGCATGAGCGAGAAACTTCTTTGTGAATTTTTAGATGTATCCTGCTCCTGTTCTTCGGTGTTATAGACGGGGTATCCCAACAAAAAGGCTTTATAGGCTTTTTGTTGTTTTTTAAGGTTCATTTCTTGGCTTTCTTTGTCTAATAAATCGCGGCTTGTACCTATGAGCTGGATAGTTTGTTCGTCCAAAAGAAATTTCTTGGTTTTAGGGTTTTGCAATGAGTTCAAACTTATTTGATGATAGACCCCATCAGCTGAAAAATATATTTTTTTGATTTTACGGCAGCCCATAGAGTTGAGTTTATCGGCTATTGGTTTCCAATACTGGTCATAAGAATAATCATCTTGTGTTTTGAACTCAATGCAATTGCGGTAATAACTCAAATATTTATTTTCGAGTTCATGACCATTTTTTATTAGCAAAAACTCTGGTCTGTCTTTGGTTTGGGGCGTAACCAAGAGCGCACAGTAAATTGTGTCATCAAAAAAGGTAACATCTTTTTCACCTTCCTTTTTGAGATAGGTTTTGATAATTTCTATGGCTACTTCGTTCTTTTTGAGTTTTTTCTGTACATCTTTCCAAGTGTAGACAGCTCTTCCTAAGTTTTTTGAGAATGAGCTAGACTTCTGAGCCAAATCGGCCTCTAGTTCGTTGATTTCAAACTCTTCTTTTCTAAAACTCATCCCCTTTTTGATTTGTTCACTTTCGGAGAGTTTGAGTAGATTGACATAGTTTTGTTTACGCTGTTTCCATTTAAAGTAGTTATTGATGAGGCTTGTATCACCACTCTCTAGAATTTCTCTTTTTGTACGTTGCGTGGAAGAAAGCACAATAGATTTAAAGAATAAATTGTGATCAAAGAGTCTTGAGATATACTCTGGAGATTTATCGACATTCTGTATCAAAAAGCTTTGGTAAGGCAAAATCAAATTGCTTTTATACTGCATGTACTCATTTTTTTCATTTTCAGACAAGATAGGAAAATAGTGATTTAGAGCGTTAGTTTCATAATTGATTACTATTTTATAAAGCGAATCTGCCAAATTATTGCGTTTGTAGTGTCCACAGAATGTCGCATAAGCTTCAAGAACACTGATGTAATCATTACTCTGCTTGCCTAGATCAACTTTGTAGGCTTCAATAGATGCCAAAAAATAAGTATCCGCTTTTTCGGGTTGATTTTGTGCGTAAATCCTAGCCATGGTGCTGCAATCGTAGGCGTAGTTAGCAGATTTTTTTCCATAAAAAAGCTCGCTAAGCCTTATAGATTCTTGGGCATACTCTATTCCCTTGGTGTAGTCACTTACGCAAAAAGCATAAAATCGAGATAAATCTGCACAGAAGATTTTATAGATAGGGCTATCTTTTTTGTATGTGCGCTCATAAATTGGCTGAGCTATTTCATACAATTGCTTGGCTTCGGGATATCTAAATAGCTTGATATAGGCTTTGGCTAGGGAGATACAAGACATGGCGTATTCAGGACTTTCTTTTCCAAACTTTTCCCCACGTAATTCTTTAACAGGCTCCATGTAGTAAAGTGCTTTTTGAGATAAGCCCAATTGGCTATTGAGTATGCCCAATGCACTCATAGCGCGTGTATAGCAATCATATTCGTGGCGGTTTTTCATGCCCGAACAAATGCTACGCACTTCCTCCAAAAGAGCCTCTGCTTTTTCATAGTTAAGCATTTTGCCTTCCTCTATGCCCTCTAAGAGCACAGCTTGCGCATAAAGAGAATGTTTTGTTCCCAAGGTTCGGGCATAAATACTGCGAGCCATGAGATTGTATTTTATTGTGCTGTCATAGTTGTTTAATAAATGAAAAGCCTGTGAGAGACTCAAGTAGACTCTGGCGTATGCCGTATCTTGTTTATCCTTGGAGGAGTCTATGAATGTGAGGGCTTTTCGGAGCGTGCTATCTCCCTCCTTGTATTTGGACTTTAGTATTAGTTCCAAGCCTTTTTGATTTAAAGCCTGCCATGTTTGGGCATAAAGCTGGTTTATGCCTAAAAAACATACAATTAGGGTCAGTGATAAAAAATATTTCATTGTTCAGTTACTGTTGGGGTAGAGAATAACTATGTTAATTTTAGACCAATAATCAATACGTCATCTAATTGGTTTTCATGCCCTTTCAGTAGCCAGTCTTCAAAGAATTGATTTAGAAAATGAGATTGCTGTGCTATAGGCATCTGAGAAGCTTGCAGAAGAAGGCTGCGCAAGCCAGTAGACATGATTTTTCTTTTATGTTCGCCGCCAAACTGGTCTTGAAAACCGTCTGAAAAGAGATAACAAAAACAATCATTAGACGCGTCGAGTACTAGAGTTTGTTTGACAAAGGTTAATTGAGGGCTATTTTTATAGCCGCCAATGGACTGTTTGTCAGCTTTCAAGATTTGTAAATCATTGTTTTGAATCAGTATAGCGGGATTCTTAGCACCTGTAAACTCTAGCTCTTGTCTTTGTTTATGCCAAGCGATGAGCGAAATGTCCATACCGTCTTGGTTGCGCGTTTGGGTTTGGTTTAGAGCCTGCCTGACCTCTGTGTGGAGAGCCTCTAGAATGTTATTCACGGCATAAATCTGATTGTCAAGCACAATTTTATTGAGTAAAGACTCCCCTATCATGCTCATAAATGCACCCGGAACACCGTGCCCAGTACAATCTGCTGCGGCCATATAGCAGGTTTCACCCACACGCATAGTCCAATAAAAATCGCCTGAAACGATGTGCTTTGGCCTATAAATGATAAAATGCTCTCCAAAGTTGGCTCTTATCTTTTCTGTATCAGGTAGCATGGCTTTTTGTATCCGCTCTGCATACTGAATGCTCTGCGTCATGGCGGTGTTTTTCTGATACAGCTCCTTGCCTTGCTGTTCTAGGGAGTCTCGCTGCGCCACAACTTCCTCCATGAGCTGACTAATTTCGGCGTTTGTCCGAGTTAGTTGCTGCTTTTGGGCTTCTATCTGGTTGTTTTTTAGGCTAAGAGCACGGTTTGTTTCTTGCTTTCTACGGTTGTTTCGCAAGAGTAGAAGCCCCAACAAAGACAACAAACACAAACCCACTACAGCACTCACTATCCAAAATTTTTGTCTTTCATTTTCAGCTTTAGCCAAATCATTGTCTTGCTGAAGAAGCTTTTTCTCGTATTCTTTTTGCTTCAATTCAAAAGAGGACTGTATTTGTTGCTGTGTTTCTAGGGCTTTTTCATTGTAAATGCTGTCTTTGAGCATCATGAGATCTTGGGCATCTTTGAGAGCACTGGCATAGTCTTTCTTGCGCTCGTGTATTTTTATCCTAATACTCAGGATATTTTCTACTCTGAGTAAAGCTCCCACGGAAAGCACTCTTTGATAGTACTCGTTGCTGGCTTTGAGTGCTTCTTCAAGCTTGTTTGTTTCTAAAAGACACTCCATAGCTCCAAGCGGTGCAGCACCTTCTTTATTGCCCAGTTTCTGGTCGCATTGGTCTGCATTTCTGAAATTTTCAATAGCTAAATCATATTTTTTGAAGCTTTTATAAGCCAAGCCCAAATTGTAATAATTGACTGCCATATCTTGTATGTGATTGACTTTTTTGGCTTCTTGCAAAAGTTCTAGGCTGTTAGCCAGCACTTTATCTACTTTACCTTGCGTAAAATAAACACCTGTTAGATTCTGCTTAACAATTTTTATGCTAGGGTGCTTAGCGTTTACTTTTTCAAAATGCTTTATGGCCAAAAGATTATATTTTTCCACATTATCTAAATCTTTTCTGTTTAAAAAGAAAAGTATATTAGCCAAAGCCATGTAGGCATTTGCCATTTGTAGATGATTGTTTTCTTTTTGAGCAATGCTAAGAGCCGCACTGGCCTTGGTCAAGGCTGTTTCATAGTCAGATTTCACCCAATAAGCTTTGCTTATTGCCAAAAGAGCCATACTCTCCCACATAGGATACTTGCCTTTGAGGGCAATTGTTAAGGCTTCGTTAGCATACGAGAGTGCGCTGTCTGGCTCTTTTTTATATAGGTTGCTGGCCAGTAAAAGCAAGGTTTTAGTGCGTAAAGTGTCTGAAAGCTCCTGTTTAAGCACTTGACGGAGGCTATCTGCTAGGGTTTGTTGTGCCAACAGCTTTGGCGCATCTGCAAAACATAAACAAATTATCAAAACAACAAAAAAGATATACCTCATGCTTTATCAGCGTTTTAGATATTGGTCTGGATTATCGCGCACTTGGTAGCTCAAACTTTCTAAAAAGTATTCGCCTTGTGTTTGCCAAAGAACCACCTCGGCTTCATTAAGCTTAAAAGATATGTTATAGACCTCTGTCGTACCACATTCTACACTCAAAAAAAGATGTCCGCTAGTGTCTTGCTCCAAGATAAAACTTGATTTAGACTCACAAATTGTTTTTTTGACACTCATGTTCTCAAAGTCTTAATTCGTTTTAATATGCGCTTCAAAAAAAATACCATAATTTTAGTCCTTCTGCTTATCTCTCAGTCTTGCAATTTGGCGTGCTCTTCAGGTGTGAGGGTCTTTACTTTTTGGTATTTCCACCAATATTGAAAAGCAATGATAGCCCAAGCACGGTTCTGGTCGTAGTCATTGGAAGACAATATTTGCTTTCGCCAAGTTTGCATCACTTTAAGATCCCAAATGTTTTGTTCTTTGAGTAGCTCGTCGCTGAGTAAATCATTTGTAATCCAGTCTTTTAGCAATGTTTTATAACCTTTCATTAAGGGTACGTCAAAACCCTGTTTGGGGCGGTTGTATAGTTCGCTAGGCAATAAATCTTTGTAAGCGTCTTGAAGAATTTTTTTCTTCATAAGGCCGCTTATTTTATAGCTTGTGGGTAATTGAAACGCAAAATTTACCACTCTATGGTCTAACAGAGGCACACGCACCTCCAGCCCAGAAGCCATAGACATTTGGTCTGCTTTGTGCAGCATGTCGTTGGTGAGCACCAGTTCTACATCCGAACGCAATACATCGTTAATCCCTTCTCCGTCGATGTGCTTTACAAGCTCTGATTTGAGCTGCGAGAACTGCTCCTGATCAGCTTGTTCAAAAAAATCATGGTTAAAAAGAGTCAAAACATCTTCTTTTTTGGCAAATGAAGACAAATACCAGTACCTGTCTTTGGCCGTAAGAAGTGCTGCCTCTCCCAAACGGTGCATTTGTCTTATCTTATTGCTAACAAATGAATTGCGCGATTTTGGCATTTTCTGTAACAGCCCTAGCATGGCTTTTGCCAATTTGACTTTTGTACCGTTTTGTCTAATCAGCCATTCGCCTGCATACTTGTTATAGCCTGCCCATGTCTCATCACCACCATCGCCAGAAAGGGCTACAGTAACATACTGACGTGCTTTTTGAGAGAGCAAGTAAAAAGGAATGGCCGAAGAGTCGGCAAAAGGTTCTCCCTGAAACTTGAGCATTTCAGAGGCTGCCTTAAAAATATCTTCGTTGCTGAGACTAAAAACGTGGTGTTGAGTGCCAAACTTCTTGGCCACCAATTCTGCATAGCGTGTTTCGTCAAACAAAGGCTCATCTTTATAGCCTATAGAAAATGTATGTAGCCCCTTTTGCATTTGCGAAGCCACCCCCACAATTACCGAAGAGTCAATGCCACCACTCAAAAAAGCACCAAGTGGCACGTCTGATATTAGTCGCAGTTCTACAGACTCTTGAATAAGCTTTCTGAGCGTAGTTTGCGCTTGCTCATAGCTTGGCGGGCTGGCCATTTGTTGTGGCAATTGATAGTATTTTTTGAGCTGCAAATCTCGTTTTCGCACGTATAGGTAATGTGCGGGTGGGAGTTTTTTGATTTGGGTATAAATACTAAGCGGGGCAGGTATGTAATGAAGCTGAAAATAGGTAAGAATAGCCGTTTTATTGAGTGTGAGGGGCAGATGATACTGCGTTATGCTTTTCATTTCAGACGAAAACACAAACTTATCATCGTCCATGTAGTAGAGAAGCGGTTTGATTCCGAAACGATCTCTGGCTAAAAAAAGACTTTGCTCCTGAGCGTCGTAAATGGCAAATGCAAAAAAACCTACTAAATCCTCTAAACAAGCTTCTTTTTTGAGGATATAAAGCTGCAGCAGCACTTCAGTATCAGACTGAGATTTAAAGACAATGCCCTGTTTAACAAGCTGTTCTTTAATTGACTTGTAGTTAAAAATTTCACCATTAAAAACTATGGTATAACGCTTACTCTCATCACTCATGGGCTGTTGCGCGTCAGTACTGAGGTCAATAATAGAAAGCCTCCTATGTCCCAAACCTACGTAGTAGTCCGAAAAGAGACGGCCAGCATCTGGTCCTCGGTGCTCAAGCTGGTTATTGGCCTCTGTGAGGCGTATCATATTGAAGCGTCCTATCTCATTGAATGCAAAAATACCTGTTATACCACACATAAAAAATGGATTTTCTGCTTTATTGGAAAGTATTCCTATATCGCAAAGATAAAGAAAGTCTTTAAATAAACAACTAGTATTTGGGGTTTTAGAGGCATCTCAAAAAATTTCTTTTTGCGCCCAAATACGAAGATTTGTCTTCCAAAGACTCAAAAGTAAGCCATAGATACTCAGAAAACAAACCTCATCACCCATCCAAAGTAGAGTCTGTTAAGAGTCTCATTTGTTATGAGCGGCTTAATCGCCGCTCATAACAAATGCTCCCCAGTAATAAGGTTCTGGATACTCTTTTTTGATTCTGATTTGAGCTTCTTTAAAAGCAAGACGTGTCTGACCATGTTTTGCATACTGTTTATAAAACTCTACCATCAGCTTTTGAGTAACAACATCATCTACTTTCCAAAGCGACATGATGATGCGTTTAGCCCCTGCCACTTTGAAAGCACGTTGCAAACCAAACACGCCCTCGCCTGCCTTTACATCGCCCAAGCCCGTTTCACAGGCCGAAAGCACCACCAAATCTGTATTATCTAGCTCTAAATTGGCGGCTTCTTGGGCAGTTAAAATACCATCTTCGCTGTTGGGTTTTTCTTCCGCCCGTGTGTAGTCGCTCACACCTGTCAATAGCAAACCTGAACGCGTCATGGGGTTGAGCTTGGTATTAGGCTCTCGGCTATTAATAAAAAATCCGTGTGTGGATAGATGCAAAATCTGCGGATTTTTGATCTTTTTGATGTTATCTTCTGTGGCACTTTGTTCTATCAGCAACTCCGTTTGATACCTGTTTTCATTTAGAATTTTCTGAATACTTTCCACCTCGCGGCGAGTGCCAGGCAATAGAGATATTTGCTGAAAATTGGCAAAGGCGCGGGTTGTGTCTGCAAACTCAGCCCTCTGAACGGAGTCTTCTATTAGGAATTTTTGATTATCATAAATCGGATACCCCAGCAGAGTGGCTGTCAGTTTCTGAGACAGATTTTTATCAAAGGCCAAAATATCTTTGGTATTAGTTACCATATGAAGGTCTATTTCCTCAAGTAGATACTTTTTGGTCTTAGGGTTCATCAGGGTATTGAGAGAAATCTGGCTATAGATGCCATCAGGAGCAAAATAAACCTTTTTAATGCCTTTGAGTCGCTGCGCTATGGGCTGCCAAAACTGCTCGTAAGAAATCAAATCCTCGCCTTTGAATTCAATCATGTTCTTTTGATAGGTGGCATATTTGTTTTCTAGCTCTTTGCCATTAGACATAAGCACTAGCTCGGGCTGTGTAGAGTTTTTCTTGATAATTAATGCAGCATACCAAATACTGTCATTCAAAGCAATTTTGAGCATCTCAATAGCAGCCTGTTTGGGCTTAAGTCCCTTCTGAACATCCTTCCATGTCAATTCTGGCACTTGCGTCAGCTCTGCAAACGACTCCGAACGCTTGACGAGCTCTTTTTCTAAGGCTTCACTCACTGTTTCTAAGCTGTCTATCTGAATGCCTTTCTGAATAATTTCCTCTTTAGGCATTTGAGCGTACTTCGTCAAGGCACCTTTTAAGTTAGCCCAGGTTTTGTACTGCTCAATGAGCAGACTGTCATTGCTGTTGAGAATGCGTTCTTTTGTCTTTTGGTTGGAAGAAAGTATGACCCCTTTGCGGAAAAGCAATGCGTTGTAAAGATCCGATAGCGCAGGTTTATAAGATATTGCAATCTTCCCAAATACATTGAATATCACATTGATATTGTTATCTATAAAACTTATTTTCTCCGCTTCACTCATGAAAGAAAAGCTGCTGCTAATCAGTTTTTTCATGGTTTTGAGTGTGCTCTCACTATAAAAACGCGCTTTATCCCATTCTTTAGCACACATGTAGCGATACGCTAAATTAGAATACAACTTTAAATACTTGTCACTTTGGTTTGTGAACAGGATTCGGTATAAAGAATCTGTCTTAACAAAATAAGTATCTGCTGCTTTATAACGACCAATTACAGTATACGCTGAGGCTAAGTTAAAGCATGAATTAACGTATTCTATGCTTTTTCCATTACCTAAAGTTTCCGATAATCTCAGAGCCTCACTATAGTGCTTGAGGCTAGCATCAAAATTATTCTGCCTAAAGTTTAGTTGCCCAAGTATTTCCTGATAGCGAACCTGCAAGCGACTGGATTGATCCATGCCATTATAGCGACTGATTTCTTTAACATAGTATTCAGCCTGCTTAAAGTCCTGATTTACAATGTATAACTCAGCAAGATTTGCCAGCAGCGTCGCATAAAAATCATTTACCTCTTTAAGATTACCCTGAAGTACTTTGAGAGCTTTTTTCAGAAATACTTCTGCGCGTTTGTAGTTGCCGAGTTGATTGTAAGTTAATCCTATATTTTGCAAGGACATGGCATAATCGGAGTGATTTTCGCCCAACACACGTGCATATATTTCCAAAGACTTTTTGAATCGGGGTTCTGCCGAAGAGTAATTACCCTGCATATAATCTAAAGAAGCATGATTATTAAGAGATTTGGCGTAATCTAGACTATTTTCACCAAATAGCTGTTTTGTGATTGCTAGGGCTTCGTCCAAAAGCATACTCGCTTCATTATAATTGCCCACATTCATCTGCACGATTGAGAAATTAGTGAGCGCGTTGGCGTATGCACTATGATTTTTACCGTACACCTCAGAAATAGTGGTCAATACTTCTTGGTAAATATCGGCGGCCTCCACATAGTTACTTGTCTCTTCGTATAAAACAGCTAAGTTGTTTAAAGCTTGAGCGTATTCTAAGCTTTTACGCCCAAGGGTGGCTTGGCGTATGTTCAAAACTTGTTCATATATAAGCTTCGCTTGAGTATACTTACTCTGATTAAAGTATAGCGCACCCAAATTATTGAGCGCACTAGCATAATCGGGGTGCATAGCTCCATGTTTAGCTTTCATAAACTGTATGGTCTCCAGAAGCAAAGCTTCTGCCTCAACAAATTTTTCTAAATAAACATATAAGGCTGCTAAGTTATTGACTGCGCCCATGTGATAGACTTTTGCATTTTCAGGCAGTGTTTTGAGAATATCTAGTGCTTTTTCAAGATAAGTCTTAGACATTGCCATATCATTGCCTCTCTGACCAGGGAAATAGTATGTTCCTAGATTCAAGCAAGCGCGTGCATGAGCCAAGCTTTTTTCGCCCATTAGTAGTAAAGCCTGCTGTTCGGTGCTTTTCAAGAAGCTTTCTTGTTGTGTTTCATCTTTAGCAGAAATCAAGCAGCGGCCTAGATTATTGAGTGTATTGAAATATTGTTCACTTTTTTGCCCGAACTCTTTTTCGGCCAGTGGTAAGGCTTTACGATGCAAGTCTAACGATGCATCGTAAGCTCTCATTTGCATCAAAGAATCTGCTTTCTTATAAACCAAAGTCCATGTTTCTTCGGCATAAGCCGCAGAAGAAGTCCATAAAACAAAGCAGAAGAACAAAACTATTTTTTTAAAAAGCTTTGATTGGTTTTGAGTACAAGGAGGATAACTGATATGCATATAATGGAAAGTTTTTGGGTAATGAAGTGCAAATATTATGCAAAACGATAGCGTTAAGGCTGCGCTATGTTAAGGATTTGTCTTTGTGGATAATTTTTGGGTTGTAGAGTCGCTTAACATGGATCCTACACGAGTCTGTTAATAGGACTCCTCGTATTGGGTCTTATACCAATGTTTTATCTGAGTATTTTAGTCGCTATATTTCCAAATCGATGTTTGGCATTGCTTCTTTTCTAATTCTATAATTGAATCAATAAAGTGATTTATATTCAGCTCTTTAAGTTCTTGATATTTTTTTCTATCCTGATTGGCTTTTTCAGCCATTTCATATTTCATGTTTTGGTATCTTGTCCTTGCCCAATCGTTTTTTCTTAAAAAGTTTCTACTTAAGATATGCCTTTCCAATGCCTTACTGTTTACAGAGCACACATAAAGATGATGGTATATGGTGTCCAAAATCTTATGGTTTAAATTTTTATGTCTTTTAAATACCTCTCTATCCAAAATTCCTTGATTGCCATTGTGGAAATAGCCTATTGTTTCTAATCTGTCTTTTATCTTTTCAAAGTCGTTCAGATTTAAAAAAACGATATCAATATCAATGATTGGCTTTGCATCCAATTTGGGTACAGATGTACTACCCACATGCTCAACGCGGTATTCAATCCCGTCAAAGGCGATATCTATTTCACGTTTGATGTCCGTAAAGTGCTTAATCCAATCTGCATTATATGTTTCAAGTAGCATTCTGTTGATTTTAAAATTGATGTACATCTGTTTTGGCTTTGTCGAAGTTGGACTCAGAAGTCAGAAAGCTGCACCAAACTTGATACAGAAGCGCAAAATTTGTGTGTCAGCCAAAACCCCTGTTTGGGGTAGAGCTTTTACACGCCAAGCTGATTGAGTATCTTATACATGGCTTTAAATTGTTGCTTGTTGTTGGAGGCGTAAATTAAGTCATAATAATCATCATTTTTCTGAACTTCAATGACATCGTTTTCATGATTGCCATAAAAATCAATACCAATCCATTTTGAAAATGAGCATTCTCGCTTCTTAAAATGCTTTTCTATGATTTTGATATCTTGATTGTCTATACACCTAAGCTCTTCAGAACAAAATTTAAGAGCAAATACGGCTTGATGATTGGCCATTGCATCCAAAAAGTCAGTGAGTAAGTAGGTTTCTTGATGCCATTCCTGCTCGTTATAGCTCATGTAAACTGGTGGATTGTCAACAGATAAGTCATTCTTGTTAATTCCCCAAACACAAACCCATTGGTTTTCTGAATAAAAAACCAGAAAATCATTATTTTTAGACATCGTTAATCTAATGGGTTCTAAAAGTCTGTCTTGAGTTTGATTCAGTGTTTTTATTTTTCCTAGTTGTAAGTAATACTCAAATAATTTTTTGGGAATGTTTTCACAAACATTTTTAAATACAAAAATCTCGTCTTCCGAAAATCCATTGTTTTCGGTTATGTCAAAAAGTTGCCTTATCTTGTTGAAATCTGTCATCAGGCGTTTGATTTTTTTTGATTGAGACTTTATCAGAACGGTTTAAAGTTGCAAAAATAACCCTTTTTGAAATTGAAAAAGAGCTATTTGAGTAGATACTGTCCCACGCCGCAGCTCAAGCACTTCTTGGCGAGGCACTGCTGTTTGTGAAGCTCCAAAATCCCTTGGCTCTGTGCAGCGTGTTGCGCCCGAAAGCCCCTATCCGTATAAAATTTGGTGAGCTTATTTTCTTCTGCTTTGAGTGATTCTGCAAATCCCAAAAACTTGTTAGCCAAGCCAGATATGCCTTTTAGCTCTGCATAGAAAAGCCCCAAATACACCACAACGTTCAAAATCAATACTTCTGTAAACAAAGTGCCCAATCCGCCTCTCAATAACTTGCTCTCTTTGCCAAAGTCATAATGCGTATGCCAATAAGCCGATGGCTGACAACCAAAAAAAGCTTTAAGCTCTTGAAGGGATTCTGCATGGATGAGTTCTGCAAAAAAATGCTGTCTTCCGTACATCAAAGCAGCAAAATGCGCCAAACGCACTGTGGGAAAAGAAGGAGGTCTGAGCTTGGAAAATTTCCACTCACTTAACAACAATTTGTGGCTTTTGAGATTGTACTTGTGAGACAAAAAAGCAAACTCCTGTACTAAAGCTTGGCTGTAATCGTCTTTGGGCTGCTCTGGTAAGAGTCCAGACATCCCAAACAACAGAGCCTCTATTTGAGGGGCTTGGTTGGCGTGCTTTTGAAGATATTTGTGGGGTAACTGCTGACAAAGTCTTAAAAATGGCTCTTGGTTGATAGAAAGCCCAAAGCCCTGCCCAAGGAGTTGATAGGCGGTTTCTTCTAAGTTTTTATGGTTACGCAAATAGAGACTGTGAATGTCGTTAATTTTGCGGTTCTGTCGGCCTATCCAGTTCTGAAGCAATACCCTTTCTTGTAAGGCTTGGGGTAGATGAGAGGTGTATGAGGCACAAGGAAAAGGCGGCACACCATCAAAAAACTGCAAATAGCGTTCAAATAGTCCTTCATGGAGCTTATTTTTAAGCTCTAAAACAGGTACTTGGCCAGCAGCTGGCTGGAGGGAATCGTCATCTTCCCACACCACATGCAAAATCACTTTGCTGTAGGCAGGATTGTGGTGGTGTTGATGTCGTCGCCACTCGCTGCTTCGCACATGAATTTCTACGTCGCCAGCCCATTCTGTATTGTTCAACACCAGTCTGGCTGATGAAAAATCTGGTCCTGAATGGTGGTTATGTTGGCCCTTGTCCAGAATGTTGATAGCTTGCTGGGTGGTGCTTCGTAAATTTTTTTTATCAAAATACTGCATTTGCCAAACGTAATGCAGAAAATCTTCTTGAGGTAGGCTCATGCGATACAGTTTAGGCAGACAAGATATAGCCTATCACTCAAAAAGCAAAGCTTTCCTCAAGTTTTTTATACCCATGAAAAAACGCGAAGAGGGGATATGGTTTTTATGAAATTTTGTTAAATTTGCACATCTAAAAACAAAAGAGTTTGTCACTTTGGGAATTTTCTTGAAGATTAAAGCTCTGCACCATCAAACCAATTCAGTACGGCTATGTTCTCTGACATCCGAATGGAACGCTGCACAGACAAAGACTTTGGTCTTTCTATGGAGGTGCCCACCAGTTGGGCAGACGACTCCAACGACACCTATTACGTTATTTTTTATGCCAGGCCAGAGAAAAACTACCGTTCTAATGTAGGATTTCAGAAGCTAGGCACACGTTTAGGGGATGAGGCGGCTTTGCGCATGTTTACAGAAAAGTATAAAGAAAAGCTGAGTCGTGAGCATTATCAATACAAAGCTGTGGATGAGCAGTGGTTCACACAAGCCGAGAAACCAGCTTATCTACACCGCTTTGAATGGCAAGATCCCGAAATGGATGTGGCTTTTTGTGCCCTGCATGCTTTTCTTTATGCGAGTCCTAGCAATGTTTATGAAATGAAGTGTCTCACGATCAAACCACTGTTAAACGACCACTTGCCTATCTTCGAGCACATTCTCAAGTCAATCAGATTCGTGAAGCGCGCTTAAGCCCTCTCTGTTAAGTTATCAGCTTATGCCTATTCATAACCTATTGCTCGACTATGAAGCTCTGCAGCAGTATAGCTTGCAAGGCTTGAATAGAAAGCCTTTTACTGAAGACTATTTGAACGCGCTTTACGCGCAGTTTGGCACACTTCCCCACACAGAACTTTTGCTCAAATGGCAAGCTCTTTGGTTTTTGCTGGCTCAAAATGCCCAGAAAATACCCTTGCACCAGTCAGAGACTTTCTCGGCTCCTGCTGAACAGTGGCCTTACTGCTCAGCTTTGTGGCAGAACACCTTACAAAAGTGTATAGAGTCTGACCAAAATACAGAACTTTGTGCAGAGTTTTTGGCACGACTGGTGGCGCAGAAACAGCTTCTACCTCCAGTTTTTTTACCTCAGCTCTTGGCTCTCTTAGAGGACGCATCTCCCCGATATCAACGCTTGCTGGTGCTGGCGGGAGGCGAACGTTTGCGTTGGGCTTTTGAGCGCAACAACCAATACAAAAAAATATTTGATTGGCAAGAAGACAGAGACTGGGAGGAAGCTACGGCTAAAGAGCGGCATCGCCAGCTCCTAGCTTGGCGAGAAGAAAGCCCCGATGCAGCCAGAATTTGGCTTGAAAAACACTTTAAAGCACTCTCAGGTACCGAAAAAGCATTGCTCTTGAGCGCGCTTGCGCAAAACTTACAAGCCCAAGACTTGAATTTTTTGGTTCAGATAGCCCCTTTAGAGGCTTTGAATGAAGGCAGTCAAGTACTGCTGGTGGCTCTCAAGCTTAGAGCTGCGCTAGACTCTGAACTCCGCACAGAGCTCGATAATCTTCTGCTACAATGGCTTACCTGCGAAAAAAAACGCTTAAAAATAGATAGGAAAATCAGCCCAGACACACCGAAATGGGATTTTTTACAAAAAATAAGCGATGCTGATTTGCTTTATTTTTTGGGTGCGTGTTGTTCGCTCAAAGCGTGGTATAAGTTGTGCAAAAGTGTTGATTTTGAGGATTTTAAAACCAATATTGGCGTACAAAAAGAAAGCAACGAAGTCTGGCGCGGTATCTTCGATGGGGTAGTGCTCCGAAAAGAGTCGTCGCATGTCTTGCAGGTTTTGGTTTTGTACAGTCAGCTATCTCACCATAAAAAGATTGCTCTTGCCTCTATTTTTGACTTGCTCACCGAAGCAGATTGGCTACTCTGGCTCAAAAGAATCACGGTCTCTTACGAGCTGAGCTCACAAGAGGCTACGCATCCCGTTGCAGCATTGCTCAAGAACAGTTCTAGGCAGTTTAAAGGTGCTGAGGCAGTTTGCTTACTCAATTTTTTTGAGCATATTGTGGTAGCGCGCCGTTATCTGGTGTATGAATGGTCAGATCAACTTGCTACGCTTGCCCTAAGACTGTCGCCTAGTTGCTTGGCGGAGGTTGAAGTCAAATGGTATCATTTGAGTGTGGAATATCCTCATTGGCAGACAGCAATCAATAATATGCTAAAAATACTAAAGCTTAGGGCTGTTTTTAATGCACCATAAGAAAGCAGGCAGGAAGACAGCAACACAAAATTCAAACGGCTTGATGTGCCATTTTGCTTTATTCGGGAGTACTGTTAGCTTTTTTAATCATTTGCCTGATCACATTGAGCTGCTCCATTTTGTGCAAGAGTTTTTGGTTATCCTGCTCCATTTGTTGAGCTTTGATATTGACAGACTTTGAAAGCTCTTCGAGATGGCGTAAGGGTTCTGTAAGTTCTAGATCCTGCGATAAGTCTATCTCTACACCGTCGATAATCATTTTGAAATTGGTTTTATCCAAAACCTCCACAACCATTCCTTTCTTCTTCTGCTTAACAACAAACGGTTGTTTGACTTTAAGTTGTTTGGTTTGGCCCTGCATCTGACCAGCTTGGTCTATCACAATGGTAATCTGTTCAAAAATATCTTCCTCATTGTCTGTTGTTGCTTCAAACGTAAAGCGATTTACCTTGCAATGAGCCTCTTCTACACGGTTTTTAATAACCTGTTCAAAATTCTTTACAAAGGATGAGTGGGTAGAAGTTACTGGGCTGGGCGGCAAAGATGACATGCGGGAGTTATGAGCAATGATGTTGAGGCTGTTCGGTAGACAAGCCCTAGCTGATGCCAATCTGTCAATATGCGCATTGGCCTTGTTCGCATACTCCTCCGCAAGCTGGGCAGCTTTCTGCTCATATTCAGCGGTCTCTGACTCACACGCCGCCATAAAATCAGAAAGCTCCGCGTCTTCTTCTTTACTTTCCACCTCAAATGAGCTTAGCTTTTGCGCGGGAACGATACACGCGCTTTGGGTTTCAGTCGTTACCACATTTGGGGTTTCTTCTTGCTGAAACATATTCACAAAGCCTTGTGTGTTGATGTTTCCTGTCATCAAACTCATTTTCGTGAGCTTGAGAGACTTTTTATTGTCTTTGTATTGGCCAAACTGTATACCCAGTAAGATGATGAGGGGAATTACCAAAAGATATTTCCATGAATTGAGTCGTTTTGAGTTGTTTTTGCCCATCATGTTGATACGTTTTAGGAGTTGAGACTGTGCAAAATGATTGGCCAGACTCAAACGTGACGTACCAAAAACCTGCGCCAGTAATAATCGCGCATAATCGCCAGCATTGGAGGTAGCCAATACGGCTTGGTCTGCTTGGTATTCATGCAAATCTTTCAAAGCGGTTTTATACCAATAGCTAACAGGATTAAACCAACAGAGAGCCACAAGAAGCTCCGCTAAAATGACATCAAAAGAATGCTTTTGCTTGATATGCGCCAACTCATGGATAAGCACCTGACGCTTTTCGCTAACGCTCAGCTGGGTGTTGCTTTGCCAAAAAAGATAATTAAAAAATGAAAACGTGGGTAAATGTTTATCCACAAAGATAACTGTATAAGACTTTTTAGATTTGGAACGGTGCTTGGAGGCCAACCAAAACATTTGTAAAAGGCCATAAATGAGGCGTAACAACAGCATACCTGTGATGGCACAAGCAGCCCAAATGAGCAAAGTGCTGTATGACTGTTTCAAAACTCCCAAGTAGTCCGAGTCCATTTTTTGTTGCTGTGTACAGATGCCACTGGTTGATTGTTGAGTGGTGGGTAAAACAATCATCTGCTTGATATCTTGAGGATTGATATTGGCCAATTGACTTTCAGACAGCTCAATGGTTTTTAAATGAACAATTTCAGACTTGACCTCCGAACGCCATTTCAAAGGCCAAACATTGCTCACTTGGCTCAAAAAGGAATTTTCAAGTGGTATCTCTAGGCTTGGAATCAGAAAAGACAGCAATATTGCGCTCATCAGATAGGCCCTATTAAACTTAAAGAAAGTCTCTCGCGCCAAGAAAAATCTATAAAAAATATAGAACACCACCAAACAGGCATTGGCTTTCAGTAGATAGAAGAGGACTGTGCTCATGGCGCTTTGATGTTAGGGTTTTTTAGAAAAAATTTAAAGAGAAGACCCCTAAGAGTCAGATTTATCGGTAGAAAGTTTATCGTCAATAACTTTAAGCATTTTTTCTAAATCCTTCATATCTACGTCGGTGTCTTCTGCAAAAAACGAAGCCAGTTTGGCAAAAGAGCCACCAAAATAGTCTGATAAAAGTCCTTTCACGCTCTGACGTGCATAATCATCTTTGCTAATGAGAGGATAATAAAGATGGGTGTTGCCAAGCGTTTTGTGAGCCACAAAACCTTTGGTTTCTAGTACTCTAATAACTGTAGAAACAGTGGTGTAGGCAGGTTTGGGCGCAGGAATTTGCTCTATAAGATCGCGTACATACGCTTCGTCCAATGCCCACAAAATTTGCATGATTTCTTCCTCTGCTTTGGTTAGTCGCTTCATGGTTGCTTAGGTTGTTTATACCTCGCAAACATATATCTAAAAATCTAGTATTGCAACTAATCTTATAGTTATTTTTTGTTAATATTTTCTAGCTCCAAATCTAGCTTATGGATTGTCTTAGACTTTGATTTAATGATATTTGCATCTATTTCGTAAACCTATTTTGGGTCTCAATACGGCTGTGAAATAGATGTGTTCATCTCTTATTTTCAAACAATTGGAAAAAACTAACCATTTTTTACGTTACATAGTTGATGAATAGATTTTTGCGGCTTGTAGTTGTCATATCTTTGCGCGTTAGGTAAAATGGGCTTCAAGATTAAGTTATTTATTTTTAACATTTTAAACATAAACAAGGATGAAAGTTTTATGGTCAATATTTTTTCTCTCTATCACAGTGTTGGGCTTTTCGCAGGATGTGGAGCTAGTGAACAAAGAGCTGAATAAGTTTCAAAATGTACGAGACTTTTGTGCTGCTCTGCCCCAAGACGAAATCTACTTTACTTTTCAAAGCCCAGATCAAAATATTTCTCAAATTCTGTGTGTCAAGAAAGGGAAATGGGCGAGTCCTGAAATTGTATCATTTTGTGATGAGTATTCGTATCTGGAGCCTTTTTTATCTGTTGATGGGAACAGGCTTTATTTTGCCTCAAACAGACCCAAAAATGATGCAGACAAGGCGAAAAGTGATTTTGATATTTGGTATGTTCAAAGAAGCAATCTCAAAAGCGACTGGTCTAAGCCCATTAATTTAGGCAGCCCAATTAACACCGCTGATGATGAGTTTTATCCAACTCTAGCCGCTAATAACAACCTCTATTTCACCAAAGATGCCAAAAGTGGTTTAGGAAAAGACGATATCTACTTGGCCGAGTGGAAAGACAATACTTACCAAGCACCTACCTTGCTCAGCGCGAATATCAACAGCGAAGGCTATGAGTTTAACGCATTTGTGTCGCCTGACGAATCTTTATTGATTTATACAAAGTATGATGCAAAAGATGGTTTTGGAAGTGGTGACTTGTATTATTCTCTAAAAGACAACAGTGGTCAGTGGACAGCTGCTAAAAATCTTGGTAATGTAATCAATACAAGGTATATGGAATATTGTCCTTTTTATGATGCAGCGTCTAAGACCCTCTATTTTACAAGCAAGCGCAATAACTTGAAGCCTCAGAGATTTAAAGACTTCAATGACCTGAAAGAATATATTTCAAGCGGCCAAAACGGTCTTAGTAGACTTTACAAATATAAAATAGACCTCAAATAAGTAATTTTTTGTAGGCTTGACTGTTTGTTATAAATTTGAACCACTTTTGTATACTGTCTTATTTTTTCTTTGAGACCTGTTCTTACAGCCCAAAATCCATGCAACATCAGCGCATTCCTTTTCAAAACACCAAACAGTTTTCTGGCATTTTCTTAGATTATATTGCTCAAAAAACAGTCTTAGAACCATTTTACAGCCATTTTCCAACGGTTGCTAATGTTATACCGTCCATGGCTGCCAGAGAGCAATTTCCAATTGAGGTACGCCAACTTCTAGTTTCCGAACTTCACAAGCAATATGCCTCTTTGGCGGCGGCTCCCACAGTACAAATTGAGCTTTTGGCACAAAAAAACACTTATACGGTTTGTACTGGGCATCAGCTCAACTTATTTTCTGGCCCTTTGTTTTTTCATTACAAGATTCAAACGGTTATAAAAACCTGCCAAATTCTCCAAAAGGCATATCCTGACTGTCATTTCATACCTATTTACTGGTTGGCTTCCGAAGACCATGATTTTGAAGAAATCAAAAGCTTTCATCTATTTGGCCAAACTTACACTTGGGAGAGCACCCAAAAAGGCGCAACAGGAGCTTATCACACAGCCACAATAGAGCCTATTCTAAGCGCATTGGGTGAAAAGGCAGGTGTTTTTGGACAAGCTTACGCCCAGCATTCCACGCTTGCTGAGGCCACAACCGCTTATACACACGCACTTTATGGCGCACAAGGCTTGCTTGTTTTGGACGCAAACCGAGCCGCTTTCAAAGCTGTTTTTGCCAATACACTCGCTCTGGAGCTCAAAGAACAATTCTCCGCTAAGGCTTTGGCTCAAAGCTCTAAGGAATTGGAAAAAGCAGGCTATGAGGCGCAAGTCAAAGGCCGAGAAATTAACCTTTTCTATATGAGCGAGGGCGTGCGAGAGCGCATTGTGCTGGAGCAGGGGCGTTACAATGTCCTCAATACAAATTTGAGCTTTTCGGAAACTGAAATTTTGGAACATTTGAAGGCTTTTCCTGAGCGATTTAGCCCCAATGTGGTGCTGAGAACGGTTTATCAAGAAAGTATTTTACCTAATTTGGCCTACTGTGGTGGTCCAGGCGAAATTGCTTATTGGCTACAGTTCAAAGCGGTTTTCGATGCGCTGAAGTTGCCTTTTCCTATACTCTTGCCTCGTCAGTTTGCTTTGTACTTAAGCCCTAGCATTAAAGAGCGTTGGCAAAAGTTAGGTTTTGAACCGCTGGCTGTGTTTGAAGATGCCAAGCTGCTCAAAGAACAACTTCTTAAAAACATCACAACCAATGATTTGAGTTTAGAAGAAGAAGCCAAGACTATAGAAGCTGTGCTAGAGGCAAGCAGAGAAAAAATAGAAAAAACTGATGCCAGTTTATTAGGCGTGTTAGAAGCCGAAAAAAATAAATTCCTTAAAGCTTTAGAAAATTTAGAAAAGCGTCTCAAAAAGTCTGAAGAGCAAAAACACGGTGTCAGCTTAAAGCAACTTGAGCAGGTGCTTGCTAAGCTTTTTCCGAATGGCAGCTTACAGGAACGACACAATAATATTTTGAATATCACTCTTAACAAGCCTTCTTATTTGAAAGAATTTTATGAACTTTTAGAGCCTTTTGAGTTCCAATTTCTCATACTATGGGATTGAGCTTAGCCTCTTTTAGTGCATAAACTTGCTTTTTTGAAGTCAAAAATCTTATATTTGCCAAACTATTTTGAATAATACTTTTACGAAAACTCAACTAGGCTCAAAAATAAATCGTTTTTAAGCCAAACATACTATGTCAGCAGGCGAAAAGCCCTCGGGAAAAATCTTTGATCTAAAAATTCTGAAAAGGATTTTTGTGTATTTGCAGCCCTACAAAAGCTATTTTTGGTTAGTACTATCTCTTACTGTTCTTACAGGCGTTCTAGGCCCCATAAAGCCTTATATCATTCAGCACGCCATAGATCAGAAAATAGCCAACTATGACTACGAAGGCTTGGCTCAAATGGCTATCCTTTTGGTTATTTTGGCTATTTCTCAGGCTGTAGCGGAGTATTATCACAGTTATTATTCAGGTTTCTTGGGCCAGTCCATCATTAAAGATATTCGTTTGCAGGTGTTTAGGCATGTTACACGGCTCAAGCTTCGGTTTTATGATCAAACACCCATAGGCCGCCTCGTAACCCGTACCATTTCAGATGTAGAAACCCTGTCAAACATCTTCACGGATGGCATCGCCAACATTGCGGGCGATGCGCTTCAGCTTATTTTTATTCTCATTTTGATGTTTTATACTGACTGGCGACTGACGCTTATCAGTATGTCCATGCTGCCTGTTTTGCTGCTTAGCACATACATTTTTAAGGAGAAAGTAAAAGTGGGTTTTGATGAAGTGCGTACTGCTGTAAGTAATTTGAACTCTTTTGTACAAGAACACATTACTGGGATGTCTGTGGTGCAATTTTTTAACAGCGAAGCCAGAGAATACAAAAAATTCAGAGAAATTAACCAAGAACACACGCGAGCGCAAATCAAAACGGTGTTCTATTATTCGGTTTATTTTCCTGTGGCCGAAATTATATCAGCTATTGGGACAGGGCTTTTGGTTTGGTTTGGAGCGCGGTTGGTACTTCAAGAAGAAGTCACCTTGGGAGTTTTGGTAGCTTTTATTATGTACATTGCTATGTTCTTTAGACCCATACGCATGATTGCGGACCGTTTCAATACGCTACAGCTGGGAATTGTAGGCTCAGACAGGCTGCTCAAACTTTTAGACACAGACGAAACTATTCCGCATCATGGAACGATAGAACTTGAAAACTTAAAAGGCGATGTTGAATTTAAAAACGTCTCTTTTGCCTATGACGGTTACAATTTTGTGCTTAAAGGGATATCGTTTCGTGTACAGCCAGGCGAAACGCTGGCTCTGGTAGGGGCTACAGGTGCGGGCAAATCCTCAGTTATTAACCTGCTGACCAAGCTCTATGAAATACAAAGCGGTGAGATATGGATAGACGGGCGAAATATTGAGGATTACACCCTAGATTCCGTGCGCTCTCAGGTGGGTGTGGTACTTCAAGATGTGTTTTTGTTTTCTACTACGATTTTTGAAAACATTACACTCGGAGACCCCAACATTACCAGAGAGGCTGTGCGTCAGGCTGCAGAAATGGTGGGTGCGCTTGAGTTTATAGAAAAACTGCCCAATGGCTTTGATTACAACGTGATGGAGCGTGGGGCTACCCTTTCGGTGGGACAGCGACAACTCATTTCTTTTGTGAGAGCTATGATTTTCAACCCCAAAATTCTCATTCTGGATGAGGCCACCTCCTCTGTGGATAGTGAAACAGAAGAACTCATTCAGCACGCTATAGAGAAAATGATGAAGGGACGTACCGCTATCGTCATTGCACACCGCCTTTCAACTATTCAGGAAGCAGACCGAATCATTGTGCTAGATAAAGGTGAAATCAAAGAACAGGGCACGCACGAAGAGCTACTCGCCCAAAATAATTATTATGCCACTTTGCACAAAATGCAATTCAAAGATCTCAGTGTGAATAAGTAGACAGCTTTGTAGTGCTTCTTAGAAAAAATATTTCAGAGTCTAGGTATTTCCACTTTTTGTTTATTTTTGCACGTCAGGCAAGGGCTTCTCTGCTCGCATTCTAAAGACAACTCAAAAGAATAAACCAATGAAAAAACGTTCATATTACTATTTGGCGGGCGGTTTTGCGCTTGTTTTGCTATTGGTTTGGCTTACTCCCAAGTTTTTTGCGGGTGCGGCCAAAGAAAAAGTTTTGACTATGTCTGAAAAGTATGTGAATGCTAAAATTACTTTCAAGGACATAGACCTCTCTCTTCTGTCGAGCTTCCCTGATTTGGAAGTGGGACTTGAGAACTTTGAAATACATAACAAAGCCCCATTTGAGGGAGACACACTTCTCAAGGCCAAAACTTTTGAAATTTGTATCAATTTTTGGAGTGTTTTTTCTGATGAAATCATCATCAAAAGCATTGATATAGAAGAACCTGATGTTTATGTACGTGTACTCAAAGATGGACGCGCCAATTATGATATTGCCATTCCAGATAATGCCGCCAAGCCCATTACTGAAGAAGAGGGTAGCTCAAAAATAGCCCTTGATTCTTGGAAAATCACCAATGGCACAATTCGTTATTCTGATGCCTCCTTGCCTTGCTGGGTCAGCCTAAAGGGCTTTAACCACAGTGGTTCTGGCGAGCTAGATAGCGATTTATTTGATCTTGTTACCCAAACCGATGTGGATAGCCTCAGCCTCAATTTTGATAACATCAATTATTTTAACAAAAATAAGCTGAGCGCAAAGGTGATCATGGATATGAATATGGCCACATCTACCTACAAGTTCAAAGAAAATAACATCAAAATCAACGATTTTGCTTTTAGCTTCGCGGGAATGTTCGCTATGCCTGCCAGTGGTTATGACATGGATATTACCTTCAAAGCCGCTGAAAGCGAATTTAAGAATTTACTTTCCCTGATTCCTGCTGTGTTTATGGAGGGCTACGAAAGCATTAAAACGAGTGGTAGCTTGGTGTTTGAGGGCTTTGCTAAAGGGACGTATGATGACACCAAAAACAAAATGCCTGCTTTCGGGCTTAAAATGGGCGTAAAAAATGGATTTTTACAGTACCCAGACCTTCCTTCGGCTGTTCAGGACATACAAATGAGCATGAACATAGACAACAAAGACGGCAACTTAGAAAATACGACTATTGATATACAGCAATTTGCGCTTAAGCTGGGCAGCAATCCCGTGAGCGGTAGGTTGAAAGTAAAAGGTCTTACAGATTATTGGATTGATGCTGACATCAATGCCAAAGTCAATCTGGCAGAGCTTAAAACCATGTTTCCTATGGACAGCCTTGATATGAAAGGGCTTTTTGGGCTTAATCTTAAGGCCAATGGACTTTATAGCGAAGCCAAAAGTGTTATCCCAAACATTAACGCCAAAGCCTCTTTGCAACAAGGCTATCTGAAGCACTTAGCCTACCCGATACCTATGGAAAACATAGAGATGGATGCTACAGCCAGTAATACCAGTGGAAAAATGGCGGATACATCCATAGAACTCAATAAACTTATCTTGCTTGTAGACAAAAATCCTTTCGAAATTAACGGCTCTATTGTGAATTTGGATGACTATACCTATGATCTGAAAGTGAAAGGATTGTTGGATTTGGGGAAAATAACCAAAATTTACCCCATAGAAAAAACCACAATCACAGGCCAAATGGCCATGGATTTGATCACAAAAGGCAAAATGTCAGATATTGAGGCTTCTAAGTACGATAAACTGCCCACTTCAGGCAAAATGAGCCTCAAAAACTTCAAATATAAGTCGGAAGATTTGCCACAAGGCTTCAATATTGATGCCTCTGAAATGACTTTTACACCCGAAAGATTGATTATCACCAGTTTTTTGGGTAGTGCAGGTAAAAGCGATTTAAATATTACTGGCCATTTACTCAACTACTTAGCCTACGGTTTTCATGCAACTGGCCTAAAAGAAACCCCCGCTATTCTGGTGGGCAATATGAGCCTGAAGAGTAGAAAGTTTGATGTGAATGAGTGGTTGGCCGAGGAAGAGGCTGCTTCTACAACAACCGAAGAGCCTCTAACCGTTTTTGAAGTGCCTAAAGACATTGATTTTACCTTCAATGCCAACATCGAGGAGGTACTCTACGACAATCTCACACTTAAAAATATGACAGGTACTATCATTGCTAAAAATGGTACAGTACGCATGAATAATTTGATATTCAACACTTTGGGTGGTACTATTCGCACTTCTGGCCTCTATGACAGTCGTAATTTAGCCAAACCACTTTTTGACTTTGACCTAGATATTTTGGAAATGGGCTTGGGCAATGCTGCGCAAAATTTCAATACTGTTCAAACCTTTGCGCCAGTGGCCAAAAATGTAGAAGGCATTTTCAACACCAAATTCAAAATGAAAGGCGGACTCAAACAAGATATGATGCCAGATTTACTGAGCTTGACAGGTGGCGGCAGCATGCTACTCAAACAAGCTAGTTTTAAACAAGATCCTCTGATGAAATCGATTATTGCCCAAACGGGTCTGAAAAGTTTAGAGAACAGTACTTTAATGGACTTAATCATGCAGTTCAGCATCGAAAACGGTAGAATGTTTGTCAAACCCTATAGCTTTGCATTGGGCGAATGTCTGGCGGGTGTGGAAGGCAGCACGGGCGTAGATGGCAGCATAGACTACAAAATGATGATGATGGTGCCCAAAAGCTTAATGGCCAGTAAAATACAAGATTGGTTTAGCTTAGATGTCTCTAAGGCACAGCTTGATCATTTAGATCTGCACTTTACTTTGAAGGGGAGCTACGCTCAACCCAGAGTTTCTTTTGATAAAACCTTGCTTCAGAATCAGATAAAAGCTGCTATCAAAGCAGAGGTTAAAGAAGAAGTGACCGAGCAGGGCAAAGAACTTTTGGAAGATATTCTTGCCGACACCACCAACAAAAATCTGAAAGATAAGGTGAAAGACCAACTCAAAGACCGCTGGAAAAAAATCAAAAACCGTTAGCAGAAAAGTAAGATAATTTGTTTAACTCAAATCATCTGATGAATTTCTTTCCTCAATTCTCATCTGTGTGACTGCCTCAGAAGGCAGCCATTGCATCTTTCTCCAAAAGTTCACATCAAAGCGTCTGTTTCTCAAAACCAATCATCTAACTTTGTAGCATTCAAACATATACTACATAGAGGAATGGCATTGTTTTTACGGTTTAGATTAGCCAAGCAGACTTTTCTGTTGATTTCAGCTTTGCTCTGTGCAATAAGTGCAGAGCTTCACGCTCAGAGTGGTGGCCGCAATGAAGCAGGGGCTGCTGCGCAAGGTATGGGCAACGCAGCCGTTACGGTGGGCGACGCACAAGCCATGTTTAACAATATTGGTGCACTCTGTGAAGTGGAAAAAACCACCGCTTGGGCTTCCTATGAAAATAGATTTAGCATGCTCAACTTGCCTACTTTTTCGGCGGGTTTTGTCATGCCCAACAGCCGCAATGGGGCAGTGGGTGTGGGTGTATGGCGTTTTGGCGATGGTGTGTACAATGAGCATAGACTCGCGCTAGGCTACAGCCATAAAGTACAAGGAGTTAGTTTGGGTTTTCAGGCTAATTATCTGCAAATCATGGGGCAGGGAACAGGACAGCGTAGTGCGCTTGTGCTTGAGTTTGGTGGAGTGGCTCAGTTAAGCAACAAGCTTTTTCTGGGAATGCACATCTACAATTTGAATCAAGCCAAGGTGCAAACTTTTTTAGACGAGCGTTTGCCCACTGTGATGAAAGCGGGTTTGTCCTACAGACCTACAAACAAACTGACAATAAATGCTGAAACAGAGAAAGATACTGATAACCCTGCTTATCTGAAGGCTGGCCTAGCTTATGATATGCTCAGCGAAAAAATAACCCTTCGGATGGGACTTCGCTCTCAGCCTTTTTCTAGCTTTTGGGGTTTAAGCCTGAGACATCGTAAGCTAGTCATAGACTACGCCTTTGGCTATTATGACCAACCTCTCGGTACATCGCACGGCATTACACTGGCTTATGTGATTCATAAAAAATCCATGAGCGGCAGTGCTAAAGTTACAGATTAAAAAATATCGACGAACGCTAGGAAATTTTCGATTAAGCTATTACATTTGCTCATCTGTAACTAGACCCTAGCATTTGTAATGAGTGTTCTTGCCCAATACTTTCGTAATTCTCCCTACACGTTTTGGAGCTTTATTGCTGCTTCGTGTTATGTTTTTTTGGGTACTTTGGTCTTTTTAAGAACCTATTTTTTTTATGATTCTGATTCTGTCTGGTATTTTTTAGGGCAGTGGTGTAGTGGCAAATTTATGCTAGAAAGCTTGCTTTACTACTCTTATTTTTTTGGTTTTCAGTTGTTTATGCGCTGGAACGAAGTAGGCTTTATTTTAGGACAGACGCTTTCTTTTCTGAGCTTTTGGGGACTTTTTTATGGCGCAATTTATGTAGTAGCACGTTATGTGATACCCGAGCTACAGCGTCTGTATATTGAGTACTTTGGTACGGTTTAAGTACTGCTCTTGTTTTTTGCAGAAAATTTATGTCTAAAGTTGGTCTTTATTTTGGGTCTTTTAACCCTGTTCATGTTGGTCATTTGATTGTTGCACAAACGGTATGTGAGCTGAAAGGCTTAGACCAAGTATGGTTTATCCCCTCTCCTCAAAATCCTTTTAAAGCGCAAAAAAGTCTACTTTCAGAATATGATCGGCTAGAAATGGTCAGATTGGCTATTGCAGGCAACCCCTTGCTCGATGTTTGTGATCTTGAATATGAATTGCCCAAACCCAGTTTCACGATAGATACGCTTCAGGCTCTTGGGGCACAGTATCCTGATCATCAATTTTTTGTGCTTGTGGGCGAAGATAACCTTAAACATTTCGAGAAATGGAAAAAAGCAGAAGAATTGGTTCTTCATTACCATTTTTTGGTATTTCCTCGTCCTCACGCTGAGCTTACACACTGGCATCAGCACCCTGCTTTTACGCTGCTGAAAGATGTTCCGCTGATGGATATTTCAGCCACCTTTATCAGAAACAAACGAGCCAAAGGGCAGAGCATTGCCTATCTTGTGCCGCAAGATGTTGAAAACTATATTCTGATGAATGATTTTTATAGCTCAGAACTGTACTAAGAAAAGTTAAAAGAGGGCTTCAATCAAAACTTATAGAGCTTGATCCTGTTTTATTTTTGGTTAAGGTCGTAATTTCGCCACCTTTTTTTCGTTATCTGGTTTAGTATCAGATATTGCTTTGCATAGGACACATTCAAGCTTCTAAGGTTATGTTTAAGTGCTTTTTTATAGTTTTGGCTACTTTGCTTTGTGTTTTCAATGCGCGGGCACAATATTTTCGGAATTTTAATACTGACAATACTCCTTTGCCCGAAAAACGCGTGACATGTATCGCTGTAGATGCTTCAGACAATGTGTGGGTGGGCACAGAAAATTATTTAGCTTGCTATAAGTCCGACTCCACTTGGCGCATTTTCAAACAGCCCAATAGCATGGATTCCATTGTGCGAAACATCAGTGCCATAGACTTTGATGCACAGGGCAATGCTTGGGTAGGCTCTTATTATAAAGGTTATAGCCTTATTTGCATTTCACCAAGCGGAAAAGTATTGGAACAGTTTAGGTTTCCAGTGTTTAAAAACAAAAACCTGTATATCAAGGATATCGCCATAGATGCAGAGGGTAGAAAATGGATAGCCACAGCGGATGCGGGTCTCTATCAGCTAGATGCCAAAGGCGACTGGTCTGCTTTCGACATGAGTACAACCGATAATGGCCTGGGTAGCAATCAAATAACAAGCGTAGCTGTGGATTTAGAGGGTATGGTTTGGGTCGGTACAAAAGAAGGGTTGTTTAGTACCAAAGACGGCACTAAGTGGTATATGTATGATGTTTATACTGAAGTGATTAAAGTACTTACTCGCGGTACGCCTAGCTCTTGTACGAGCTATTTGGACGAAAAAGGCCGTTTGCAATTCAGTTGTTTTTATAAGTTTAAAGACTTAACCCGTCTTGCCAAAAAAGGTATGAAAAGAGCAACGCAGTTTAACGATGCGGCCATCTATAAAGGCAAAGCGATTTGGATTGCAGGATCTTATATTGCTGGTTTTGAAGAGAAAGAAGCCTCTGTTAAAGAACCAGAATGGGTTTATTATGACAAAAATAACTCTGATTTTAAGAGCAGTGAGGCCACTTGCGTAGACGTAAACTCTAAAGGCATAGTTTGGATAGGTACTGTGGAAATGGGCTTTTATTCATTGGATCCCAAAATCATTGTCAAGTCTAGTGTCCCTGATTCAAACATCGAGGAGGTAAACGAAACAGCCGCTGTGGTGGCTACGCTTGAAGAACCTAAGAAAGAGCCTACAGTTACCATTAACGAAACCGAAGTGGCTAAAGGTGAAAGTGTTTCGCTTGAGAACTTGCTTTTTGAGAATAAAAGCTACAAACTTCTTGACACTTTGGGTGTTTATAGCCTTTTTAGATTTATGAAGGCCAATCCAAAGGTTAAAATTGAGTTGGCAGGACACACAGACAAAGACCCTGACCCTAGTTCACCTGACTATGAACGCATTAGTAAGCTACAACTTCAGCTTTCGGGCGACCGTGTGCGGGAAGTGGTCAATTTTTTGGTGAAGCGTGGCATTGACAAAAGCCGGATAGTCATACGCGCCTTTGGCGGGACGCGCCCCATAGATCCTAACAATCCTGAAAAAAACAGACGTGTGGAAATGAAAATCTTAGAACTTTAGATTTCACTTTTACCAAGTCATGCGCAAAGCCAACTGCGGCGCATGAATATTCAGACGGTTATTGTAGTGGACATAATATTCTATACCCACTTTACACCAGTTTTTTTGGCGGAGATTGGTTCTGTTGTAAAAAGGCACCCAAAACAAGCGCGGCTGCGCAAGCGCATCTGTGCCCCAGTATTTGAGTTGCGAGGCATCTGCTACACCTTCTATACTCCAATGCGTACGACCTAGACGAAACGGAAAAGTATAAACAAACGCGCTATGTATGGTTTTATTATTGAAATTGTCGTGTCTGTAGTATAGAAAGAGGTCTGCCAAAGCTCCTTTGGGCACTCTAAAAGACACTCCCCCGCCTATAAATTGCCCAAAAAAGCTAGAGTAACTGCTCATACTCAGCTGCGCACCTAGATACACATCACGTATAATTGGTAGTTTCAACTCTCTGATATTCAAAATTTTGCATAAGCTTAAGTTTGGTGCACATTCTGTATAAATCCGCGAGCGTTCATTGGTTAGGCTATCATCAAAACTTAAAAATTTACCGTTGAGATAAGCTACCATAAAAAAATTAGTGCCGTATTTCCATGTCAGAAAGTTCTCGAACACCACTGTACTCATGCCTTTGTTTTGGGTGTTATAGCCATACATGTTGTCTGTGAAGCCCGTGCCGTAGTTGAGCTGCAGCGAAGTTGTAGAAAACTGCGTATTTTGAGCTTTTGCCAGAGTGTTAAATAGTAAAATGATAACTAGGCAAAAAGTTATGTAGTAATTTTTCATAAAGGCAAAGGGGGGCTGTCATTTTTTACCAAAAAGACTTGTTTAGACCTTGCATATTATGAATAAAAACTGATGAAAGCAAAATACTTACGAATTTAGGGTTCTAGTAAAGGGCTATTTCAAAGCACCATACCCACCACCAGGACATCGTCCAGTTGGCTATATTCACCTCTCCATTTTTCAAAGCTTCCGTCCAAATAGTCGCGCTGGTCTTTCATCTCTAAAGCCTGTGCTTTTTCTATCAAAGCCCTAAAGTTTTTTGTCATAAAACGCTTATTGTCGGGTCCGCCAAACTGATCTACAAAGCCATCTGTAAAGAGATAAAGCCTATTGTTAGCCTTTTCATTTTTATCTGAAAGCTCAATTTCTTGTATATCAAATATTTTTTCACTTTGTTGCTGCCCTCCAATAGGAAATTTAGAGCCTTTGTATTCTATAAGCTGGCCTTCTTTATAGAACCATGTAGGCCGTTTGGCAGAGCTGAGCAAAGTTTGTCTTGTATTTTTGTTATAAGCTATGACAGCAATGTCCATACCGTCATTAAGCTTGTTATCTGAGTCATCTTGCTTGAGGGTATTGACGAGCCGTTTATCGAGTTCAGAAAGAATGAGACTTGGGTTATAGATGTCGTTTTCGTTTACAATCTGGTTTAGAAGAGTGTTGCCTATGAGGGTCATAAATGCGCCAGGTACGCCATGTCCTGTACAATCGCCCACAGCGAAAATTACCATAGATGCATCGGCGTGGGTGTTACTTGATTTATTCATCCAATAAAAATCACCAGCTACCACATCACGCGGTTTGTATAGGACAAAGCTTTCTGGAAAAACAGTTCTTATGTCAGCTATATTGGGCAGAATAGCGTTTTGGATTCGTTTAGCGTAATGTATAGAAGCTATAATGTTTTGATTTTGAATTGCCAACTTTTCTTTTTGACTTACGAGTGCTATTTGAGCTTCGCCTAGCGCGTCTAGATTCTGTTTGAGTTCTTCTTCAGAGGTGGCCAACTCATCGTTTTTGCCTTGAATCTCCACGTTGGCAGCCTCCAAGCGGTTAGTAATAGCCTGAAGCGCGTCACGCTGACTTTCAAGCTCTTCCATGTTCTGCCTGAGTTCTTCTTCACTCATAATCAAAATGTCATTTTTTTCTTGAATAAGTATGGCTGCTTTCTGAAGCTCTTGTGCTTGTGCTTCTAGTTTTTTATTGTCTTTGCGTTTACTTACTAAGCTCCAGAGTACCAAGGCGATAATAATCAAAGACAAGATGCCAGCAGCAACTGAGCCATAAATGATGAGCCTAGAATTCTCTTTTTCTTTTTCTTTTTCAGCAGTGGCTAATTTTTGTAAGGATTCCGCCTTTTGCTTTTGGAGTTCGGCTTCGTCCGACTTTCTTTTTTGTTGCTCTAAGGCGAGTGCTTGCAGTGCCTGTTCTTTTTGCACAGCAATCAATTCTTGTTGCTTTTTTTCGTTAAGCAGCCTTTGTTGGGCTATGACAAGCTCTTGCTGGGCACGGAGTTTTTCAGCAATTTGACTTTCTTTATCCGCTTGTTGTAGCTTTTTATCTTTTTCTAGGGCGGCAATTTCTTGTTTATTGATCTCAATTTCTTTGGCCTTTTTTTCAGCTTCCAGCGTTATTTGCCTGAGAACAAGTTCTTGTTTTTGCTTTTCTGCCAAAAGCAATCTAAACTCAGACTCTTCTCTTTCTGCTGCTATTTGAGTTTTTTGGAATGTCTGCGAAATTGCTTCTTTAGACTTAATCAAAGAATCATTAGCCGCCACTTTGAGCTGAGCATACTCGTCTGAGCGTTTGTAGTTGCCCATTTTGCGGTAAGTATCGGCCAGAATTTGATATGACTCTAAAAGGATTTTAAAATCTTTGGCTTTTTTAGCATTTTCGGCAGCTGCCAAGGCTGTATTTTCGGCAGGGTCGTAATATGCTGTTACCAAATAATGTTTGGCTATGTAGTTTTGTGCTTCTGCTATGGCAGCGGGCTTACCTGCTTTTTCTCTAATGGATAAGGCTTCGTTAAAGGATTTGAGAGCGTTCTTGTCGTCTTCCAAGTTGGTATAAATCACACCAATATTGAGCAGTGTAATGGCACGTGCGTCACCGCTGAGTTTGCTGAGAGCTGTTTTGTTCAACTCTAAAGATTTCTCGAATGCATTTTGAGCTTTTTTAAAGTCACCTTTTTTTCTATACAAAAATCCCAGATTATTGAGATTATTAGACATAGCTGCAAAGTCTTGTTTAGGATCATCGCGACTTAGGCTTTCTTCCACATAAACTATCGCTTTGTCATAATTTTTACGACTCTCTTCTATCAAAAAGAGTTTGCCAAGAATTTGACGTGTAGCTGTATTGTCCTGTTGTCTTTTGGCTTCATCTAACGCTTTTTCATAAACTTCAGCAGCTTTTGCTAGATCTTTGAGGTAATAATAACTAGCCGCCACGCCTTGTTGATGACGCAATCTAGCAGACTCATCGCTTTTACTCTTAGACAGCTGATAAGCCTGAGAAAAATAGTCTAAGGATTTTTGATAAACTTTTCGGGCTTGATAAATTCCCCCTATTTTTTCATAAATAGTGGCTAGTTGCTCAGAGCCGCCCTTATTACTTTCTTCAATAAAAGCCGCTTTGAGATAATAGTTGAGAGCTTGTTGTGCATTGCCTTTTTTTTCTTCTTGCTGAGCTTTTTGGATATAGAAAGACAGGCTGTCTTTTTGAGCTTGAAGACAGAAAGAAATACATAAAAAACAAACTACTAAAAAAGCACGCATTTGCTTAATTTACCCCAAGCAGATTTTAGAAGGCCAAATTTATCTAAATTATATTAAGTATTCAACTTTGGCATGTGACTAACTTAAATAATTTTTTAAGAAGATTTCTTTTCGTAATAAAACAGCTATTTTTGTGCCAAACATTATTTGTTGTTTGCCAGATAAATAGCAATTACATTCTGAAATTTTTATGAGAAAACTGTTTTTATCTTTTGTGTGTTTCCTAACAGCTGTACTTACATCAGTTTCTGGACAGTCTCAAAGTTTTACATTCAGCGGTTTTGTACGCGAATCGGGTAGCCTCGAGACGCTCATTGGTGTCACTGTATATTTGCCATCACTCCAAACAGGCAGCGTATCCAATACGTATGGCTTCTATTCAGTGAGCGTGCCCAAAGTTTCTGATTCGTTAGAAGTCATATTTTCTATGGTAGGCTATAAAAAGCAAGCCTACAAATTGAGCACAGCTCAAGATCTTAAGAATTTTGATATAGAATTAGTGTCTAACAACGAGCTAGAAGGAGTCGTGGTGTTGGGGCCAGATGAACGTCAGAGCCAGTCTGCCACCATGAGTAAATTGAGCATACCTATTCAGCAAATTAAGGAAATTCCTGCCTTGCTCGGCGAAAAAGACGTTTTGAAGGTGTTACAGCTTATGCCAGGCGTGCAGAGCGGCAGCGAAGGCAACTCTGGTCTCTATGTGCGAGGCGGCGGGCCTGACCAAAATCTCATTATTTTGGACGATGCCATTGTTTACAACGCGTTTCACTTGTTTGGCTTCTTTTCTTTGTTCAATGGTGATGCTATCAAGAGTGTAGAACTCATCAAAGGCGGTTTTCCTGCTCGTTATGGAGGTAGAATCTCTTCGGTGCTAGACATTAACCTCAAAGATGGCAACAAGGAAAAAATCAAAGGCGAGGGAGGTATAGGGATTATTGCTTCGCGTTTTGTACTTGAGGGGCCTATTCAAAAGAAAAAATCCTCTTTTATCGTATCTGCTAGGCGTACTTACATAGACGCACTTATACAACCTTTTTTGAGCAGACAAGAACGTGGCGGCTACTATTTTTATGACTTTAATGCCAAAACAAATTTCCAACTTGGGGCTAAAGACAAAATCTATCTGAGTGGCTATTTTGGTGAGGATAAGTTTTATTTTAACACCGCCAGTGATGATAATCGAATGAAAGGCGGTTTTGAGTGGGGAAATGGTACAGGAACGCTCCGTTGGAACCATGTGTTTAATAAAAAATGTTTTGCTAACCTTTCTGTGATTTACAGCAATTATCAATTTGGTATCAATGTGTCCGAAAAAGAAGACGACTACACTTTCAATTTAGACTATAAGTCAGGAATCAGAGACTGGGGGCTTAAATACGATTTGGAATATGCTGCTTCCACGGTACACAACTTCAGGTTTGGAGTGGCTAGCACAGCCCACCGATTTACGCCGAGTGCAGTGGTATATAAAGACAACCAAGATTTTGAGTTTAAAGACAAGAAAAATATCATAGATGTCATAGAGTCAGGTATTTATATCGAAGATACTTACACGCCTTCCCGAAACTTTACGGCCAATCTGGGTTTTAGATTGAGTGCCTTTCAATACAAAGAAACACAGTATTTCAAACCTGAGCCTCGTATTTCACTGGCATATTTGTTCAACAGCGAATTGTCTCTCAAAGGGTCTTTTAGCCAAATGAACCAATACGTTCACTTGCTCTCCAACACGGGTGTGGGGCTGCCTACAGACCTTTGGGTGCCCTCCACCACCCGTGTCAAGCCGCAAACATCTACTCAATATGCATTGGGTATAGCCAAAGACATACCAGCCAGAAGATTGTCTTTTACGGCAGAAGCCTATTATAAAATTTCACAGAATGTGATTGGTTATAAAGAAGGGGCTAGTTTTTTGCTTTTGGATGATCCCACCAGCAATGACGAGCTATCTTGGCAAAGCAACATCACCGCTGGGCAGGCGCAATCCTATGGTATAGAGCTGCTTTTGCAGCGAAAAGTGGGTAAATTCAGCGGCTGGCTCGGCTATACCCTCTCTTGGACCCAGCTTCAATTCGACTCGCTCAATTTTGGCAAATGGTTTTATGCGCGCTACGATCGCCGACACGATGCCAAAGCTGTACTCATTTACAAGCCTAACAAAAGCTTTACATTCTCGGCTGTTTGGGTTTATGGCACGGGCAATGCGATTACTCTGCCTCTAGCCAACTACAATGCTGTGCAGCATGATCCTGTTAATATAAACCAAAACTCTCAGAACTTTGCGAGCATTGTGGAGGAGTTTGGCCAAAAAAATGGCTTTAGAATGAAAGCTTATCATAGAATGGATTTGTCGGCGCAGTTTCATAGAAAACATAAACGCTATGAAAGTACTTGGGAAATAAGTGCTTATAATGTGTATAACCGAAGGAATCCATTCTTTTATTACATAGATAGCGGCAGCAACAATCAAAGCGTCCTCAAGCAAATAACACTCTTCCCAATCATTCCTTCGGTAAGTTACTCTTTTAAGTTTTAAGCATGAGGATTTAAGTCCGACAAAATAAATAAGGCAAAACGCAAATCAAAAGACAAGATTTTTTGAACTCATATCTATATAAGTATTCTTGTCCTAAAAATCTGTATATAATTTTGCATATCAGAAAAATATATTTACCTTTGCAGCCTAAAAATTTTGAGCTTTGAAAGATCTTAAAGATTTTGACATTGTTATATTGAATTTAAACGTTGGTACATACGTTTATGAGTATGTGCTTGGAGACAATTTTTTTCAGTATTTTGAGAGTCAAATTGTAGAAAAAGGTCTGGTCAAAGCCCAAATTAATCTTGAGAAAAATGAGCGTTTAATTCGGCTTGAGTTCAAACTCGAGGGAAAAGTTGAGCTTGTTTGTGATAAGTCACTCAACAAGTTTGATGAACCAATTCTAGTTCAAGAACAGATTATTTACAAGTTTGGCGAAGAACAAAAAGAAGAAACAGAAGAGCTTTTCGTGATACTACGTAACACTTACAGCATCAATGTAGCTAACTTTTTGTTAGAATTTGTAAGTTTTGCCGTACCTATGCGCAAGATTCATCCAGATTTGAGACAAGAAGATGCCAAAGCTGATTCGGGTCTTGTTTTTAGTACATCTTCTGTTCAAACCTCTGAAGCAAAAAGCGACACCGAAAGCGATTTGCCAATAGATCCGCGATGGGAAGCTCTCAAAAAATTAAAAAAATAGTTTGTACCTTTATATCATTTATTTGTCATGCCGAATCCAAAACGAAAAATTTCGCGTACACGTCGCGATAAGCGTCGCACACACCACGTGCTAGAGCCTGCTGCAATTGTAGATTGTCCAAATTGTGGCTCAACTATGCGCTACCACCATGTTTGTGGTGATTGCGGACATTACAGAGGCAAGCAAGTGCTAGAGGTGGCTACAGCCTAAGCTCTGATTCTGTTTTGCTTTTAGATAAAGCACCCTGAACCAATTCAGGGTGCCTTTTCTGTTTTTGCCTACCATAACAAGTTCATAGTAAAAAATCTTTAGAATAACTTTATGGATTTTTGATTGTCTATGCATCTATTGAATAGTATCTATTTAAAATGGCACTAGTTTTCATTATATTTTACTAACTGTAATAAAAAAACGCTTATGAAAGCACTTTCTTTTGCTCTAGCAGCTTCGTTGCTCATGTTCAATACGTTGGACATTTTGGCGCAAACCAAGGAAACCAAACCTATCGTGAAAAACCAAAAAGTATCGGTTTTTAAAAATGGAAGCGGTTTCTTTGTAAAAACTGTAGAGCCTGGCATGGCAGAAAAGACAGCCACTATCAGCGACCTACCTCAAGCAGCCATGGGCACTTTCTGGTTTGCGGCCTTAGATAACAGCATGAAAAGTGTCAAATCCTTAAATAAAACCAGTGATGTAGAAATGCCAGTGGGAGGAAAGTGGCCGAGCATGATTAGTGCCAATGTGGGTAAAAACATCAAAGTCACTTTGCACGATAATACCAACTACGAAGGTAAAATTGAGCAAGTCATGGACGATATTGTCTACCTGAGCAGTGCCCAAGGCTGGCTCGCCATTAATGCCAGTAACTGCAAGCATGTGAGTTTTAGCGTTGCGCCCAAGCTGACCAGTACTGTGCAAAACACCACAAGAGTCTTGGAAATAGAGTTTGAGAAGGCTAATAGCAAACAGCAGGTAGAAATGATGTATTTACAGTCTAACATTTCTTGGCTGCCAATGTACAGAGTGACACTTTTGGATGAAAGTCGCGCCAAAATTAACCTTTCGGCCAACTTGGTCAATGACGCGGAAGATTTGGTGAATGCAGATGTCAATTTAGTGGTGGGTGTACCTAATTTTAGCCACTCGAGTCATCTTTCACCTTTGGTTACAAGCCGCGATGCAGTGAGCACGCTTTATGACTTAACCAATGCTTCTTCCTCACTTAATTTTTATGAGAGAAGAGCAGCACCTATAGTTGCTCAATCATTTTCTAATGCTGTAACGTCCACCGATATGGGCTACGCTAATGATGAGGCAGATGGTTATGCTGTTTCAGATGTGGTGGGCAATAGCAATACCGAAGGCGATACTCAAGAAGACTTGTTTTTTTATAGGCTAGATAAATTTAGTTTGCCCAAAGGCGGACGTGCACATCTGACGCTTTTTGAGGCAGAAGTGCCCTACAAACATGTCTATGAGGTGAGCTTGCCTTATAGTGCGCATACGGCGGGCTTCCGATACCAAGAAAGTCAACCCAATCGCGTTTGGCATTCCATAGAGCTGCAAAATAAAACCAATTACCCTTGGACAACCGCTCCAGCCTTGGTCCTCAAAAACAACGATCCTTTGAGCCAAGATGTGAGCAAGTACACAGCCAAAAATGGTCGCTCTCTCATCAAACTGACTGTAGCTCCTGATATTTCGGTCAAAGATAATGAAGAGCAACTCTCTCAGGAGGCTGGTCCTAAAGTGCGCGGCAAGAGCTACGATGTGCTGACTATAGAAGCTTCAATTGACCTTAAAAACAACAAAGACAAGGCCGTGGAGCTGGACATAGCCAGAACAATCATGGGTGCGCTCAAGAGCAGCAGCACAGACTGGAAAAACAACAAAAAGCCCAATACCAATGAAACACTCAACCCTTACAACAATGTGAACTGGTTGGTGAAGCTTGAGCCAGGCGAAGAGAAAAAAATTACATACCAATATCAAGTGTACGTAAGAAATAAATAGGTGTAGAGTTTGTTTCGCATCTAGAAAACAAAAGGGCTGTTTCTATACCTAGAAACAGCCCTTTTGTAGTTACAAAAATACATTCAAACTTCTTGATTATAAGCCAAATGCTTTTCGGATAGCATCTACATAGTCTAGTTTTTCCCACGTAAAAAACTCAAGAGTCTGCGACTCTCTTGTACGAACTTCTTCGCTTCCGTTAGCCGTTTGACGAACGGTAACTCTATTGAGCTCTATATTTTGTGTGTAGTGTTCGCGTCCCACGTGTCCATAGGCAGCCGTAACTGAAAATATAGGATTTTTAAGCCCTAGTCGATCAATGATGGCTTTTGGGCGCATATCAAAAATATTAGAGAGTTTTTCACCAATTTCAGCATCTGTAAGCTTCACTTTGGCTGTACCGTAGGTATTGACGTTGAGTGATACGGGCTTGGCCACACCAATCGCATAAGCCACTTGTACGAGTGCTTCGTCTGCTATGCCAGCAGCCACGAGGTTTTTGGCAATATGGCGCGTGGCATAAGCTGCACTTCTGTCCACCTTAGAAGCATCTTTACCCGAAAAAGCTCCTCCACCATGTGCGCCTTTACCGCCGTAAGTATCCACAATAATTTTACGTCCAGTCAATCCTGAGTCGCCGTGTGGACCACCTATGACAAACTTGCCAGTGGGGTTGATATGAAAAACAGTTTTGTCATCAATCAACTCGGCAGGAATCACGCGTGGTATGACGATAGTACGCACATCATGAGCAATTTTAGCCAACATCATTTGATCTTCATCAAAGTCATCGTGCTGAGTAGATACCACGATGGTGTGTACGCGTGTGGGCTTGTGGTCATCGTTGTACTCAATAGTTACCTGAGACTTAGAGTCAGGGCGGAGATAAGGCATCAAATGGAGTTCTTCTTTGCGAATCCTAGCCATTTCTTTCATAATTCGGTGTGAAAATGCCAAAGCCATTGGCATATACTCAGGGGTCTCTTTGTTGGCATAGCCAAACATCATGCCCTGATCACCTGCGCCTTGCTCGCGGTTTTGGGTTTCGTCCACACCCATGGCGATGTCGGGCGACTGACTGTGGAGAGCCACAACGATACCGCAAGAATTTCCATCAAAGCAGTATTTATCGCTGTTGTAGCCTATGCGTAAGATAGCTTCACGAGCTATTTCAGACACTTCTACTTTGGCTTTGGTTGTAACTTCACCAGCTATAACCACCAGACCAGTAGTTACGAGGGTTTCACAAGCCACTCGCGAATTGGGGTCTTGTGCTAGCATAGCATCTACAACGGCATCAGAAATTTGGTCTGCTACTTTGTCTGGGTGGCCTTCAGAAACAGACTCGGAGGTAAACAAATAAGGCATTGGCAGCGGTATTAAAAGACGTATAAAACAACAAAATCTGGATTCCAAGAATTTGGACAGCTGCAAATTTCTATATTTTTGCTAATATGAACTAAAAATTATGTACTTTTTTTCTAATTTGCTATTATCTTGCTCTATCTGGCTGGCTTAAAGCCCTAAAGTAACTGAAAATTAGATAGTCAATAGTTGGACTTGCTGTAAAAAAGCAGACGAAAATTAAATTGAAATACCAAAAATATAGCTTAAGAAATGATAATTGATTTTATGTTTTTAAACAAAATTCATTCTTTTTATGTTTAAACTAGTATTTTGTTTAAGGGCAAGCCCCAAAGCATCTGTAGGGTATTGTGTGCCATGAGTACAAAAAAATTATAGGGTATCAAAAAAAATTAAGTCAGAATAAAGCAGTATGTCTAGTCAGCTAACGTATTTATATGCCAATGAAATCATTTATCAGATAGCGAGCAAATGGAGTTCTGGTAAAGAGGATGCCTTTTTTGAACTAAACCTCAATAACTTTGATACAGCCGAAGTAAGTGACTTTCAGGATTGGTATACCTATCTACAAGAGCGAGCTGTGAGTGTTCACATCCACTTTCTGGAAAAGGAGTTTGAGGTGCAAGGGCTTTTGGAGTTTCTGGTTCTTACCCCTCTTCCTGTATTGCTCTTTAAGCGTACAGAATCAGGCAACTTGCCTATTATGATTTGGCGGAGCCAAGAAAAAAAATTCTTTAAGATAGAAAAAATAAACGGGCGTTGGCTGAACGAAGAAATCGAGAGTATTGACGACTTCGCGGCTGACTTTATTAGTAAAATAGAGCTCTACGGCCTCAAAACAAAAGAAATGAGGAGCTCTTTTTATGTGCTTGTTCCCATACGTGTGGAGCCTACGGTCTCAGATAAGAGCATTATTAAAGACAAGTATTCTGCTGTACGCCGCTTGTGGTATCTGCTACAAACAGAGAAAAAAGACATTGCTTATGTGTACCTCTATGCCGTGGTGGCGGGTTTGCTTTCGCTCACTCTACCTCTAGGTATACAGTCTATTATCAATCTGATTTCTGGGGGGATTATTTTGTCCTCAGTAGTGGTATTGATCGTGGTGGTGGTAGTGGGAACTTCTCTAGGCGGTTTTCTACAAGTTATGCAAATGCGCATTGTAGAGGCTATACAGCAACGTATATTTACCCGTGCCGCTTTTGAGTTCAGTTATCGAGTCCCTAAAATCAAGCTGGAGTCTATTTCTAAGTACCATGCACCAGAGCTAATGAACCGCTTTTTTGATGTTTTAACCCTTCAGAAAGGCTTGGCAAAACTCCTCACCGACCTCATAGCTGCTGCGCTGCAAGTGTTTTTTGGAGTATTTTTGCTGACGTTTTATCACCCATTCTTTGTATTTTTTGGTGTCACGCTTTTGACAATTTTGGCACTTATTTTTTGGATTACTGGCCCAAAAGGTCTGAAAACCAGTATAGAAGAATCAAATCACAAATTTGAGATTGCTCACTGGTTAGAGGAGCTTGCCCGTACCATGTCCACCTTCAAAATGTTAGGCAATCCTTTCTATCCGCTGAGTCGTACCAACGGATATCTGACTAAGTATTTGCGTAAACGCAAACTGCACTTCAATGTGCTGGCCATGCAGTACTCCTCGGTGGTTATTTTCAAGACAATCATCACGGGTGGAGTGCTCATTTTAGGTAGTTTGTTGGTGGTGAATAACGAAATTACGATAGGTCAGTTCGTGGCCTCCGAAATTGTGATTATTACCGTGGTGAGTGCCGTTGAAAAACTTATTTTGAGTATGGACAGTGTCTATGATTTGCTGACCTCCACCGAAAAAATTGCAAAAGTTACAGATTTACCTCTTGAGGAATACGAAAGTACATTCCAGTTCAACAAGGAAGGGTTTGGGGTGAAAATCCAAAACCTTTCCTATACGTACCCTTATACTGAAAGGCGTGTTCTACGCGACATCACGCTTGAAGCCAAACCTGGCCAGCATGTGGGTATAGTAGGTGGGGGCGGAGTAGGCAAAACCACCCTGATGAACGTGTTAGTGGGCCTTTATGGTGGATACAAAGGTTTAATTTCTTATAATGGCTTTTCACTCAAAGATTTAGATGTCAATAATCTTCGCAACCACATTGGTGACAACCTAAACCCTGAAGAAGTATTTGAAGGTTCTTTTATTGATAATATCACGCTGGGGCGTAAAACCCACAGCCAAGAAGAACTTGTAGAAGCCTTGGAGATAGCGGAGCTAACTGAATTTGTATCTAACCTACCCGAGGGCATAAACACTAAAATTATGCCCGCAGGCAAGAATTTTGCCTCTCACATCATCAAAAAAATCATCTTGGCTAGAAGCATTCTAGGCAAACCAAACTTGATGGTTTTTGATGCATTTTTCTATAATCTGGACGGAGACTATAAGCGCAGAATGCTTGATAAGCTGCTCGACAAGAATAAGCACAATTGGACAATACTGGCAGTTTCACAAGACCCCATATTCCTAAAACGCCTTGACAAAATTTATTTAATGAGAGATGGTGCTTTTATTAAGGATGGTACTTATGACGAGCTATTGCAAGACGAGTACTTCCGCAGCATCATACCTAGCCTCTTCGAGGATAAGGACAAATGGAAGCACTAGCGTTTTTTGAGCATAAATTTACGTTTTTGTTTGTATTCTGCCTAACTTTGCGCTTAAAATAAGGTCATAAATTCTTTTGCTGTGGCTTTGATATACTTTTATTTTGTTATTGATTTGATTATTAAGAGCCTACGGACATGAAAAAAGGCAAGTTAATTGTGTTTAGTGCCCCTTCTGGTGCTGGTAAAACTACCATTGTCAAACACTTACTAAACTGCCAAAGATTTCAGCTCGCCTTTTCGGTGTCGGCCACTACGCGCCGTCCCCGTGTCTCCGAAAGATCCGATCTGGATTATTATTTTATTGAAAGCGATGATTTTTTGTCTAAAGTGAAAGCGGGGGAGTTCTTGGAATACCAGCAGGTTTATGAAGGATTCTACTACGGTACTCTCAAGTCGGAAATTACACGCCTGCGCAATTTGGGTAAAAATATCATTTTTGATGTAGATGTACACGGCGGCCTAAACATCAAAGCCATGTACCCTGATGATTGTTTAGCTGTTTTTGTCAGTGTACCGTCTCTTGATGTGCTGGAAGAACGTTTGAGAAAACGCAATACCGAAACCGAGGAGCAGTTTAAGATGCGACTCCAAAAAGCCCAAAAAGAGATTAGCCTCAAAAAACATTTTGATGCCATTTTGGTCAATGACAAGCTAGAACAAACCTTACAAGAGGCTGAAGCTATGCTTGATAAATATTTGTCATAAAACTTTGAAAGTTCTTTTTTTGCAACACAAAAGTCTCTTTGTTCGTTTATAGCACATCAATAGTGGACAAGAACGTGGAAAATTATTTAGAAAATAAGGCGCAGAGTCTTTTGCAAACGCATCAATTGCGCCGTACTAACTTTAGAGTAGAGCTTCTCAAGGTGTTTTTAAAACGCTCCACTGCTATAGCTCAGACAGATATTGAGGCTGGTTTTCAGTCTGGTTTTGACAGGGTTACGCTTTATCGTACCCTCAAGTCATTCGAGGAGTCTGGGCTTATTCACCGCATTATAGACGAAAAGTCTAGTCCAAAATTCGCACTTTGCGAAAGCACTTGCTCAGAACATCAGCACCACGATGACCATCTGCATTTCAATTGTACCATCTGCCATAATACCTATTGTTTGCATGCCTTCAAGATGCCTGCCCTTACTTTGCCAGAGGGCTTCACGATAGCAGACTGGCGACTTTCTGCTGAAGGCGTATGCAATTTGTGCAACACGTAATAAGCTTCAAAAAAACGGCTTAGGCTCTTTGGCATAAAGTAAATAAAAAGATTTTTTTAGGTTTGCTGCTTTGCCTTTTATCTGCTCTTTTCGTAAGTTTGTCGCTTCAAGTTGATTGTTTTGGTGTTTATTTCTTGGATTCATTTAGCAGACTTCTTTAATGACGATACATCGCGAGGGCTACATTTCTTTGTTTTTGGCCATACTCTTTATGGCGGCTCTTTATTATGGCCTAGATTATGCGTTTCCGCGCATGGTGCTTTTTTATAAAATTGAATTGGCAGACCTTGGGCTTGCTCTCGGATTGATTGTTTTTGTCATAGTACTTCAATTTTTTAGAAATCCGACAGTTAAAACACCCTATAATGATGCCCACATCATCGCGCCCTGCGACGGCAAGGTGGTGGTTATAGAAGAAGTAGAAGAGCCAGAGTATTTTAAAGGCAAACGCCGTCAGGTATCTATTTTCATGTCGCCTTTCAATGTCCACGTCAATCGCAACCCCATTACTGGCTTGGTACGCTATTGCAAATACCACCCTGGTCTGTATTTAGTGGCTTGGCATCCAAAGTCTAGCACCGAAAATGAGCGCACGACGGTAGTTATTCAACACCCCACGCACGGGCAAGAAGTGCTTTTTAGGCAAATAGCAGGTGCTTTGGCGCGACGTATTGTGTACTACATTAAAGAAGGTCAGCCTGTTAGACAAGGTGCAGAAATGGGCTTTATTAAGTTTGGCTCTAGGGTAGATTTGTTTTTACCTTTAGATGCTACCATCAATGTAAAAATTGGCGACAAAACTACTGGGGGCGAAACACACATCGCGACCTTTAATGTATGATTTGTTTGATAATTAAAAATGATTTATAGTTTTGATTATCACAATTTTATTATTGGTGTCTGGTATTTATTTCTGGCTATATTTGGCAAAATTGAGTTCTATGCTTTGATGTATCTCACATAAAACATCATTGTGGAATCTTGTTATTAGCATAAAAACTAAAGAATACTTCGCCGAAGGGTACAACAACTTCTTACTAGTCTAATACGTATAGGTTGCTTTGAAGCACTTCTTATGCACAATACTTATTTCTTTATAGCCAAGCTTTCGGCAGCTCTTGTACCCAAGCTAAAAGGCAAAGTATTAGCCACCGCCTTTAGCCAGAACAAAGACGAGCTAATGTTGGGCTTTACAGACTCCAGCGAGGACTTTTGGATACGTGCTACGCTTCAATCCGACTTGTGCTGTTTGTCTTTTCCCAGCAGCCATGACCGCGCCAGAAGAAACAGTGTGAATTTGTTTGAGGCTGTGGAAGGTCAGGAAGTTTTAGAAGTCAGACAGTTTCTGAACGAAAGATGTTTTGGCTTGATATTTAAAAACGGCTTATGCTTGCTATTTAAGCTTTATGGGCGCAGTGCCAACATCTTGCTTTTTGAAAATGATGTAGTTATTGGTTTGTTCAAGCAGAAATTGGAGCAAGATAGGCAGCTTCGCTGGTCAGCGCTTGACAGGCCACTAGATCAAACCCACTGTGCCTTTATGAGTACGGGGTTGCGGCCTACCTTTCCAACCCTCTCGCAAACTATGCGTGAAGTGATGAAGTTAGATACTCTGACTGCACCTGCTCAATGGGAGCAGATTCAAGCATTTTTGACTGCTTGGACTGAACCGTCTTGTAATTTTTATCTCATCAAGCCTCCCGAAGCAGCACCGTTCATCTCTTTTTTTGACGATGCTAAGCACCAGCTTTTAATGACTTCGGATCCTGTAGAAATGCTCAATCATTACTACAAGGCATTTACACGAGTATTTTTTTTGGAGCATGAAAAGCAACAGGCTATCAAAGAACTGCAAAAAAAGCAAAAGCAAACCGAAAATTATCTCAAGAAAAGCCAAGAAAGATTGTCTTTTCTTCAAAATTCTGCGCGTTACGATGAAATCGGTCATATTATTATGGCCAATTTACACCAAATTCCAAAGCGAACCAAGGAGATAGAGTTATTTGACTTCTACAGAAACAATGCTCTTCTCATAGCACTCAAAGAAGAGCTTAGTCCTCAAAAAAATGCTGAAAATTACTATCGAAAGGCCAAGAACCAAAAGATAGAATTACAAAACTTGCAAGAGGTGATACAAAAGCGGGAACAGCAATGGCTTGCGCAAGCCGAGCAAATAGAGCGCGTCAAGTCCTTTATGCAATCTAGAGAGCTTCGGGTCTTTTTGAAACAAATTGGTATTCTTAAAGAACAGGCTACACAAGCAGCTAGTACGTCTTTTCCCTTCAAACACTTAGAACACGAGGGTTTCACCATTCTCATAGGCAAAAACTCTCAGAATAACGATTTACTCACCCAAAAGTATGCCTACAAGGAAGACCTTTGGCTTCATGCTCGCGACGTGAGCGGATCGCATGTGGTAGTTAGATACAGATCTGGGCAGTCGTTTCCTGACAGCGTGGTGCGGCGAGCGGCTGAGTTAGCGGCCTATTATTCCAAGCGAAAAACAGACAGTCTGTGTCCCGTCATGGTAACACCCAAAAAGTTTGTAAGGAAGCCCAAGGGTGCGCCTGCGGGGGCGGTGACAGTGGAAAAGGAAAGTACTATTTTGGTAGAACCAAGGGGCTTGGAGGGATGATTATTTTTTATACTGTTTCCTTCCAAACTTTACAGCTGTTTATAAAAACATGGTGCATCCTGATAACGAGATTTTAAAGGCTCATAAAAAGAAAAAATACCAAAAGCTTTTTGCCAGCATAGGCATTGATCTTTTGGGGTTAAGCTCTTATTTTATACCAGCCTTGGGCGAAATGTCAGATACGGTAGTTGCACCAATTTCAGCTCTTCTTACATATCTCTTGTATAAAAGTGTGCCGGGAGCTCTATTTAATTTTTCTGAAGAAGCTTTGCCATTCACAGACTTTGTGCCTACGGCCACTTTGCTCTGGCTCAAGGAATACGTCATGGATGATAAAAAAGCGGAGCAAATTTCGCAAAACGCTCAGCAAACTGAAAAATAATGTAATTTTGGGGCACATAATTCAACCACATCCCTGTTTATGAGCCAGCGTTATGCACAAAGAGGCGTGTCCTCTGCTAAAGAAGATGTACACAAAGCCATTTCTGGGCTTGATAAAGGACTTTTTCCTAAGGCTTTCTGTAAGATTGTGCCTGATTATCTGAGCCATGACCCAAATTATGCCCTCATCATGCATGCCGACGGCGCGGGCACAAAATCCTCGCTGGCCTACATCTACTGGCGTGAAACGGGTGATTTGAGCGTTTGGAAGGGCATAGCCCAAGACGCTGTGGTGATGAACACCGACGATTTGCTTTGTGTGGGAGCCATCAACGATATTGTCCTGTCTTCTACCATAGGCCGCAACAAACGTTTGGTTCCTGGTGAGGTCATTAAAGCCATCATAGAAGGCACTGAAGAGGTATTGGAAATGCTCCGAACGCACGGAATCAACATTTATAGCACAGGCGGCGAAACAGCAGATTTGGGCGACTTGGTACGTACCGTTGTAGTGGACAGCACCGTTACGGCTCGTATGAAGCGCACCGACATCATTAGCAATCATAACATACAGGCAGGTGATGTGATTGTGGGGCTGGCTTCTTTTGGACAAGCTAGTTACGAAACGCAATACAATGGTGGTATGGGAAGTAATGGGCTGACTTCCGCCCGCCACGATATTTTACACCATAGTTTGGCAACCCTCTACCCCGAAAGCTACGACCCCCTCACACCAAAGGAGTATATTTATAGCGGTAGCCAAATGCTGACAGCACCCGTTTCTGGGCTTCCTCTAAACGTAGGTCAGCTTATTCTTTCGCCCACACGCACTTACGCGCCCATTATGAAGCGGGTTTTCGAGGAAATGAAGCCAGCCATACACGGGCTAGTGCACTGCTCGGGTGGTGGGCAAACCAAAGTGCTCCATTTTGTAGAAGATTTACATATCATTAAAAACAATTTGTTTGATACACCGCCTCTTTTTGAGCTGATTCAGCGCGAAAGCAATACCTCTTGGCAAGAGATGTACACCGTGTTTAATATGGGTCATCGCTTGGAGGTGTATTTGCCTGAAAGCGAAGCTAAAACACTCATTGATATTGCCAAAAGCTTTGGTGTAGAGGCTCAAGTAGTGGGAAGAGTAGAAGCTGCACCGCATAAGAAGCTGAGTATTGAAACAGCTCAAGGTACATTCATGTATTAAATCCGCAGTCAAATGTGCTTTTAAAGCATCAGGCTTCTGACTTTAGAGGCTTTTGTTCCAAAAAAGTTCACGGAGTTGAATGCTTTGTACAGCCTCTCGCACATCGTGTACGCGCAGAATATTCGCTCCGCGCTCCATGCAAAGCATGTGCAGCGAGGTTGTACCGTTTAGGGCTTGGTCAGCAGTTAGCTTCAGTGGTTTGTATATCATGGACTTACGAGATATGCCCACAAGGATAGGAAGCTTGAATGATTGAAAAACAGCCATTTCGCGCATCAACTCATAGTTTTGTACCTCGGTTTTGGCAAAACCAAAGCCTAAGTCTAGAATAAGTTCATGGACTCCCTGCGCGCGAAGAGCTTGTATCTTTTGGGTGAAGTAATCAAAAATATCAGCCACTAGATGCTTATAATCTGTAAGTTGCATCATAGTTTGAGGAGTGCCTCTGCTGTGCATGAGAACATAAGGACATTGGTATTTGGCTGCTACCTGCCAAATATCAGGGTCTATTTCACCACCGCTCACGTCATTGATGAGATGCGCACCTGCACGAATAGCAGCCTCTGCCGTAGCGGCGCGGAAAGTATCTACCGACACAATGGCCTCAGGGTTTTGCTTCAAAATACCTTCTATAAGCGGACAGACACGGTCAATCTCTTCTGTGGGAGAGACATCTGCCGCGTTGGGGCGCGTAGAGTAGCCGCCCACGTCAAGTATGAGCGCGCCGTCTTTGAGCATTTGAGAAGCTGCGGCAAGGGCTTGTTCAAGTGTATTCTGCCTGCTTCCCCCAAAAAAAGAATCTGGGGTAGCATTCAAAATAGCCATAACGGCAGGCTTCTCCAAACTGAGCAGCCTGCCGTTCACACAAAGATTGGGCTTGGTCATGTCAAATACTAGGCTTCGGTTTCGCTCAGCGGCTTTAGACCAGGGCGCACACGTTCTTCAGCAGATTTAAAAGGGAAAACCTCTAAAATAGGGCTTTTTGAAATCTCTATTAGTTCATAAGGCACTTGCATACCGCGTAGCTTTTCGGTGAGTCGGTCGTTGGCTTGGCGCAAATCTACGGCAGTCAAAATAATGGTTTCGGTTATTTGTTTTTCTTTGCCCTTCGATTCGTCCACCGAAGTATATTGTACTTTGCATTTGTACCAGATTTCAGAGTCAGTGTAGCGAAACACCTCATGAATATTGGATTTGGTTACGCTCATAACCGTAAAGTTCTCTAAACCTCCGCCCACTTCTTCAAAGACACGAGACTCTGCCTCCGAGAAGTTGATAGCATCTAGCAAATAATTTTCTACTTGTTTTTTATAAGTTCCGTCTTCTTGCTGACGGTAATAGCTTACTTTGCACAAAAACCACATAAAATGCTCTAGAGTTGAGTGTTATAATTCTGAGTTTTTCATTGAATCAAAACGCAAATATAAGCTTTATGATTGTGTAAACCAAATATACAGGGGCTTGCTAAGTCGTCCAAAATAGGTTCTGTACTCGGTCGCTTTGACCTTGGGAGGCTTTGAAAGAATAGTATTTTTTAAACATCGATATTTGAAAATTTGCCATAGCACCTGTAAGCAACATAATTTTATAACCACGCTTTTTCCTTTGAGTGTTATAATTTGTAGTATAAAGGCAAATCATCTATTTTTGCATGTAAAGAAATTGTATTTGGCCAAAGATTTGAAAAGCTTAAAAAAACATCCCCCTTCAATTCCTAAATCATTTGTTTTTTTTAAAATTTTACTCACAAAAAAATAATTTCCTGATGAAATCTATATCAGTTTTTGCATTGCTCTTTTTGCTACAAATAGGCTTATGGGCACAAGGCTCTCTCAACAAAGCAGAAGCTCTTGTTGAGCAAAAAAAATATAAAGAGGCAGTAGAAGAGGCTGCCAAGTGCATTGCAGATCCCAAACAACAGACCAAGCCTCGCACATGGTATGTGCGTGCGCTTACCCTCGCAGAATTGGCACTCAATGACCCCAAAGCGGCTATGGCTATGCCTAGTTTTATAGCAGACTTCAGCGCAGCTGATGCCAAAGTAAGGGAGTTGGATACCAAAAACGGTAATTTCATAGGCAAAATGGACGTTACCGTAGAACTTACTGGTACAATGAGTGTACGCGACAAAATGAAAACAGGTCTTTTTAACGAAGGCGTAAACGCGCAAGGCTCTGATGCGGCTGGTGCTTATAAGGCTTTCAGCATGCTTTCAGATATCTTTACCTCAGACACCACCATCATTAAAAATGCAGGTATTTTGGCCATCAACGCGCAAATGCTAGACCAAGCCGAAAAGCAGTTCCGTAGAATGACCCAAATAGCTGACTATAAAAGACCTGATGTGTACTACAACTTGATTTATGCCCTTTCTCAGCAAGAAAAAAAGGGCGAAATATTGGATGTGGCCAAAGAAGGGCATATTAAATATCCAAACGATACCGAGTTGCTTTCCACCATTATCAACCTGCTCGTGGATGCAGAAAAAATGGATGAAGCACTTGAGTTCTTGAAAAAAGGTATGGCTGCAAACGCAAAACAGGCTCAGTATCAGTATATGGCTGGTGTAATTTACTCAGATAAAAAAGATATAGAAAGTGCTATAAAAGCCTACGAAAAGGCTTTGGAAATTAAGCCTGACTACTACGAAGCTGCTTTTAACTTAGGTATCATTTACTACAACAAAGGCGCAGTTATTTACAAAGATATCAATCAAAAACAGCTCAATGACCCGAATAACCCACTCACCAAGTCAATTAAGGAGAATATGGGTTTAGCCTTGCCTCATCTTGAAAAAGCTTTCAGCCTTAAGCAAGATGATCGTAAGTTGCTCGAGGCTTTGCGTTTAATATATGACCTCTTGGGCAAAAAAGATAAAGCTGAAGAAATGAAGACACTTATCAGCAAAATGTAAAAGCTACTAGCCATGTAAAAATTAAAATGTTCCTAGTCAAAGGTTTTAAACCCAAAACTAGGAACATTTATTTTGGGTGGGGTTCCTGTTCGCCATTAAGAGACAAAAACAACCAAATGCTCTATGCTCTCAAAAAAAATCAAGAAAACCTACCAGCTACCACCGCAAGATGCTGTACAAGCCTGAAAACCTCCCCAGCAAGCATTTGTGTTAGTACCACCACCTATGACAGTAATCCAAGAACATTCGTTATAACCTGCATGACAAGCATCCCAGCAAGGATTACCGTTAGTACGCAGATTTGATAACACAAGGTTATAGGCTACCATAAGCGTTGGATCATAATCAGGCCCGTCCACCAACTTAGCCAGCTCAGGAAACTTTACCATTACTTCTTTGGCCAAGGCCACTTGGCTACTTGTGTATTCTTGGTAGCGCGATTCTGTAAAGACACCAATCTCAAAAAACTTACCTCTCGATTCAATTATCTTACTAGATAATTCTCTACAACTTTCTTTATCCAAGGACTTCACATAAGCAATCCATTCGTTTGCTAAACTTTGTTGAGCCAAAGAATAGGCCACAAAAGATTTATCAGCGGCTAAGCGATGCGCTAAATCTTGCTTGGTGTTTTCCTTCAGCTCTGAAGTACTCACGCGATCATAACAACTTACCAAACTCAAAAGTATGGGAAGTAAAAACATTAAAACTAACTTTTTCATACTTGTTTTTTTTGTTTGAGTTAAAGATAAAAAATAAATAGTTCGCACCATTGTTGGGGGTATTGTGTATCTGGATACGCAAGTGCTTGATTGCAAATAGTAATAAAAATAAAAATAAAAATAAAAATAAAAATAAAAATAAAAATAAAAATAAAAATAAAAATAAAAATAGTCTTTTATTTATATTAAATATAAATAAAAGACTATTTTTATCAAAACTATTTAAAGCGAACTTTAACTCTGTTAGGTTTATGCCAAGTTAAAATATCTTATTAGATCTGTGCGTAGTGCAGTCATTGAACTTGTGATTGCGCCGCATGATTTTTTTTAAAATTCTAAATAAAAAAAGGCACAAGATTTTCCAAACCTTATGCCTTTTGCAAATTGATAAAAAATATGGATTACAATTAAGCAGTTTGAGGATTTTCGTCTGCCTTCTTTGGGTTTCTGTCTTTTCTGATCATCGTGGCAGTGAGATTGGCCTCACAAACGAGTGTGCCCCCTACAAAAGCCTGTCCTTTCATTTTGGCTATGCCGCGCTTGACGGCTCCTTGCAACTCGCAACGTATGATGAGCGTGTCGCCGGGCAAGACCATTTTTTTGAACCGACAGTCTTCTATGGCCAAGAAATAAACCCAATAATTTTCGGGGTCGGGCACAGTGCTAAGCAAAAATACACCGCCAGTTTGAGCCATAGCTTCCACTTGCAACACACCTGGCATCACAGGGTTGTTGGGGAAGTGACCCATAAAAAACGGCTCGTTAAGGGTGACATTTTTTAAGCCTACAATATCGCCTTCGTTCAAGCTTAAAACTTTGTCTACAAGCAAGAAAGGGTAACGGTGAGGTAATATTTGGGCAATCTGGTTGGTATCCATCAGCGGCGGCACGGTGGGATCATAGTGCGGAGCTGCTGATTTGGCCTTGAGCATGACACGCTTGAGCTTTTTGGCAAAAGCCACATTGGCCGCGTGTCCTGGCCTTGCCGCCAAAATCTGACCTCTGATAGGACGACCTACTAAGGCCAAATCGCCTACTAAATCTAGAAGTTTATGGCGTGCGGGTTCGTTGGGGAAACGCAGTTCCACATTGTTGAGAATACCTTCTTTTTTGACCTCAATTTTCTCTTTATTAAAGATTTTAGCCAAACGCTCCATTTCTTCTTCGCTTACAGCCCTGTCTACAATAACAATCGCATTGTTGAGGTCCCCTCCTTTAATGAGGTTATTTTTATGCAGCATTTCAAGCTCATGTAAAAAGCAAAAAGTACGGCAAGAAGATATTTCAGAGCCAAACTGAGCAATGTCGTTAAGAGTGGCGTACTGGCTGCCAAGAACTGCTGAGTTGTAGTCTACCATGACCGTAAGACGGTAGTCGTTAAGAGGTAGAGCTGCCAGCTCTATGCCATGCTCAGCATCGGAATAGAATATCCCCGAAGTAATATCGAAAAAATTACGGGGCACATTCTGATCTTCTAATCCCGCCGCAGTGAGAGCCTTCACAAACATTTGTGAGCTACCGTCCATGATAGGCGGTTCAGGGCCATCTATTTGAATGATCACATTGTCAATTTCTAAGCCTACCAAAGCCGCTAGAGTATGCTCCACAGTATGTACACGCGCCTCGTCTTTGGCGATAGTGGTGCCGCGTGAGGTATCTACCACAAAGTCTACGTCCACTTCAATGATAGGTTGGTTGGGTAAATCTACACGCTGGAAGCAAATACCGCTGTTAGGTTTGGCGGGTAGGAAGGTCATGTTCGTAAACACGCCTGTGTGTAAGCCTACGCCTGATACCGTTACGGCTTGCTTGATAGTATGTTGTTTAGTTTTCATAACACAAAAAACATTTGCAGAGCTATTGATCAATGTTACTTTAAAAAAATGCTTTATAAGGTTGGATTGTCTTGTTTGAGTTGCTTTTCTAAGTCCAAAAGCCTTTTATTCAGCTTGTTAAGATTTCGAGCCAATACCAAGTTGCGAAGAGCTTCGGAACGCGGCAAAGCAGGCGAGCCAAGCCAAGCCCCCCCAGCTTCCTCAATGTGGTTAGATACCCCAGACTGTGCCAAAATAGTGGTTTTATGAGCAACTTTGACATGCCCCACAATACCCACCTGACCAGCCACGATACAGTTCTGACCTATTTCTGAAGAACCTGAAATACCCGTTTGTGCAGCAATAACGGTGTTTTTACCAATTTTGACGTTATGAGCCACCTGAATCAGATTATCCAGTTTAACTCCTTGTTCTATAATTGTGGAGCCCATCGTGGCGCAGTCTATGGTGGTATTGGCTCCAATGCTCACATCATCGCCCAGAATGACATTGCCTAGCTGAGGAATAGCACGGTAGCTGCCGTCTGCCTGAGGCGCAAAGCCAAATCCATCGCTACCAATAACAGCACCTGCATGAATGACACAGTTGTTGCCTACTACGCTGTTAGCATACAACTTGGCTCCAAAGAAAATGACACTGTCATCACCCACGCGAACATTGTCGCCAATATAGGCCTGTGGATAAATCTTAACATTTCGGCCTAAGACTACTCCCTCACCTAAGTAAGAAAAAGCCCCAAGATAGATTCCTTCTCCCCATTTGGCCGAATCAGACTGAAAAGAGGGGGCTTCAATACCTTGTTTACTTTTTGTGGCAATTTTCTGATACTCTTCCAGTAACTTCGTAAAGGCTAAATAAGCATCAGGAACTACAATGAGAGTGGTTTGATAGGGTTTACTCGGTACAAAAGATTCAGAAACCAAAACAGCAGAAGCTTGTGTATCATACAAATACTGCTCATACTTGGGGTTTGCCATAAAACTAATGCTACCCGCAAGACCTTCTTGAATCTTAGATACAGAATTGATTTTGAGAGCAGAGTTACCTAAGACTTTACCGCCTAGAAGAGTGGCAATTTGTTGAACACTAAAATCCATTTTGGAATGGCTATGAGGAATAAACATTATTTGGTAGATGCAAAACTAGCATCTGCGTATCAAAAAAGCAAAATTATGTACAAATTAATACTGAATTTGTAATAAGAAAAAATCTGTGAGCTTGTACGGAAGGGAATCCATAATCCACTTGGTATTTTGTGTTTAGAAAATATTTTTAGGATACGAAATAAAAAAAGTAAAAACAAGAGCAACCTTTTTGCTTGCTGTGCTTTCTATGCTTATGAACTTGTTTTGAGAATATTGACTAACTTTGTACCGCAAAATACCTGAGCCACAAAACTACTCATGGAAACTTCCCGTTACGATCTACACCATTATTTGGTAGAACGCTGTCTTGCTAATGATCGCAAAGCCCAATACCAAATTTACAAGCTTTATGCCAGTGCTATGTACAATGTGTGTATGCGCATGGTCAAAGATGAGGAAGAGGCCAAAGATGTGTTGCAAGATGCTTTTGTAGATGCTTTTACGAAGTTGAATTCATTTAGACAAGATGCAAGTTTTGGCAGTTGGCTCAAGCGTGTGGTCATAAACCGCTGTTTGAATCATCTGAACAAAAACAAAATGATTTTGGAAGAACTTTCTGATAACCAAATAGACAGTTTGGCCGAAGAAGAAGAAGACCTTAGTTTTGTACAAGAAGAAGCCCAGCGCATTATGAGAGCCATCAAGTTCTTGCCCGAAGGTTGCCGCTTAGTACTTAATCTCTACCTCTTTGAAGGCTATGATCATCAAGAAATTGGTGAAATTCTCAACGTGACAGAGTCCACTTCCAAAGCGCAGTATTCCAAAGCAAGAAAAAAATTACGTGAAATACTTAAATCACACGAATATGCCCAACACGGATAAATTTAAGCAGTTTGTACAAACCAACCATCAAGCATTTGACCTTTGGCAACTGAACGATGCAGAGCAAAAAGATTTGTGGAATGGGATACAAGGTAAGTTGCAAACAGCTAGCGATAGACCCTTTGAAGAGACACAAAGTGGAAAAGAGTCTAAGAGGCCAAAGAAATTTGTGTTCTCTAGGCGGTTCTTTCAGGTAGCGGCTTCTTTGCTTTTGTTGGCTGTGGCGGTGCTGTCTTATGCGCAGTTCACCGAAAGTCCTAGCGATTTGGCGGCGGCCTATCCCGAGCTGGCGGAAGCCGAAAGCTACTATCAAAACGAGGTCAATGTCAAAATCAAGCAGGTAAAAGCTATTCATACCGAAACGCCTTTGCCAGAAGAGGCTTTGCTTGAGGATGTAAAAAAGCTTGAATTAGCTTACAACGACCTCAAAAATGACCTCAAAGACAACGCTAATAATGAGCAGGTGGTGAGTGCTATGATACAAAACTATCGCACGCGTCTCCTCATTCTCGAGCAATTGCTTGAAGAACTTCAAAAAATAAAAAACACAGAAAATAACATCATTAGCAACCATGAAACCAATATTTAAATTACCTCTTGTTTACCTTGTGCTTTTGTTGTGTACCTTTTTGGGTACACGCTCTCTCTCTGCGGCCAAAGCAGGGTATACACTCAGCAAAAAAATCAACATGGCCTTTAGAGCCAATCCGAATATTGACGTACACATTGTGAACAAATACGGTAAAGTGCAGTTTGTGAGCTGGGATAAAGATTCTGTTCGTATGGTGGTGGAAATGACTGCTTTGGGAAAAGATGAAGATGTGGCAGAAGATATTCTCAAAAGCGTGGATGTGGACTACACATACGCCAGCAACTACCTAACGGCGGTGTCCATTTACGACAAAAGTGAAGGAGTGGTCATGGAGTTTTTCAACAAAATGCTCGATCAAGCCAAGGCTATCATCAACAAACAAACTTTACAAGTTGACTACATTCTCTATGTGCCACAACAAGCACAGATAGACGTAGAAAACAAGTATGGTGATGTGATTCTTGATGACCACAAAGCTCGAACAAGCATAGAACTTTCGCATGGTAATCTGCGTGCAGGCAACCTTTCGGGCGATGCCAATATCAGGGTAGAGTTTGGCAAGTCTTATATGACCAACATGAAAAATGGGCGTTTCGTACTTCGTTTTGGCGACCTAGATGTGCAGCAGGCCGAAGACATCAGCTTAGAGAGCATTTCTTCTGAAATTCGTATTGACAAAGTCAATCGCCTGGTATTAAGCTCAAAAAGCGACAAAATAGATGTGCAAGAGGCCAAAATTCTGGACGGAAAAACTGTTTTTACAAAGCTCAGTATAGGTAGCTTGAGCCAGTCCTCAAAGTGCATTACCACGGGAGGTAACTTCACCGTACGAAAAATTAACCAATCGTTTCAAACCCTAGATCTCACGGCTCAGTCCACTGACATTCGCATAGATGTAGACGATGCTTCGGCCTATAAAATTGATGTCAATGGAAAGGAGCAGAACATGGTATTGCCTCTAATCAGTGGAATGCAAAAAAGCTATTTGGATCCCAAAAATAAAAATGTGATGATTCAAGGCTTTATGGGCAGCGGTAATCAAACCTCTAAAGAAACAAATAAAATCCTTCGCGTCAATTCGCAGGGCGGGAGTGTTATTATTCGCTAAAATAAGAAAAACAGCTTTATCGGGTTTGTTAGCCTAGCAAAGTGCTGGCAACGAACCCGATAATTTTTTAGGTTGCTGTGGCCTAGTCTGTAGAAGTTGCGATTTATCATCAAAAATTAAGATAGCAAAAGCCAATGGTTGATTTATATCCGAAATAAAAGTTGCGGCTACCCCTGTTTTTGTGCTAAAAGCTTTAAGAAAGCAGAATTTGGGCAGAGGATAAAATAAAATTCTACTCAAAATTTGTATTTTTGGAGAACATTTTGCTGATTTGGAATAAAGCCCCAAGTAGATTTTCAAGCACATGCAAATTATCACCACCAAGGCCGATCTAAGGCTTTTTCTAAAAAGCCAATATCCTAAAAGCATTGGTTTTGTGCCCACTATGGGCGCGCTACATCAAGGCCATTTGGCTCTTGTAGAACGCTCCAAACGCGAAAATGACTTAACGGTTTGTAGCATTTTTGTCAATCCTATACAGTTCAATAAGCCAGAAGATTTGGCCAAATATCCTCGAACCGAAGAACAAGATAGTCTGATGTTGCGAGAAGTGGGATGTGATGTGCTTTTTATGCCCAGTGTAGACGAATTTTATCCCAGTCAGGTGCTTACGAGCATCAATTTTGGAACGATAGAACAAAGCATGGAAGGTGCTTTTCGCCCAGGACACTTCAGCGGCGTTGGTGTGGTTTTGTGCAAGTTTTTTAATCTGGTAAAGCCTCAAAAAGCCTATTTTGGACAAAAAGATTTTCAGCAATGTGCGGTAGTTCGCCAGCTTATTGTTGAATTAGACTTTGACATAGAGTTGGTTATATGCCCCACACTTCGCGAGGCTAGCGGGCTGGCCATGTCGTCGCGCAACAAGCGTTTAAAACCCACACAGCTTGAGAATGCTTCCAAACTTTATAGAGCTTTACAGACTCTTGCTCAGGTGTTTAGAGATGGTCTTCCGCTAAAAGCGAGCATTTCTACAATTAAAAATACATTAGAGCAAGACGGTATTTTTGAGGTAGAGTATATAGAGTTTGTAGATACCCATACCCTTGCGCCTGTGGGTATTAAGCACGACCCTGCACGTGTGGTAGTATGTATCGCCGCTCTTATTGATGGAGTAAGGCTCATAGACAATCTTTTAGTGGAACATGAATGAGTTGCAAATTGTACGTTGCCAAGACGGTTCTCAGACTATTTACGATCATCGTCTGCGCGAAAGTTACCATTCCCTACACGGTGCGCGTGAGGAGTCTCTTTATGTATATATTCAAAACGGACTAACCAAATGGTGGCTCAAGCACGGACAGCAAGCCGATAGTATACGGGTTTTTGAGGTGGGGTTTGGTACTGGCTTAAACGTGCTGCTGGCAGAGAAGTGGGCAGCGCAAATGAATGTAAAAATTGAACTGGTAAGCGTAGAGTTGTGGCCGCTTTCTCTGGACTTGGTGACACAACTAGACTGGCTCGCTTACGGTATAGAGACAGCGCAGGCACAACGGCTGCATCAAGCATTGCCAAATGTGTGGGTAGCAAGCAGTAAGCACCTCTCGTTTTATAAAATTTATGCAGATTTTACTCAAGAAGACCTTTCCGAAGAATTTCAAAACAGTTTTGATGTGTTGTTTTATGACGCTTTTGCACCACGTAAACAGCCCAGCATTTGGCAGCAAGCTGTTCTCCAAAAAGCCTTTAGATTGCTCCGTCAAGGCGGACTGCTCAGCACTTATACTGCGCAAGGGCGGTTTAGGCGCGACCTCAGCGCGGTTGGCTTTGAGGTGGAAAAACTTAAAGGAGCTGTAAACAAAAAAGAAATGACCTGCGCTTGGCGTTTTTAAAACAGAGCCTGTTGGTGCAGCTTTAATTTATCAAAAAGAAAATGAGTTAGTTGTAATATTTTTAAAAAACATGTAAATTTGCGAGGCATAAGTAAATATTGAGGACAAAAAAATCTTACTTATGTACTATTTTTTAAGAAAAAAAGTTATTATCATTAAAAACATTTTGTTTTTACTCCGGCGCAAAAACCTTTCATTGACTACCCACTATGGTAAAATACTTCTTGGCTTTTTTTGTATTTTTTGTTTCGGTTTTGATTAGCTCTGAGAGCGCGGCTCAGTCTGAAATGCCTATCAATGAATGGGTTTTATTTAAAAAAATTAGTGGAGTAGAGGTTTATATCAAACACCAAGAGTCGCCGTATGATATGAAACTCAATACACTGGTTCGCTTGCGCAATACCAACGCCCGAGAGGTTTCGGTATCTTTTAAGCCAGTCTTTCGCTGTGACACTGGTGTAAATTCCGCAAATAATGGAGATGTACGCGTTAATATCTATCCCCGTCACTCCATCACGCTTTTAGCTTACCGTCCTTGTAAAGGGGAAATGCCAGCAGATATGGAACTAAGCAATATCAAGATATTTATCAAGTAGCTTTGCCTTATCTTGAGGGTAGCTCCCCTTAAAAGTCCTTTGACTAGTTTTGCTCTAAGCCAAGTTTTCGTCTTATCCTTTGCCACAGGCTTGGCTTTCCAAACTGTTTTTTGAAGGCCAATTCCACAGCTTGACGGGCTTTAGAATGGGCTGTAAGTGCTTGCTTCTCCACCGTCAGAAAATCGGTAAGCGGTGTACGTGAAAAAAAGTCATCTTCCGTACAATGTGTTCCACTGCTATCAAAACCAATATTTTTCACCAGCGACAAGCGCGGAAACAGAAATAAGCTATCCTCAAGGTAAATACTGGCGTGAAACTGGCAAGCCCAAGAATCTATTTTCCCCTCAGCCTGTGCTTTGAGAATGTCATAGAAATAGTACTCTCCAAAATTATAATTTTTAACTCCCTTTTTATTGACCCGCGCCAAAAGGAGCTGAGGGTTGCGAAGCATTTGCCGCCAAGCCCGTGCCCAAGTGCCCCAGCCCCAAGATGCGCCTATGGGCAAAAAGAAAGTGTCTTCTGATGCGGCAAAGTGCATGGGATGTGCAAAAGCAGATACGCCAAACACCTTTGAATCAGTAGCGTAGAGCGTTAAAGCGTCGTTCATAAATTTCAAGAAACCTATCTGAGGGACAATGTCATCTTCCATCACAATAACCGCCTCATGCTGAGCAAAAAGCTTATCAAGTCCATTCATTACCGAGTTGGCAAGCCCTTTGTTTTGTGTAGATTCATGGATAAAAACCTTACCGCACCACGGTTTGAGGTGTATGATTTCCCTTACCGCTAAAACATTACTTATCTGCTCGGGAGTAGCGTTAGGCTTGGGGCCATCAGCAAAAATATGTAAGTCGGTCTGAGATGCTTCTGCGCAACGAGCAAGTGCCTCCAGAACCATCTGAGTGTGTTGTGGGCGGTTGTAAACAAAAAGAACAACAGGCGCAAAGGTCATTGGATGGTTGTTTTATAAAGCATCTAAAAAGTTTTTGAGTTGAGCAAGGGCTTTGGAGCGATGACTCAGCTCATTTTTCTGTTTGGGCAGCATTTCAGCAAAGGTCTGTTGGTGGCCTTCAGGCACAAAAATAGGATCATAGCCAAAACCCTGCGTGCCGCGAGGGGTATGAATGAGATGCCCCGACACTCGCCCTTCAAAGTGATATTCTTGACCGTTTAAAATAAGCACAATCACACAGATAAAATAAGCTTCAGGCTTTTGATATGGTTTGATGTGCTCCAAAATAAGCTTCAGATTGTCGCTGTCCTTGCTGCCCACGCCCGCATACCTTGCAGAATACACCCCCGGCGCGCCACCCAATACTCCTACACAGAGACCGGAGTCGTCCGAAAAGCCATTGAGTTGATAATGCTTCCAAACGTGTTGAGCTTTGAGTTGGGCGTTACCCAAAAAGGTAGTAGCGGTCTCAGGAATATCTTCCAAGCAACCAATATCTGTAAGGCTTTGAAGCTCAAAATGAGAGCCTAAAAATTCGTTTATCTCTCTGACTTTGTGTGTGTTATGAGAGCAAATGCACAGTTTCACGACGAATAGAGCTATAAAATTAAGAACATATTCAAGAAAACTTTAAACAAAAAGTTTTTGCAATAACGCAACTTATTTCTAAATTTGCGCTGTTTTTCTTGTGGTACACCCAAAAAAATTATTCAATACAATGTCTTCAATAGAAAATAGAGTTAAAGAACTCATCATCAGCAAATTAGGCGTAGAAGCTTCTGAAGTAACGCCAGGCGCGAGTTTCACCAACGATCTCGGTGCAGATTCATTAGACACGGTTGAGTTGATCATGGAATTTGAAAAAGAGTTTGGCATCTCTATTCCAGACGACCAAGCTGAAAATATTGCTACTGTAGGCCAAGCCATTGACTTTATCAAGGCACACACCAAATAGTTCCATTTTCAGTTTCAATTGTCATTAAAGAACCTTTAATTTGCTGTAAAACCAATTGTAGCACATTGAAGGTTCTTTATGTTTTATCCTGTAAGTTGTACAGACCCCTGTGGTCGCTCTTTTGTCATTGAAAAGCTGCCGAGGCGTGTGGTATCACTCGTGCCCTCACAAACAGAGTTTTTAATAGAAGCGGGTTTGCAGGAACGCTTGGTGGGCATTACCAAATATTGTATACACCCAAGAAGGGAGATCAAGGGCATTCAAAAAGTGGGCGGTACAAAAGATGCTGATGTAGCTAAAATTCTGTCGCTTAAGCCTGATTTGATAGTCGCCAACAAAGAAGAAAATACACCCGAACTGATTGGGGCACTAGAAAAAAGCGTTCCGTGTTGGGTCAGCGACATCAGTTGTTTAGATGACGCGCTTATGATGATGCAAACGCTGGGCGAAATTCTTGATTTAGAGGCATCTAGTAAGTTGATTGCTCGCAATATTCAACAAGGATTTGAAAAACTTCTTGAGTTTAGTCAACCACAGCAAGGGTTTCGCGTCTTGTACTTGATTTGGCGTGAGCCTTACATGGCAGCTGGCTCAGACACCTTCATCAACGACATGCTATGGCAACTTGGCTGCCAAAATGTGATTTCAGAAAAACGATATCCTGTTTTAAACCAAGAGGATATAAATACTCTGAGGCCAGATTTGATTTTTTTATCCTCCGAGCCATATCATTTTCAAGCTGCTCACCAACAAGAACTGCAAAGTCTCGCTCCATGGGCACAAGTGGTACTGGTGGACGGTGAGCTGTTTTCTTGGTATGGTAGCCGTTTAGAGAAAAGCGTGGCTTATTTTACAGAGCTTCGCAAAACGGTGCTTAAGCCTCACCCATAGTGCTGCCAAAGTTTACGGGATAAGCAGAAGGTTCGTTATGGATTTGAATGCGTCCAAAGGAAGCCTCGTATTTATCTACGTTGTCTTGAAGGGCTTTAAGCAGTCTTTTGGCGTGCTCTGGTGTAAGAATAATTCTGGATTTGACCTTGGCGCGGGGCAAGCCTGGCATGATGCGTACAAAATCTAGGATAAAATCGCTGTGGGAATGAGCCACAACCGCCATGTTGGCATAAACACCTTCTGCTACTTCTTCGCTAAGCTCAATATCGAGCTGCTTATACTCATTTTCTTGCATAAAAATAATTTTTAGGTTTTGTGGTCTGTACTGTATGATGCTTTTTCTAAAGACCAAGGAGGGAGCTGGGGTGGTACTAACAAAAATCAATTCCCTCATTGACATAGTGCAAAGGTAGTTAAAAATGACCATAAAAAAGATGACACTCAATTTTTTTGTTCATAGGCCATATAAAATAGCGTCATCTCAAAGGCGAATCTATATGGAACCATGTACAACAAGCATTTTGAACGAGAGCCTATTTTTTCTTATCAAAAACTTTTGTGTACTTTGTTTTAAATTTCAAAACTCGGTGCGCTGAGCTTTCTTATGCCTTTTCAAAGCTTGTCTTTTTTGCTTTTTTTTGCTTTTATAAGTGTCTTGATGTGGTTTTGGAAAGGCCCGTCTCGGATTTGGGTATTGCTTTTGGGCAGCGCAGGGCTGTATGCGAGCTTTAGGCCAGCTTATTTGCTCGTCATGCTGGCACTCATTGCGTGGGACTATCTTTGGGCGCGTGTGATTGATGCTGCGGAAGGTAAAAAAAAGCGTTGGCTGCTCGCGGTGGGGATTTTAGCTAACTTGTCTATGCTTGGAAGCTTTAAATACATGCCCTTTTTAACAGCTCAGATTAATGTCCTTTTTAATGCGTCATTTACTTGGCCAGTTTGGGTTCTGCCAGTTGGGTTGTCTTTTCACACTTTTCAGGGGATGGCTTACTTAGTAGAAGTTTACAGAAAAAATATCAAAGCTGAGCAGCGTTTGGATGTTTATGCCTTGTACATATTGTTTTTTCCACAACTTATGGCTGGCCCCATAGAACGGCCTCAACATCTGCTACCGCAAATCCGAAATTTAGCCAGCGGACAAATGAATTGGCCGCGATTTGAGAGGGGTATGCTGCTACTTGTCGCGGGTTTTTTCCGCAAGCTGGTTGTGGCTGATGTGCTGGGGATTTTGTCTGCTCCCTGCTTTGCCCAACCTCAAAACTTTGTGGGTTTTCCGCTTTTTCTGAGTATTTTATGCTTTTCTATACAAATCTATGCCGATTTTTCGGGATACACACTCATGGCGCGTGGGGCGGCTCACACCTTAGGTGTGAGGCTTTCTCACAATTTTAAGTACCCATATTTTGCATTGAGCATGCAAGATTTTTGGAAAAAATGGCATATCAGCCTCTCTTCTTGGTTCAAAGACTACGTTTATATTCCCTTGGGTGGGAGCAGGCAGAGTTTTGGGATGGCTTCTGCTGTTTTAGTTTTGACCTTTCTTTTGAGCGGTTTTTGGCACGGTGCTAACTGGAATTTTCTACTTTGGGGACTCTGGAATGCTTTGTGGATACTTCTAGAACGGTACTTGCAGCTCCATAAACTGCCCTTGTTGCTAAAGCGTCTTTATGTTTGGACTATTGTATTTTATGGCTGGATATTTTTTAAAGTGAGTAATTTAAACGACTTATTGCATTGCTTGTTTTTCTGGTTTAGAGGTTTGAGACATTCCGTGCCTGTATTTTTTGAGAGTTTGTATGGTCTTACGGCTTATCATTGGTTTTTAGCGTTTGTATTCAGCTTGTGGCTTTTTGTATCAGAGAGTCATTATTTTAGACAAAAATTTTCCTTGACTCTACTGCGTCGGCCTTTTGGAGCTATTGTTTTATATATCCTTATCATTTTATCTTTTGGTCAATTGTTTGATAATGAGCAATTAAATTTTATTTATTTTGAATTCTAAGCAAAATATTCTTGGTCTGTGCTTGCGCTATGTCTTTGCCTTACTTGGGTTGTGCCTTTGGCTATGGGGCTTGCCCTTGCTTGTGGGTTCTTACGCGCATTATGAAGGTGACTATCTGCTGGGGGCACGCATCAAACAAAAAAGGCTTGCAGATACCCAAGGTGATACAAAAAAACGGCTTGTTTTACTGGGCTGTTCTAATCTAGCCTTTGGAGTTGATAGCAAGTATTTGGAAGAACAAACCGGTCTTCGTGTGGTCAATATGGGGTTGCATCAAGATTTAGGTCAGGACTATATGCTAAACGAAAGCTTAGCTTATCTTCAAAAAGGCGATTTGGTGCTTATTGTTTGGTCTTATGGCTCATGGCGGGGGCAGTGGCAGACTAAAACTCAGCTCGCGTTGGCCTACCCAGAGGCTGAACGATTTATGAGAGAAGAGCTTTCTGATTTAGGGGCTTATCAAACTCAAAAGCTGCAACGTGCTTTGCAGATAAGTTTTGACAAGCTCGTTTTTATTAAGACTAAACCCAAAATATATGGCTTGCACGCTTTTGATAGTTTAGGCGATGTTGTCATTCATCAAAACATGTCGCCTAAAGCTTTTGAGCCTTTGCGCTTGGAATGGGGGAGTGAAGGTCAGGAAAGCATCCTTTGTAAACAGCAGTCCAGTTTACAAGAATTTTGCAAAGAGGTGCAGGCTCTAGGCGCGCACGTGTATATGCTCGCGCCTGCGCTGGCGCAAAGCAGTTATGAGGACAATCAAGAGCTTATAGAAGCAATATGGCAAAATTATCAGACAATTAGCAATATAAGGCTTTGTGGCTCACCTCAGGATTTTGTATACCCAGACGCAGCGTTTTTTGATACGCCAAGCCATTTGCAATATAAAAACAGACGTATACACAGTCTAAAACTGCTTAAAATAGCAGGTATCTTACGTTAGAAGTTTTTTTCATTGACTTTGAGACTTTTTCCTTTTCCTTTTTCCTGCCTCTTGTTTGATAGGACTCACCGAAACAGTGGCCACACACCGCAGCCCCAGCCAAGAGGTTGGCCCGTTGTAATATTGTACTTTTTCTATGGCGCAGTCCTCTAGAGGATGTTGCCAGCTGCCGCCTTTGGCCACACCTTTTACTGATGTAAATTCAGCCATATTGCCTATGATGTTGTAAATGCCAAAACCGTTGGCATTGTAATCGAAATAAGAGTCATAAAGAAAGTCTGTGAAGCCGTATATTTTTATCGTGGAGTCAAAGTTGCAATGTGCATATCGGTCTGAAGTGTTGAAAAATTGCCATGCGGGGCAATAGGTAGATACCTTAACTTTTTTGAACGGCTCTTCATCGGAATCACTTATATAGGAAAGCTCTATCCCTTTAGAAGAACACCATGTATTTGGAAAGCCAAAAGGGTGTTTTTTTGTGTCTTGTAATGCCGCCGCTGCTATTTCCCATTCCTCTGGGGTGGGAAGACGGAAGTTTATCTCTACATGGTATTTTTCTGCAACTTTTGAACTTTGAATATTACTATTGACCACATTTGATCGCCATTCGCAGTAGGCTTGTGCTTGCTCAAAAGTAATGCCTACCACTGGATAATACCTGTAGCCAGGATAACGCAAATATTGTTCAATGAATGGTTCATAAGTTTCATAGCTAAGACTATTCCAGCAAGTATATGCCCAAGCCACAGTGTCAGGAAGAGCTCTGTCGTGTACGGTTAAGCCAGAGTCTGTGACCAGATAGTGCAAGTATTCAAGCCAATGCACATTAGCTATTTCTGTTTGGTCTATCCATAGCCCATTGCCTATTTCCACTCCATTTGGTGAAATGATATCATGCCAATACTTGCTTTCTTTTTTAAGTTCTTTCTGACAGTATTTCTGCCATTTTTTTTGGGTTTTTTTTGAAAAAAGTTGTGACACGTCTGTACTATCCCAAGTTTGAGCAGGGCATACAAAGCACAGAGCCAAACACAAAAACGACAAAATAATAGAAGACTTCATATAGCTCTAAAAGATAAAAAGTACAACAAAAAGCCTCAAAGCAAGTTTGTGTGAACTAAATTGCATTGAGGCTAGTAACAAAAGAAGAAAGCAGCTTATTTTTTGTCTGAGCCTTCTGATCCGCCGTGTGCAAGTTGATCTAGTCTACCTATCTCCTTGTCTATGAGCCATAAGCCTTGTCCTTTTTCGCCAATAATATCAAAAATTTCTACAGCTCGGCGCGAAAGTTTTTCTTCTTCGCGTTGTTCTGTCACAAACCACTGCAAAAACTGAAAAGTGGCAAAATCCTTGAGCGAAAAAGAGGTGTCCACTAGCTCGTTGATGGCATGTGTCACGCCAATTTCATGCTCTAAGATGTGCTCAAAAACTTGTCTCAAAGAGTCATATTTGTGTTTGATATTCGTGATGCTGGGCGCAATGGCATGTCCGCCTGCTTCGTTTACATAGTGAAAAATTTTGAGCATGTGCTCACGCTCTTCGTCCGCATGCTTGTAAAGATACTTAGCAGAATGCTCATAACCTTCTTTTTCGCACCATGAAGCAGCCGCTAGGTAGTAGTAAGAAGAGCGCGCCTCCATTAAAATCTGTGCATTGAGAGATTCTTGCATAGAATCTGTGAGAGATCTTTTGAGCGTCACATTCGGTTTTTTATCAGCCATTTGAGGGTGTTTTTGTGGTGAAATCAATTTTTTTTGCTGAATTAATAAACACAAATCTAGTAAAAATGTTAATCAGAACATAAAAATTAACACAAACCCACTTTAAACTTTTTATTTCAATCGCACTTGATGGGTTGGCAGCTCTCAAAAACAACATGAGCCGCTATAATGACAACATATATTCTATTATCTTTCTTGCTTTATGTTTGGGTGCTTGGGGCACAGCTTGTAGACTTGGGCGTTTTTGCAAGATTGCATCTGCTGTTAAAGATATCTCCCTATAACATTCTCGAAAAAATACTGTTTTGATAAAAATACTTTGACAATATCTAAAAACCACAGAAGATGAATGAGTTAGACGAATTTTTTATGCGAGAGGCCATCGCGCTCTCTGTGATGGGCATGACCAACGGTAAAGGCGGCCCTTTTGGTGCAGTAATTGTTAAAAATGGGCAAATTGTGGGCAAAGGCCATAACCAAGTAACTTCTACCAACGATCCTACTGCCCATGCAGAGGTGGTAGCCATCAGAGACGCTTGTCAAAATTTGGGCACTTTTCAGCTAGAAAATTGCACGCTTTACACCTCTTGTGAACCCTGTCCTATGTGCCTGGGAGCTATCTACTGGGCTAGACCTGAACGTATTGTGTTTGCCTGCACCAAAGATGATGCCGCCAATATTCAGTTTGATGATGCGTTTATTTATCAAGAAATGGCTTTGCCTGTCTCTGGCAGAAGTATCAAAACAGATCAGTGTTTGCGCCACGAAGCCCTGCAAGCCTTTGTGATGTGGAAAGAAAAAAGCGACCGAACAAACTATTAACCATCAGAACGAAGCTTGCAAAAAATGATTTATATTTGCAGCTTCAAAGCCTATCAAAGTGAAAACGCCCCAAAAAACATTTACTGAGTGGTTACTCAAAAACTACTTGCTGGTGTTTAGAGACGACGAAAACTTAAAAGTTGCGTTTTCTTTAAGGGTGAATTATGCCCGTCTTTTTCTGGCTCTTTTTGTATTGGTGTTAGTGCTTTCTCTCCCCATTTTTTTTATCACAAAGGCTTATATTAGCTCTTCTTCACGTATTGAAGGCTTAGACAGCAAACGTGGATTGCTAGAGCTGGCTATTCAAATAGACTCTCTCGAGCTGATGCTGGCCGAAAATCAGCGGTATTATGAAAATTTTTCGGGCATCATCAATGGACAGGTTAAATATGAGGATCTTACCCCTCCAAAGGATGATAAAAATACCAACACCGAAACACAAAACCCTGAAGAGTTAGACAATATAGATGTCGTAGATTCGCAGTTTAGAAAGTCTTACGAAGGCTCTGTTCAGGAGGATTTTGGGATAGGGGCACAAGATAACAACGGCTCTTTGCAGAGAGTAATGCTTTTTGCGCCGCTTCGGAACAGCGTTGTAGTCAAAAAATATGATTTAAAAGAGCCTCACTATGGCTTAGATTTGGCCGCCAATAAAGGTTCAAGAATCAAAGCCGTGGCAGATGGCACAGTTTTGACGGCTTCTTGGACACAGGACGGCGGGCACGTCATAGCAATACAGCACAGCAACGATTTGGTGTCGTTCTACAAGCACAACTCCGAACTGCTTCACGAAGTGGGCGACTTTGTAAAAGCGGGCGAGGATATAGCCATCATTGGCAACTCAGGCGAACAAACCGACGGGCCTCATTTGCATTTAGAGCTTTGGTACAGAGGCAGTCCCGTCAATCCAGAGTACTTTATTGCTTTTTAAAGCCAAATTTTTATTTTTTAGGTTACCTCAAAGCCATTAGCAGCATTATCTACTGACTACTATCCATGCGCCGTACATCAATGACGATTTCTGATACTGAGCTTATCCGCCTGATACGCGAAGGTTGTGAAAAGACCCTTACCATGCTGTATCAAAGCTATTGGCCTCAAGCCAAGGCTTTTGCTAAGCAAAATAGCGGAAGAGAAGAAGATGCCGAAGAAATATACCAAGATGCCGTTATGCTCTTTTATGAAAAAGTAAACGCGTCTGATTTTGTGGTGAGTGGAGCTATGGGCGGATTTTTGATGCAAATCTTTAGGTATAAGTGGATAAAACACATAACAAGGCAAAAGCCAGAAACTAGTTTAGAAGAGTGGCACAGCAGCATAGAAATGGAAGACAATGACACTTTGCCGCCCAACTTTGAGCACATAGTGGCCAATATTCAAAATCTTTCGGAAAGATGCCAAGACTTGCTCGCTGCTTTTTACTACCGTCACTGGAATATGGAGCAAATAGCCAAGCATTATGCCTACTCTAATACCGATGTGGCCAAAACTGCCAAGTACAAGTGTTTACAAAAACTTAAAAGCCTTTTAAATCAAGACTCAACTCAAACGCCAGAAAAACATGGAGCATAAGGATCAAACACAGAACAAAATAGACAATTATCTGCAAAAAAGAATGTCTAATGCCGAAAAAGCCGCTTTTGAAGCTGAGCTTGAACAAAACCCTGAACTAAGACTACGTCTTGAAGAAGAGCAAAGCATCATGCTGGGCTTTAAACACATTGAAAGACTCAAGCTAAAAAACAAGCTGAAAGACATACATCAGTCACTGCCTGTAGAGCCTCAAGCACACCCTACAAAGACCATTTCACTGAGTTTTTGGCGGGTTCAAAATCTCAAATGGGCAGCAGCAGCAGTTTTGTTGGCGGTTGGTGGCACTTGGTTTGCGCTGTCTTGGCAAAGTGAAAATCAACGAACAGAAGCCGATTATTTGCTAGGCGAAGTCCTGACTACTACCAATGATGTTGGCAGCTTGGGTTTTGCAGGCAGCAGCCCAGACACGCTATATGAAACCGTACGACTTTATAAGCCCTTAAAAAATAGTTCTTTGGCTTACAGCTGGGCACAAGACACACTGTGCATTTATGCAAAAAGTACTAAAGAGCTTTTTAGAATTAAGCAACTCAAAACAGACCAGCAATTTTTAATTCATGGGCAGGATACTTTTGAGCTCCAGCGCGTTAGCCAAGCCACTGTTTTAAAGTGAGTAAAACATTCATTGCGCTGAAAGGCTTGCGCGGGTGGAGGATTGGTGCTGTGTTTTGGAAGTGGGTAAAGTCATTGTGCAAACAAGCCTCAGCAAAGCGCAAAGCACGTGTTTCGGCATAGGATTCTTCCTCGTTTTTGACCATAAAACCCACGTGCCCGCCTTGAGGACAAATTTCTAGAAAAAACCTATCGCTCTTTTGCGCCAGCTCTTGGGGATAGCAGCTGAGCGGTAAAAAGGGGTCATTGAGAGCTTGAAGCAATAAAAAAGGCACTTTCACACGCGCGATGTGTGTACCCATGCTCCCCTGTGCATAGAAGTCTTGAGGGCTTTTAAAGCCGCCATAAGGCACTGTAATCAGTTTATCCACATCTCTACAGGTTTTGGCTGCCTGCAAGGCTTCTGAGCTTACTAGAAAGCGTTCGGGCATCATTTGTTTTTTTTGCAGAGCCTTTTGTACGATGCTCTTGACAAATTTTTTGTTGTAAAGCATGTTAGGAGCGGTTTCCAAAGCTAGAGCGCAATCCTCTAGCCAAAATGGGCAGGAAACCCCCATAGCACCGATAATTTGGGCAGGAAAATGTTGCTCTTTTTCAGCCAAATATTTGGCTGCAATGTTGCCGCCCATGCTGAAACCTGCCAAAAAAATATGTTTATAGTTTGTTTGAGCACACACATAATCCAAAACGCAGTGTAAGTCGGCGGAGTCTGCATGGTGGTAAAATCGGGCTTGTTGGTTGAGCTCCCCGCTGCAAGAACGACAATTGTAACCGAGCGCGTCCCAGTTATTTTTGGTAAAAAGCTTGACGAGTCCTTGAACGTAATGTCTTTGTGAGCTCCCTTCTAGTCCATGTAAAACCACCAGAAGCGGGCGAGTGTTGCTATCGGTACGATGTCTGTACCAATCCAAATCCAAAAAATCATTATCAGGGGTGAAGAGACGTTCTCGCTTCGTTTGAATTTGGGTAGCGTCTTGCACCACTTTTCTTTTGGTGCTTGGCAAAATGGTTTGTAAATGCCCATCAGGCGGCCAAGAGGCTACAAAAGGCGAGGCATGGTGAGTAATGAGAGGCATAAATCTAACTTGCTATTTTCCAATACAAAAGCGAGAAAAGATATTAGCTAAGAGGTCTTCTACCGAGACTTCCCCCGTGATGCTAGCCAGAGCTTGAAGAGCTATTCGGATGTCCATGGCCAAAAAATCGCCTGTTAGGCCAGACTTTAAGCCCCTTTGAACGCTTTCTAAAGCCCAGAGTGTTTGCGATAGACTTTCGTGGTGCCGTATGTTGGTGAGCAGCGGGTCATTGACCTTGAATTGATTGTTTTGTACTTTGTTTATTATAAGATCTTTGACTGTATCAATGCCTTGTTTTGCCTTAGCCGAAATCAATACATGCGCTTCTGCCTGCGTCAGAATAGCTCTGAGCGCATTGCTGCAAAACTCAGCTTTGTTGGCCACCATCAAAAACGGAATGTTGAAAGACTGAGCCTCTAGCAGTTCTCGTTCGTAGGCTTGAACAGTCTGTACTTGTTGAAGGTCTAATACGTACAGCATAAGAGAAGCTCCTTTGATTTTTTCGTAGCTTCGTTGAACGCCTATTTTTTCTACGACATCTTGGGTTTCGCGCAGACCTGCTGTGTCTATAAATCTGAATATTAGGCCATTGATGCTTATTTGGTCTTCTATCACATCACGGGTAGTGCCAGCAATTTCCGACACAATGGCTTTTTCTTCGTTGAGTAGCGCATTGAGTAACGTAGACTTTCCAGCGTTTGGCTTTCCAGCAATCACCGTAGGGACACCATTTTTTACCACATTGCCAAGCGTAAAAGATTCTAATAGCCTCTTGATAACAAGCTGTATGTGCTCAACAGTATCCATCAGGTCTTGTCGGTTGGCAAACTCCACATCTTCTTCGCCAAAATCCAACTCCAACTCTATAAGCGAAGCAAAATGAATGAGCTGCTGTCTGAGATCCTTGATAGTTTCAGAAAATCCGCCCCGCATTTGGTAGAGTGCCGCTTGGTGTGCTGCCTCTGTTTCGGCGGCTATCACATCTGCTACCGCTTCGGCTTGTACCAAATCAAAACGACCGTTGAGAAATGCTCTTTTTGTAAATTCGCCTGCTTCGGCGTAGCGAACGCCTATTTTTAGAAATTCTCGAATAATTTTTTGAACGATGAAAGGCGAGCCATGACAAGAAATTTCTATGACATCTTCTTTTGTAAAAGAGTTAGGGCCTTTAAAAATGCCTATAACTACTTCGTCTAGTACTTGATTATCAAGGGTGTAGATCCAGCCAAGATGTAAAGTGTGCGAGATTTGCTCTCCCAGAGGTTTGCCACGCCATAGAAGCTGCGTTTTGGCAATGGCTTCTGAGCCAGAGAGCCTAACTACCGCGATGGCAGCAGGCGAGGCTCCTGTGGAGAGGGCTATGATGGTATCAGAAGAGTGAACAGACATACAATTTTTTTGCAAAACTACATGATTTGTGTCTGTTTTGTTCCGAGAGAATGCTTTAGTTTTTGCATTTTTTGTCCAGCGTGCAATAAAAGAAGGCGATAGATTTGTTTTTTAGAGGCCAAACAACGCTGAGAATTTAAACATATAGCCCTATTCTGTTTCTAAAACTAGAAATGCAAAACAATAATAATCAATGCTCTAAGCTTGTGTTTGTAAAATAAAAAGTTTAGTACTAATTTTGTGTTTCATTGCCTAATCCTTGCCCACTATTTTGTTTCAGATGCCATACAGAAGCGATGAAAAATAAGCTTATTACCGATATACCTCTTTTGGACAGCAGCGAATCCGTTGCGCCTCATACAGAAGCTCATACCCCTTGCACCACGCCTAAAATTACCGAAGACAACGCACTGCCACATCAGCGCAAGCTTTATATAGAAAGTTTTGGTTGTCAAATGAACTTTTCGGACAGCGAAATAGTGGCTTCTGTGATGCTAGAGCATGGATTTGGAACTACATCCAATCACTTGGAAGCGGATCTTATTTTTCTCAATACTTGCGCCATTCGCGACAAGGCGGAGCAAACTATCCGCAAAAGACTTATGCAGTTTAATGTGATTAAGCGCAAACGCCCTGATTTACTCATAGGGATTTTGGGCTGCATGGCAGAAAGACTGAAACACAAGCTCCTAGAAGAAGAAAAACTCGTAGATTTGGTGGCGGGGCCAGATGCCTACAGAGACCTCCCCAACTTAGTTTTTAAAGTTGATGATGGCCAGAAAGCACTCAATGTATTGCTTTCGCGTGAAGAAACGTATGCAGATATTGCTCCCGTAAGGCTGAATTCTAACGGCATTTCTGCCTTTATTTCTATCATGCGTGGCTGCGACAACATGTGTACGTTCTGCGTAGTGCCTTTCACGCGTGGGCGTGAGCGTAGCCGAAGCCCATATACGATTCTGGCCGAAGCTCAAGAACTTTTTGATAAGGGCTATCGTGAAGTGACACTTTTGGGCCAGAATGTGGACTCTTATAAATGGACCAATCTGGAGCGAGGGCAAAAGCTAGAAGAACTTCAAGAGCCTAAAATAGAAGTTAATTTTGCACAATTGCTCGAGATGGTGGCCAAAATTCACCCAGATCTTAGAGTGCGTTTTACTACTTCGCACCCCAAAGATATGACTGACGAGGTGTTGCAAACTATGGCGGCTTATGAAAATATTTGCAAGTACATACACCTGCCCATACAGAGCGGTAACAATCGCATATTGAAGCTGATGAATCGCAACTACACGCGAGAGTGGTATCTGGAGCGCATTGCTGCCATTCGCCGGATTTTGGGTAATGAGTGCGGACTTTCTACTGACATTATCAGTGGTTTTTGCACCGAAACAGAAGCTGAGCACCAAGACACTGTCAGTTTAATGGACGCTGTTCAGTTTGATATGAACTACATGTTTGCTTATTCAGAACGCCCTGGTACACTCGCCGCCAAAAAGTATGCCGACGACATCAGCCCAGAAATCAAGCGCCAGAGACTTGAGGAAATTATTAGCCACCAACGCGAGCACGGACACAACCGCAACAAACTGGATGTGGGTAGCACACAAAAGATACTGGTTGATGGCTATTCCAGACGCTCTCAAGAGCACTTGCAAGGACGCACATCGTCTAACAAAGTGGTGGTTTTTCCAAAGGAAAATGCTAAAATAGGCGAGTATGTGATGGTTTACATTGAGGACTGTTCGTCTGGAACACTTTTGGGGCGTTTAGTCTAAAAAAGTACGCTAGCTGCGTTTTAGAAAATTCAACTTCCCGATACATGCAATAGCCCATAGATTTAAAATATGGGCTATTTTCTTTTTGCATAGAAGCTGTCTTTTGTATTTTTTTAGTAAGTTTATTTTGTCGTTCCTTGTATGAAGATGTTCACAAAGTCTATGATTTTGTTCAAAATTCTTTCCCCTAGTTTTTTGCGTTGTAGTAAACTCGGTTTTTCTCCTTCAATGAGTTCCAAAACTTCATCTCTTAAGGGTGGTCTTTCGGCAAACAAATAATATTCAATGAGCTTTTCTGTTTTGTTGGCGGATAAGTTTTCTTCTGTTACTAGTCTCGAAAATGCCTTTTCTTTTTCTTCTTCCCAATATTTTTCAAATTCTGGCTCAATATCTTCTTGAGCAGTTATTTTTGGGAGGTTTTCTTTGATAAATTTTTCTATCAATTCTCGTTTGCTACGAAGTTGTACCTCGTTACTCAATAGGTTGAAAATTTCCTGCTCGATTTGGGTTGTGTCTTTTTGGGCTTGTGCTTTGAGTTTGACTAAAAGCTGAATGATATAAGCCACATTGATTTCGTCACGGTGGATTAATTCTAACTCAAAGTCCACATCTTCTAGGATAGAAACGGTCTCTTTTGCATGGTTGCCGTTTACTTTATCGTAAAGATCAAGATACTTTCCTTTGAAGTCTTCAAATTGCTGTTCGGTCATTTTCAAGTCTTCCCATTTGAAGTCAGAAAAAGCCGAGATAATATTTTTTATCCTAATCAAATCTCTAAATGCTTTGATGAATTCTAGCTCGTCATCTTCGGTTTGTAAATCATCAACGCTGTCTGGCGTGGGCGTTAGTGCAATGAGATGTTTAAAGGCATCATCAAAGTGGCTGACATAATTTTCATAAGGCTGCATGATGATGACTTCAATAGCTTCTTTGTTGCTGAACAGAGTAATGGCTTCGTCTGTTCGTTTTTTGAGATTTCTAAAAGTGACAATATTGCCTTGGCTTTTTTGCTCGTTTAAAATCCTGTTGGTTCGGCTATAGGCTTGTATGAGTCCGTGGTGTTTTAGGTTTTTGTCCACATACATCGTATTCAATGTTGGGCTGTCAAAACCTGTCAGAAACATATTGACCACTATCAAAATATCAATTTTGCGCTCCTTGACTTTCTTTGAAATGTCGTTGTAATAGTTGTAAAAACTTTGGCTATCTCTGGTGGTGAAATTATCCCCAAAAAGTGCGTTGTAATCTTGTATATATTCCTCTAGCTTGTCTCTGCTGTATTGGTTTATTTTATATTCTCCTTTGCTTTCTACTGTACTATTCAGATCAAGGTTGTCGTCATCCTGCTCGCGGTTGTGTACGCCATTGGCCTCTTTGTCTTCTTCATTGGCTCCGTAACTAAAAATGGTGGCAATGTTCAATTTATGTAAACCTTCGGCTTTTTTCTTTTTGAATAAATCAACGTATTTGATAAGTGTTTCTACATTGTTTACACAAAACATGGCCGTAAATTCTCTGCTATGGGTTTTGCGGTTGTGGTGTGCAATGATATAATCCGTTACTTTTTCTAAACGGGTGATATCTTCCATCAACTCTTTGGTGTCTGTGTCTTCTGCCTCTATGTCAATGCTGGTATCTCGTCCGTCTTTGTGTTTGTATTTGCCTACATACTCCACCGAAAACTTCAAAACATTTTCGTCTTTGATGGCATCGGTAATGACATATTTGTGTAAGCAATCTTCAAATAAATCTTTGGTTGTTCGCTTGCCGTGTTCGTTTTTGGCGGCATTGTCTGCAAAAATGGGTGTGCCTGTAAAGCCGAACATTTGAGCATTGCCAAAAAATGCTTTGATGCGTTTGTGAGTATCGCCAAACTGGCTTCGGTGACACTCGTCGAATATAAAAATGATTCGCTTGTCTTTTAACTCTGCCATCTTATTTTCATAATACCATTTGCTGATGGCCGTATTGAGTTTTTGAATGGTGGTGACAATGAGTTTTGAATTTTTGGCTACTCCTTTTTTATCAACGTAAGTGTCTGTAAATTGATTGACTAAATTTTTGGTGTTGTCTGTGCCGTCAATACAACCTTCTTTAAAGCTGGTCAGAGTTTTGCCCGAACCTGTGGTATGCCATACATAACCGTTTTTAGTAGAGTTCTTAACCCGTTCTACTAAGACTTCCACAGCATAGAATTGATATGGACGAAGCACCATAGGGGTTTTATACACTTCATTCAGCACCGTGTACTTGCAAATCATTTTGCTCAGATGGCAAGGCTCTAAAAACGACTCTGTAAAACCATTTAAGATATTCGAAAGGCGTTTGTTTTCTGCATTTGCCCAATAGAAGGTTTGCTTAAAGCTTTGGTTTCGGTTGTTGGCGTAATACTTTGTATTAATACCGTTGCTGATGACAAAAATTTGTACATACTGAAACAAGGCGTAACTTGAACCAAACGAATCTTTTTGATAGCGATTGATTTGATTGAAGGCTTCTTTCAATTCCAAACCTCGGCGTTTGAGTTCTATTTGCACCAATGGCAAACCATTGATGAGAATCGTTACGTCATATCGGTTTTTGAATGTGCCTTCTTGGCTTACTTGATTGGTTACTTGATATTGATTTTGACACCAATTCTCGGTATTCAAAAACTCAAAATATAGATTTTCGCCATTATCTCGTATGAGGTGTTGCTTCTGACGAAGCGTTTTTGCTTTTTCAAACACCGAGCCTTTGCTCAAGATGCTTAGAACCTTTGTAAACTCCGTCTGAGTAAATTCTGCATTGCCTGTTTTGCTCAGCAATAGTTTATTGTGTTTTTCTAATTGCGATTTGAGATTTTGCAACAAACCATTTTCATTTTTTATAACGACATAAGTATAACCCAATTTCTGTAACTGGGCTATCAATTGTTCTTCTAATGCTTGTTCGGATTGTCTAGACGTAAAATTTATCTTCTACCCATTTTGCGGGGTTGTTGATGATATAATTTGAAATGTTTTGGTATTCAATATCGTTCCTGATGATATGGTCGTGATAATTGGGCTGGAAAAAATGATTGTTTTTGTTGTATTTGGGAATATCCAATTGATGTTCATCAATGTAATCATCAATTTTGGTGTTTACCGCAGATTTAAAACCTGCAATAAATGATGAAATTGATTTGGGCAGGCGAATGGGAGCGTTTTGTTTTATCGATGGTAATTCGGATTCATTCTGTAGAGGCACACGCCCGTGTGCCTCTACGGGTGTTTCAACACGATTTTCGTTATAAATTTCAACAATGGTGTGTAAATGGTTTGGCATTAAAATAAATTGATGTAAAATCAATTCCTTCCGAATTTCAAATGATTGAAACCATTCATATTCAACAATTTTTCCAAAATCAGATAAAATGATTTCTTTATTAACAATTTTACCCAAATTACATTCCCTGTTTTGTGTTACCAGGGTCAAAAAATATAACGCATCGGACGAATAATCCCAATTAGGTTTTCGGTGTGATTGTATGCGATATTTATTTTTGAATTTATCCATTTCAATTGATTTGTCGGTTATTGTTTGATGGATACGATGATACACGTGGGGAAAAATGCGCCATACATGGGGGAAAATGCGCCATGCCGTAGAGACGCACGGCCGTGCGTCTCTACGGCATCAAAAATATAATCATTTACATAATCAATAATTCCAGAAGCACCATAATATGGATAAATACCTTTAATTTTTGACCGTTCTGAACTTTTAATTGGCCTTCTTTTTCCATCTAAAAACGTAGCCACTTCCCCCAGTTTTTTCTTTTCCCAAGCTTCTGTAAATTCAGGAAATCGCAAGGCGGGTGTGTTGTCTGAACTATGATTTTTTTGATTCATTTGATTTTCTTTAATTTTTAGTTTCTATTGCCAGTCATCGTAATCAAGTCAATCATACGAATCATCGTTCAGGTTGTTTTTGATTACTTTTTATGTTACTTTCCAATGCTTTTAGCTCTTCTATGTCCAAAGCATCTGCATTTTCGGCATCTTGCTTTTTTCTTTTGCTGTCAAATTCAGCATACACTTTTTCAACGAGGGCTTCCATTTGGGCATTGCTTATGTTGCTTTTGTGTGTGAGCAAAGGCTTGTCGTTGAAAGCAATAATCTTGTCCACATTATCACGCCAAAAATTTATGGTAATATCTTGTCTGTTTTTGGCTCTCAATTCTGCTGTTTCTAAAAAGACAACTACAAATCGATTTAGGCTGTCTATTTCATCGACAGTGAGGTAGTTTTTGGCTATGACGATATCCTGTTTTCTGACAATATTTCCACTCCAGTTTGTCAATGCCATATTTGGCTCATTGGCATTGGCACGGCTCACCACGATTTCTGCGGCTGTTTTGCCAGTGATAGCATAGAGCAATTTATTTTGCGTTTCAGCAAAAAACATTTGCGTGGCTTTGTCGGTAGTGTCATAATCACTGCTCAAAGCAAATAAATCTCTTACTTTTTGGTAAAAACGTTTTTCGCTGGCGCGTATATCTCTAATCCGAGCCAGTAGCTCGCCAAAATAGTCGGGTCTGCCATCGGGGTTTTTTAGGCGATTGTCGTCCATCACAAAGCCTTTAATGAGGTATTCTTTCAGATGGGTATTTGCCCAAATTCTAAACTGTGTACCTCTTTTGCTACGCACCCTAAATCCAATAGCCAAAATCATATCAAGGCTATAGAAAGCGACTTCATATTCTTTGCCATCTGCGGCAGTTGTAAAGTAATTCTTTATAACTGAATTTTGGCTTAACTCATTGTCTTTTAGTATGTTTGCGATGTGTTGCCCTATATTTTGCTTAGAGGTGGCAAAAAGTTCTGCCAACTGATTTTGGTTCATCCAAACGGTGCCGTCTTGGGTCAAAAGCGATACCGAGGTTTTACCATCTTGGGTGTTGTAAATGATGATATTTTTCTCCTCCATAATCTAAAAAGGGGTTGAAATATTGAGTTCCTTACAGAATCCAGCAATGGTTTCATCAGTGGCTTTTATGGCTTCATCCAAAGCTTTAAGTTCTTTGGCAATGGCATCTATGTCTATACTTTCTTCGGATTCAAAGGTATCTACATAGCGGGGTATGTTGAGGTTATAATCGTTTTTGGCTATTTCTTCCAAGCTGGCTTTTTTGCTGTACTTGGGCGTTTCGGTTCTGTTGCGGTAGGTTTCTACGATTAAATCAATATCTTCGTTTCTTAGCACATTTTGTGTTTTTGCTTTTTCAAAATGCTGGCTGGCATCTATAAACAAAATGTCTTCAGGATTTTCTCTACATTTTGTGGTGTATAAAACTCGCCTGCTTTTTTTCCTGCACCGCTGGCAAATTGTCCTATCAGGTATTCGTAAGCATCGCCCAAAACATCAACTTCTTTTATGTCATTTAGTTTGAAATCAATTTTATCAAGGTGAGTCAGCACCTTTGCAATAATGGCATTTCTTGCTTCGGATGTTTTGCCTAATTTAGAGCTGTTCAAATCCATATCCTCAAAGAGATTTTCATAATCTTCTTCGCTTTCACTGCCCATTGTGCTCAACTGGATATTGATCAAGATTTTTTGTAAATCTTCTAAAATGAAATTGGTTTTGCTTTCATCAAATTTGTCCACATCCTCTTCGTTTTTGCCTTTGCCGCGTTTGGCAACTTCGGTGAAGAGTTCTTCGGGTCTTAGAAAGTAGCCCAATTTTTCTAAGGCTTCTTCTTTTATTGCTTCAATAAAGGCTGCACCGTTTTCGGTTTTTAAAGTTATGTCTTGAAATTTAATATGGTCTTGTTTCAAGATTTCGTTAGCGAAGATGTTCATTTTCTCGCTGAGGTATTTATAGAAAATGAAACCCAAAATGTAGTCACGAAACTCATCTGCATCCATTTTGCCGCGTAGGGTATTGGCAATGTTCCAAAGTTGCTGTTGCAATATTTTTTTATATTCTTCTGACATAGAATGAATGCTTAAAAATTGAATGGCAAATTTATATTTTTTTAGCGGCTTCTATGCTACAATTTGCTTTCAAAATTTATTCTACGCGCTTCTAGGGCTTGAGGGGGAGTGCTGAATGGAAAAGGCTTGATTTGGGCAGTAGATTTTAGCCCTAGGCTTTTGTAGGAACACAATTTTCAAACATCGCAAAGCATTCAAGGCAACTTTGATTGCTGAAATGTGTACAACTATTGCCAAAACTCGATGCCTTGCCTATAGTTTTTTCAAGAACTTGTCAATTCTTCTTTTGTTCTGTTGCTGTAGTAAAGAAGGATTCAAATTCATTAGCACGTTCACAATCACAATCATTAAGCCAAACAGCCATCCTGTTTGATAAAGCTTAACGAAAGCAAAAACAGTCACAAATACAAATCCCGCTAAATGGCTAATTTCGGCATCCGTCATTTCTTGGCGCAGCTTATTCAGGTCGGCCTTTTCAATTCTGCCTTTCAGCTTAAGGGCTTGATTGAAATATTTGAATGGTGTATTCTTGACAATCCATTTAACAAGATCAACCCCTAGACATCGGTTGATGATATCACTTCTAACAAGATTCAAGTTGGATAACTCGGCGTTATAAAGTGCTGTTTTTTTCAAGAGAGCATTAGCCGCCATGCCAACAATAAAAGAAATGAACGTTATGGCAATGCTGAATGATAAATATTTATAAATCATTGAGAGTTATCTGTTTAAGATTCATCTTTGTTTGCGCTCCGCTTTTATTAGAATTGCAAGCTAGTAGAATTTGACTTAAACACAAAATCTGTCTGAAGATATTCTTGCAATAAGTTATCTTAGAAGATTTGTGGAGTATCTCTTGGGCTTCATATCCAAGACTCCCTACTTCAGGGCTTTCTTAACCAGTGAATAAGCAGATGAGCTGTTCGCCGCGCCACTCCTTCCGTTTGAATCTGAGAACGGAGAGCCTCATAATCCTGTAGCATCTTCTCACGTTCTATGCCTCCCAAAAGCGGTTCTATTTCCTTAACCAACCTTTCTGTTGTGAAGTCAAATTGCAAAAGCTCTTTTACAAGCTCACGGTTAGCAATCAAATTAACCAAAGATACATATTTCACCTTGATGACAAGTTTTGCAATCAAAGCTGTGAGGGTATTCATTTTATAAACCACCACCTGCGGCACTTTAAAAAGAGCTGTTTCCAAAGTGGCAGTTCCTGAAGCAATGATACCCACATGCGCTTGTGCAAGAAGCTGATAAGCGTCGTCCATCACTAGCTTCATGCCGCAATCTGTGGCGGGCTTGTAAAGTTCGGGAGACAAATGACTCAAACTCGCTACCACAGTCTCTAAACCGTGTTTCTGAGCCAGTATTTGAGCAGCTTTGATCATGTCGGGCAAGTTGTATTTAAGCTCTGACACGCGGCTTCCGGGCAGCAACGCCAAAAGCGGCTTGGAGTCTAGCTGCTGGCCACTGCGCCAATCTGTTTTGGGCTGAAACTGCTCTATGGCATCATAAAGAGGATTGCCCACATAGTGTACCTCCACACCATACTGCTTATAAAAGGCTTCCTCGAAAGGCAAGATACAGTATATTTGTTGAACATATTTCTTGATCTTGTGTACGCGCCCCTGATTCCAAGCCCATATCTTGGGCGATATGTAATACACCACTCTAAGCCCGTGCTGGTGGGCAAACTCCGCCATGCGCAGATTAAAACCAGGATAATCTACCAAAATAAGCACATCAGGTTTATAAGCCAGCAAATCTGCTTTACAAAATTGCAAGTGCTTACGGATAGTACCCAAGTTCTTAAAAACCTCCCAAAAACCAATAAAAGAGGCGTTTTTGTAGTGAAAAGCCAGCTCTGCCCCAGCATCTTGACAGTCTTCGCCTCCCCATGCGCGCACATGAGCCTCTGAATCTTGAGCGTGTAGTGCGCGAATGAGCGCAGCTCCGTGCATGTCGCCAGATTTTTCGCCAGCTATGAGGTAGTATTTCACAAGAATAAATTTTATAAATTGCTTTTTTCTAAAAAATAAATCCTATATTTGCAGCCTTAAAATTTGCGTCTTACCAGCCTATAGTATTTGGAAAGTGCAAAACTAATCAAATTTCTTGTTCGAATTTATCAATTTTTATGACAAAAGATAAAACTCCCGAAACGTCTAAGGTCAATCCTACACACAGCGAAGCCAATTTAGAGCTTTTCGAGAACCCAGACGCGCTTCAAAACCAAATAGGTAAATCTGAAGCATTTGTTCGTAAAAATAGCAATGTGCTCTATATCATTTTGGGTGTGATTGTCCTAGGGGCGGTAGGTTTTTGGTACTTCCAACAAGAAAAAGCCAAGAAGGCTGCAAAAGTTCAGCAAGAGCTTTTCCCTGCCTTGTTTTATGCAGAAAAAGACTCTTTGGGCAAAGCTATGGAGGGTGATGGCAACAACACTTCTGGCTTTGTTAAAATTGCCGACGAATACGGTGGCACACCTGGTGGTAATTTAGCCACACTTTACGCTGGATATGGTTATCTCCGTCAAGGCAAAAATGATGAAGCTATCAAGTATCTCAAAGATTTTTCGGCTGATGACATGCTCATGCAAGCACGCGCCTACTCTCTGATAGGTGATGCTTATATGGAGAAGAAAGAATATGGTTCAGCAGTGGAGTATTATCAAAAAGCAGCTGACTATAAGCCAAATCCTCAGTTCACACCGCATTATTTGCTCAAGTTGATGTTAGCTCAAGAGCTGAACGGTAAACTTGCCGACGCGGTAGCTACATGCGATAAGTTCCTTACCACTTATCCAAGCTACACGGACATTGGCGGTATCAAGCGTTCAAAAGCGCGCCTCGAGCACATGAATGGTAAAAAAGACTAGGTTCTGAAAATCCCTTATAATATTGAACAGAAGCCAATTTTTTGCTTATGAAAAACCCTAATTCTCACATGAAAGGAAGTCCCAAAAGCAAAAAATCGGCTGCTGAATATTATTTGGAACACCTAGATGATGTTTTTGGGCAAGAGCCAGAGTTTTTTAAAGATGAGGGAGCTGAAGATGGGCTACCTGAGGTGATGATGATAGTCTACCGAGACCTTCCTGAGCCTGGCTATATCACAGCACTTACCTATGGGCTTTCTTTGGCTCATCACCCAGAGTGGGAAAAGACTACCCGCAATGAGTTGTGTATTTGCTTGGAATCTACAGATTTAGATTGGGCTATGGTGCTTGGCTATGTGGCTACAGGCTTGCGCGGCAGAGCTCCCTTTTTCTATGGCGAAACCATCAATATCGGCGAACCCATTAGTGAAGATACCAAAATGGACGCATTGATGGTGTTTGCACCCAGCGTTTTAGAAGAAGAAGATTATACCGCAATAGAAGTAGGGCAGGATTATAAAATCAATATTGTGGGTCTTTATCCGTTGTATGCCAGTGAAATAGAAGTCCTTCAAAAGCTGGGTCTTAAAGACTTCTGGCATCACGAAAATTTTGATATGTACAGCGTGAATCGTAAAAAGGTTGAGCTAGAAGGAAAGAAGTAGTTTCATGCGATCTAAACAGCTCAAACTATAGTTCTTAGATCAAACTTCTCCTGTAATCAGTAGCCAAGAGCCAATTTTCTAGCTTTAGACATGTTTTTGCTTTAAGGCTTTAATTTATGCCTTTTGAGAATGATAGACACACAACTATACAGGTCTTGTAAGCCATATAGTTTCCAGTAGATAATAGTTGGTGCTCCAATTTTTGACAAACACAACCTAATGAGTGCGAAGAATCCGTATTGGCATTTCTTATTGTCTTGGCTGGGGCTTTGTCTAGGCTTTGGGCTGTTGCATGAATATGGGCTTCCTGAGCTTTGGCGCGCACATTTACACTATCCCCTTCAGCTGTTTACGCTCAAGCTCGCGCATCTCCTAAGCACTTGTGTGGGTATCCAAGCACACACACAAGGTCATGTCTTGATTCTTGCATCTGGGCAGTATGTCTCGTTGGGTGAGCCTTGTAGTGGTTTGCCTATGTTGCTTTTGAACGTATTTTGGCTTTGTACCTTTCCTTATTTATCCAAAAGCGAAAGATTGTATTGGATTTTGGGAAGTTCTTTAGGGATTATTTTTCTAAATGCTTTGCGCGTATGTGGATTGGCCTACGTGCAAGTGCAGGAAGTTATCTGGCGAGGTCCAGACCATCATTTTTGGTTTAATACTCTGTTATTAATTGCATTATCTGCTATATGGGCTTATTTAGCGTACTTTACAGTAAGCCGCAGTAGCTCTGAAGTACATGATATGGCTTAAAGGCTGGGTGTCATTTTTCTTAACAATAAAGCGCGTTTAAGATTGCACCCACATTTATAATGAACAATGCAATAGGTTAAGCAAAAAAAATAAAAAAAACTTAAAAACAGTTAAGATTATGATAATCAGTATTTTAATTCAAAAGCTATTCAAAAGGCTACAGAATGCTCCTTAAGATAAGTTTTTGTGTAAAGCTATGATAATCAACATTTTAATTCTGTGATTGAAATAATGCAATTCTAATGTAAACCCTGCCAAAATAAAGAGCGGGATGGTTAGTTCAAATTGGCGTAAAGCCTTATTAACAATTAGTTCTAAAATATTTTTCTAAAACTGCAAAAACGGGTTTGTCTATAGGTTTGTATATTTTTAAGTGACTATTGCATTTTCTCCCAAATAGTACAAGAAGTCGTTAGAAAAATCAATTTTATTTTTAGATAAAATCCTACACCTTTGTAAAACCAAAAGGCAAAAAATAAAGCCTTATTCAATCAATCTTGCCTATTTTTTGTACGTATCGCTTTACAACGTTTTTCAAAAGTGGCCAAGTTCTTGATTACTAAGACACCCTTAGAGTACAATTTTCTCAAAACCTTGATTTTAAGGTCTTGGGATCTTTGCCTCTAAAAAAAAACAACATAATCCTAAAATTACTTAATGAGGTATTTTTGTATGAAAGTACCGTTAAACTTTTCACACTATGATTAGCGATTGCGCATCTATTTGGAAGAACTGCCTAGCAGTGATTAGAGAGCAAGTAACGCAGCAAGCTTACCAAACTTGGTTCTTGCCACTGCGCCCTATTCGCCTCATAGATCATATATTAACTGTTCAGTCGCCTTCAAAATTTCACTGCGAGTGGATAGAGCAAAATCATTTACAGGCACTCACAACAGCGATTAAAAAAGTTTTAGGCGAAAACGGAAAGTTTGAATACTATGTTAGCGAGCAGCGCGTGGAGAAAAAAGCACCACAACTGGCCAGCAGTTCGCCTTTAGCACAATCGGCTATGTTGGGTGGTCAGTCTCTGGCTGTTCTCAAGCATACGCCCAACAAAAATGAACTTTTAAAGGCTAACCAGAATGTTACTGTTCGTACAGAGCAAGTGCCTATTCTGGCGGCACAAACCCGCTACTTTAAGCAATTTCCGCTTAATGAGCAATATACTTTTGACAACTTTGTAGAGGGTAATTCTAATAAAGTGGCCAAGACAACGGCTTTTACAGCTGCTAACAATTTGGGACGCACCTCTTTTAATCCGCTGCTGATACAAGGCAACAGCGGACTTGGCAAGACACATTTGGCTCAGGCCGTTGCCAACCATGCTAAGGCCAATTTTCCAGATAAAAAGTGTATATACACATCCGCTGAGCGTTTTGTAACGGACTTTATTCAGGCTCTCAAGGAAAATAATATACAAACCCTCACCAACCTTTATATGGATGTGGACTTGTTGGTGGTGGATGATATTCAGTTTTTGAGCGGAAAGACCAAAACACAAGATATTTTCTTTCATATTTTCAATCACTTGCACCAATCGCGCAAGCAGATTATACTTACCTCAGACTGTCCAGTAGCTGCGCTAAAAGGGCTAGAAGAGCGACTAATTTCGCGCTTCAAGGGGGGCTTTTCGGCCACCATTGAAGTGCCAGAGCAAGATTTGCGCAAACGTTATATTCTCACGCGCTTAGCCTCTGAAAAGAAAAATCTTGACAGCTTATTGGTAGATTATATTGCCGAGAACTTTCATTCAAATATACGCGAACTGGACGGTCTGATTAATAACATACTTATCAAGGCAGATTTGACCAAAACTGAAATTACGCTGCCTTTCATCAAAAATATGCTCAACGAGCTTAGCCCTCGTGAAGTACAGGTCAAAATGAGCATTGAAGATATACAAATTGTTGTTTCACAGTATTTTAAGATTTCAGTATCAGATATCCTTTCCACAAGTCGCCGCCGCGAAATCGTCATGGCACGGCACTTGGCCATGTATTTTGCTGGAAAATATTCAGAACATTCCTTATCACAAATTGGTTTTTATTTTGGTAAAAGACACCACAGTACGGTTATACACGCCTGCGACCGCGTAACTCAGGCTCTAAAAGAACAAGAAAACGCTTTTGTGGATGCTCTGGCTGCCCTGAGCCCAAAGTTTGGCGGATAAAAAATGGTATTAAGATGAATTTTAGCTCTGTTTTAGGTCGTTTGCGCATCATTGGACTCATAGAAGGTATTTCTTACATCGTTTTGGTGATTCTTTCAGTGGGTACGCGCTTTTGGGACTGGCCAGTGGAATACCGCAAGCAAGTGGGTATGCTGCATGGTCTCTTATTTGTGTTGTATTGCGGTGCAGTACTGCACGCTTGGATTGCACACAAATGGACCTTCTGGCGAGCTTTACTTGCTGGTTTGGTGTCGCTTTTGCCTATTGGTACTTTTGTTTTTGATGCCAGTTTGCGCAAAGAGCAAGAGGCTTTAGCTCAAAAATAAAGTCTCATAACGACAGTAACAAATGGCTGGTTTATACATTCACATTCCTTTTTGTAAGCAAGCCTGTCATTATTGCGACTTCCATTTTACAGTTTCCCTGCGTCATAAAGCAAGCCTGATTCAGGCTATGTTTCAAGAAATCAAGCTCCAAAAAGATTTTTTTGAAGATACTGAACCCCTCCAAAGCGTTTATTTTGGCGGCGGTACGCCTTCTTTGCTGCAAGATTCTGAAATAGCGCAATTTTTAGACTTAGCTTCACAAATTTTCGGAATTAAATCAGAAGCCGAAATCACACTCGAAGCCAATCCAGATGACATCAGTTTGAATCGTTTGAAAGCCTGGAGAGGTTTAGGAATCAACAGATTAAGCATTGGCTTGCAGTCCTTCAACGATAGGGTTTTACAGTGGACAAACCGCGCTCATAGTGCAGATCAGTCTCAAAATTCCGTGCTATGGACACAGGAGGCGGGCTTTTCTAATTTTTCTGTAGACATGATTTATGGCATTCCCTTGCTCACAAGAGCAGACTTTGAGACAGATATAGCTCAGTTTTTGACCTTAAAAAGCCCGCATATTTCAGCTTATAATCTCACCATTGAGTCTGGAACCTATTTTGGGAAACAAAAAAAACGCGGTCTACTGCCTGTTTTAAGCGATTCAGACGATGTGTGGCAAATGCAGTACGCGCTTCAGGCTTTACAGGATGGAGGCTATGAGCAATACGAGATTTCTAATTTTGCAAAGAAAGGATTTAAAGCTGTACACAATTCCTCTTACTGGCATGGTGCGCCTTATCTGGGCATTGGCCCCTCTGCGCACAGTTACAAGCCCTTTGTGAGGTACATGAATCCCGCTAACAACCGAAAATACATAGAAAGCATAACACAAAATCAGTTGTTTGGGATTGAGGAAAAGCTTACAGCTGAAGACCGCATCAACGAGTATTTGCTCACGCGATTGCGCTTAGCGTCGGGAGTTAATCTCCTTGAACTGAATGCGATGGGTTATGATTTAAAAAATCAAAGTGCGGAGACTCTGGCAGCCTACCTGACCGAAGAACTCCTTGTTTTAGAGGGTGATGTAATCAAGCTCACGGAAGCAGGCAAGCTGCAGGCAGACAGAATCGTACAAGATTTTTTTGTATAAAAACTAGCATAGCTTTTCTGAAATCAAGATCCATTGAAAATGAGGACAAAGTCCCAACCTTGTGCAAGCAAATACGTATCAGTGTACAAAACCACACAAACACATTGTTTTACACAAGTTCTTAAACTAAACACATTGCTTAAATGGCATCTTTAGAAATCACTGGCCAGGTGGCCTACCAAAACATTGAGACAGGCTTTTGGAGCATTCTCTCTGATGATAACCGCAAATTTAGACCTCTTAATATGCCCTCCGAACTCCAGAAAGCTGGCTTACAGGTTCGTGTAGTAGCAGAACGCGCCTCAGACGGCACTGTTTCTATATTTAATTGGGGCATTCCTATTCGGGTAACTAGCTTTGAATTACTTTAGTATAAAATTTTATAAGTTCTTGTTTTTCAAATAATTTTATCTTAACTTTGAACTCATTAAAAAAAATCTCCAAAAAATATGATGACTACACTTTATAGTCTCAGCGTCATTGGTATCATTGCCTCTTTGATGCTTATTTACAGGGCTTCTGCAATGTCGCAGAACAACAAAAGCGGGAAATACATTTTAGGTATTTCTGTGTTTACGTTCCTGTTCTCGTTGTTTTTCAAAGACGGCGGTTTATTTGGTATGTTGTTTTCTTTAGGTCGTGACTTGCCTATCATTGCTATAAGCGCACTCATTTTTAACCGCGCAGTACGCAAGACTTGGACTATGATTTTGACTGGTTTAGTAGTTTATGGCGTTATTCATGTGTTGCATTTTAGCATACCTTCTTTTTTTGAAGATCTTTTTGAGTTTGAAAGCACAAAAACCGAAGAAAGTACTACATACAATGCAAACAGTAAATTAGATACTGATGCCGAAATTCTAATAGATGTAAAGTCTGGCTCTAGCCAAAGCGATATAGAAAAACTTTTGGCAGATTTTGAGGTAGACATTCGTACGGCTTTTAGGAAGCCCAAAAATTTAGAAGCAAGCGAAATTGATGACTATTTGGCCATTGATGTACCTGCTGCACAAATTAACAGTCTTCCGCAAATCATGAGTTTATTACAAAACAGCGATTTGGTAGAAGGCTTGGAGCTGAATGAGGTTTTGAGCGCAACGCCTATCATTGAAAGTGAGCAAGGTACTGTGAACAAATCTTCTATCAATACCAACGACCCCGAAGTGAGCAAGCAATGGGGTTTGGAGGTGATGCAAGTGGCATCACTTTATGAGTGGTTGGCAAAGCAAGGAAAGCCTTCTAAAAGAGCTAAAATTGCCATTTTAGACACGGGAGTAGAAGGAGAGCACGAGGATTTGGCGGATAATTTCAGCTCAACCGACTCCGACTATGACCGCGATAAAGTAGGACATGGTACACACTGTGCTGGTATTGCTGGTGCTGTGTCTGGTAACGGCGTAGGTATAGCCTCTTTTGCGCCCAATGCCGATTTTATAGAGCTTACTAGCATCAAAGTACTTTCTGATGAAGGTTATGGCACACAACAAGGAATTATTGATGGCATCATTGAAGCAGCCGATGGCGGTGCAGACGTTATCTCTATGTCGCTTGGTGGCATGTCTACCGATGAAAGTCAGCGCGCTTATTCCGAAGCTATCAAGTATGCCAACAAGTGCGGTGCCATTGTGGTGGCTGCTGCTGGCAACTCTAGCGATGATACCCACTATTACTCACCTGCTAATGCCGACGGTGTTATTGCGGTTACAGCTGTGAGCAGCGACCTCAAATTAGCTAATTTCTCAAACTACTTTGATGGCAGTATCAAAATGGGTGTAGCAGCACCAGGTGTGGAAATTTATGCCACGTATCCTGATAACTCTTACCGTTACTTGAGCGGTACTTCCATGGCTACGCCTTACGTGGCGGGTCTTTTGGGAATGATGAAGGCTTTCAATCCTGACTTGAGTACTGAAGAGGCATACCAGATTTTGAATGAAACAGGCGTAGAAACTCCTTCAAAGAGCGCAAGCGGCAAGTTCATACAACCTCTTGCGGCGGTGCAAAAAGCTATCAAATAAACTAGAGTTCATTTGAGGTAAAAAATACTTGAAGAGAGGCTGTTCTAAAGTTTTTAGGCAGCCTCTCTTGATTTGTCCATTGATTTCTTAAAAAGATAGATATCACCCATCTTTCATTTATTAGTCTTGCTTCAGCCTCTAAACACAAGTCTTGGCGCACACTTATGCAAGCGAGCGCATTTTTTGAGCAATGAGGGCTTTGTGCTGTTCAAAAAATGCCAAATTGCGGTCTCTTTCTGAAAAACACTCCAAAATCTGTAGACCTGAATGGGGAGCCAAGAAAGTAGGAAGTGCATGTTTTAGCTCAAACAAACTTTTGGCAGACTGATAAGAAAGCCCATATTCTGCCGCCACACCATGCGCTTGACGTGTATGAGGCACTACAAAGAACTTTTCTAGCTCTCTTTGCTTTCTGGCATCAGGCAAAAACTGAAAAATGCCTCCTCCTTGGTTGTTATTGAGTAGAATACGCAGATTTTTGGGCAGATTATCTTGCCAAAAGGCATTCAAATCATAAAAGAAGGCCGTATCGCCCACAAGCAGGAAATGCAAGCGTTCGCTATTGGCCTTGGCTTGTCCTATGGCCGTACTTAAACACCCGTCTATGCCACTGGTGCCGCGATTGGCATAGACAATGACTTGTTTTTGTTTGGAAGACAAGCCCAAAAAATTGGCATAGCGAACGGCCATGCTATTGGCGAGATGCAAGCAGCTCTGGTCTGGCAACTGAGCAAGCGTATGAGCTATGGCAGTAAATTCTGTCCACTCCTGTTCAAAGCTGCTCATTTGAATATCGGCCACTGCTTGGTTGGCCATGTGCCATGCCTCATAAAAAGCCTTATTTTCCTCAAAAGCAGGCACATTCTGCCAGAATTCATCTAGCGGCATACGCGCTAAGTGTGTGAGACTGTGGAAAGTATCTGGTACATCGCCATGAGCCTGTATGTGCCAATGAGTGTTGATGGGTGCGCTGCGTAAAAATTGTTTGAGGTTTTTTGAAACAACAGACTGTCCAAAAGTTATCAGAACATTGGGGCGGAGAGGTTGTAGAGAGCTGCTCGCAGACAAGAAAAGATCATGATGCTTAATGCTTTGTGCGAAGTGTTGGCAATTACTGATGATGTCGGCTACCAAAGGTACTTGAGGTGGCAGCCAAAGCCCTTGAGGAGGAGTGCCTTGCCCAGCTACAATCAAAACTCGTGGATGCTGGGGTAGAGCTGCTAAAAACCGATTTTGAAAATGCCCTGTACTGATATCAGAAGCCTCAAACCGTGCCCATGGCTGTAGTGATGTTTGTATGTTGATTTCTTGCGCGTCAGGGTAAAAAGGCTCGCGAAAAGGGCAGTTGATATGCACTACCCCTCTAGGGTGTTCATGAAGGAGTAGCATAGCTTCTTGAAAAATTCTGAGACTGTGCCTGAACTCTACGGTTTCGTTTGTTCGTGTGGGGAGTTGAAAAAATGCTTTTGTGTGTTTGCCTAGAGCATTTTCTTGAAAAATAGTTTGCCCGTCTTGTTGCCCAATCAACTCAGGCGGACGGTCTGCGGAAAGTATCAGCAGTGGTATCTGCCTAAAATGGGCTTCGCTCACAGCAGGCGCAAGATTGAGAAGCGCACTACCTGAAGTGCAAACCACGATTACAGGTTTTTGTGTTTGTTCCGCCATGCCCAAGGCCACAAACCCCGCCACGCGTTCGTCCGCTATGACTGTGCACCGTATGCCTGATGTTCGCGCAAAGGCGAGGCTGAGCGGTGCTGAGCGTGAGCCTGGAGACAATATCACGTCTTGAATGCCTGAGGCAGCGCACAAAGAAGCCCAGTGTAGGGCGGGAAAGTGAATGAGAGAAGAGGGCATTACTATTTCCGAAAAGCGATGTGAGCGCAAAATTGCACAAAGTTTTTGGCTCTTACACCACCCTTCAAGCGTTTTATTGTGCATATTGCAACACAAAATGGCAATATATGAATCCAAATCACATTGGCGTGATAGTCCAAAGTTTTAGGGCTGGCTTTGAGTTACTAAGCAATCACTATCAAAAATGGCTCTGTGTGTATCAAGTAGATGAAGCATATCGCTATCAGTTTGCCTTAGACTGGGAAGGAGAAGAGAAGTTACTGGCCGATTTAGCCGCTCGCGGTGGATCTTTTTTGGAGTTGAGCTGTTTTTTGAGCCAGCCTAAAAGCAAGCATGGCAGGTCTTGGGGAGCCAACCTCTTGGCTTATGCGCAAGAGGAAGGGTGGGTAGTAGAACTTGTGCCACCCCGCGTTCCGCTCCATGTTAAGTGTTATATCACTAATCAGGAGGAACTAGAGGACTTTCTCTCTAATCTGAAGCTTTATTTCAGACATTTCAAAGAAACCTAAATCCTACTCGCCATAGTATTCAACAAAATTTCGCTCTGTTTCCCAGAGTACCAAGGAGTGCAGGCTGGCAGTACCGTTGGTAGTTTGCTGAACGAGTGGAGCTAGAATTTTCCAGAAAGCCATAACAAGATGCTCACAACTAGGTAGTTTACCTTCTAAAAAAGCCACTTCATCATTCAGGTTTTTATAGTCTACCTGTTCTATGACATGTGTTCTGATGAGCTTACTCAAGATCTTGAGGTCTATGACATATCCAGTAACGGGATCTGGATGGCCTTTGACTTTGACTAAAAGCTCAAAGTTGTGTCCATGAAAATTAGGGTTGGCACAAGCACCAAAGACCTCCAAGTTTTTTGCGAGAGACCAGTCTGCCCTAAACACGCGATGTGAGGCGCAAAACTGTTCTTTCCTAGTAACGTAAACCACTTTTGTTGCTGTTAAATGACTGCCAAAAGCCTTGTTGCATAGCACAAATATAGACAAATAAAGGCCACAAAGTTACGACCTTTTGTAGCAAAAGCCACAAAAGAAAAACACTAAATGAAAGGGTTTTGATTGTGCGCCAGAGATTTTTTTTTAGAACTCTCTTTTCAATAAGCTATTGGCTATTTATCTAAAAAAAGTTTTTGCTTTTTTTAGATAAAGCACTAGAAATTTTGCTAAAAGAACTTGACAAAATAGTTCAGTATTCTACCTTGCAAAGCCATACATAGGGCTGATGTAACGCATTTTCTGAAGAAAGCTTTTACATTTGCTTTAAATTATGTACATTTGAGGCTATATAAAGCTGCTTATTCGTCTGATCTGCAAGATTGGCAGTTTGAGCATAAAGCAAATTGATAAACCAATGGAAGAACTATTTGATGTTGTAATGAACTTGATGAATCCACAATACATTTTGACGTATGGAGGATTGTTTTTGTTACTAGCGGTTCTGTTTGCTGAAAATGGTTTGTTCTTTGCATTTTTCTTACCAGGCGACTCCCTTCTGTTCACAACAGGTCTGTTTTGTGCTATCGGCACGCTCCCACATCCTTTGTGGTTGCTGCTTTTGTCTATGTTTGTGGTGTCTTTTTTGGGTTATACTTTTGCCTATTACTTTGGGGTCAGAAGCGGTAAGCTTCTGTTGCGAAGAGAAGAGTCTGTATTTTTTAAACGCCGCTATATTGCTATGGCACGTGCATATTACCGCAAATTTGGTGGCAAAACGCTACTTATAGCACGTTATTTGCCCATCATACGCACTTTTGCTCCCATCATGGCTGGTATGGTGCAAATGTCGCAGCGTTCATTCTTTTTTTATAATTTGCTTGGGAGCTTTTTATGGATTATGACTATAGTCAATGCGGGCTATTTTTTTGGAAAAATGATTCCCACACCCGAAAAGTATCTCAACTATATCGTTTTAGGTTTGGTGGTGGTCACAGCTATTCCCATCATCCAGTCTTTTTTTAAGAAAAAGCCCCAGCTTAAGCAAAAAAATAATCGCTAAAAATTATGTGGCTAAAAAAAGAAGAAGGCGTACCGAGCAAAACACCCCAAAAGGCACTCAGTTTGCTGATGCGATGGTGTGCTATTGCCGAACGCGCTGAGTCAGACGCAAAAGCCAAGCTCAGAGACTGGCAGATGTCTGAGGAGGACAGCCAAAAAATTATTGCGTTCTTGGTTCGGGAAAACTTTCTAAACAACGAACGTTTCTTAAAGAGCTATGTACATGACAAAGTGAAACTAAACCGCTGGGGTCATCTAAAAATAGAATATATGCTCAAATTAAAGGGCTTCAAAAGTTTAGAAATAAGAAAAGCTTTGCAAAGCCTGCCCTCAGAAGCTTATGAGGAAGCCTTGCTTCATGTTCTCAAAACAAAGTTTGTAAGTATCAAACAAAAAAAGACATTGGCACCTCAACAAAAAATAGCTTTGCTGGTTTATGCACGCAGTAGAGGCTTCTCTCAGCAGCTAGCTTTTTCTCTTGTTGATAGAGTGATGGGAGGGAAAAAAGACTAATTCACGGTACTGAGCAGGCTTGTTCTGAGCTAATGAAAAAAGCATCAATTTTTTAAGTCTTGTCCGTTACTTTTGTGCCAAGAATTTTGTCATTATTCATAAATTTGTATTTTGGTTTTATATTACTCAAAAAAAGATAGAATAATGTTGTACTCAAATCGTTGCTTGAGACTGGCTTTGCTTGTTACGTGTCTGTTTTTCTTCTCCAGTCCAGAGGAGGCTTTGGCTCAATGGCAGTTCTGGCCTGTGGCTCCCAATCTACAAAGCAAACCAGATCCGTTCAGCAACCAGCGTCTTACTGCTGACAGTACAGTCTTAGAGCTGCCTTTTTTTGAAGACTTTAGCAGTTATCTTGGCCGTCCCAGCCCTGCACTTTGGTTGCCAGCGGGTGGCGCATTTGTGAGCCGAGGCATGGGTGTTAATCCACCTTCTTTGCATGTGGCGGTGCTGGACGCGCTCAATGCGGAGGGTAGGCCCTACAACGACATACAAACCTCAGCCGAAGGCGGCGGCGACACGCTCTGTTCTCGTTTTATCAATCTTGAGCCACATACTTTTGAAGATGCAATTTATCTAAGCTTTTTTTGGCAGCATGGAGGTTTGGGTGAACGTCCAGATACAACAGACTATATTGAGCTGCAATTTAAAACGGATAAAAACGAATGGCGTACTCAATGGCGGCAAAAAGGTGGACGTATAGGCTCGGACTTTTCACAAGTTATTTTGCCTGCTTTTGATAAAGATTTTACCCACAAATATTTTCAGTTTCGGTTTGTGAGCCGAGGCAGGCGTTCAGGAGCTTTTGATGTGTGGTGTGTGGACTACATTTATTTGGATATCAACCGTAAACCCGACGTGGATTTTAGGTTAGATTTGGCCTGTAGTCAAATGCCTCAGTTCTTCACAAAGCCGTATTCTGCCATGCCTTATGACCATTTCTGGTCAGATACCCTCACCTACAAGCGCGACTCTATCGCCACCACCCTCAACAACTTTAATGAAGTATTCAATGTGGTGTCTTATAAGTGCAATCTCTTGAATGCCGACTCTAAAAAACTTATAACCACCGTGTTTGATAGTGGATTTATTATGCCAGGCCAAGGCATACAAATCTACATGCCTTCGGCTACCATCGCCAAAGACCTGCCCAGAAATCTCAAAAAACTAAACCTTATCTACAGATTTGAGGTTAAAACAGGTGATAGCCGTTTCCCGATTGACTATCAGTTGAACGACAGCGTGTCGAGCACCACTGCCTTTGACAACTACTATGCCTACGACGACGGTCAGGCTGAATTTGCGGCTGGTATCAATCAAAAATTTGGAAAAATAGCCTACCAGTACGTGTCTGCACGTCCCGACACGCTTACGGACATAGATGTGAGCTTTATGCGCGTGGGCGAGGATGTGAGCAACCAAAACTACCGAATATACGTCTGGAAAAAGCTAGATTTTGCTGCTTCAAGAAGCAAAGATTCTGTGCTTCACGTCCAGAATGCCTCTTTTCAGTATGCTGACAGCCTCAATAGTTTCAGGCGGATAAGACTCAGCAAAACAGTGGTAGTATCTGACACTTTTTATATTGGTTTTCAACAACTATATGAAAACATGTTGCCCTTAGGCTTGGATCGGAACACGGATTCTGGCGATAGAGTTTTTTTTAATGTGACCAATAGCTGGCAAAAAAACGAAACCATACAGGGCAGTTTTTTGATGAGACCTGTTTTTCAGAAGTTTGATCCAACAGGGTTTCAAGACCTATGGACTGATGCACAAGAAAGCGTCAAACTGTATCCTAACCCAAGTGCTGAGACTGTATTTGTGGATTCGCCAGCCGAGAGACTACGCATCTTCAATCCTACTGGACACCTTCTTTGGGAGCAGAAAGGCCAACAGGGCAATAGGCAGCGCGTAGATGTATCGCGCCTCACGGATGGGCTTTATATTTTAGAAATTATGCACAAGGGAAGAATACAGACCGCAAAGTTTGTTGTAGGCTGATAACAAAAGAAATTTTAAATATTGAGCAGCCTAAAAATTAATCAGATTCTTTCGGGAAAAAAGTGCGTTGCCAAATAGCAATAATGGCCACCCCAATAAAAATAGAAGAGTCTGCGATATTAAAAATAGGCCAAAAAGCTAAATACATACCGCCAATAAGCGGTATGTCATGGGATATATAACCTTCCCAGAGATCTAGGTAAATCATGTCTATCACTTGGCCATGCAGCCAAGGGTGAAAGAGAGGAGTATCTCCCTCATAATAAACAGCGTTGCCTTCCAGTACGACACCATAAAAAAGGCTGTCTAGTACGTTGCCAATAGCACCTCCCAGAATCAAAGCCACTGCTATCAAAAGCCCCACTTTTAGCTCTTTGCGAATCATACGGGTCAGTAAATAAGCGATACCGAGTGTAGCAATGCTTCTAAAAACAGTAAGGCTAAGCTTTCCATACATAGAACCTATTTCGATGCCAAAAGCCATACCTGGATTAAGCGTGTAGTGCAATTTGAACCAGTTGCCTAATAAGGGTATTTCACCAAGCGGACCTGGCATCATATAGTGGTGTACGGCTAGCTTGGTGGCTTGGTCTATGAGAATAACTAAAAGCGTGATACCGAAATACTTGAGGTAAGCTTGCATGAAATATGGCGCGTCTTTGAATCTGAAAAACGCGCAAACATACGTGTTTTTGTTTTTAATCCCAAATGCTTTTCTACAAAGAGTTTGGCTAATGCAGATATCAAGACTATTTGCCAGATAACACTTCCTCTTCAGACCTCTTGTGCGGAACACCCGCGCACTTTACGCGAACGTTATTAGAAAAGACTTAGCCATAAAAAGCGGATAAAAAACTAGCCAAGAGCTATAAATAACCGCATTCAGAAATTCAACCAAGAAAATTGGACTACTTTTTATAAAAACTAGAGAATTTCAAGTATCTTTGTCCTGTTTTACAAATCGACTTCTGCCCCGCCCCATCTCGGCAACTCTTGTTAGCCCGCCACAAAGTCATCAAAAATAAGAATTTTTTATATACTTTGAACCTTGCTTTATGCAGCTGAGTACCAATATTCAAGAGTCTCTCAAGGCGATTAAGGAAAATAAATTGAGGTCGGGGCTTACCATGAGCATCATTACGCTCGGCATCATGTCATTGGTGGGAATTCTTACAGCCATAGACAGCATTAAGAGCTCCGTTATGACAGGTCTAACGGACTTGGGTGCGAAGTCCTTCGATATCACCGACAGCCCCCAGCAACGCAGAACCAAGCGCAAGGGCGTTTCTAGTACAACCACAGAACCTATCAGCTACAAACAAGCCAAATTATTCAAGGAAAACTACCGATTTCCTGCCAAGGTGTGCTTGTATGGCTGGCTCAGTTACAGCACCGAAGTAAAATATAAAAATGAAAAAACCAACCCTAACAGCTCTGTTATTGGGACGGACGATAATTTTTTGCTCGCTAAGGGCATGGATATTGAAAAAGGTCGGAATCTGTCGCCTACTGCCGTCCGAAACGGCGGTTTTGAAGCAGTAATAGGCCCAGAAATAGCCGCCAAGCTCTTTAAGAAAGAAAATCCCATAGACAAAGCCATACAGCTGCCTGGTGGGCGTTACAAAGTGGTGGGCGTTATCAAGTCTCGTGGGGGACTGGCAGGTAATGCCAGCGCAGATCGCTACATACTTATTCCTCTGCTTAACGCACAGGCGCAGGCCACGGAAACCCCGATGAGCTACAGTATGATTTGCCTCATAGATAATCCTGAAAAGCTAGATGAGGCCATGGCAGAAGCGGTGGGAGTCATGCGTCGTGCCAGATTAGATAAACCAAGCAAGCCAGACTCTTTTACAATAGTCCGAAGCGAGTCGCTCGCACAATCTTTGGAAGAGACCTCTACCAACATACAACTTGGTGGCTTTTTGATAAGTTTTATCACACTTCTTGGAGCTTCTATTGGTCTTATGAACATCATGTTGGTGTCTGTTACAGAACGTACCCGTGAAATAGGCATTAGAAAGGCCATTGGAGCTCGTCCCCAAGATATCAGAAGCCAGTTTTTGATAGAAGCCGTTGTAATTTGTCAGATTGGAGGTATCGTTGGTGTAATAGCAGGCTTGATTATGGGCAACGTGGTAGCCCGTTTCATAGGCAATGGGGGCTTTGTAATACCTTGGGCTTGGATAGGTGCGGGTTTGATTACCTGCTTTGTGGTGGGCATCATATCTGGCTTTTATCCTGCACGCAAAGCCTCAAAGCTAGATCCTATAGAGTCTTTGCGCTATGAGTGAAAGTTTAGTTTGTTGTGCTATTTTACAAAATACTAGAGCAAAAGCTTCATAACAGCCTAAAAATCATTACCAAAAATCTGGGAGTTGACAGGTGACTTGCCAATATTGAAATTCAGCCCGCCCATGCCATACACCCCCATAAAGCTTTGATTGCTTTCACGTAGCAAGAGCGGCTCTATATTGGCCTGTCTAAAAGGTGTGTAGCCCAGCTCTGTAAAAAGAGCGACTCTTGAGCTAATCTTTACGTCTAATTGCCAGTTGAGTTGAAGCTGTGAATACATAAAAGTAGGTATTTCCCTGAGTTTCGTCTGTGCTGTATTTGGAATTAAGCCTGCACGAAAGCTATTTATATTCAAAACATAAGCACTTTTTACCCTCGGACTGAGGCGGTGTGATACCTGGGCACTCACAGGAAGTAAAATACTCATAGACCAATTTTTACCCAAGGGTCTGTTCCAGCCCAAAATAGGTATAGGTAAAGGTAATCCCCATTGATAGGCAAGCACCAGACCATAAACATTTTGCTTACGCAAGCCTTTCACTTTGAGTCGCCCCACAGCACCTAAAAAATAAGGGTGAAATGCCTCGAGATGTTCTGCATTTTGCACAAAACCAATATTAGCGGTATAAAATACCACCCCGTGCCTAAGCGAGGCGCGTACCCCTGTGATACCCACAGAGGCATTGGCTATGCTCAAATTGCCTGATATAGAACCCGAAAGCTCGCGCCAACCCACATTGGCAGTCAGAAAGCTCTGTCGGGCTTTGAGATCTGCTTTTTTGAGTTCTGATAGTTTAAACTCTGCATCTATCTTGGTTTTGAGCGGAATAATGGAGTTGAGAAAAAAACGACGCATGCCAAAAGTAGCACTAGAGTCCCCGATATTGCCCTCAGGAATAAATACTACACCTGTCTTGATGCTAGACTTAAAGAGGTTCGTAAGCCCCAGTGTCTGTGAAAAAGTAGGCAAGGCCATAGATGAAAAAAGTGCAAAAAATGCAATAGTTCTTAGTAAATTCATGTGTGCTCAAACGTTAAAAAAGCAGAGATTAAGAAAGCGAAATCCGTCCAATGATGCTTCTGCCGAGTGTCACTTCGTCAGTATATTCTAGTTCGCTACCCACCGCAATACCACGCGCAATGGTGCTTATTCTAAGGCTAGGAAGCTGCTCCTGTAGTTTACGGGTCAGATAGTAGGCCGTCGTGTCGCCTTCCATCGTAGAGGGAAGAGCCAAGATGACTTCCTGAACATCTCGTTCTTTGGCGCGATTTAAGAGACTCTCTATATTAAGCTCGGCTGGGCCAATCCCGTCTATTGGCGATACTAGGCCGTTCAAAACATGGTAAACACCCCTGTATTGCGCCGTATTTTCTATGGCCAGTAGGTCGCCAATTTCGGCTACCACACATACCAAAGTGCTTTCTCTGCTGTGATTGCTGCATATCTTGCACAAGATTTGATCCGATATGGCGTGACAGTCTTTACAGTATTGGGTACTGACCCTCATTTGCTGAAGAGCATGAGCTAAGCTAGCGGTAAAGTTTTGGTCTTGCTTGAGCAGATGTAAAGACAGCCTGAGAGCAGTTTTTTTACCTATTCCAGGCAGTTTCGAAAGCTCTTTTACTGCCTCTTCTATGAGTTTTGAGGGATAGTTCATACCAAAAAGCCAATGATAGAAAGCACAATGTTAGATAAAAAACATGGCACTATCAAGCTTTTTGAGATTTAAAAGATGTTTTTGGGTGTTTTCAAGCCAAAACATGAAGGGTGAAAATAAGCTTTTGAAATTTCTCTGAAGGCTTCCTAAATGGGTGCTGGTATGAAGACCTAACTGCTTTGGGGCGGCACACAAAGAAGTCTGAGAGAATACAAATGGCTTGTTTTGGATGTAAATTTCAGAAAATCAAATGATTATTTTTTTAGAAAAACTACTCTTTGCAATGGTGATTTTTTACCTAGTTTGTAAACAAAAAGCCAAAACAAACTGTCAGCTTGAAAGCATATTTATCATCAATATTCTGCCTTTTTGACATGCTTTTATCAGATTGTAGCAGCTTAGAATGTTTGGCAGCACTTTTGAACGGCAGAAAGAAAATGGAGGTTTTACGGCCAAAAAACTTATATTTTTTTAGGTTAAAATTTGGAAATAAAAAATTAAACAGCGTAATTTGGTACTAATGCCAAATATATTTGGTAAAAAAGCACATCATGGAAGCAAAATTTTCTAATAGAGTAAAAGAGGTGTTGTCTATGAGCCGCGAAGAAGCCCTTCGCTTGGGGCATGACTATATTGGCACAGAACATTTCTTGCTAGGTATTCTGCGCGAAGGCGAGGGAACGGCAGTAGCACTTCTCAAAAAATCAAACATAGATTTAGATCTTCTTAAACGCGAGTTGGATAGGGTTTTGAAAGGTACGGGCAGTTTTTCCGTACGCAGTCATGCCAATATCCCTCTCACGCGCGAAGCGGAAAAAATATTGAAACTCACACACCTAGAAGCTCGAAACTTTCAGGCGCAAACAGTAGGCACAGAACATTTGCTGCTTTCTATTCTTCGCTCCGAAACCAATGTGGCGGCGCAAGTCCTAGAACAGTTTAGTATAAAATACGACAGCGTACGTGATATGCTGCGCTATATAGAAGATTTACCAACATCAGGCTCTGATATGGACGACGAAAATGACGAAAACCGCGGCGTGTTTGGCGGCAGTGGACAGCGCGGCGGAGAAGGCTCTAAATCCGCAGATAAATCTAGAACTCCTGTTCTGGATAATTTCGGACGCGATCTTACCAAACATGCTGAAGACGGTAAATTGGATCCCATAGTGGGACGTGAAAAAGAAATTGAGCGTGTGGCTCAAATATTGAGCCGTCGCAAAAAGAACAACCCTATTTTGATAGGCGAACCAGGCGTGGGCAAAACAGCTATTGCTGAAGGCTTGGCCTTGCGTATTGTTCAAAAAAAGGTGTCACGTGTGCTTTTTGGCAAACGTGTTGTGACCCTCGATTTGGCCTCTTTGGTGGCAGGCACTAAGTACAGAGGTCAGTTTGAAGAGCGTATGAAGGCTGTTATGAACGAGCTGGAGAAAAATCCAGACATTATCTTGTTCATTGACGAGCTCCATACCATTGTAGGCGCGGGCGGTGCTTCTGGCTCTCTTGATGCCTCCAATATGTTCAAACCTGCTTTGGCTAGGGGCGACATCCAATGCATTGGTGCTACCACGCTGGATGAGTACCGCGAATACATAGAAAAAGATGGTGCTTTGGCACGACGCTTTCAAATGGTATTGGTAGATGCTACCTCTCCAGAAGAGACTGAACAGATTCTGAAAAACATCAAAAGTAAATACGAAGAGCATCACCACGTGAGCTACTCGGACGAGGCCATTGCTGCCTGTGTTAAGCTTTCTGAGCGTTATATTACAGATCGTTTTTTACCAGATAAGGCCATTGACGTGCTAGACGAGTCAGGCGCACGTGTACATATCAATAACATTCATGTACCGCAAGAAATCTTGGACTTAGAGGAAGAGATAGAGGAAGTGAAACGTGAAAAAACGCGTGTTGTCAAAAGCCAAAAATATGAAGAGGCTGCTCAGTTGCGCGATAAAGAAAAGAAATTGTTAGATAAGCTCGAAAAAGCCAAAGCTCGCTGGGAACAAGAAACCAAGCAGGTGGTGTATCCTGTAACTGAGGAAAACATTGCAGAGGTGGTGGCCATGATGACGGGCATACCTGTGCAGCGTGTGGCGCAAAGCGAAGGACAAAAACTGCTTACCATGCGTGAGCAGCTTAAAAAGTCTATCATTGGCCAAGATGAAGCCATAGAGAAGCTAACAAAATCGATACAACGCACCAGAGTAGGTCTCAAAGATCCTAAAAAACCTATTGGTTCTTTCCTTTTCTTGGGGCCTACGGGTGTGGGTAAAACAGAAATGGCGAAAGTACTGGCTACGTATCTCTTTGACCGAGAAGATGCGCTTGTACGCATAGATATGAGCGAGTATATGGAGAAGTTTTCTGTATCCCGTTTAGTGGGTGCGCCTCCTGGCTATGTGGGTTATGAAGAAGGTGGACAACTGACTGAAAAAATACGCCGCAAGCCTTATAGCGTTGTGCTCTTGGACGAAATAGAAAAAGCCCATCCTGACGTTTATAACATTCTTTTGCAGGTGCTGGACGACGGTATTTTGACGGACGGACTCGGTAGACGAGTAGACTTCCGCAACACTATCATCATCATGACCTCCAATATTGGTGTGCGCCAGCTCAAGGATTTTGGGCAGGGAGTAGGCTTTAGCACAGCATCGCGCAACGAAGCTGCTGAAGAAAACGCCAAAAGCACAATCCAGAAAGCTCTCAAAAAGACCTTTTCGCCAGAGTTCTTGAACAGGCTCGATGATATCTTGGTGTTCAACTCTCTTGATCGTGAACACATTCACCAAATCATTGACATTTCTTTGGCAAAGCTGTTGAAGCGTATGGAAGCCCTAGGCTACAACATTGAGCTGACCACAGCCGCCAAAGATTTTATAGCTGAAAAGGGCTATGACGCACAATACGGTGCACGTCCGCTAGGCAGAGCCATTCAAAAGTATTTGGAGGATCCGCTAGCCGAAGAGTTGCTGAAGGGTGAAATTAAAAGTGGTGAAATATTACTTGCAGACCATGAGAAAGGTAAAGAAACTATTTTTCTGAAAGTGAAAAAAGCTTCAAAAAGTAGCAAGTAGTTACTGCTAGTTAAGACATAAGAGAGGGGTTCAACTCAAAAAGTTGGGCCCCTCTCTTATGTCTTTGAGGAATGCAAAAAAAACACGCTTGATTGATTTTAGTGTTCAATCAAGCGTGAAAAGCACTATGCTAGATGCTTGTTTAAGGTTTTGACTCTATTTTTAAAGCTTAAGATACTTTTTGATGAGCCTCAACAACATTTTATAGTCCACAGGTTTGGTCAGATAGTCACTTGCACCAGCATCAAGGCACTTTTGACGATCCTCTCTTTGCGCTTTTGCTGTAACAGCTATGATTGGCGTGTTTTTGAATCTATCTATTCTCCTGATGTTTCGGGTGGTTTCGTAGCCATCCATGACGGGCATCATAATATCCATCAGGATAAGGTCTACTGGTTCGCGCTCCAAAATATCGAGGGCTTCTTTGCCGTTGAGTGCCTCAAGGATATAAGCTTCGTGGTTTTCTAGAGCAGAGGTAATGACAAAAACATTTCGGATGTCATCGTCCACAATCAATATCTTTTTGCCTTTGAGCAGCTCAGATGTTTCGGCTTCTAGTTGAGCTTCGGTTTCCTGTGCCCAGTCTGATGCTTGCGCAGTGTTGTTGCTGGCTTTCTCTGTATTTTTCTGAACGCTTGTGTTGCTGCTTTCTTTTTGATGCTCAACGGGCTTTTTGATTTTATCTAGCTCAATCTCATTGCTTTGAGATGTTTTAAACGCATTCTCTGGTGCCTTTTGGCCAATATCTTCCGACACTTTGTGGAGAAACATCTTGGCTTTTTCCAGAAGCTTGTTGGGAGCATCAGGTTTTTTGAGGACTATGTCTACGGCATAGAGATTAAGTTCTTCCGTTTGTTTAAGAGAGAGGTCTTGGCCAGTGTAGATGATGACGGGAATGTCTATTCTGTTTTCTCTTATATACCGGCAAAGTCCCCAGCCTGAGCCTTCTGTAAGCTGCAAATCTACAATGACAGCATCATAGTCTTTGGTGAGGAGTGCTTTAATGGCTTCTTTTTCAGTATGCATACCCACAGCAGTAATACCACCACGTGCAAAGATTTCTAAAAGTAAGTTACGGTGGGTTTCGTCATCCTCTACCACCAGCAAACGTTTTTCTTTTTTATCGCTAATGCCAGCCAATTTAACTACAGCGGCACGTATGTTGTCAGACTCCACAGGTTTTTGGAGATAACCCACCGCGCCTTTTTGAAATAAGTCAAGTGTCTTGTCTCTAGCCGAAACGATGCTAATTGGGATATGGGCGTATTCAGGCTTCTTCTTGATATCTTCCAGAAGTTCCACACCGTTGATGTCAGGTAGTCCAAGATCCATGAGTATTCCCACAGGGTTGTAGCGTTTCAAGTACTTCAAGGCTTGATCGCCGTGTGTGGCTATGACCGCTTTAAAGCCCGTACTTCGGCTAATTTCTACTAAACTATTGGCATAGTCGATGTTATCTTCAATAATCAATATCGCCTTATCACCTTTTTTCCAATTATCGCGGTCGTCCATAATTTCCACCTGACGTAGATAAAGAGATGACGATTCTTTGGAAACATTGATTTTTTCTGCGTGCTTTTTAGCGGCCTCCATACTTTGAGAAGTTGCCTTTTTGCCCTCAATAAGGAAGTCTACTTGTTTGTTTTGAATTTCAACTTTACCCTCGTTCACTTTGGGCAAAAGGATATAGAACTCACTACCTTTGCCTTCTTCGCTGTCCAGATGCACTTCTCCGCCAAGTAAGCGCGCCATTTCTCTGGCAATAGAAAGGCCAAGTCCTGTACCGCCAAACTCACGTGAGACAGATCCATCAGCCTGCTGGAAGGCTTCAAAAATAAGCTGTTGTTTTTCTTTAGGAATACCGATACCCGTGTCGCGCACGCCCATGATGACGGGTAGGTCCGTACGACCCGAGGGGCGTATAGAAAGCGTTACGGAACCTTTTTTGGTAAACTTGAAGGCGTTAGATAAGAAGTTTTTGAGTACTTGGGCAATCTTATCTTTGTCATTCATCAACTCGGTATTTATTTCATCGCGAATGATAAAATCTACCTTCTTTTGGTCGGCCAAATCGGCAAATAGCCCGCTCATTTCCTCTTTTAGCTCGCGGGTATGGAAATGGTGAATATTGACCACCATTTTACCAGCTTCAATTTTTGAGATATCAAGGAGGTCGTTAATCAGACTCAGTAGGTCATTGCCCGACTGGTAAATGATGCCTGCTTTTTGTGTGTCTTTTCTATCTAAACGTCCTTGCGCGTTGCGTCGGAGCATATCCGAAAGGAGAATGATGGAATTGAGCGGTGTGCGCAGCTCATGCGACATATTGGCCAAAAATTCTGATTTGTATTTACTAGACCTCGTAAGCTCTTCTGCTTGGCCTTCTAAAGAAGTTTTGAGTTCTACCAAATCTATATTTCTTTTTTGCAGCTCTGTAGATTGTTTTTCCATCAATTCTTGCTGCTGCTGAAGCTCCTCGTTGGTTTGTTGGAGTTCTTCAGCTTGCTGTTGCATTTCTTCGGCTTGCTGCTGAAGCTCTTCAGCTTGCTTTTGGAGTGCAAATTGTTGAGCTTTGAGCTGCTCATTGGCTTCAGAGGTTTCTTGAGCGCGTTCTTGGGCTTCTTTTTTGGCCAACTCTGCTGTGTCTAAAAGGTTTTGTATGCGTTCGTTCTGAACTGCCGAATACAGGTGAGAGGCAATGAGAGGTGCTACATCTTCCACAAAGAGTTGCTTGAGTTTGTCAAACACATCTAGAGAAGCCACTTCTATAACACCACAAAGCTCTTTTTCATAAAGCAGTGGAAAGGTGTAGGTGTTGAGAGGTTTGCGGCTCGTAGTACCTGTCGTGATGTCGCTTATGGAGCTGGTGTTGGAAATATTTTTGAGTAAAATGGGTTTTTTTTCCAAGGCTACTTGCCCCACAATACCCTCGCCTATTCTAAAGTAGCTACTTTCGCGTTCGCGTTCTGTGTAGGCATAAGAACTAAGCAGGCGCAAGGCGCGTCGGTGATCGTCATAGAGATAGAGCACCGCAAAGCCAGAGTCCAAGAACCTGCCCAGAATAGAAATGGCCTTGTCTGCAATTTCTTGTAAAGAGAAATGTCCTGAAAGCTCTTCGTTGAGTGTATTTGCACCGTCTTTGAGCCAATTCTGGTCTCGTAAGGTGCTATTCATCTTGTTAATAACTTGGCTCAGTTTGTCGTTTTCGCTTCTTACTTCCAAGCGTACCGAATAATCGCCCTTAGCAATAGCTTCGGACTGCTCCAAGATGTCGCGTAAGTACTCTATAATATCGTTAAAGCTTTTGATTACCTGCCCTACTTCATCTTTACGCCGCACGAAGATTTTTTCTACCGACATCTCGCCTGTAGAAATTCTATTGGCTTTAAGTGTAAGCTCTTGAATTGGCTTGCTCACGTCATAGTAAACAAAAATTGCTATCGCAATCGTGAGCAGGACAGAAGCCAGAATAAACCAAAACAGTGTATTATAAGCATCTTCTACAGTGGCATCTGAATTTTTTTGTGCGATTGTGGCTGAGTCTTGTTTATGAATGATGAGCTTTTCGATAGATTTTTTGAGCTTTGTAACACGAGCCGTAAAAGTACCATAAAGCAGAGTAATAGCAGTTTGGCGTTCATTTTTAGAGATGGCCAAAGTGGCTATTTCACTCCTTCCTTCCGTGAACTCGTCCAATGTGGCTATATACTCTTCATATAAATCTTGTTCGGTGGGGCTGTGGAGAGTTTTTTTGAGTTGAGAGTTTAAATCATCTAGGTCTCGCTCCAAGGCTTCTGTATCCCGCTCAAATTCATTTTGTTTGACAGGGTCTTCTGTGAGCAAAATATCACGTGTTCTGCTCAAAATCATAGGATAAGTTTCTGCTATTCTAGTGAGATGTGTTACCCCCAACAAATGCTTCTCATAAACTTCGCGAGAATTTTTTTGGATATCTACAATATCTACAAGACCTAAAATACCCACCCAGCACACCAAAACTAAAACGATGAAGTAACTGAGCGCGAGTTTGTGTGTAATTTTTAAATTATAAAATATTTTGAGCATATCGTTTATCTATTTTTCAAAAAAACAGAATCAAGAGCGAGTGAGTTTATGAAGCCAAATTAAAAGCTTTTGGGCTTCATAAGCAACAAGTATATGAAATGCGCTCAAAAAATCTGCCATAAGAGGTGGATCCCTTATAGTTTTGGACAAACCCTATAAAATAAACGCTCAAACTTAAATAAACCCAAAAGCATGATGCAAAGTAGAGCCTAAATCAGACCGCCGTTATTTGCCAAGGAATGCGATTTGCCTATGTTCAAACAGTTTTATTGAAGCCTAGAAAATATATCCAAAAGCATTTCCAAAAATTGCAAACATTTGATATATCCTTTGTCTCCTATTTCCGTTTGTGCTTTTTTTAAATTAATTTTGCAACCGCAATGAGCAAAGCTTCAAAACAAGCTGTTTAGGCACTTGAAGCATATCAAAAAAACACTTTCCAAGCAAATCATGGCCGGTAATTCCGCATCACATTCTAGCCCAAACGGAGAGGCATCTACGGAGGAGAAAAAAAAACTAAATAAAGATAGCCTAAAGCATTTGAGCGGTATTTACCGCTTTATGTTTCCTTATCGTTGGAACTTTGTTTTGGGTCTGCTGTGTTTATTTGCGTCTAGCGTAGTTATGCTGGCTTTTCCTGAATTTACAGGCAACCTTGTAGACGCTTCTACGGGAGGAAACCCTGCCGGGTTGAGCAATATCAACGAAATAGCCATTCTGCTCATCAGTATTTTGAGCGTTCAAACCATCTTTTCGTTTGCTCGTATCTACTTCTTTGCACAAGTAGGCGAACGTTCAATGGCAGACATCAGGCAGGCTCTTTATAAAAAATACTTGCAGCTTCCCCTCACTTTCTACGACAAAAACCGAACTGGCGATATGATGAGCCGCATGACCGCAGATGTGGCCTTGCTTCAAGATAGCTTTTCTATTACCCTTGCCGAATTTTTTAGGCAAATCATTGTGCTTGTGGTGGGCTTGATATTGCTCTTCTACAAAAACTACCAACTCACTTTTTTTATGTTGTCTATTGTACCTGTTTTGGTGGTGGCTGCCATGTTTTTTGGCCGTAAAATCAAGGGCATGTCTAAAAACACACAAGACGAGCTGGCTAAAACCAATGTGATTGTAGAGGAAACGCTGCAAACCATTAGCGTTGTAAAGGCTTATACCAATGAGCTTTTTGAACTAAACCGCTACCGTAAAACCCAACAAGATGTCGTTAAAATGGCTCTTAAAACAGCCAATTTTAGAGGTCTTTTTGTATCCTTTATCATTTTTGTAGTATTTGGAAGTATTGTGGCTGTGCTTTGGTATGGGGCTTTGCTCATAGGACGCAAAGAACTCATGATTGGCGAACTGGTAACTTTTATTATTTATACCATGTTTATAGCAGGCTCTATTGGTGGCTTGGGCGATATTTACAGCCAAATCCAAAAGGCTATTGGAGCATCAGAACGCATCCTTAAAATTTTAGAAGAGCCTATAGAGCCCAGCCCAGAAGAAAAACCTAGTTTCAGCAAATCGCCAGCAGCTATTCAGAACATTGTGTATAAAGACATATCTTTTTCTTATCCTACACGAGCCGATGTGCAAATTTTTGATGCACTTAACTTCCGAATAGAGGCGGGTGAAAAAGTAGCTCTAGTTGGTTATAGCGGTGCAGGTAAATCTACCATTGTACAGTTATTGATGCGTTTTTATGAACTTCAGAGTGGGCAAATTCTTCTCAATGGACAAAATATTCAAGATTATGACTTGGGCGAGTACCGTAATCTGATAGGCATTGTGCCTCAAGAAGTTATTCTGTTTGGGGGATCTATCCGAGAAAATATTGCCTATGCCAAAACCGGTGCCACCGATGCCGAAATCATAGAAGCTGCACGACAAGCCAACGCACTTTCTTTCATAGAGTCCTTCCCTGAGGGGCTTAATACACTGGTGGGTGAGCGGGGCGTAAAGCTCTCGGGTGGTCAAAAGCAACGCGTAGCCATCGCAAGAGCCATACTCAAAGACCCTAAAATATTGATATTAGACGAAGCCACTAGCTCATTAGATGCTGAGTCAGAGCATTTAGTTCAAGATGCCCTAGACTTGCTGATGAAAAACAGAACGACTATCATTATTGCACATCGTTTGGCAACAGTACGAAAAGCTGATAGAATTTATGTTTTAGAGAAAGGCAAAATAGTAGAAACTGGTACACACGAGCATCTTTTGCAAAATATCAATGGGGTATACAGCCAGCTGATCAAGTTACAGGTGTCTGAGGCTTAGGTTTTTTTAGTGCATGCAACCACTCAATAAGTAACTGGGTATTGTGCTCGGCATCTAGCTCTTTTGGCCAAGCTGTTGGCTGTAATTGAAGTGCTTTTTGTTGCTTTTGAAGGCTCAGCTGCGCCAAAAGCTCCGCTAATTGCTCATAGTTATGCGGCTCAATAACCCATCCAGCTTGGTATTTTTGAACCAAATTGGCACTTTCGCCCGCTCCCATAAGCACAATAGGAAGCCCAACCGCTATGCCTTCATAAATTTTTGAGGGCACAGTACCATAAAGATAAGCTCTTAGAGGTACCAAAAGCACATCATGGGTGTACATAAGCTCAGGCACCTGTTTATGGGGCACACTTTCATTCCAAGCCATATCAGTGCGCACACGCGCCATTTGCTGTATGACTTCGCGCTCTAAACCCTCACCGTATATGTTCAAAAAGGCACCGCTAGCACCAAAATCTACCGCCTCACAGAGCTCTTTGAGTCCTTGCGCCATACCCAAAAGACCCACATAAAGCACCTGTAAAATGTTAGATTCCGTCTTTTTATTTGGTCGTCTGTCCTCCTGCACTAATCGGAACACCTGCTGTACGCCATTGCGATAAAGAAATACCTCTGCTTTGGGATTAGCTTTTTGGATATAGTTTTGTATTTCAGTAGATTGAACTGTAAATGAAGTGTTTTTGGTGAATAAAGCCCCTTCTAAGTGAGTAATAATCTTCTTAATGAGTGGCCGAAAGGGCAAATTGAGTTGCTGTATGACTTCCTGCCAAAGGTCTGATACATTGATCACTAAGTTTAAATGCAACGTTTTACACAAAAAGGCCACCGTATAAGCCAAGCTTGGCGGTGGACTTTGCACCAGCACCAAATCAGGATTGAGGCTAGCCAGACGTTTTCGACTTTGCCAAGGCCACAGAGCCATGCCGAGTACATTTCGGAATCTAGACAAAAACTTTTTGCCGTGGGCAGGCTTTACTGAATAGCGATACACATGACAACCCTCAAACATTTCTTTGGCCTTGGGTTGGCCTTGCGAATAAGTTTCAAAAACACTGGCATAAGGATAAGATGGCAGGCAGGTAAAAACATGCACCTCCCAGCCGCTCTTGTGCATCTGAGAAGCCATAAAGCCCATTCTGTTAGCACAAGCCCCTATCTCTGGCGGAAAGTTTGGCGTATAAATCGCAATTTTCACAGGCTTGTACTCGGTTAAACAAAAACAATCTTTTATGCAAATATTACTCCGAAAAGCCTTCCAGAACAACTACAATCTCACCTTTAACGGTTTTATTGGCATAATACAGAGCCAGCTCGCCTAAAGTACCGTTGCGTGTTTCCTCATATAGCTTGGTCAATTCTCGAGATACCGAACAGTATCTTTCAGCACCCATGTAAGTCACCAGTTCCTGTAATGTTTTGCCTATTCTATGTGGGGACTCATAAAATATAATCGTTCTTGGTTCTTTCTGAAGACTTTCAAAGCGCGTCTTACGCCCTTTTTTAACAGGTAAAAAGCCTTCAAAAACAAACCGGTCTGCTGCTAAGCCAGATTTCAATAAAGCTGGAATAAGTGCTGTAGGGCCAGGCAGGCACTCTACGGCAATTTGTTCGCGCAAACAGGCTCTAGCCAACAAAAAACCAGGGTCTGCAATGCCTGGCGTTCCTGCATCAGAAATCAGAGCCATTTTTAGACCCTGCTTGAGTTGGGGTACCAAAAGCCCTATAATCTGGTGTTCGTTAAAGGCATGGTAGCTCTTGAGCGGTTTACTTATACCCAAGTGTTTGAGCAGTACGCCTGATGTGCGGGTATCCTCACACAAGATAAGATCTGCGTTTTTTAGAGTTTCTATGGCACGAAGCGTAATATCTTGCAAATTGCCAATGGGCGTAGGCACTAGGTAAAGCATAAGCAAATAATTTAGAACGCAAAGCAACAAAAAAATGTGCATATACATGCAATCAAAATCAATTTTGATTTGCATACCTTCTATAAAGCCTTGATAAAAATCAGTATTTGTCTTGATTAATATACCTTAACAAAGCATTAACAACTAGATAGCTAGTAAATGCGTTAGTTTGCAAATAGGGCAACAATACATAAGTTTTTAGTGTAATCAGAGTGAAATATTGATTGTTTTTTATACGTTGATGAGTGTTTATTGATAAAAAACAGATTGGTTTAAGTTTGGGGAAACAAAAGCAGTGTCAGCATACAAAATGCTGGCACTGTTTTTTTGTCTTAAAGCCGAGCCTAAAAGTTTCATCATCTGAGGTTTTATCATTTTGAAATGATTTTACTAAGTTTTGCTCTATTTTAGAATGGCTTAATAAACTACAATAAAAAAATGGCAACGCGTTTGTGGAGAGTAGAAGGTAATTGAAAATGTATTTCATTTAATAAATTGCTGATTATGAGTATTATGACAAGATCTTGAAAATTAACTCTTATTAAAAAAACAATAAGCTAAGATTTGGCAAAATATTTGGCGTGAATAGAATTAGAATTACTTTGCAGGCGCGTAAGCAAATGAGTTTGTGTAACACAAAAACACTCTAAAGATTCAATAAAAAGCTCTTAAAATCGTTTTTTAAGAGAGTATTTGTTAGCGGCACCTGCTCAGAAGATATCAAGTACTTTAATTCTAATCACTTATGCTAATGCGTTGGGGTATATATCTAGCAATTTTTTGTGTCAGCCAGTTCATTTTTGGGTCTTCTTTTGCTCAAAGTGTATTCGGCCACACCCATATTTCGGGTTTCTATGCGCCGAAAATTGTTACTGGCATGATTGCTATCAACGATGGGGCACCCATGACCAATGATCCACAAGGTTATGTTATTCTAAAAATACAAGCTGTAGGAGCAGCCGAAATGTGTATTAGTAACAACGGTAGCTTTGTAGGCGCACGCTGGGAGGCTTATGATGTGCGTAAGCAGTGGCGTTTAATAGCCGATGTGGATGGTCTCAAAACTGTGTATGCCCGTTTCCGAAACGCGACCAAGGATGAAGTTTCGGAAGTGGCTGTGGCTGAAATTCTGCTAGACAGACAGCCCCCAACTGACGGATGGATCAATATTAATAATGGTGCTGAGTTTACCAATGTGGCCGATCGTAAAGTAAACCTCACACTCAACGCCGTAGATGCCAAAGAAATGCGCGTTAGCAACCGTGCCGATTTTATGAGTGCCCGTTGGTTGCCTTATACGGCAGACATTACTGGATGGTATCTGACTGGCCAGGATGGTGTAAAGCGTGTTTATGCGCAGTTTAGAGATATTGCACTTAACATGACCCCTGTGGTAAGCGACACCATCATGCTAGACCGTATGCCGCCGCTGAATCCTAAAATCAGAATCAATAGCGATGAACTTTATACCCAAAAAGCAGAAGTTAAGTTACAGCTTTACTGTGAAGGTGCCAAAGAATACAAAATAAAAGGCCAAGAAAACTGGGAGGTCTATGCACCAGAGGTAAAACACACCATACCTTCTAACGAAACAGGCGAAAAGGCTGTTTATGTTATTTTTAAAGATGCCGTAGGCAACGTTTCTAGACCAGTATTTGATAAAATAATCTTGGATGTTACGCCTCCTCAGTCCCCTAAGGTTCTTATTGCCAGCGGTAATAAATATACCAAAACGGCTGATGTAGATTTAAAAGTATCAGCACCTGGTGCTTCTGAAATCATGGTCAGCAACTCACCAATATTTGACGGCGGCAAGTGGCAAAGTATGCCTCCTAGTTTCATCCTACCCGTTTGGACCTTTAGCTTGGACGAAGGGGTAAAGAAAGTCTACGTTAAGTTTAGAGATCAAGCAGGAAACGAATCTGAGGTGGCCTCGGATGATATCATTTTGGATCGGAGCGCGCCTACCAATACGAGTATTAAAATCAGTACTAAAGATGGTGGAATAGACGCTGTCACGCGCGATACACTCGGACGTGTAAATCTAAAAATCTTGGCACAAGATGCTCGCTATATGATGATAAGCAATTCCAGCACTTTTTATGATGCCAAATGGGAGATTTATCGCGATACCATATCCGACTGGCAGTTGAGCAGTGATATGGACGCAGAAAAGTATGTTTATGCTAAGTTTCGCGATAAGGCAGGCAACGTTTCACAACCTGTTTTTGATAAAATTGTTCTCGACCGCCAGCCACCAGTTGATTTGCGTATACAAATCAATAACGGAGCCACTTATACTAACCGTGATACCGTTACGCTCTCTTTAGGTGCTAGAGGGGCACACGATATGAAAATTACCAACGGTACAGATTTTTCCAATGCCAAATGGCAGCCATTCACCACCGAAGTCAGAGGCTGGCAAATTGAAGGCCGCAACAACGACACGCTTAAAATATCAGTTATTTACAGAGACTTAGCTCAAAATGAATCTAAACCCATCGTAGGGCGCATCATTAAGGACACTCAAGCCCCTTACGACTGTGAACTCACCATTAACCGAGGCGATACAATCACGAATCAGCCAAATAAAGTTGTTATTCTTGGCCCCAAGGCACGTGGTGCAGATTTTATGATGCTTTCCAACTCTAGCGACTTTTCTAGTGCGCGTTGGCAACGCTACTCTGATGTGAATATGAGCTACATTCTGGCTGGTGAAGACGGACAGAAAACAGTTTACATCAAGTACAAAGACAATGCTGGCAATATTTCGGAAGTTAAAACCGCTACCATTAAACTAGACCGTCAGCCGCCGTATGAGGGTAAAGTCACCATTAATGACGGGGATAAAGGTACTAATGTTCAGGAAGTTACAATTACTCTAGAAGCTAAAGATGCTGTGAGTATGCAGGTAACGAACGATTACACTTTTCAGGAAGTAAAAGATTGGGAGCCTTACAAAACCCAGAAGAAGCATGTTTTAGTGGGCAATAATGGAGTAAAAACAGTGTATGCACGCTTTAAAGATAAGGCGGGAAATGTGTCGAAGGTGGCTGCTGCACGCATTGGTTTTGATACCAATGCTCCAAGAGATGGGCGTATATTTGTCAACAGAGGTGCTAAGTATTGCACAAATATCAACGGCTATGTGGAGATTTTCACAGAAACCTTAGATGCCACATTTATGAAGATCAGCAATACGTCAAACTTTGACAGTGCGCAGTGGAAGCCTTATCAAATATTGGTCAGTGATTGGCCATTAGGTGGTGATGATGGCCCTAAAGTGGTTCATATCAAGTTCAAAGATGACGTGGGCAATGAATCTAATCCTATCAGAGATTCTATTTATCTAGACCGTCAAGAGCCTTTTGGTGAAGAGATTGCCATCAATAACGGCGAGAGATTTACCAACAAAAACGTCGTAACGCTTAGGCTCACTGTGGAGGGAGCTACGCAGATGATGATTAGCAATACGCGTAACTTTGTGTCGCCTGCCAAATGGGAGCCTTACACAGAAGCTAAACTTTGGCCGCTCATCAGCACGGAAGGAGAAAAAACGGTTTATGCCAAGTTTCGCGATGATGCTGGTAACACCTCTTACGTAGCCGCTAGCACCATCATGCTGGATAGCCGTCCGCCTTCACCAGGTGTGGTCAAGCTTAATAACGGTCAGCCTCTGACCAAAAAGGCCGAAGTCAGTGTACAGCTTAATGCGAATGAGGCCACTGAAATGATGGTATCCACATCTTCTACTTTTGAAGGGGCAAACTGGCAAGAATATCAGGCCAAATTCAACTATTCCTTCACTGAAACGGTAGGCTTCAAAAGGTTATTTGTCAAATTCCGTGATGCCTGCAAGAACGAAACCAAAGCGATTTTTGGAGATGTTACGCTCGAATCTGAGTAGGGTTAAGGGTTAAGTTGCTAATGGGTCTTTGCAAAACACTTTCAAGAGTTTTGCAAAGACCCTACTCTTTTTTATAAAAATTAGCCAAGTTCAATGGTGTTGTAAAGTGCAACATGAATTTGTTAATTACTTAGCTAATATGCTTTAAAGGAGTAATAATTCAAGTTTTTGTTGTAACTTGCACCGTTTTTGATTCGAGTAGTCACTCTACAAAGCATTTACCTCAAAAAAATCATGCAAAACTCAATCATTATTGCCCTCGATGGCTTTGCAGGCTGTGGGAAGAGCAGCACGGCTAAAGCGGTTGCAAAATGTATGGCTTACAGATACTTAGATACTGGTGCTATGTATAGGGCTGTTACTTTCTATTTTCTGGAAAAAAACGTAAACATACATGAGGTTGAGGCTGTAAACAACGCTTTGGCTCAAATTTCGCTCAACTTTCAAGATCACGCTGAGCATGGTCTTAATGCTATGTTTTTAAACGGGGTATGTATAGAGCATGAAATTCGCAGCATGAGGGTGTCTGATAATGTCAGTGAAGTGAGCACTATCAGCGCGGTAAGGTCTTTTTTAGTTAAGCAGCAAAAAGAAATCGGTAAAGGCAAGGGGCTTGTGGCTGATGGACGTGACGTAGGCACAGTTATTTTTCCAGGTGCTGAACTTAAAGTCTTTATGAGCGCGAGCATGGAAGCCCGTGCCATAAGGAGGCGTGCCGAGCTGCTGGCTAAAGGCAGCGATGTATCTGTTAATCAGATTATTGAGAACTTGCAAAAACGCGATGCTATTGACACTCAGCGTGCTGATAGTCCTCTGCGTCAGGCTGAAGATGCCATATTGTTGGATACATCTGATTTAAACTTTGATGAGCAGGTACAGAAGATTGTAGATATGGCTCAAAGCAAAATTAAGAGTATTGCTCAGAAAAATCTGAGAGGTTTATTGATTTAAAAACTTAAAATTTTAGAATATAAGCCCAAGTCTAGGCTACGCAAAATCGCAAAAATGACCTATCTTTGGGCTCGTTTTTTAGATAAAAACTTCTGCATTATGAAAAAGTATTTTTACTCGCTTCTCCCATTATTCTTGCTGTTCTTAGCTGCTTGCAACTCTCAAAATGTGTTGCATGGTACTTGGGTGGGTATAGATGACAAGGGCGGAACTATAGAGTTTCTGCCTGATAACAAGGTGATTGTGGATGGTGTAAGCAATAGAGAGTACGAATTGAGTGGCAAGGATTTACTCATCAAGTGGCTGTCTTTTACAGAAGAATACAAGATTGAAATTCTTAGCAAAGACACGCTTGTTATGACGGGCTTCGATGTGCGCCGCAAGTTTATACGCGAAAGCGTACTTGGTACTAAGACGGAACGTCTAGCCATGATTCTGAAAGAAGAAATCAGAAAAATCAAGAAATTATCGCCCACTAGTGTTGTTTTGCGAGAAGTAAAGCTTGCTGAAATTGAGGATACTATACATTTTTCCGAATCTATGCGCAACAAAATAGACAAGGAAGGAGCTTTGTACTTAGGCGAGGTGATTGTTCCTAAGTCGCCCAGTGCCCAAGTTATTGTTCGCGAAGGGCGCACCAAAGGCGGCCTTTTGGCACCGATTTGGGAGGAAACCTACGAGTCTATCCTCAAAAATATGATAACAGAGTCTATCAAAAAACAGTGCAAAACCATCAAGCTTAAAGCTATTGGAGCAGCTATCTACGATGGAGCAGCCATTTTTGAGGACAATAAAGTACTCAATTTTACCTATGACAAGAAAAGCGGCTGGTTACCTAAAAAAGATCAACCATCTATAGAAGTTTTTACAGAGGCTTATTTTCTCAATCGTTTTGGTACACACACGGTTAAACGCGTGAGGATGACCCCAAAGCCTGATAACATACTCTTTTACGAGGGCGAGGTAGAGTTTTCGGGTGGAGAAAAAGTCGTTGTTGTGATGGATTTGGCCAAATCTTGGTTGCCTACTGTGCCTAACGACTTAGCCACTGCCCAAGCTGTGGCCAGCTATAGGTTTACGAATGACTTTGCTAGAACATCTAAAGTTTTGAATATTAAACAGATGCCTGCTGGCGACTACCAAGTAGAGTTACAGGTGGACAGAATTGACCGTCCCATAAAAGTAATTTTTGATGCCAATCAGGGTTGGTATCCTGTTAATGAGCCACAAAACCTGAGCGAAATTATTAAGTGTCAGATGAGCAAAAGCGCAAATACTGTTTTTGTGGAAAAGGTAGATCTTATCAGAAAGTCTGAAAAAGAATACATTGGGGTAGCCTATTACTCGAGTAAAGACCGTAAAGACATCAAAGTGATTTGCGATAAGCAAAAATTTAGTTGGGAAATCATAGGCCAAAATGCCCAAAGCAATCTCAAATCTCAGGTGCCGCCAGAGTTGCTCAAGCAGCTCGAAATGGACAAACAAACCAGAGGTCCGCGAAAAGCCAACTAACAGGTATGTTTCTTGAAATACTCGAACTCAGACAGTTCAAAAACCATGAACACATACATCTGCGCTTCGAGAAAGCCCTCAGCTGCTTTGTAGGCCCCAATGGCATCGGCAAGACCAACTTGCTAGATGCCATTCACTACTGTTGTGTGGGCAAGAGTGCCTTCAATGCTCTAGATGCTCAGAATATCAAACACGAGCAGCAGTTTTTTAGAATACAGTCCCGTATTCTGAAGCAGAACGAGCACTACGACATTGTATGCGCTTTGCAGCAAGGCAAGTCCAAAATTCTCAAATGTAACCACTACGAATACCCGAAGTTCAGTGAACATTTGGGGCTTTTTCCTTTAGTTCTGGTTTGTCCTGATGACACAGACCTTATCAGAGAAGGCAGCGACTACAGACGAAAATTTTTTGACTTTACACTGGCTCAAATCAATAGAAAATTTCTCAAAGATCTTTTAGCATACAGTGCTTTGCTCAAAAACCGAAATGCTCATCTTAAGCAAGACTATGCGCAATTAGACTGGAGTCTCATAGATACTTATGACGCACAGATGTTGCCTCTAGCCAAGCAAATAGCCAAAGTGCGTGCAGCTTTTTGTGAAGAAATGCGTCTCGTTTTAATGAAAATGTACAGCTTTTTGACTAATCAGAGCGAGCAGATTGCACTCACCTACCAAACTGAAGTGTTGGATGAGGATTTTGAAAAACGCTATAAGGCGCAACTTCAACAAGATATTTTTTTAAAAAGAACAGACATGGGCGTGCACAAAGACGATTTTAGATTCGAGATTGGGCAACTTCCCATAAAAAAGTTTGGCTCACAGGGGCAACAAAAATCTTTTATTATAGCTCTCAAGTTGGCTCAATTTCAGCTTCTAAAGCAGCATCTCCATATAACACCCTTTTTACTTTTGGACGATATTTTTGATAAGCTTGACCAGCTTAGAACTGCTAAGTTGCTTTCTCTGCTCAGTGGCAGTACTTTTGGACAGGTATTTATTACCGATGCCAACCCAGAGCGTGTACAGATGCTTTTACACTCTGTAGGCTTGAGCGAGCAAACGCAAATGTTTCATTTCCCATAAAATGAACCTCATCGTTGGCTTTTTCAATAAATGCCTGTGTAAGTTTGGGTGAAAAAACAAGTTGGCTTTTTGGAAACATGGCTTTTTTTGCATTAAATTTGGTGCAAGGATAGCTATGCATGCGCTACTTCACCTCTTAAAATCTTTTGCAAAATGACCCGCAAACCTCTGCTTGCCAATACCAAAAAAGGCTATAAATCAGGAGATAAAGACCTTTGGAACTTGATGGACAATGTGCCCAATTTCATCAAAGAAATACTCACTCCCGAAATAGACCCGCAATCTGATGATATTCACAGAATTATTTCGGGTATTCCTTCGCCTTGGGCACGAGCCATGATGTTCGCTTACGCCATCATGTATAACCCCAAGTCGGAGCCTGGCAATAAAACATCGGGTTTGCAAGCTCTCTACAAAGTCCTGCAAGATGAATGGAAGGGACTTGTGGCTTTGATCGCACTCGATAACTCGCCCCTACAAGTAGAAAAAATCTATCTTACGGCCAACGAACCTGGCAATCCCTACGAAATGACCTATGGGCTTGGTCAGATGCTTTTCAATGACAAAAAGTACTGGTCTGACCCCCAGCTTTTGGACTCAGAAAAGCGGCCTTATATACAAATCTTGAGATATAAAGGTACTGTCATTGGTGGAACCTATCCCAATGCGTTGCTTTTTACCGCCCCAAATTACAGCAGTATCAAGCCCAATGTGGAGTTTTTTAAGCATGGCAGACTCATTAATCCTATTCATTACCTCAATGAAGAGCTTTTGCAACGTCTCTATGTGTATGTACAACATATAAAAAACAATCTCAGACCATTCGTTAGTCAGTTTGGTACGCAGGCCGAAACAAATTTACCGCTCTCGTCTCTAACGGAGTTTCTCACACATTGGCTAGAGGAGATGCAGCAGCACGCTCAGCGCAATAATTGGCAGCTCAATACCGAGGGGCTTATTAGCAGTGTACAAACTTTTTTGCCGCCATTCGATAAAGTAATGAACGCCAAATCGGTCATTTATGGCTATTTGGGCAAGTTTTATACTACAGCCGTACACGAGTCTGCACGGGAGGTGGATATCACCGAACTATTGCTCCCCATCGAAAACTGTTCGCCTGTGGAGCTCAAGTTTGCTCCCGATGAGTCTGCTGATCGTTGCGCGGTTTATTTGCTCAAAGCCAAATCAGACGTTGGGAGATACCATTACTTTGCTGTACCTTTTACACAAACTGGAATCATGCACTTTGAGGAAAGCTTGCCTCAAGTGCTTGGTTATAACACAAAACCTGATTTTCATAACACGCTTTCGGCGTTTTATGATAGTGCCAAGCAACAGCTCAAAGTAACGCTCAAGTTGGACGTGGATAATGGTAAAAATAGCGTTACGATAGAGAAAATATACCAGTTGCCGAGCCGCCCAGACAATGTCATTATGGGCAAACGCATCATCGCGTTTCCTGATTTTGTGGCTAAAATGTGGAATAAATACTATCTCTATTCGGAGTTTCCGCATAATAGCAATGATCCCATCAAAGCTTTTCCTCTCTTTGCAGACGAAAACTTTAGGTTGCAAACCATCGTGGCGCACAACGAGCACGAGCATGTGGAAAAAGCCAAATACCGCTTGGTACAATTCGGTGACTTACAAAATAGTGTAAAACTATTGGTCAATTACAATTTTGAAAAATTGGGACAAACTTCTTTGAAGTACGAGATTTTTCAATCGGAGCAGCCCTTTAGAGGCTTGGAGCTGCGTTTGTTGCAGGCCAATGCCAAAAATGAAATTGCAGGCTACCTATTGATAAAAGATATCAAGTTTAACGACCCCAATAGCTTTAAAAATATGACAAGCCAATACACCACTCAGGCCAGCCTGAAGGGTGTGCGTGTGGGCTTTGACTTTGGAAGTAACAACGTCTGCGTAAGTTTTGCCGAGCAATTCAGTGCGCCTCAATTGGTTCATTTTCAGAACCGTCGTCGTTTTTTGGTGGGCAACGAAAGTCCACCCAACCAGCGTTCTTCGGCCAGTCCGCATGAACTGTTTTTCTTTCCGAATGAAGCCAGAAAAGGACAAGTCAAGTCTATGGTTACCATTCACGACGAGCGTCGTCTCAAAAACACCACTACCGATATCCCTCAAGCCGTAAGCGGAGGATTGCCTGTTTTCGAGAGCAACTTGGCCATAGAGGAAATTGCACAGAAGCGTTTCAGACTCAAATCGGTGGGTGATGAAAGCGTGTTTATCTACTACGACATGAAGTGGTCTTATGACCAAAAAGAAAATCATTACAAAGAAGCTTTTCTCAAAACACTCTGGTTACAGATTTACGCTGAGCTTTTTGAACAAGGTTTTTATCCTCAAGATTTGGCTTGGGCTTATCCCTCCGCTATGAGCGATGCCACGCGGATTTCTTATAAATCACTTTGGAATAAAGTAGCCCTAGACGTAAACCCCCTTGAGGGACTTATGGCTAAAGTGGCCGAACTAAGCGAAGATGTGAACAACCCTAAACGTGCCCTCACCGAAAGCGAAGCTGTGTGTAGATTCGCGCTTAGTGCTCTGGGCGGAAAGGCAGTCAATAAAGACACTCTTTTTGTGGGTTTTGATGTGGGTGGCAGTACCACCGACATTTTAGTTGTGGCTCAAAATCCTCAAACTTTCAAAAACAAGCTCATCAAACAAAGTTCAATTCTTGTGGCGGCTTCGGCTGTGGCACGCGCTTCGGAGCGTTCAGAACGCATGCGCAAGAATATGATAGACTTTAACGCGCTTAAGGGGCTGGAAATTTATGAGATAGAAAAGCGCATGAATGCCAGTACTGCTCCCTATTACTTGAATGTAATTTTTGACAAGCTTAGAGAACAGGAACTGCGTAGCTTTTATGCTTATTTTTATGATGCTGGTAGCAAAGAAGTGTTTGCTATTACAGCTTATGTATCAGGCTTGCTACTGTTTTATGCGGGTCAAGTTATAGCCAGAACACTTGAACATGAGGAGTATGCTGGTATAAGCCGCGTTCAAATGGGCTTTTATGGCAAAGGAGGACGTTTGTTTGACTGGCTCAATGAAGTGATGAACGACGTGGCGGCAGACTTCTACAAACGTAGTTTTTTGGCAGGTCTTAACAGACCAGAGCGCGCCTTAACGGTTGGAGTAGAAAATGCATTCAACGAACACAATAAATCAGAGGTATCGTTCGGACTTTCTTCACTTACCGAGATAGAAATAGATCCGCAAGAACGGATTCCAGAGATTATAGGCGAGGAGGGCTACGAACTCAATCGCACTCCTCTAGCTTCTACGGCCAGTATTTCAACTGAACTGCTGCGCAAATTCAATAAAGATTTTACGTTTCCGAACCGTTTTGTATGTTTAGAGCGGTTTGCCAATCTTTATATGGACTTTTGCGATAAGTACGAGTTACTTAACACTATGCCTATACGGCGGGCTTTGAGTAATCTGCCGCATGAGCACTTTGCTAATTATTTGAGCAGCCATCCCGAGTTTTTGGCGGCAGAACAAAACTTTCAAAAAACAGGCAAGTTTGATTTTCTAGCTCCAATGTTTGTGCTGGAGGGAATGTGCCTATTTGAAAAAATATTGTTGCCGCAATGCAAAATATAAGCATCTCTTCTGAGTCCTCCCTAGGCATAACTTTAAAAAGATGAAAATCAAAACAAATGCAAAGAATAGATAACAAAAAACCTCAAGAACTGGCTGAGGCGGTGGTCAATAAAATGTTAGCACAAGACTGGTTTAGTCAATGGCTTGGCATAGAAAAGGAGATTGTTGCACCCGGACACGTGCGTTTGCGTTTGCGAGTACGCCGTGAAATGCTTAACGGCTTTGCAATTGCACATGGCGGTATTGCTTTCGCCTTGGCCGACAGTGCCTTGGCGTTTGCAGCCAACGGATATGGTCATGTTAGCCTAACTCTTGAAAGTTCTTTGAGCTATTTGAAGCCTGCTCGAGAAGGAGATGTCATGATTGCCGAGACTGAAGAAATAAGCCATACTAAGCGCACAGCCATTTATCTGGTGCATATTCAACACGAAGACGGCACAAGAATAGGACTTTTTAAAGGAGTTTTGCATAAAACCGAGCAAGCACACTTTCCAGATATGCAGAATTAAGCCAGTCAAGGCAAGTACTGTTTGAGAAAATCTCCAATGTCAATTCTACTCAAGTAATAATAAAAACCATTTATTCATTTTTGTAGAATTTTTGTAATATTTTTATAAGTTTTTTCGTGCTTTTGTATTATTTGAAAAGCAATATGTATAAATTTTTATATCTTAGCTATATAAGATAGGAAATGTATTCTAATTTATTTACTTTTGTATGATTCATCATACTTAGTATTATTTATCATTAGCCTCACAAACAAGTTGGATTTAGGTATTCTATGAGAACAATAATAGTTCTGCTTGGACTCTTGATAGCGTTTAACTCCGCTCAAGCCCAAGCAAAATGGGAAACACTGTTTCAAAAAGCTGATTCTCTGCAAAAAAAATATGCTCATAAAGACGCTATTCCTGTTTTTGAGGAGGCACTTGCACTTGCAGAAAAGGACTCAGGAAAGACCAGCGAGCAGTATCTCAAGACACTTAATTATCTAGGGTTCAGCAAAATTTCTGCAGAAGATAAACAAGGAACAGAAGCGTTTCTTAAAAATAATCAGCAGCTTATTGAGCAGGCACTGACCCAAAAGCATGCTTTGTATGCTTATGCTCTTTATAACCTAGCTGTTTTTTATTCTGTTACTCAGAATACAATACTAGAGGAGGCTTTTTGTCGCCAAACTGTGATGTTTAGCAAAGCAAGCCTTGGAGAACAAAACAGTATGTATAGAGGCACGGCCAGACATCTTGGAAATATGTGTCGTCGCTCAGGAAATTGGATTGAAGCAGAGCAGTGGTTACTAGACGTACTACGAATAGAGAGAATGACTCTTAGTGAAAAGCATTCTGATTACGGCGAAACAATTAATACTTTAGGGACTTTGTATCGCGACATGGGTCAGTACGCAAAGGCAGAAAATTTTTACAAAGAGCATATTCAGCTAACCAAACAGTATTTTGGTGAAAAGCAACCAGAATATGCTCAATCTATTGCTAATCTAGGCGGTTTGTACCATATGCTTGGTAACGGAAAACAGGCCGAGCAGTTATACAAACAAGCTATGGCTATCTTAAAAGTAGCCTCGGGTGAAAAAACACTAGATTATGCCCTATTAATAAACAATTTAGCTATCATTAATACGATTAGTGGTGACTATGCAGCGGCTGAACAGCTTTATAAACGGTCGCTCGAAGTCATAAAAGCTTCATTGGGTGTTCAAAGCTATGAGTACGCTTACACATATAAAAATCTGGCAGATTTATACTCTACAATGGGTCTTTATTTTAAGGCAGAGCAAATGTATCTAGAGAGCATCGCAAAACTAAAACAGCAAGAAAGTAATTATTTATATGCTTTTTATGCAGAAAATTTGGCTAGTCTGTATCTTTCCATCGGTCAATATGATAGAGCCCAAGAGATACTAGAAGAAGTTTTGAGAATCAGAAAAGAGACTGTGGGTGAGAAGCACCTAGAGTATAACATAGCCTTAAACAGAATGGGCACTCTGTATACTCATATGAATAATTATGAAGCAGCTGGGGCTTCTTTCATCAAAAGCCGAGGATTGTCCCAGGCACTCATTCGCCAAAACTTTTCTTTTATGAGTGAACAAGAGAAAACAAATTACTTTAACTATGAAGTCAAATCATTTATTGATGATTTTACCAGTTTCGCCGTTGAACGGAACAAATATCTGGCAGAGGTCTATGATTCTCAGTTGTTTACCAAAGGGATTTTATTGGCTTCTACCCAAAAGATGAAAAACCGACTGCTCAACAGCAAGGATACGGTTGTCGTACAAAAATACAAGCAATGGAACACGCTCAAGATGGCGGTTGGAAAATATGCGCAGATGACTAGAGAAGAGCTTGCTCAAAAAAACATCTCGCTCGATAGCTTAGAAACCGAAAGCAATAATTTGGAAAAAGAACTCTCTCTTTTATCAGAGTTTTTTGCAAGCTTGGCTGATAACAAGGAAACGACTTGGCAGGACATACAAGCCAAACTCAAAAAAAATGAAGCTGCCATTGAGATTATCCGAATCAATCATTTTGGAATCGAGAAAACGGTTACAGATACCTCTGATTTGGCTAAAGCCCCCAACTTTCCACAATACAAGCTTCAAGGCAGCACAGACACCATCTACTACGCTGCTTTGATTGTCAAGAAAAACTCTAAGCAGCCCGAACTGGTTTTGCTCAAGAATGGCAATGAGTTAGAAGACAAGTATATAGCCTATCAAAAAAACATGATTGAGTATAAAGAAAAAGACTTGCTGTCTTATGACCAGTTTTGGAAGCCTATAGCAGAAAACCTAAAACAAGAAGTATCTTTTGCAAGAAATCCAGCTTCATTTGGTGAGCAATACTAAAGACATTTTGGCCTTTGGCAAAAACTCTAATTCTAATCTAAAAGCAGAACTTTTAGGATACCCCATTTACGACACAAAAAAGTTTCAAATTGCTGATCCTGCGCAGCGCGCTCTGGTGGCAGACACCACCCGTGCCCTTGCCAATTTTCAGCAAGTGTCTTTACTACCTGGCACAAAACAAGAAGTAGAAAATATTTCCAAAATTTTATTTTCGGGAAAATATGAAGTAGAAGCTTTGCTGGCCGAAAAAGCCACTGAAGAGAACATTAAAGTC
>RDZD01000010.1 GCA_004293815.1 Cytophagales bacterium | reverse complement strand
TAAATATCCCTAATAACAAACCTTAGCCTCATAATACACTATACAAAATAGTGTTTGTGAGGCTATAGTTTTGTTATTAGTAATGTGAAAAATAGAGTGCTTTTTTTGAGTAAATCTGTCTAAGATAAGATTTTTATTTGCATATTACTTTTTTTTAGAAGAAGAGGGTTAAACCCACTGCTTTTTGTGTTTGTTTTATCATTTTCTAATCCATTATACCGAAATGCCTAGCAGAAGAAGTTTTATTCAAAAGCTCGGTGCCGTTGTAGGCGGTACAGCCTTTGGCACTGTCAGTACTGTTCTAAGCCCACAGATGCTCAAAGCTGCTGAGCGTGTGGCAACATGGAAACCTCAAGAGGTAGCTTCTGATGAAGCATTTTGGTATGAGGTACGGCAGGCATTTACCACCTCGCCTAACCTAATCAACCTCAATAACGGGGGGGTTAGCCCCTCACCACGTGTGGTTCAGGAGGCCGTTGAGAGTTATAATCGACTCTCTAATGAGGCTCCTACCTATTACATGTGGCGTGTTTTAGATGCTAACAGAGAAGCACTTCGCATGAATTTGGCTCGTTTGGCTGGCTGTCTGCCCGAAGAACTCGCTATCAATCGCAACTCTTCAGAGTCTTTAGAAACCATCATTTTTGGTTTGCCTCTACAGCGTGGTGATGAGGTGGTACTTACCAAACAAGACTATCCCAATATGATTCAAGCGTGGAAACAGCGCGTACTCCGTGACGGTATTGTTCTCAAGTGGGTAGATTTAGACTTGCCAACAGAAGATGATAAGTACGTACTTGAAAAATTTGAAGAGCAGTTTACTGAAAAAACAAAGCTGGTTCAAATCACACACATGATTAACTGGACTGGTCAGATACTACCAGCCCGAAAAATTGCTAATATGGCGCATAAACGCGGCATAGAAGTTCTAGTAGATGCCGCCCATTCATTTGCGCAAATCAATTTTAAAATACCTGATTTAGATGCGGACTATCTCGGTACTAGTCTGCACAAATGGCTTTGCGCACCTTTTGGGTCAGGGCTTTTGTATGTGCGTAAACCACTTATCAAAAAAATATGGCCACTTTTTGGCGCAGTAGAGCCCGAAGGAGAGGATATCAAAAAATTTGAGCACTTAGGGACACGCTCCATCGCTATTGAGCAGGCCATTGGCCACGCCATTAATTTTCATGATTTTATTGGTGCAGAACGCAAAGAAGCCCGTCTAAGGTTTTTGAAAAACTATTGGGCTGAAAAAGTAGCTCAAATGCCACGTGTCAAGCTTTTGACTTCGCTTAAGCCACAATATTCTTGTGCATTGGCTATGTTCGCGATTGAAGGTAAGGAACCTAGTGAAGTCGATCAGTTTTTGTTCAATAAATACAAAATCCACACAGTTGCCATCACCTGGGAAAACATTAAAGGAGTTCGGGTAACACCTCACCTTTATACTTCTTTGGCAGATTTAGACAGACTTGTAACAGGTATTGAAGCATTGACCAAGTCTTAGTTTTTGTTGTTTAGGGCGCATTAGGTGCGCCCTAAACAACAAAAAAAGAGGGAAAGCTTAGCCGCTAATTCAACCATAGAATGGGGAGAGAAGGAAGCTGCTAAATAGCCCTCTTTTTATTTTTTAAAGATAATCCGATGTCCAAACATCAATATCAGTGGGCCTAACGCCACTATCTAGTGCAAAGATAGTGTTTGCTTCTTCGATATCCAAAATTTTTTTTCCGCGTGCTCGGATGTGCAAATCAACCAAATCATAGAGATTCGGCTTGATTAAACTTATCATTCCCTTGTTGAGGCGACTCAGCGCACGTTTATTGGAGCTCACATTATTGGTAGACAAGAGATCTACTTTGAGTGCGGCATCAACCCAGATAACATGCTGTTTTTCAATATCCAAAATTAAGGGAATGCTCGTGCGACTGTTGCCAGTGAGATCAAATTTATTAATAACAGTCAATGGCTCATAGATTTCGCCACTATCGGGATGTTGCCGTGCCATAAAACCTGCAAAACAAATAGGTAACTCACTGAATGACTGTTCAGTAAACATCTGCACTGTCATCATCGCATAACGTATGCCTCTTGCGAGACAAGAGGGCACATGCAAGTCAATGAACTCTGATGCACCATCTGGCGCAGATACAATATCGCCGCTGTGGTGCGCCCCTACCTCTTTCATATTGTAGTAGGCTATAGTCATGACATCACGGCTATTTTCGTTTAAAGCAAGTATTGAAAGATCTATGTCAGCGCGCTCTTTGCCATCTTGCCAATAAATAAAGAAGCGTATAGTGTCAGCTTCGGGCATAGCCACACGACTGCCCCTCGCCACAGTCTTGAAGGCTTTTGAGGCTGAACACTGACCAAATGGCACATGATACATTTTAAGTGCATCACTCACATACACATTGCCAAGAGGTGGATAACTTTTGAATTTATTCACAAGACTTTCTTGGCAAATTTCAACTACCTTCAAACAAAGCTCAGGATCCATTGCCTGCAAATTGTAGGGCATTATATAACTTTTGGCCAAGTTTCCTTTAGGGAAAAAGGCTCTTACTTCTTGATTAAAATAGCGGTGTTTAAAATGGGCTATTAGCTGTAATAGAACTGGTGTAGATACACGCTCTGCCACAGATTGGAAGCTCTCCAAAAGCTCTCTAGGTTTGGTGCTGAGCCTCAATAGGTGATCCAAGCGTCTGGCAAATTCACCAGGGCGATTTTTGAGAATTTCTATCGCTTTTTCAATATGATTTTGCAGAATGGTACGCTCCACCTCAGCCCGAAATGTACTGGAAGGCAGATTGTTACGAATAGCACTAAAAGCTTCAAAACACTTAGGGAACTGCTCTTTATACTCAAATGGGTGAAGCTTTTCGCCCAGCCTTTTCCATTTTTCTTTATGGCGAAGCATATCCTCTTCAATAGATTTCATACTCTCTAGAGCAACTAAAAATAGCCGTCGAGTGGTTCTAGGTATGTTCTTAAACTTGGTGTTTGAAGCCAAGCTCACATCACCCAAGGAGAATGCCGTTGCTATGCGTAGAAGATCGGTAGCAGTTTTGGCGTATTGCGCAAGCATGGCCTGCATCTGGATAGGCACATGGCGCATAATGCAACTCACCAAGAACGCTCGGTTTTCTTTGAGCGGAATCTCAGCTGGCCAGATTCTCTGAATGTCTTGTGCGTAATATTTTATAAACCATTCTACATCAATTTTATCTGTATCAGAAATTGAAGTTTTGGCACTGGCCAGACGTGTAAAAATTTGTTCAAAGTCTTCAATTGTTCCCGCTTCTATCACTATCAGCGTACTTTTTTCTTGCAACGGTGGGCGTTCTTTTTTTTCATACTCTGGCATGATGCGCCACCCAAACCACGAACCTACGTAGTGCCAGAAAGCATTGGTATACAACTCTTCCTCGCTCATTTCTTGCACTTGATGCGGAAAGTTGGGGTACATTGGCTTGAACTCTACAAAGTTGCCGTTTATCTGGTTCAAGTCAATGACGAGCTGAGTATAAAAATCTGTTAGCTGAGACACAGAAAGCGTTTGAATGCTACTCAGAAGCTCATTAGAAAATGTAAATCCTAAAAACTCTATATTTTTCAGCAAGTTTTGAAGGTATATGTCTGCGAGTTTGTTATCGCCTTTAGAGAGGTAAAGTTTATATTTACGCCTCACATAAATAGAGTTGTTCATAAGCCATATAGAGTTCGGTATACCCTCAGAAGCCAAATGTAAGTATATTTTTTTTAGAGTATTGTGAAATGCAGTAAAAACATGGGGCAGAGACACAGGAGTACCAGACTGCTTTGTACAGTTTTGTTAAAATAGCAAACGGATTTGGGGTTCAGCTTTACGACTGTAGAAAATGAACAAGTGTCTAAAAGCCAATTATTATTTTTTTACATCTCAATCTTGCTGCTCTTTATCAAGGTGTTGAGCGAAAAACCAAGCATGTATTAATGCAAAATCAGAGTTAAAAAAATCTAGTATCAAGTCTTGACAATCAAGAAACATATTCCCGTCTAAAGAGCCGAGACTTTGTTAATTCAGCAGCTTTGCAGCCAGACAAAAAAAGATAAAAACTTCAAGGAAATACTTCATCCATTAAGCCACGGCTCAAGCCGTGGCTTAATGGATGAAGTTTATTCAAACTCTTTGCGTAGTATATCTATAACAAAATCAACCGTTTCTTCTTCAAGATCGGTGCGTTTGAGAATATCTTCACGCGAGGAGTCCAGAATACTGCGGGCGGTGTCGAAGCCCACAGAACGGAAAGCTTCAATAATCCACTCGTCTATAGAGTCATCAAACTCTGTGAGGTCTATATCTTCGTCTTCCTCTTCGGCAGCGTCTTCTCGGAACACATCTATGGTAAGACCCACCAAACGGCCTGCAAGGCGTATATTCTGCCCTCCTCTGCCTATAGCGAGGGATATTTGGTCTCCTTTGAGATAAACTGATGCGCGTTGATTCTCCGCATTAATCTTTATGGTGCTGATTTTAGCAGGGCTTAAAGCTCTGGTGATATAAAGCTCCATATTTTCAGTGTAGTTGATCACATCTATGTTTTCGTTATTCAGTTCGCGCACAATGCTGTGTATACGCGAGCCTTTCATACCTACACAAGCTCCTACAGGATCTATTCTGTCGTCAAACGACTCTACTGCCACTTTGGCGCGTTCACCTGGCTCTCGTACCACGCGGCGCACAGCAATGAGACCGTCATACACTTCAGGAATCTCATTCTCAAAGAGTTTTTCCAAGAAAGTGGGCGCGGTGCGCGAAAGTATAATGCGCGGCGTACCTGAATTCATGTCTACACGGCTCACAACAGCACGCACAGGATCGCCCTTTTTAAAGCGGTCTTTAAAGATTTGCTCTGCTTTTGGCAAGAAAAGTTCTTTCCGTTCGCTGTCTAGCACCACAATTTCACGTTTGAGGATTTGATATGCTTCGCCTGTAATAATTTCGCCAACCAAATCCTTGTATTTTTGATACATCAAATCTTTTTCGAGGTCTCTTACACGCTGTATGAGAGTTTGGCGGGCAGTTTGAACCAATCTGCGTCCAAAATCGTCAATAGCAATTTGCTCATTAAACTCTTCTCCCTCTTCAAAGTCATCAGACACTTTGAGTGCTTCAGAAAGCATAATTTGGGTTTGTGGGTCAAAGTTTTCGGCATTATTGGCCACAATCACACGTGAACGCCAAATTTCTAAATCGCTACGGCCTCTTTCAAAGTTGATAATAACCTCAAAGTTATCATCTGTATTGTATTTTTTTCTAATGAGCGTCCTAAACACATCTTCCAAGATGCGAATCATGGTGGGACGGTCTATTTTTTTGTCTCTTGCAAACTCTGCAAAAGACTCTACCAAAGCAGCGTTGTCAGTTGTCATGCGAGGTGTTTAAATTTAATATTTCTAGGTAAAAATTTATTTGAAAGAAAGAATAATTGAAGCCTCTTGAACACTCTCAAAAGGAACGGTACGTGGTACAAGTCGCATCTTAGGCTTTGTTTTTTTCTTGCTTGGGTCAGCCAAAGGCTCTTCCTCAGCCAAAAAAACCAAATTATTGTCTTCTATAGCTTCCAGCTTGCCTGTGAGTGTATTAGCATCACGCAGCAAGACTTTAAACTGACGGCCTAAATGCTTGTGAAACTGCCTAAACAAACGCAGAGGGCTATCTGCACCAGGTGAGGTTACTTCAAAATCATAGGCTTCTTCAGAGGCTATAGCTTCATCCAAAACGGCGTTAAGTTTGCGGCTTACCTCTGCGCAGTGTGAAATAGTGAGTGGCGTATCGCTGTCTATAACTACAGTAATGCGTTTTTTTTGAGCCCACAACACGTCCACATCAACCAAAAACAATTCTTGCTCGGTAATGTGCTCGTTGTAAAGCTTTTCAATAATTTGCTTGATCTCTTGTTGCATTTTTTCAGAACAATCCAGTTATAAATTAAAGCAACAAAAAAGGGACATTTAATGTCCCTTTTTTGTCTTTCCTTCATATTGCTTTGCAAAGTTAAGCAACTTTCTGACAACTACAAAAGAAAAGCTCCCAGATAGATAAAATATTTTTAATGAAAGCTTTAAAATCTGTATTCTAGCGATTTTTGCCGCTTCTGATTATCTTCTCTGTAAAGATTTGATAATCTAAATCTTCATCTTTTTTCATATAAACACCCAGCTCAGGGTTGATATAAATTTTTTGATATGCTCTTGCGTTGGTACTTACCACCTCTTGCTGACTAAGTTTTGACTGTAATTGCTCTTTAGATGTTATGTTGATTTGTGTTGGTACTTTGTCATGCAGTTCTGTGCAGTAGAGCATAATGTGTTCCTGTGTAGACGCGCAGGTATTGTGGTACTGTACCGCATCGTAAAGATTTTCTTGAAAATAGGCGTACAACGACCTATTGGGCGATTTTATAAGGTAAAAATGAAAACCTGTATAGTCAAATGAAATGCTTTCAAAGCTTGACTTCTGAAAATTGGCCATAGATTCGCCATCTAAAAGTAAGCCATTATCTATTGCGCCGCGTTCAGCATAGAGTGTTTCGGTGGCTGCGGCGTGAGAAGTAGCTTTAAAAATGGTGTTCAATTCTTCATTTTCCTTTAAATCAAACGTTTCTTGGGTTCTTGGACTACAAAAATACAAATGTCTTTGGTTATGCAACCAGTCTTCGTAACTGATTTCTGCCTTGAGTTCTTGGCTTATGAAGAGCCTATATTTGGTCATATTGCGAATAACCGAACGGGCATACTTGTGTGAGCCGCCTTGATAACGCCTAATCGCTGTAAAGGCTTGGTCAGCTTTGAACTCTTGGCCGTAACGCAAAAAATCATATACGAAGCAAACCGTATTCCTCACCACCTCGTCTTTGGTATAGCCTATAATGCCATGCCGCAGTTGCCCTTCTGTGTTTTTGTAGAGATAAATACACTTACTAAAAACATCTTTGTACTTGGGTGTTTGGAGCAAATATTTGGCGGTAGGAAAGTACAATTGGCACATGCCAATGGACTGCCCCCCGTCGCCTATCACGTCGGTACAGAAGTAGCTTTCACGACAGAGAATACCCATAACCACTTCAGGAGTGGGTATTCTGTGAAATTGAGGGCGGTCTTTTTGCTGTTCGGCTTGGCAACGTTGATGGTATTCGAGCACAATGTGATAAAGAAGATCTACATTTGGCAAGTAAGCTATTGGCTTATAGCCCTTGATAAGATTTATTTCGTGCGCTTTGGGCGTGTAGTATACAAGCGAAAGGGGTAGTCTGAGACCAGAAGGCACTTGTTCTTCTGACATTCTTTTTTCATAAGCTGCAATTTTGCTTATGAGCAGCTCGCGAGTTTCTTGATTCAGCTTTTTTGCGTTGCGAATCTTCCAGAACAAGCTCTCTGCAAGCTTCCTGAAATCATGATCGCAAGTACTAGCCAAAAGCGATATTGGGTTAGTCAAGGACAAACCGAATGCGGCTACTAGTGTTTTAGTAATAAATTTACGTCTGCTGTTTTGCATTGGTTCAATCTGTTATTGGGAATAACCAATAGTTTAGTAGTTGATTGAGCTTTTAAAAGTCAAAAAAAATGCCACAAAAGTGCAAAAGATAAATTCTTTTTCCGAAACACCTTTCCTGGGCTTAGTACAGATATTCTGATTGAGAAAACAGCGAAGAGAAATTAAACATCTGATAAACAGATTTGTTAATTTTTTTTGTCATCATGTGTGCCCAGAATATGCTTTGTTAAAATGTAAAATAGGCATGTTTTTTTTGTGGTTTATGATTACTTTTTGCAAAAAATTTCGTTATATTTGCAAAGGGAAATCTTGAGCTTCTCAATCCTACGTTTTGTCTATCAAAAATCTCTCAAACAAACGGTTAAACACTTTAAATTTTACTTTGCAACTATGAAAAGAAGGGACTTTCTAACCAAGGCAGGGCTGGCCACTGGCGGCTTGCTGACTGCCCCCTACATCTTACCTTCGGGTAGGCTCTTTGCCAAGACCGCAAGCCGCAAAGTGAATCATGTGGTTTACTGTCTGTTTGCGGGCGGACTGCGTCAATTAGAGTCTGTACAAAAAATGGAGGGCAACCTGATGCCCAACATGCTTCGTGGCACTGAGGCTATCTCCTCAGATTTGCTGGGTAGTATGAGCGCGATGTTACCGCCAATTGGCAAGTCTCTAGACCAACAAGGTGTCCTTTTTAAGGAATTTAGATTTGCAAAAGGCCCAACAGGACACTTCAATGCACATAGTACGGCTATTTGTGGACAATACAGCGATGCTGATGTAGATATACGGCGTAGAAATGCCACGCCTACCATTTTTGAATATTACAACAAACACAACTCGCCCAGCACTACCAAACTTAAATCGTGGTGGGTTTCTAACTCCTTAGGCCCCTATCCCAACCTCAACTTTAGCACACACCCTGAGTATGGTGCTCTTTATGGAGGGAATTATATACAGCCCTATACAATTATGGAAGAGGCTATTTATAAGGCTATTGGCAATCCTAAAAAGTTTTCTGATGATGATAAGGGCAGAATTGCTCGTTTGAGAGCTTTTTGCGACAATAACTTTGCGGGTGAGTACAAAGGCATACCGTCAGGCATTGTAAATACAGCCTCTGATTCTATTCTAGTAGAACAGTTTCTGGCTAAAATGTATTTAGAGGCTCTTGATGGCAAGCTCAATAATCCGTGGGGTATTCCCTCTTACATGAATGGCGACATGCATAATGTTTATTTTGCCGAACGCATTATGCAAGAGTTTCAGCCAGAGCTTTTGGTCGTAAATATGAGCTTCATAGATGTATGTCACCAAAATTATAGTGGCTATTGTAACTATTTGCGTTTTGCAGACTATGCCGTAGGCCACCTCTGGCAGACCATACAAAGCACGCCTGGTATGGCCAATGATACTTTACTTATTATTGCACCTGAACACGGCAGAAACTTAAACCCCAACACAATTGCCGACGAAAACGGACGCTTGGGTATAGACCACAGCAACGACGAGATGTCTAGACGCATTTTCTGTATGGCTTTGGGGCCTACTGGCGTTGTGAAACAAAATGTGGTGTTTAATGAAGAAAGAGGCGAAAGCATAGATATTGTCCCTACTATTGCACATGCATTGGGCTTTGGTGATGCCATACCCAAGGGCATGTTACAAGGAAGAGTCTTAGAGGAAATTTTTGTTTAAGAATCAGCGTTTAATTTTTGTAGGGTCGTTGCGTTTTTGATTATGTCTCGCTTACCATTATCTTTAAAAGAAGCTCTCGATACGTTTCAGATTCATTTTGAGCAAAGGGATTTGTTACGTGTACAAAATCTTGAACCTGTGGTGGTTGATGACACATTCAGGCAAGGTATTGAGCTAGCTTTTGACAAACATGGTTTGGTGGAATCGCGTTTTGACACTGACTTTTTTGTCTTGCCAGTACTCAAAGAAGTTTTTGAGTCTATTGGCTATCAGATTCTGCGTGAAACTGTTTTGAGTTTTGCGCAGAATAAAATCAAGCATGATTTTCTGATAGGGACACCCTCATCAGCCCAGCTAACTATCATTTTTATTCAGGGACGCTTATTGGAGGACGTACTTTGTGAGGCACTGATTAAAATGCTTTCCTTAGTTAGTGTGGAGCAAAAACGTCTACACGCCTTACTGACCGATGGACATGAGTGGCATTTTTGTACGCTTGAAGGTCATTATATGTCCTTGCATCCTAACCGACTGTTTATTTATGATGTGGAGATTTTAGCGGCTGCTATGCGCTTTTTTTTACAGGAAGAGTTTGTTTATTGACTTACGCCTAATTTTTTTATCCGTTTTCTGCGTCCTTTTAGCAGCCATGTCTATCTTTGTGGCCAAACCCAACGAATAGCCTCTATGCTTGTATTTTTATCTAGCTTCTGCTTAGTTCTTTTCTTATTGTTATTGAGTTGGCTTGTGGGTTTTTGGCTTGCTCAGGTGCTTTTTAAGCAGGATACAGAGTTTCAATTTTTAAGTTTTAGAGATATTTCTTTGGGTGTTACAGCACTTCTGACGGCTTTAGCTTTGGTTGTAACAGGCGGTAAAACTGTGTTTATTGGCTTTTTGTTGATTTTTTTGGGCTTTTTTGCAGAAAGTTACCTCACTTCCTCCCCCAAGAGTATGTATAACCCTTTGGCAAAATGGCGAAAGCTCTGGGCAGAGGATTGGTACAACAGTCTATTTGCTTTAGCAAGCATTTGCTTTTTTATCACAGGCTATTTCTACGTTATGCGCCACACAGAGGGGCGACTAATTAATATTTATTCTGATTATTCTTTTTATGCGAAGCTTAGCTGGGGAATCAAACATTTTGGCGTAGAAAATTACTTTCATAGCCTTAACGGACTCTCGCCCATTTATCAGCAGGCAGCCACAGAATACCATTATTACGAGCTTTGGCTCAATATTTTGTTTGGTTATTTACTCCCCCAGCCTCATTTGCATCTTTTTTTTAATGCCACATTCCCTTTTTTGTTGTCCTTAATCCTGTTTGGTGCTGGCGAGTGTTTGGGACAAGAGTACAAACGCTGGTGGTGGCGATTTTTATTTATGTTAGCTTTGATGCTTTTTGGTGGTTTTTTCCATGAACTTTATGGTGAGTTATTGCCATTTATGAAGCGTTACTGGCTGCATTTTTATCCTGCTCGCAACATTACAGAGAAGCAAATTCCTGTACTACTATTTTTTCTGCTATGCCTACTGGCTATCAAGAAAGGTAAGGAACAAGAGGCCACCCTGTGGGCACTATCGGCGGCTGTGGCCACATACACAGCCTTGCCCGTAGTAGCAGCGGGCGTATTTTTCTATGTCTTTGTTGGCGCAATTTTACGTTTTCATGGTTGGCAAAGTGTACTCAAGAGTTTGACGTACTTATTCTTTTTGGCTCTTTTTTTAGTGCTTTTTTATAAACTTCAGCCTAGTATGCCTTTTTCAGAAAAGGCGGTGAATACCAATTTTCAACTATCTAATCTGCTGAGTGTTGAAAGTTTGCTTCAACGAATCAAATTCATTATTGGCACTAGTTTGCGATTACTGGTTTTATACTTTCCTTTGGCTCTAGTAGCAGTTATTTATTGGTTTGTCCACAAACAAAAAGCACTTAAAGAATATAAAGTAGAAGTTTTGAGTTTAGGCTTTTTACTGGGAGGTTTGGTAGCGAGCGCACTTTTTATAGATACTCTGAACAGTTTGCAGTTAATTTACTATCCAGTTGGTGGTGTTTTTGTGGCGTGGGCTATGCTTATGCTAGGCGAATTGAATGTATTAGCACCAAAAAAATGGCCACATCTTATCGCTTTGTTGTCTGTTATTGCTTGTTCACTGCTAAATCTGGCAGAAGAGCTCAAGAGCCGCCAAGCACATTTAAGCATTGACGGGGCACGTGATAATTTGTTTATTAGTGAGTTAGAAAATCTCCTAGCACAAAAGAAGCTTAGTTATTACGGCGGGGCTGTTCGCAACCACAGCAGATATCCCTCTTCTTATGAAAAACCAGTCAATGTTTATGTGGTAGGCGGCGACTTGCAAAATTTTACAGACGAGGTGGTTACAATCAGTATTAGTGATTTAGAGGTTCCCATTTCTTCCGACCCTGTTCTCAAACCTCAAGAAGAAAGTTATGTACAAAACGGTGCTTTTTATCAGTTTTGTAAAGCTCTAAAAAGTAAAAATCAATTTGAAAGCATAAAAGCCAGCCAGTTGGCCTTTTGCAAAGCCTACAAAATGAATTTTGTAGTGGTGGAGCAGGGAGCTAAATTGCCCAGTAGCCTTACTCCATTTGTTGTTAGAAGTTTAGAGAACAGAAGCTCATCTTACACTCTTTATCTGCTTGAACTGTAGGCTTTAGAATTAAATTTTGTTGCATAAACCAGCACTCTAGGACTCTTTGTTAGATATGAGGCTCTATCGTTCAAAATTGGAACTTGCTGTGATTTTACTAAAAAATCATGTTTTTACTCATCCTCTTCGTTATGGCTGTTTTTTTGCTCCTCGAAGCTGCTTTCAGGTAAAATATAACGCCTGATTGTGTTATGTATATGCTCTAGACTGTCATCAGGTGCAAACTGGACAGGAGCCATAAAGTCTAGTCCCAATTTTACGCCCGTTCTTTTGGGGTAGATGCCTCTTTTATCAAAGGCGTTTTTGAAACCACTGATGCGCACAGGCACCACAACAGGCGAGTAGGTTTTGATAAGATGCGCCGCACCTTTGCGAATGGGCGCACCTTCTTTGGTGGTTCCTTGCGGAAAGGTGATAACCCAGCCGTCTTCCAAAGCTTTTTTAATTTTAGAAGGTGCTTTGATGTCAGAATTACCCTTAATGTCTGTTCCTGCTTGTCGCCAAGAACGTCTCACCGTAATAGCACCTGCATAAGAATATAGTTTTGGCAGAATCCCGCTTTTGACCATGGTTTCTTCTGCTGCCACATAATAAGAATTAACCCTAGGGAAAAGTGTATAAATAGGTACATTGATATCTTTAAACTTCATTTTTACACTCCCAAACACATGAAACATGGCTATCACGTCGGCATAATAGGTTTCATGGTTAGATATAAAGAGAACATTTTGGCTTGGCAGATTCATCAGATGCTCCATGCCAGTTATTTTGAGCTTATTAATGATGTTAAATTTATAGTAGGTTATCACCCCAAAAAAGCTCATCAGAGCCGATTTGAGCATAATAAAATTTCCGAAAGGGTCTTTTTTAAACAACTTAATGCCAGTTTTAGGGAGTTTAATATTGGTTATTTTGTTCAGACGCGTAAACAAAGGATGTTTGAACAAACCTCCACCCAGCTTAGGAGCTTTAAACTTAGGCACATTTTTGAAGCGAAAGGGAGATGTCATAGTTATCAACTACATATTTTGTGATGTGGGCAGCCTTTCAGATTTGGCTAGTGCTTTGAGAGTTTTAACGCAAAGTTAAGGATAAAAACATTATGGATTTCAAAGTTACATTTTATTACCTGTGTTTTTAGAAAAATTTAGTCCTGCTGGTTTTCTATACGCCCTAAAAGGCTTTTAAATTTTGAAAACGTTCTAAATTTATCTAGTTTTGTGGCTAACGATTTATTTTGATGAAGTCATCATACTTCTATGAATCTTACCAAGTCTATACTTTCTACATCAAAGTTTCGTATAAGAGGCATTGTGCCTTTACAGTGGGTATTTTTTGTATTGGCTTTAGTTTTTGCAAGTCTGTTTCAGTCGGTTTATCTTTTCAAAGAAAATGCTTACGAATACTTTGATGTGGCTGCTTCAGACATATTGCACTTGGAACTCGTTCGTGATTATAGTTTTTTGGCGGGTGCAGTTTTGATAGCCCCTCTTTTACGTTCCTTAGGCCACAAAAGGGTTATTCTTGTGAGCGTTATTGGCTTAAGTTTGCTGATGATTTTGATGCCTTGGGCCAAAGATGTTTTGGTGATGTCAATTTTAGTAGGTGGCATCAGTCTCACCTTTGCGGTTTGTACGATAGGTATTTATGCCAGTTTTGCGGTTTTGGCGCGTTCTGTGGCACACCATGCCTCTATGGTATCGCTTTTTGAAGGTTTTTCTTTACTAGGCATGTGTCTGTCTTATGTTTTGTTTGGTCAAAGCTTAAAGACCTATGGCTTTGAGTGGAAATATGGTTTTTGGGTGCTATTACCTCTTTTAGCCATTGTTCTAATGGCAGACTGGCGTATGATGAATCAAGACAAGACTTTTGAAAAGCGACGCTTTACACCCAAAAAAGATTTTAATAGTTTTCTGCGTGAAGTCATCAGTTTTAGTAATAACAGCGTTGTAATTATTTTTGTAGTTTGTTTGATGATGACTGCCGTTACAGAAATACATTTTAAAAACTGGATTACGCATTACACGGAAACAGAAATCAGACTTCCAAACTTTATTAAAAGTAATTTCTTTGCCTTGGTCATTTTGATGATGGGCTTAGGTAGGCTTTTAACTGGTGCTTTGTTGCTTAAAGTTTCCAAACTGGTGTTAGTCGTTGCTTGTGTTGGCGTGAGTGCTTTTGGTGTGTATTTTACAGTAGACCAAGTGGTTAAACAAAATCTTATTGCCATCACAAAACTAAACGATGTACCCCTCAGTCTTTATTTTGTATTGGGTACAGCCGTATTTAGTGCAAGTATTACGCCTATGGTCTATTCCTCGCTGCTGGGACAGGTGGGCAAATATAGGCAAGGCTCTTTGCTATGCTTGGTCTTGGTTATCACTATCCTTAGCGAACAAGTATCCAAAACTATATCCGCATTCTTGTATGAAACTTTTTCGTTTCATATTGCCTACTTTTTCATCCTCATTCCTCTAACTCTCATTTTTGTACTGTTTGAGTTGTTCTACCGAGATCTCCGTTCAGAATAGACTAAATAGCATAGAAAAAGTCTTAGACTTTTCATGAAAATCTAAGACTTTTTCTATGCTGACTAAACTCGCTTAAAGCATTAAAGACTAGCTAGTTTTTTCTTTGCTGCAGCAAGATTTTTTCTCTGTAGTGCCACAAGATTTTTTCTCTGCACCTTCTGCTGCAGAAGTTTTCTTGCAACAATCTTCTTTTTTGCACTTCTTAGGATTGCACTTTTTCTTTTTCTTGCCCTTGTCCTTCTCTACATAAGTAGATGCATTTTCTGAACCGTCAAAAGCATTCATGGCAACGCTAGCAGAGCCTACGCCCAAGAATGCTACCAAAATAGAACCTATAATGAAATTTTTCATAAGTTTGTGTGAGTTTTAAGAGTGATTTAAAACATTCATTTGCTCATTAAAGCACTGCAAATATAGCAGTTTACTTTCAGCTATAATACTAACGTAGACACATTAACAAAGTTTTAATTATGCCATCGATTAATCTGATTTTTTTGGACTTTGCCTCCATACCCCATAGCCGAAAAAAATTACAACAAAACAACAAGCAACATAAATTCTCAGGATTCTTTTAGGGAAAATACGCTCAAAAATCTTACCTTTGTGCAACCCAATTAGACGGCATGTCTTAATCGTTTTATGGTTTTCTTAGCACTAACTTTTACGTTATAGTAATGACAGAAAAAATAATTATCTTGGATTTTGGTTCACAATACACTCAGCTAATTGCTCGCAGAATTAGAGAGTTAAATGTTTATTGTGAAATACACCCTTTCAACAAGATACCTGCTTTAGACTCAGACCTAAAAGGTCTTATTCTTTCAGGAAGCCCTTTTTCTGTACACCAAGATAATGCCCCCTTGCTCAACCTAAATGCTTTTAAGGAACGTCAAATACCCATATTAGGTTTATGTTATGGTGCTCAAATGCTGGCCAAAACCAACGGTGGTGAAGTGTTGAAATCAGAGCTAAGAGAATATGGCCGTGCACATTTGGAGCTGAAAGATGCTGAACATATTCTGTTTAAACAGGTGTCGCGGATATCGCAGGTGTGGATGTCTCATGGAGATTCCGTAACCTCATTGCCTTCAGATTATGAATGTATCGCTCAAACTGAAAGCATTCCTATTGCCGCTTTTTCGCATCGTAACGCCCCTATTTTTGGCCTACAGTTCCACCCAGAGGTTACACACAGCACAGAGGGGATGAGCATATTCAAAAACTTTGTTGTAGATATCTGTGCTTGTTCTCAAAACTGGACACCTAGCTCATTTATAGAAGATACCGTTCAAAATTTACGCCAATTACTAGGGCAAGACGAGGTTGTATTGGCGTTATCAGGGGGTGTGGACTCTTCTGTGGCGGCTGTTTTACTCGATAAAGCCATAGGCAAAAGGCTCAGATGTATTTTTGTAGATAATGGTTTACTGCGCAAAAATGAATTTGAGCAAGTACTGCAAGACTACCAGAATATGGGGTTAAATATTCGCGGTGTAGACGCAAAATCCTTTTTTTATACGGCTCTGTTGGGTCTAACTGACCCAGAGGCTAAAAGAAAGGCCATTGGTAAAGCTTTTATTGATATTTTTGAACAAGAAACCAAGCAGTTCAGCCAAGTAAAGTGGCTAGGCCAAGGCACTATCTATCCCGATGTTATAGAGTCTGTATCGGTAAAAGGCCCTTCGGCTACCATCAAGTCGCATCACAATGTAGGCGGCTTACCTCAAAAAATGAAACTCAAAGTAGTAGAGCCGCTCAAAACACTTTTCAAAGACGAAGTGCGACGTGTAGGACGCGCCCTGAGGCTTTCTGAGCAACTCTTGGGAAGGCATCCGTTTCCAGGACCTGGTTTGGGTATACGCATTCTGGGCGACATTACCCCAGAAAAAGTGGCTATCTTGCAGGAAGTAGATGCCATTTTTATCAATAAGCTTAAAGAAAAAAATCTCTACGCGAGTGTATGGCAGGCAGGAGCTATGCTCCTACCCGTGCAGTCTGTAGGTGTTATGGGCGACGAGCGCACCTATGAGCGCGTAGTGGCACTACGAGCAGTAACAAGCCTAGATGGTATGACAGCGGACTGGTGTCAACTACCATACAGTTTTCTAGCTGAGGTTTCAAACGAGATTATCAATCGCGTCAAAGGAGTTAATAGGGTGGTTTATGACATTAGCTCAAAACCACCAGCCACCATAGAATGGGAGTAAGCGCCTATCTATGAGGCTAGTTTTCGTTTTTTAAACCGCTTTGAGCCATGCCTGACATAGATAAATCGCTGATAATAAAAAATATCAGCAAGCATATTACTCTAGACAATAACGAGGAGAAGCATTTTTTATCCATTCTTAAGCCTCAAAAAATAAAGAAAAAAGCATTCTTGCTCAAGGAAGGCGATATTTGTCGAGCAACAGCTTTTGTAATCAATGGCTGCATGAAGAGCTTTACAGTAGACAAAAATGGCTTTGAGCGGGTGCTAAACTTTGCGCCTGTGGACTGGTGGACAGCAGATATGTTTAGTCTTATCTCTCAGCGTGCAGCCATTTTAAACATACAAGCTATTGCCGATACCCAGTTACTGCTGCTTTCTAAACAAGACCAAGAAGCTTTATACTTTCAAATACCAAAGTTTGAACGTTTTTTTAGAATCATTATAGAAAAATCATTGGTAGCACACCAAATGAGAGTTCTGGACGGACTGAGCCTTACTGCGGAGCAGCGTTATATAAAATTTTGCGAAAAGTACCCTCAGCTCTGGAATCAACTTCCCCAAAAAGAAATAGCTTCTTACATAGGCGTTACGCCAGAATTTTTCAGCAAAATGAAAAGAAATATGGACTAAACCTATTTGGTGATAGCAACAGGAAAAAGCTCCAGCCCATAATAGGCTAGAGAGTTTTGCTGTTTTAATAGGCCAGATACTCGTTATCTAGCCGACTCGCGACGAACCAGTTTTATATTTCTGTTCGTTTCATCTTTGAGCATAAGCACAGCTTCTTCTATGACCAAATTGTTTTTATCGATTCCAAACCATTCATCTTCTGTGATAGTCAATTTCTTGATGCGGTAGAACCATGACAGCAAAGCATCTTGAAACTTTGTAAGCTCATTGTCATGAGAAATGGATCGCTTCATAACGATATATTGAATATCACCAGTGTGAGCATCACGCATGAAATCATACTTAGCTGCTGCATGAACGGTTTCTATCTCTTTGTTTTTGATCATTTCAGCAATAATTTGACGCATGTACATATCTATACGTATATCCACTTTAAAACCAAGATTGAACGTCACACGCAGAACATTCTTAGAATTATCAAATTTATGTATCGTGTACTCCATTTTATATGGCTCATTGTCAGTATCCACATGTACAAACCAGTATATATCAGCTCGTTTTGGATGATGGTCGAAGATAGATTCTAGAATTCTCTTTTCTATCATATTTACATTGTCCGAGCTGGTCAAATACACCAAGTTTTCGGTGCGTTTAGGAATATTTTTGTCATCACTCAATTGATTGATAAGAGGCAAGTATTCTTCTATCGCCTCCATTTCAGTGTTTAGTTTTTTAATCAAGTGTGCCCTTGTCCAAATAAACATCACACTAAAAATAACACCTGCCAAAACCAAAGATACATAGCCGCCGTGCATGAATTTGGCCAAATTGGACACCAAAAAAGCCACTTCAATGCATCCAAATACTATCGCAATAAGTCCTATTAGTATCTTATTCCATTTTTTTGTTTTCCCATAAGCAACCAATAAAACAGTAGTCATCAACATTGTTACAGTAATAGCCAAACCATAGGCAGCTTCCATGTGTTCTGACTTTTTGAAATAAAGTACTACACCGATGCAGCCAAAACACAGAAGCCAGTTCACACTTGGAATATAAATTTGCCCACGAATATTTGTAGGATAAATTACTTCAATTTTAGGCCAAAAGTTAAGACGTGTACCTTCACTTACTAGCGTATAAGAGCCCGAAATCAAAGCTTGGCTAGCAATAATAGCAGCCATAGTGGCCATAGCAATACCATAAGGCAAAAACCATTCAGGCATCATGCCAAAGAAAGGGTTCAGTGTCCCTAAGAGACCATCTTTTTTATAAGTTAAAAGCCAAGAAGCTTGACCAAAATAATTCAGTAATAAACAAACCTTGACTCCCGTCCAAGTAATGCGAATATTGCTGCGTCCACAGTGCCCCAAATCAGAATAAAGAGCCTCTGCTCCAGTTGTGCAAAGAAATACGAAGCCAAGCAAACCAAAACCTTCGGGATATTCCATTAATAAATTCCATGCATTAATGGGGTTTATGGCCTCTAAAACAATGCTCCAATTTCCCCAGAGATTGATAAGTCCAAGCCCACCAAGCATCAGAAACCATAACAACATGATGGGGCCAAAAAATTTCCCCAAAAGCGAAGTGCCTTGCTGTTGTGTTATGAAAATGAGCAAAAGAATCACTATAACAATAGGAACAGAGGGCAAGTCTGGAAAAGGAACCGCCAAACCCTCTATAGCAGCACTTACAGTAATAGGCGGCGTAATGATACCGTCTGCCAAAAGCATGCTACCGCCAGCAAGCGCAACGTAGGCATACTTAGCGGAGCGCGCACGTATGAGTGTGTAAAGCGAGAATATGCCACCCTCACCATTATTATCCGCTTGCAGCGTAAGCCAGACATATTTGACGGTTGTTTGAAGTGTGAGTGTCCAAAAAATACAAGACAGACTACCCAGAATTAGTTCCTCACTAATAGGTCTTGAGCCTACAATAGCCTTCATCACATAAAGCGGTGATGTACCTATATCACCAAAAATAATGCCTAGTGTAATCAATAAAGCACTTGTGCTGACAACATCAGCCGACTTATGCCCCCCAGAACTCCCCATACAATTTTAATGTTGGTTTTAAATCTATACAGCCGCAAAGGTAATTTCTTTTGCAAAATATTTAACTCAAAACAGCACAAATCTTTTTAGAAGGATTTACCTCATAAAAAGTAACCACTACTAAGGCCCAAAACAAAAACAGGCCAAGTCTTAAAAAAACTACACAAACATTTGCAAAATATTAAAAAAGCTGTACCTTTGCGCACCTTTAGTTTAAAACAACGCCTACGATACTTCGTAATGCGTTAATTATCAATCGTTTAAAAACACAAAAACGATGCCTACCGGTTTAATAGGAAAAAAAATCGGAATGACTAGCGTGTTTAGTGCCGATGGACAAAGTGTCGCATGCACAGTAATACAAGTTGGTCCTTGCACAGTAACGCAAGTAAGAACTCCGGAAAAAGACGGCTATAATGCTGTTCAAATTGGTTTTGGTGAGCGCAAAGAAAGCCGCACAAGCGCGCCGCTCATGGGACACTTCAAAAAAGCTAATACCACACCTAAACAAAAATTGGCTGAGTTTCGCGACTTTTCAGCCTCTAAAACTGTACAACTCGGCGACGTTCTCACTGTGGCCGACATCTTCGCTGAAGGCGATAAAGTACAGGTAGTGGGTGTTACAAAAGGTAAAGGCTTTCAAGGCGTTGTGAAACGCTATAACTTTAGCGGCGTAGGTCAGGCAACACACGGTCAGCACGACCGTTTGCGTGCACCTGGTTCTATAGGTGCTTCTTCGTATCCCTCACGCGTATTTCCTGGTCAGCGCATGGCTGGACGCATGGGTAACGACCGCAAAACGACGACCAATCTCAAAGTACTCAAAGTAATGCCAGAAGCTAACATCTTAGTGGTAGCTGGTTCTTTCGCGGGTGCTAAAGATTCTTTCATTCTCATCGAGAAGTAACCCACCCACAAATTTAATTTGTTAAATTTTCTGGCAAAATTTTAAAAAAAGATTTTCAGCAATGGTCTTACCAGTAATAAATAAAGAAGGTGCAGATACCGGCAGAACGGTTACATTGCCCGATGAGGTTTTTGGTATTACGCCCAACGAGCACGTAGTTTATTTGGCCGTCAAACAACATTTGGCTAATAAGCGTCAGGGCACACACAAATCCAAAGAACGCGCTGAGATAGCACGTTCCACCAAAAAAATTAAGAAGCAAAAAGGCACAGGTGGTGCCCGTGCGGGTAGTACTAAGTCGCCTGTTTTTGTAGGTGGTGGCCGCGTATTTGGTCCACGTCCTCGCGATTACAGCTTCAAGATTAACAAGAAAGTAAGGGTATTGGCTCGTATGTCTGTATTGAGTTCAAAAGCAAGCACTTCTGCTATCAAGGTGCTTGAAGATCTCAGCATGACGACTCCTAAAACCAAAGACTTTATGAGTGTACTCAAAAATTTGTCTTTGAACAACGTTAAAACGCTCTTCGTTACGGCTCAAGTAAACGACACCGTTTACCGTTCAGCTCGTAACCTCCCTAAGACTAACGTGGTTACTTATGACGCACTCAACACCTATGATATTTTGCACTCAAACGTTTTAGTTTTGAGTGAAAGCGCAGCCAAAAGATTTGCTCAGGCGGCTGAATAATTCTCGTTTTCTTTAAAAGCTTAAAACAATTGAAGGTCATGTCTAAGGCAATCCTCAAAAAACCTAAATTATCAGAGAAAAGCAACGACTTGAGCAGCACGCAAAACACCTATGTGTTTCTTACCAGCGTGAATGCCAACAAAATAGAAATCAAGTCGGCTGTAGAAACTCAATTTGGCGTGCATGTAGAGTCGGTACGCACACTCATTAACGCCACTAAGCCCAAAAATCGTTTCACAAAGTCAGGCATGATTAGAGGTCGCTCTGAACGTACCAAAAAGGCTTATGTAAAACTTATAGAAGGCGACTTTATAGACGTTTATGGTGCTGCTGAGACAGAAGAACAAACAGTAGAAGCTAAAGCTTAAGTCTAAAGTTCAAACAATTCATTTTATTACAAAAAGCGTCAGAGGTTTCAAACACTCTGGCGTTTTTTGTGTTTAAAAGGCTAAAACAAATTAAAGAAACTCAATAGTATGCAATATGCAATATTTTGGGGGCTCTTATTGGGAACATTTTTCCTCATGGAAGGAGCTGCCTGGTGCATACACCGTTATGTGATGCACGGGTTTATGTGGTTTTGGCACAAGGAGCACCACCAACCACCCGACCGGTTTTTAGAAAAGAATGATTATTTTACACTCCTTTTCAGTATTCCTTCTGTACTTACTCTCATTTTAGGTTATGAAGTGGCGTGGTTATGGTTCTTAAAGCCAATTGGCTATGGCATTTTACTTTATGGATTGTTCTACTTCGTGTTTCACGACTTGATTGTACATCGTAGAATCAAGTTTAGATTTGTAGCCAAAAATAGGTATCTGCGCCGCATTATCCGTGCGCACCAAGCACACCACCGCTGTAAAGACAGAAAAGGCGCAGAAGCTTTTGGATTCCTCTACGCCCTTCCCAGGTACGACCCCGAAGATTGAAATCAGAACGGATTCTAGAGAGATACCAAAATACCTAAAGCGAGCACTTGCGAGTATTGCACTTTAAAGTCCTGATCTTGGTCATAGAGCATAGCAGCTGTTAGTGTGGTATTTATGTACTTATTTACTTTGGCCGCTACCACTACATCAAGTCTATTATCCATCGCGGCAAGGTCTTCGTAGTTTGCAAAAAGTAGATAAGACGCTTTAAGATTGATGTTCTTTGCTACATTCTTATCAAAACCTATAAAAAGCTGACATGCCATTTCGTTTCTGATGGTTTTGCCTTGCTCCACCCCATAGTTCTTTGGCTCAGTCAAATAAAGTTCCTTGTCGCTCACAATTGTCTGACGGAGCGTCCCTATTCCCAAACGTGCAAAAAAGTATGGCACTGGCTTGTATTCAAAACCTATAGACTGCGTCAAGAAAGCTGGCGCAAATAAGCCCGAAATTACTACAGCAGAATCCAAGTTTGCAGAGTTCTTCAAATACCTGAAGCCATTATCAAACTGACTAAGAAAATTTAAAGAGGCATAAAAATTTAGATTTTTGCTGAGCTTGTAACCGTATTTAGAATCAAACAAGATGCGGTCTGCTGTTTTACGAAAGCCAGTGCCTTTGGTGCGCAACATCCCATATTCTAGAAGCATTTCATTATCCCAGCTCGTTTTTCCTTTCAGAAATGAAGCTTTGCCTTTGGCAAAAAGGCCAACAGCTAGAGAGTTTACACCACCCGCCTTCCAGTTGTCGCTGAAAGACGCTTGATTGATGTTCAGACCTGCCTGAAAAGATTTTGTCCAGTAAGTAGTGTCAGATTGCGCGCTTGCGGTAATTAAACAGAGCCAGAAGGAGGCAAATGACAGTAAAATCACTTTTGTCATTGTCGAGTTTTTAATGTGATACAAAAAGTTTGCACTTATGCGATAGAAAGGCGGTGAATATAAGCAATAAAAATAAGAAACAATCTTATTAAAACATTTTTTAAAAATTTACGTAACAATAAGACGCTGCAAATATTTTTTTTTCGAACTTTGCGCAAACATTTAATAAAAATCGTGGATTCTTTTCACAAATTTACCAAAAAAGGCAATGGCAAGAAAGCAATGATTGCTTTCCATGGCTTTAATAATGACGCAGAAGATTTAGATGACTGGCTTGAAGACTTGCCCAACTACACCGTTTATGTCATTGACTGGGACGACAAAGCCACTGATTCTGAAAGCGGTTTAGAATGCCCCGTAGCTGATCCAGACAAATGGGTGGCGCAGTTTCAACAGTTTTTAACTGAAAACAAAATTGAGAGATTCGAGATTTTAGGGTTTTCTTTAGGAGCGCGTCTTGCTATTGAAGCCGCCGCTGCTAATAGCGAAGCCGTGGATAGGCTCTGGCTCTTGGCTCCCCTAGGTGTCATTACCAACACATGGTATTTTTTAGGCACTTGGTATCCCACACGACAGCTTTTTCGCTTTTTCGTAAAGCATCCTTCTAGGCTGGCTAAGTTTGCATCTTTTTGCAAAAGAATGAAGATTATAAGCGAAGGTCGTTATCGCTGGCAGAAGTATTATTCCATTAAAGAGCCTTCTGCCCTGCAAAAAGTTTACAGATCTTGGCAGTTTTGCAGGAAATTTTCTAACAATAGTGATACCTGGGCTAAGCTCAGCAAAGTCCCGCTTATGTTGGTGGCTGGCACAGATGATTTTGTTTTTACACGTGACGATTTTCAAAGCGCATCTAATGAGCTAAACCTCAGAGGTTTGACAGTAGAAAGCTTATTGCTTGAGTGTGGACATAATCGCTTGACTGGTGAGTTAGCAGATTGGCTGGTTGATAGACCTGATTTAGAAGAAATTGTTGAGGAAGAAAGCTCGGCAGTTACGATATCCTTAGCTACAGAACAAGAGATACAGCTCAAAGAGGAACAAATGACTACTAGCACCCCAGTTAGAGGTACTGCTAGTTCAGAGAGAGAGCCAGAGCTGTTCAGACCTTCACAAGCTAACTCGTTATCTAATAGCAATATACGCAAAATGACTACCAAGCCTTGGAGATAATCTTGCCTAAATAAATCAAAAAAATCAATGAGGTCTCTAGAAAGTTTACAGCTAGAGACTTTATTATTTTTATCAGCTCAATCAAAGAAAAACGCCATTTTACTTGAATGTGTTTAGCATCCTTGTAAAATGACGTTCTGTTTTTTACACAAGCACAGAGCTTGTATAGAGTTTAATCATGCCCACCTTTTTTACAGCAAGCAGGTAATTTTTCGTAAGCTACTGGATCCGCTGGCAAATTATCTGCATCATAGCCTATCTTTTGGAGCAATGCTTTAAGCTCTGCTTCGCTCACTTGGTTAACATTGTATTGAACTTTCAAAACATCTTTCTTGAGGTCTAGAACTGCTTTTTTAACGCCTTTTTGCTTGTAAAAAGCTGTTTCTATACGTTCTTTGCAAGCTCCGCACTGTGAAGAGGTCGCAATTGAAATTTGTTTCCAGGGTGATTTCTTGGTAGATGTCTGCGCGCTGGCATCAAAGCTCCAGCATAGCAGCATAAAAAAACATGTGGCTAAGAATTTCATTGAATTTATCTTTAAAAATGTAAAATTTGAATGCTAGTTATTTGGCTGCTCGTTGAGTTCGGCTTCTTTGCGCTTGCGTTCGTTAGACACTTGGTAGTCAATGGCATCAATGGCCTCTTCAACACTAAAAACTGGCGGCATGCAGGTCTTCTTACGACACACATAGACAGCGGTTTTGCCCTCTGGTGGTTGTTTACCTTTGAGCTGCTCGCTATCATCAGCGGCTATAACCGCCGTAACAACTTTGTTAGGGAAGTAATGAGCCTGAATCGCTTTGGTTACCTCCAAGGCATTAGAACCTACCACAGTAACCTCAGTGGTTTCTAAGACGTTATATGTAAACAGTGTAGCCCAGTTAGTTACATAACGCGGTTCGGTGAGGAAAAGCGGTAGAATACTTGTGAGCATTTTGCGTGACACTTTTTTGAAGTGATCATTGTTGAGATAATAACTCAAAAAGTGTAGATTCTGCGCCATAACAGAGTTTGAGGCGGGCATCACGTTGTCAAAAATTTCTTTTTTGGTGGCAATAAGAGGCTCTGTGCCTGAATCGCGGTAAGCAAAAAGAGAATCCTTGCGAGTGAAAAAACTACCCATTACGTAGTGCGTCATGTTTTCAGCTCTAAACAGCCAATGTTTGTGGTGTGTCACCTGAAAAAGAGCGATATACGCCTGTATGAGACAAGCGTAATCATCCATAAAGCCTGGTATAGAAGCCTGTTTATTTTTGTAGGTATGAAATACAGCCACGTTGTACGCTAAACGCTTCTCAAGAAAAGTGGCATTTCGGAGGGCAAGAGTAAGAAACTCTTCCTCGCCAAAAGCCATGTAAGCATCGCATAAACCTTTGATCATTAAGGCATTCCAGCTCGTAATGATTTTATCATCAATACCTGGCTTTACAAATTGCTTTCTGGCTTTAAGCAATTTACCTTTCCAAGTACTTATTTTTTTGACAAAGATGTCGTATTTAATCCCATTCTGTTCTGCAAAATCCTCTTCTGATTGGGTACGGAACAGAATATTGCCAGTGAAACCTTCTTTCCAGTTACCTTTTTCTTCTATTCCAAAGAACTTTTTGCAGAGAGCCGCATCTTTTGAACCTATGATTTCATCTATCTCAGAAGCGGAAAAAACGTAGTATTTACCTTCAACTCCCTCAGAATCTGCGTCAATAGCAGAATAAAAACCTCCTTCACGCGAAAACATCTCACGCTTTACAAAAGCAATAGTGTCATAAACAACTTCTTTGTAGAGCGGATCTTTTGTTAAGCTATACGCCTCGCTGTACACTGAAACGAGCTGAGCGTTATCGTAGAGCATTTTTTCAAAATGCGGCTCAAACCATTCATTATCAGTTGAGTATCGAGAAAACCCACCACCCACTTGATCGTATATCCCCCCTCGCGCCATGCTATCCAGCGAGAAGGTGATAAAGTTTAAAAGCTCTGTGTTTAGTGTGAGTTTGTAGTAGCGCAATAAAAACAAGTAAGCAACAGGCATCGGAAATTTAGGTGCGCTGCCAAAACCGCCATTTTTTTCGTCAAACTTTTTAGAAAACAAGGCTACTAATCTGTTCAATTGATTGTAATTAAGCTCTACCTCTCTTGTTTCTAGCTTGTATTTAAGCACCTCTGGTACGTTCAGATACTGTGTAACTCGCTGACCAATATCGTCTAATTTATTTCTTTGATTTTTGAACTGTGTTTGCAGCTGTTCCAAAACCGATTGCCACTGCTCAGGTGTAAAGTAGGTTCCGCCATAAATGGGTTGATGGTTTGGTAACAGAAACATATTGAGAGGCCAGCCTGTAGCACTGCCCATGGCAGATGCCGCGTCCAAGTAGAGTTGGTCTATATCAGGTCTTTCTTCTCTATCTACTTTTATACACACAAAATGCTCATTCATGTAGCGTGCAAGAACTTCATTTTCAAAGCATTCTCTTTCCATGACATGACACCAGTGACAAGCTGAGTAGCCTATACTGAGCAGTATCAACTTATCTTCGTCGGCAGCTTTTTTGAGAGCCTCATCGCCCCAAGGATACCAGTCCACAGGATTGTAGGCGTGCTGCAAAAGATAAGGGCTGGTAGAAGTACTCAAGCGATTGGGCTTTTTGTGAGCAGTTTGCATGATGCTAAATGTCTTGTTCTAAAGTTTTTTGTAGCTTTTAAAGAACTATTTTGAAGCGGCAAATATACAAGCTTTTTTCATAAACACGAAAAAAAACCAGCATGGCTTTTAGTAGAGAAACTTATCAAATTTTTAGTTCGCATCTATTTTTCTCTAAACACTAGCTGCTTACGAGCTAATTATAACAAGCAATCTTGCTAGCCTAAAGGTTTTTTTATGCGCGTTCTGCTACAATTTTAAAAGTAAAATCAGCTCCTTTGGGAGCGAAACTTGCTTTTTTTATGGATTTTTTTTCTATTTTTGCAACGCTTTTGGCTTAAATATGGTCTTAATCTTAAACATAAATCTTTATCGTAAAATACTTTAACATAAAACAGTAAAAAAGCAAAAACATGAGAAAGTTTATCACTTTTAAATCACTTTGGGCTATGTCTGTCCTGTTGTCGGGCATGATCCTCTTTACCGCCTGTGGCGAAGAAAAAATCCCAGACACAGACAGTCCAAATCCTACTCCCAATGCTCCACGTGTTAAAAAGCTTAGCCCCGTTCAAGATACCATCACGGTCAAGGTAGGAGCGCAAGTGGAATTCTTTGCAGAGGTAGCGGCCTCAGAGCTAGATTTCAAAATTTGGCGTGTAGATGGCAAAAACGTTACGGTTAATCCAAGTACAGACCCGAACAAATACAAGCATACTTTTGATAAAGAGGGCACTACACTTATTTCAATCTTTGCCACTAACAGGGGTGGTTCTAACGAAACCACTTGGGTTGTCAAAGTAGCAGGAGATCCTATTCCCCGTTCGCAGCTCCTCACTAACGACTCCTCCAAGGTATGGAAATATAAATCCATCAAAATCAATAATGAAGGTACAGAGCTTTTAAAGAGCTATGAGGCGGACAACACGATTAAGTTTTTCAAAACGCGTCAAGTAGCTCGTCCACCTTTCATAACGGAGTATAACTACATTCATGATGTGGGTACTAACGTTAAAATAAACGACGCTGGCGGTAAAGAAACGTCTTCTTATGGTCTCTGGAAGCTCTCCTCTAGTGATGTGATTTTGGAGATAGATCCGCTCTATACTAGCAATCTGACTATTAGAGAACTAACAGCCACAAAATTGGTGTTTTCAATTCGTCTGACCAGCTCTTCTACAATATTTTACACACTAGAAGCTACCAAATAATTGGCTTAACTCCCCTTTAAAAGATGAGTTTTCTCCAAAAAGCAGACAGGCTTTTATTTCCTGTCTGCTTTTTTCTATAAACCCCGCACAGCCCAATGAACTTTCAAAAACTATTAAAAAACTTCGATAGAGACGCTCTCAAAAAATATCTTAGCAATACGGTTTGGCTTGCGGCGGAGAAGGTCTTGCGCTTAGTTTTGGCAATGGTAGTGGGCTTATGGGTGGCACGCTACTTGGGCAAAGAACGCTTTGGACAGCTCAATTATGTGCTCAGCTATGTCTTTTTATTCACCTCTATTTCTGCTTTAGGGCTAACCGAGCTACTGGCCAGAGAGTTTTTGAAAAGACCCGAAAAACAGCTTCTGAGCACCACTTTTTATATTAAATTAGCTTCTGGAGCCTTTTTTTTCATTTTAGCCAATGTCTTGGCCTTGTGTTGGAAACACGATAGCACCGAGCTTCTATTGATTTTGATTGTGTCGCTGAGTACTCCTTTTGCCGCATTTGATGTGGTGACCTATTATTTTCAGGCCAAAGTAAAGTCTAAAGTAGTCGTCAAGGTTCAGCTGGGTGTTCTCTTGGCCACCTCAGTGCTTAAACTACTTTTTGTCTACTATGAGTGCTCTATTGTTTATTTTGCTGTGGCCAGTATGCTTGACTGGGCACTTTCTAATTTTTGTCTGTATTTTATATTCCGAAAGCTTGGCTTAAGTATAGCTTGGCGCGATATAGACTGGCAGCTATGTAAAGAGCTAAGCCTACAAGCTTGGCCTTTGGCTTTGAATGGTGTCGCTATTGCTTTTGCGGCGCGTTTAGACCAGCTTTTGCTTAAACATCTTCTAGGGGACTCGGCTAATGGCATTTACTCGGCAGCTATACAAATCAGTGAAAAATGGCTGTTCGTTCCCATGATTATAGGAGCTTCGGTGTTTCCTGCACTCATACATGCGCGTCAAGACGCGCCAGAACGCTACAAAAAACGTGTTCAGCAGCTCAGTGATTTCTTTGTAGTCCTAGGCGTGACGGCGGGTATTGGTGCTAGTTTACTTTCAGAGCAGGCTATTGATATTTTGTATGGCTCGGGCTACTCAGGTGCTGGCGCAGTGCTTTCTATTCATATCTGGTGTGGAGTGTTTGCTTCGCTCAATGCGGTTAACGGCCGTTGGCTTTTGGCGGAGAACTTGGTCAAATTCATACTCATACGCTCTTTTGTAGGGTTTTTCTGCACATTAGTAGGGCATTTTTTACTCATACCCAACTACGGTGTATTGGGTGCGGCTTGGTCTGTTCTGGCTGCCCAGAGCGTCGCTTCTTATTTTGTATTTGCATTTTTCAAAGAAACCAGACCGCTCTTCTGGATAGAAACCAAATCACTTTTTGGCATTTCCTTGATTCAAGAGGCTTGGAAATTTTTAGCTCACAAGAAGGCTTGAAGAACGCTCTTTATTGCACACCATCACCTCGCAAAGTTCGGAAGCGTTTACGAGCCTCTGCGTTATGAATACTACCTGGAAAGAGCAATAGCTGGTTTTTATAGTATTCCATCGCTTTATCTTTATTTTTGAGATGAAATTCATAAATCGTGCCTAGCAAAAAGTTGGCATCATCGCCGTACAGGTCTGTTCCAAACTCACTCATAATGCGCTCTAGATGAGGCACGGCCTCCGTGAAGCGTCCCACTTTATAAAGTACGTCAGATATTTCCCACAAAATATCGTCTGTTAGAGTGTGTCCGTTATGGAGTGTAAGCATCTCTTTATACCGTTTGAGAGCATCTTCGTAGCGTTGCTGAAAAACCAGCAGATCCGCTTGTGCAAACTCCTCCATGGCCAAAGTGCTGGTATCCAGCTCTAAGTTGTCTTGTATGAGCAAGGCCAAATCCATCGCATCGTTAGCAATTTCACGTGATGTGGCCAGTTTGAGAATATCTAAATGCTCTTTGGCAAGTTCAAAGTCTCCTCTGTAATAAGACAACTTTGCATTTTTCAGTTTCGCCATGTGCCCCAAATTCTTCTCTTTTTCAGCTTTTTCTACCTGAGAATAGTAAAGCGATGCGTCCCACCATTCGCTTTTGAGCAAAAGAATATCGCCACAGTTAAGTTTGGCTTGCGCCAAGATATCAGCAGGTAAACGGGGTGTTTTGAGAATATCCTCCAAAATCAGCAAAGCCGCATCAAGCTCCTGTAAATAAAAGGCTTGTAACATCGCTAGCTTCATAGCCGAAGGAATTGTTTCGCTGTCCAGCCCATTTTCTTGGAGCAATAGTTTGTAATCAGCTACCAAAGATCTGATTTTTTCTAAATCCATTGGGAAGGTATTCTTAATTTGCTCTTCTTTAGCATGTAAGAGGGCGTTTCGTGCGGCTAAGTAAACGCCTTGCTCTTTATAATTTTCTACCAAATACTCAAAAATGCGTACAGCATCCTTGTATTCTTTGTTTTGATGCGCCAGCTCGCCTATGTCCAACATCACCAAGCCACCCTGATCTTTGCGTTTGTCTACTGCCTTGGCCTGTATAAAAGCCTTGTAAAACGCTTTACGTTGCAAATAATACCACACCAGCATTTCAGCAAATACCACATGGCTATTGGCCAAACGCGCCTTTTCTAGCAGAATGGGTTCTATTCTGTCTAAATCAGCCTCTTCGCGAATGCGGCTTTGCAAAATATTTTGTACGTTATAAGACTGCTCGGGCTGTTTATCTAATAAATCTACATAAGTTCGTATCATTTTATCCATTTGGCCAGCCAGAGCGTAAAGATTAGCCAGCTCGAAAGTCAAATCTTGACGGCCAATTTTACCAGCCTCTAAATACATTTTTTCGGCCATATCATATTGCCCAATGTCTGAAAGCTCGCGTGCAGTGCTCAAAAGCAAATTTTCATCTTTTTTGATACGTCCAAAGAAATCATTAAAAACCTTATCTGCTTCTTGCTTTTTGTTGAGCTTTTGAAGCAAAGAGTGATAAGCTACATGAAACAAAGCTTCCGTAGAAAACTCTTTACAGGCTTTTTTGAGATAAGACTCTGCTTTATCAAAACGCTCTAAGCGAAGTAGAGCCTCATAGTAGCGCGTGTGAATATTGTAAATGTTATTGGGGTTTTTGGTCAGTTTTTCGTATATCTGTACAGCTTTTTCAAAGTCACCCGTTTCAAAATATTCATTGGCCAGCAAAAAATTATTGTCGTTTTGAGCCCAAACCTGTGTAGCCAGCAATAAATTTAGTAAAAAAACAAGGAAGATTGAATATCGTGTTTTCATATAAGGCGTGCTTGTGATGAATCTTTAAAAGGCTTTAGAATTGGTATGCAAATATACTCATTTCTTACCTAAAAAGTTTGGTTTTGGGGCAATAGAAAGGAACTCTTTTTACAACTTCACACAATTCCTCCCTTGCTAAGCTGGCAAGTAATTTTATGAGGTTAAAAAACCTTTTCTCATTCAAAAAAAGCTGTATATTTGTCTCCAAACAAATTTGGCTAACAAGCTGTTGTGTTTTAGTCTTATTTGCCAAAAAGACTTATTTGGGTTTACATTCCTTTACAAAACTTATTCATGTCATGCGTACTCTATCTTTCTTTATCCTGCTGGGGCTTTTACTATTAACTAAGCCTATTTTAGCTCAGAACTCAGTTCTAGCCAAAGGCGAGTTTTTGAAATTTGCCGTTCGTGAACATGGTGTTTACCGCTTAAATGCTGCTGATTTGCGAAATGCTGGCTTGAATTTGAGCACTTTAAACCCTCGCAATCTTAAGCTTTATGGCAATCCGGGCGGTGTATTGCCTCAAAATAACAGCCAGAGTCGTCCCACAGATTTGATACAAAACGCTATCCAAGTGGTGGGAGAAGAAGACGGACGCTTTGATGAGTCGGACTATATTCTTTTTTATGCTGAAGGCCCAAATCGCTATTTTTGGAACAATAGTGAGAATATTTTTGCGCATGAAACCAATTTTTATTCAGATCAGAACTTTTATTTTCTAACCGTAGATACCTCTGAGGGTTTGCGCGTGAAGCCTGCCAACACAAGCGGTACGCCAGCACGCGATATCAACACATTTTTGCACTATGAAGTTATAGAAAAAGACGAATCCAATGTTCTTAATGTTATTCCTTTTGCACCTGGAGGTTCTGGACGCGACTGGTATGCTGAAAAATTTTGGGATGTTCAGCCGCAACATAGCTACGATTTTTCTGCCGAAGGCATAGAAAGTGGTTCTACGATAACGCTTACAGCAGCTGTTATGGCACTTTCTACTCGTGTCAGCAATTTTGAATACAGCTTTAACGGTCGCAAAGTGGGCGAGCAAACCATTGCTTCGCTCCCAGATGCGCCCTATGCACGACGCGGTAACACCAGCCTTGTCCAGATGCGTTTTCCCGCCGCTGAATTGGTGGGCAGCAATAGCCTTAAACTGAATGTTCAATACAAGTTTGACGCGAGCCAGCGCACCGCTTTTGGATACATGGACTACTTGGTGCTTAACACAAGGCGAGCACTAACCTACAATGACAAGCAGCTAAGGTTTCGCAGCACAGAAGGACGTGGTTTAGGGCTTTGCAATTATAACATCAGTAACCCCAAAAGCAAAACTCTCAACGTTTGGCATATCAGCTCGCCCAATAGTCCAGAGATACTTGCCTCTAGCGTCTCTGCTACGGCTGTCACGGTGCGTGTAGCTAGCAGCAGTAGTTCAGCTATTCCCGAAATGGTGGCTTTTGAAACTACCAACGCTTTAGTGCCGACATTTGTAGGCAAAATAGCTAATCAGAATTTACGCGCTCTCAAAGCCACTGACTTGGTGGTTGTGACACATGACTTGTTTTTATCAGAGGCTCAAAGACTTGCAGCATTTAGACGTACTAACGACAAACTAAGCGTAGAAGTGGTAACAGTAGAGCAGATTTACAATGAGTTTTCTTCTGGTCGTCAGGATGTAAGCGCAATTCGCGATTTTTTTAGAATGCTTTACACCCAGCCCAACTCGCCTTTGAAATATGCGCTGTTGTTTGGCGACGCGTCTTTTGACTATAAAGACCGTCTATCTTTTAATACTAATTTTGTACCTACCTACGAGTCTAGAGAATCTTTACATCCCATTTTTAGTTATGCTTCAGACGATTATTTTGCTATTCTGGGCGACAACGAGGGCGAATGGAATGAAAGAGCTAGCAGTGGCGATCATGATTTAGAAATAGGTGTGGGAAGAATCCCCATACGCGAAGCTGAACAAGCCAAATTATTGGTAGACAAACTCATTTATTATGAAACCAGCAAAACGCTAGGTGCGTGGCGCAATCGCTTAACCTTTGTAGCTGACGACGGCGACCTGAACGCTCATCAGATAGACTCTGACAATTTAGCCAAACATTTGAATAGTCTCTACGGGCTATACAATATTCACAAGCTCTACATGGATGCTTATGAACAAGTTTTGACCACTAATGGGAAAAAAGCTATTGAATTAAAGAAAATGATGAACCAGAGCGTCACGGAAGGTTCGCTAATTGTCAACTACATGGGGCACGGCGCGGAGTTTGGTTGGGCTGTTGAAGGTATTACAGATATTGGACAAATTAACCGCTGGCGCAACCTGAACAATATGCCGCTTTTTGTGGCTGCTACTTGTGAATTTGGCCGATATGACGACCCTAACACGGTTTCAGGCGGGGAATACGTGATCATGAACCCACTGGGCGGTGGCATTGCAGGAGTGGTTACCACGCGTCCAGTATTCTCGAATACCAACTATCAACTTGCAGAAGCATTTTATGATATCATTTTTGAGCCTGTTGGTGATCAAATGCCTCGTTTAGGCGATGTGCTGCGCAAAACGAAAAACAAGAGCTTGGGGCTTTCCAATCGCAACTTTGCCTTACTCGGAGACCCCTCTGTGCAGTTAGCCTATCCAAAGTATGAGGCTAAAGCTAGTCAAATTTTAGTCAATGGCAGTCCATCACTCAATATCAGAGCTTTAGATCGTGTACGCATCAGCGGTCAAGTCTTGAGCAAAGGTACTTTGATGAGTAACTTTAACGGTGTATTGAGCGGTGAGGTATTCGATAAACCCGCGCTGATTCGTACTTTGGGTGAAGAGTCACCTATTATGACTTATGAGGAGCAAATTCATAGGCTTTTTACGGGTGATGTGTCGGTCAAAAATGGTCTTTTCTCTTTTGAGTTTGTTGCTCCTTTAGACATTGACTTTAGAGATGGTAAGGGCAAGATTTCTCTTTATGCCAAAGACACCGCACAAAATATTGATGCAGCAGGCTACAGGCAAGACATCATAGTGGGTGGCAGCAATGCCAATGCGGTAGTAGACAATGAACCGCCGTCTATTGAACTGTTTCTCAATACCAAAAACTTCAAAAATGGAGATGCTGTGGAGGCTTACAGCCTTCTGCTGGCTGATGTGAGCGATGACAACGGCCTCAACATTACCAACAGCGACATAGCGCACCAGATGGTGGCATTTTTAGACGGAGAAGAACCATTATTTGTTTTAAATCCCTACTTTAAGCCAGAACTTGATAATCCCCAAAAAGGACGCATTATGTTTGAGCTGCCCAAGCTTAGTAACGGAAAGCACACTCTTACGTTGCGCGTATGGGATGTTTATAACAATTTAGCAGAGAAAACCATAGAGTTTGTGGTTCAGGATCAAGACATTGAGTTTTCAGAGTTGCTCGTAGGCCCTAATCCTGTCGTTGATGAATGCTACTTTAGAATAACGCATAATCGCCCGAACGAACCCATGGAGGTGCTCATACAATTTATCAATATGAATGGACAGCAAGTACACCACATTCGCGATTTTTATGATGCAGCTCCTTCTAAATTAGAAGTGCGTTTTAGAGGCAAAGACCAAGACAATAACTTTTTACAACGAGGTCTATATGTCTGTAAAATTAGTATTCGTTCGCTTCAAGATGGTGCAACAGGTCGCGCTACCAAAAAAATTATGGTTCAGCGTTAAATGCTAAATTAAGCTCTCAATAAGGAATACCCAAACTTTACCGAATTGGGAGCTTATTTCCAATGCACTTTGCTATTCTGGTAACTTGTAATATCTAACTCAATAGCACCAATTTTCATTTCAGCGCGTACTTTGAGCGGCACTCGGTAAGTATCGTCAGAAATCCAGCATTTGATAGCATCTTTGCCATCAAACAAATCGTTTTCGGGCATAGAAGGCTGAAGGACAATGGCTGTAAAGTGACCTACCCGTGTTTTGATTTTTTCCTTACCCAAATAACGTACCTTAAAAGAGTAACTTTCATTTTCAAAAAATCCTGGAATGGTGATAATTGAACCTTTGGCCAAAGACCCGTAATCAATGGTTCTTAGATAAAAGTAACCACTCACCATGTCTTGGCAGTTCTGAGAAGTGGTAAAAAACTCTTGCTTTTCAGGATTTTGATTGGTTACAGACTTCACGATAGTCTTACCGCCGATCTGGTCAAAGAAAACGGTTTCTACCTTTCTGTACTTATTTTCTTTGATGTTGCGATAAAAGCGATGAGGGATAACAGCCTGACAATCAATATAAGACTGCCATAAATCATCTACTTTCATCCCTGCCCTAAAAATACCTTTCGTTTTACCTAGAATTGTTGTCTTGTAACAATTTCGGTTATTAATAGCATAGAGCTGCTTGTCCACCGATATGGTGGCTTCAGCCGCATCAATAAAGCCATAATGGCAGATATATTTCATATTTTCACCAAGCTCAAACTTGTTGTATTTGAGGGTTCTATAATCATCACCAACCATAACAAAGGCAGATAGAAAGACAAAGACAAGGGGCAGAAATGACAAGATGTACTTTTTCATGTGTGGTTTACTGCAACGGTGCTGTGTGGATAAGAAATATTCAAAAGACCACCAAAATGAGACTTAGGTTGCGCAAAGGCACGCACTTTTAAAAAAAATCTCAAAGAGTAGGCTCGAGGCAATACTGTTATTAGAACGAAAAAAGAGGCGGCTGTGTTTTAAGAGTTATCCAAAAAAATATTAAAACATAAGCCCAAATGTCTTTAAGACCAAAACCCTAGCAGTCATATTCCATTAAAGAATAAAACTGTTAGGGTTTTGAACTGAACTACAGAAATAAATTTATTCAGCAGTTACTGTAAAGCGTATTTTGTGCTTTACATCTTTGTGCAAATTGATTTGTGCTGTATAATCGCCCACATTTTTCACATCTTCGTTGAGAGTGATTTTGCGACGATCCACATCAAAGCCACGTGCACGGAGCACATCAGCAATTTGTAATGGAGTAACAGCGCCGAATATTTTACCAGACTCACCAGCTTTAGCTTTGATAACCAGCATGATATCACCAATCGCGTTGGCAAGACTTTGTGCATCATCTTTGAGTTTGGCCAATTTCAGAGATTGCTGTTTGCGAATTTCATTCACCATTTTGATGTTAGATTCGCTGGCGGCAATAGCAATATTGCGTGGCATGAGGTAGTTGCGAGCATATCCCGGTTTTACATCTACCACATCATATTGCGATCCAAGCCCTTGAACTTCTTCTTTAAGAATTACTTTCATGGTATTTTGAGAGCAAAAGATTTTCGAACAATAATGAAGTAAGATAAAAAGATAGGGATTAGAAGCCCTTTTTCAGACCGTCAGCTACGTAAGGCATCAAACCAAGGAAACGAGCGCGTTTGATAGCTTGAGCCACCATGCGCTGATACTTTTCGCTGGTTCCTGTATAGCGGCGAGGTGTGATTTTGCCTTGATCACCCACAAACTTCATCAAGAAATTTGGGTCTTTGTAATCAATGTAGCGGATACCATTGCGCTTGAAACGGCAAAACTTTTTTTCTTTGCCTTTTTGCGAACTGTGAATAGGTTCATTAACAAGTGTCATGTTGCTATTTGCTTTCTACAGCGTTTGAGGTGGGCTTAGTGTCGGTCTCTTTCTTTTTGAAAGCACCACTCCTGCGTTTCTCGTTGTAAGCAATAGCATGCTTATCGAGCGAAACGGTCAGGAATCGCATAACGCGGTCATCGCGTCTGAACTCAGTATTGAGTGTAGCAATTGCCTGCGGTGCAGCTTTGAACTCTAGGTACGTATAAAAACCGCTTTGTTTACCTTGCATGGTATAGGCGAATTTCATAAGTCCCCAGTTCTCATCATTACTGATGTTTGCACCGTTCTGCTCAAGAATTTTTTTAAATTTATCTCGAACTTCGTTGTACTGAGCCTCAGACAATACCGGATTAACGATAAAAACTGTTTCGTAATTACGTAAGGCCATTATTGTATGGGTGTTGAGTTAAAATGAGCTGCAAAGGTAGTTCTATTTTTTGTAAATCCAACGTTTTAAAGTCTTTTTTAGATTTTATTTTTCGGCGTACCCAGAGGAACAGAAATGGCTTGCGCGTACAAGCTATCATTCTGCTTAACGGGCTTTAGTGCACGTTCAAATGCAGGGTAATAGCTTTCTAAAATAGTTTTTCGGTAACATCTTCTTCGGCTTCTGTGGCTCTGAACTGCACCTGTGTAAGAATTTTTTCGTCTAGCTTTCGGCCTATAGCTTTCCAGCCTTTCACCTCTTCGAAACTACTCAAACTAAAACGTCTCGTATGTACACGCCCCACCGCGCCTGGACTTGACACCTCTACCTCTGCCTCTATCAGCGTGCTGACTGCTGTTAGCATAGATTTAGGATTACCACCTATGAAATTAAATTTTTTGGCTAGAGTGTTGGTCTCTATTTTGAAACGCTTGAGATAATATAGTTTGTCCTCTGCATCATAGTAAATGGCCGAAATGGTTGTTTCGGGCTTCATTTTTTCTATAACTAACACTTTATCAGCCTCATAACGGTTGGTCAGTTCATGATTTGTGAGTTCGTAGTCGCCGCTTTTATAAATGACTAAAATCTGGTCTTCGCCTTCAAATCTACCCAAGGACTTACCCATTTTGTCTTTATTGAGAGTTCCCACATTCACGTCATAAAAAATTTCAACGGCATCAAGCGTGGTTCGTCCTTTGCTTTTGAGTTTGATGCGCTTCACGGGATATTTGGTCAAAATATTGCCCTGTGAGTTACGGCCTTTGATATCAAGATCCGCAAAATCAAAATCAAAAATCTTATTTTTAGCCTTGCAATTTGGCGATAAATAAACTGTGATTATTTCACTTTCCCCATTTGGATTCGCGCTAAAGTGATATACCTTAGAATGAGCATCTTCACTGGCAAGCTTATAAGGACGGTCGCGCGTAATGCCCTGCATCTGAAAGCGTTTAACGTAAGTCCTACCACTCTGAGGTTCTAAATAAGCCAAGTGATAGACCATTCTCTCGTCATTTTTGCGATAAATACCTACATGGATGATGTCTTTGCCCACAAAGAGCTTGTCAGCAATCTTCGAAATCTGGCAGGTGCCATCTGCTAAAAACACAACAATGTCATCAATATCAGAACAATCACAGACTAATTCATCCTTTTTGAGCGACATGCCCACAAAGCCTTCTTTGCGATTAACATAAAGCTTGGCATTGTTGGCCACCACCGCCGCCGCTTGTATGGTATCAAAAGCCATAATCTTAGTTTGGCGCAGACGATCTTTGCCATACTTAGTCTTGAGTTCCGAAAAGTAGCGAATGGTATAAGCCACTATATCAGCCAGATGACGCTCCACTTCTCTCAGATCAGCGTTGAGCTTTTGTATCAGGTCTTCTGCTTTGAAGGCATCATACTTAGAAATGCGCTTGATTTTGATTTCGGTTAGGCGCACAATGTCCTCTTCAGTAACTGGACGATAAAAGTCTTTGGTATAAGGCGCAACCCCTTCCGTAATCACACGGATGACTTCCTCCCAAGTTCCAGCCTCTTCTATGAGGCGATAAATACCATATTCGATAAAAATTCGTTCCAAAGATGCAAATAGCAATTTTTCTTTAAGCTCGTTGCGTTTGATGGTTAGCTCTGCCTTGAGTAAATTTTTAGTGCTTTCAGTAGATACCTTTAAGAGTTCATTGACTGTGGTAAAATGAGGCTTATTATCAATAATTACACAAGCGTTGGGAGAAATGGACACTTCGCAATCGGTAAAAGCATAAAGCGCGCTCATCGTAACATCTGTAGAAGTGCCAGGAATAAGCTGTATAGCCAGTTCTATATCTTTGGCGGTGTTGTCCAATACTTTTTTGATTTTTATCTTGCCTGCATCTGCCGCCTTTACAATACTCTCTTTGATACCCTCTGTGGTAGTGCCATAAGGTATTTCCTTGATTACTAGTGTTTTTTTATCTAGCTCTTCTATTTTGGCTCGCACTCTTACCTTTCCACCGCGCATACCACCATTGTAAAGGCTAAAATCAGCCAGACCAGCTGTTTGGAAATCGGGCAGCAAATTAGGTTCCTCACCTTTCAGACAAGCTATAGAGGCTTCTATCAATTCATTGAAGTTATGTGGTAGAATTTTGGTAGAAAGCCCCACGGCTATACCTTCCACTCCCTGCGCCAATAAAAGCGGAAACTTGACGGGCAGCGTGATAGGTTCTTTTTTACGACCATCATAAGACTGCTGCCACTGTGTAGTATCTGCATTAAAGAGCACCTCCAAGGCAAACTTCGAGAGACGCGCCTCAATGTAGCGGGGGGCAGCGGCAGAGTCGCCTGTTCGGTAATCACCCCAGTTGCCTTGTGTATCTATGAGCAAATCTTTCTGACCAATGTGTACGAGCGCGTCGCCAATAGAGGCATCGCCATGTGGGTGAAACTGCATAGTCTGCCCTATGATGTTAGCCACTTTATGATATCGTCCGTCGTCCATTTCATTCATGGCAAACAGAATTCTCCTTTGTACGGGCTTTAAACCATCCAAAACGTGGGGAATGGCACGATCCAAGATAACATACGAAGCGTAGTCCAAGAACCAACTTTCATACATGCCCTGAACAGGCGGTGTATCATGCAGAAAATCACCATTAGACTGATTATCATGTATTTGCATATTGCTAAATTTGGATTAGCTTTTATTTTTGCGGGTTTTACGGACTCAAAGGCTGCAAAAATAGATAAAATTTAGGACAGAATCAAACAAAAAATATCATTCGGCGGCGAGGCGCTTAACTTAAGTGGGCGCAACATTTTCTGAGCATAAGACGTATCATAAAGCTGTTCTTTCAAAGAATTATTATTTCTTTGTGGGTATATCTGGATTTTCTAACCCAAAATTTATCGTCTGAAATAACATGAAAAAACACCTACTTTTCAGTTTACTCCTTCTCTTGTGCCTACTTGCCAGCGGAGCCTCACAAGCCCAAAATACGCCAGAAATACACGCAGGCTTGTTCTTTAAGTCTTTTTGGGAACGCGATACAACCACCTGTCTCAATCTTGGCGACAGCCTCATGCGTGTATATGTGAGCGGAAGTAAACTCAATAAAATTCAAGCAGATCTCGCTACTCAATTTGGCAAGCTCGTGCGCACTGAAGCAAGTACCTCAACCACCAAGCCCGAGTTTACAGAGGTGTTTCTTCCTTGTTTGTTTGAGCGCACTGGATACGGTTTTGTGGTCAATGTAAACAATAAAAACGAAGTTGTAGGCTTTTTTCTCAAACCGCTCACTCAAGGTGGTCAAGACCCCGCCTCTAAATACACAAAACCTGTATATGACAACCCCAATGTCTATACAGAAACTGCTTTGACTATTAAAAATGAATCTTTTGAGCTACCTGCTATTCTAACTATGCCCAAGGGCAAGAAAAATGTCCCTGTCTTAGTGTTTGTGCATGGTTCTGGGCCTAACGACTATGACGAGACCATTTATTCTACTAAGCTCTTTCGCGATTTGGCGGTAGGTTTGGCGGCTCAGGGTGTGGGAAGTTTGCGCTACACCAAACGCACAAAAGCCTACCCCAATTTTGTAACCAAAGATTTAGAAAAGCTGACAGTGGAAGATGAGGTGATTTCTGATGCGATTAAAGCACTTAAAACAACTGAAAATCTTGAAAATGTAGACAAAAAGCAGATCTACCTGCTTGGCCATAGCCTTGGTGCGATGCTTGCCCCTGTTATTCTAAAAAATTACAAGAAAGAAGCAGGAATGATTCTTCTGGCAGGTACTGTGAGACCCTTAGAAGATTTGATTCTTGAACAAGTGGCCTATCTTTCAGCCAATGACAGCTCGCAAAATGCCGTTCTTGGCATCAAGATTATGACCGAACAAGTCCAAAATGTCAAAAATAACGCTCAGAAAACAACTGATTTTTCTAAAGATCTTCCGCTGGGCTTACCCATCAACTACTGGCTCTCTCTGAGCAAACTCCAACTAGCCCAAGACGTAACGGCTTATCAGACCAAGCCTGTGCTAGTTTTACAAGGGAGGCGCGACTATCAAGTGCCCTATACTGAAGTAGAAACTTACAAAAATCTTTTGAAAGATAACAAGAAAGCCGCTTTCAAAATCTACGAAAAACTTAACCACCTTTTTATGGAGGGCGAGGGTCGCAGTACACCAACAGAGTACTACAACGTAACGAATATGCCTTTAGAAGTGGCGCAGGATATTGCCTCTTTTGTTCAAAAGCAGGCCAACAAGTAAATTGCTGAAAGACTTTTGAATCACAAAAAATGCCCCTTGTTTGCATTTCAGCTCAACCAAGGGGCATTTTTTTTTATTAAATTTTTGTTAGTTCATCGCCAACTCTTTTTCCTCATACTTCGAAGGGCATTTCAAGAGAATTTCTTCTGCCTCAAACACATTTTGTGTGTTATAGTGTCCAATAATTACCACTTTTTCAGAGCGTTTGAAGTCGCTCATGTTTGGCGGTGGATTGCTACAAATCACTCTTTGAACCTTAGCTTTGTCATCTTTGAGCATAAAAGCCAAAAAGTTTGGATCTTTAAGCGGATCATACTCAATATTGATGATTTCGCCTTGCGTATTTTTGGTAAGTTCCCCCACCACATGCACCTTGTCATCGTCTCCTTCTGCCGCCATTTCTTGGGCGGTGGCAAAATCAACGTATTCGCTGGCATCGTCTGCAGAAGCTATAACAATGGTCATGGCCACAGCCACCACCACTAGGCCAATAATATAGGATAGTTTCACTGCTGTTTTATTTTGTTTATGAACAATATTGCAAATGATTCCCTCTGAGTAAACAACTAAGAGAGCGCAAAATTAAGGTGCAAAACGCTAACTACAAAGAAAAACAACTGAAAAGAGTAAATGCCCTTTTAAGACATCAAAACGGCTCTGTACCGCTTAGGTGAGCCTAGGGCGATAGCTGTACCCCGTACAACTGCGCGCAGAGGATCATCCGCTACGTGTATGGGCAGTTTGGTTTTGAGCGAGAGGCGTTTGTCTAAGCCGCGCAAAAGTGCGCCGCCACCAGTAAGGTAAATGCCTCGCTCATAGATATCTGCAGCCAACTCGGGAGGAGTTACCTCCAACGCTTTGAGAACAGCCTCTTCAATTTTAGAAATAGATTTGTCAATAGCAAAGGCAATTTCGCTGTAAGACACCTTGACAACTTTTGGGATACCTGTCATCAAGTCGCGGCCACGTATCTCGTAATCTTCTGGCGGATTGTCTAACTCTGAGATAGCCGAACCAACGCCTTTTTTAACAGCCTCAGCGGAACGTTCGCCCACAAGCAAGTTGTGCTGGCGGCGCATATATTCCAAAATATCGCGGTTAAAAATATCACCAGCCGTACGAATAGATTGGTCACAAACAATACCCGAAAGTGCAATAACGGCTATTTCAGTAGTACCTCCCCCAATATCTACCACCATACTTCCCATAGGTTGCTCAATATCAATACCTATGCCGAGTGCAGCTGCGATGGGTTCTTTGATCATAAATACTTCCTTTGCGCCTGCTTGCTCTGCCGATTCTTTTACAGCGCGTTTTTCTACCTCTGTAATGCCTGAAGGGATGCAAATGACAATGCGGTGAGACGGGCTAAAAAGCCTGTTGCCCAAGTCAAGCATACCAATAAGCCCTTTAATCATTTGTCGGGCAGCTCCAAAATCTGCAATAACCCCATCGCGCAGGGGGCGTATGGTGCGAATATCTTCATGGGTTTTTTCGTGCATTTGTAGAGCCTTAGTGCCAATCGCAATGACCTTGTTGGTGCGTTTGTTCATGGCGATAATAGAAGGCTCTTCTACTACAATTTTACCCTTATGTATAATGAGCGTATTGGCTGTACCTAGGTCTATGGCAATATCACTCGTAAACCATTCTGTGATGTTCATGTTGTTTTTGCATTTCAGAAATGTTTGTTTCCAAAATGCTCATTATATGTGTGATACCTCATTGAGGTTTGTATGAATACTAAGCAATCCAAAAATTAGAGTGCAAAGCTAATAACTTTTTTGTGCAAATCATGATATATTTTAGCAGAAAATACTTAAAATGTTTAAAACATCAAAAAAACTTTTATACAATTTATCAAAGTGCGCAAGGATTTAACAAGATAAAAAAGTAAATTAAAAAGACTTTTTTTGGAGATAGATTTACACTTTGCTGGAGGATTCAAAGATGTTTGCTACATTTCGCACAAAATATAGATACAACTACCAACACAGATGGGGAAGATTAAAGCGGCAATCACGGGCATACACGGTTATGTGCCCGAATATATCCTTACTAACAAGGAGTTAGAAATTATTGTAGACACCACAGACGAGTGGATTATTGAAAGGACAGGGATTAAGGAAAGGCGAATTCTGAAGGGCGAAGGCTTGGGCACTTCTTTTATGGCTGTCAAAGCTGCCCAAGGGTTGTTGGAAAAGACCAACACAGACCCCAAGGACATCAACTTAGTGATTATGGCTACCACCACGCCTGATATGCTTTTTCCTGCCACCGCTAACTTGGTGTCGCATGGTATAGGAGCCACAAATGCCTTTGGCTTTGATCTTCAAGCAGCTTGCTCAGGTTTCATTTATGCTCTCACTACGGGTGCTCAGTATATTGAAAGTGGCTTTGCTAAAAAGGTTTTGGTACTAGGTGGTGATAAAATGTCCTCTATTTTAGATTATCAAGACAGAACAACTTGTGTCATTTTTGGTGATGGTGTGGGGGCAGTGCTCTTAGAACCTAATGAGGAGGGCTTAGGTCTTCAAGATGCTCAACTCTGCTCAGATGGCGCGGGACAGGAGTTTCTCTACATGAAAGCTGGTGGCAGCCGCTATCCGCCCACTGCGGAAACAGTAAACAGAAGAGAGCATTTCGTAACTCAGCACGGTGCAGCAGTTTTCAAAAATGCTGTTCAGAATATGTCTGAAGTAGCTCAGCGCGTCATGTTGCGCAACAACCTGACACATGAAGACATTGCCTATCTAGTGCCTCACCAAGCGAATCGCCGCATCATAGAGTCTACAGCAGGACGTTTAGGACTGCCTTTGGATAAAGTACTTATCAACATCCACCGATATGGCAACACAACCAGTGGGACGATTCCTCTCTGTATGTGGGATCATAGACATCTTTTCAAAAAAGGTGACAATTTGCTATTAGTGGCTTTTGGTGGCGGTTTTACATGGGGCGCGATTTATTTGAAGTGGGCAATTGACCATACTAACTAGTCTGTCTTGTGAATCATTTTTAGGGTCACCTTCGTACCTAGACAAGTAAGTCATTTTTTGTAAACTTACTTTTTTTATCTAGCTTTGCTGACTGTGTTGTGTTTGCAGTATGTTGTGTTGCCTATTCTCTTCGCTGTTTTTCTGATACAATGCTTGACGCTCAGCAAACTACGCTCTACGTAGATGTTATTCTACCCTTGCCCTTACCCGCTACTTTTACCTACCGCCTACCCTTTGAACTGAACAACTATATCAGGAAGGGCACACGCGTGATGGTGCAATTTGGACGTAGGCGAGTTATGACCGCTCTTGTGGTGAGTATCCACAGCAATCCCCCTCAGGACTACGCAGCCAAATATGTGTTGGAGCTTCTTGATGAGCACCCCATTTTACTGCCTTTACACCTAGATTTTTGGCAATGGACTGCAGAATATTATCTTTGCTATATAGGCGAGGTGATGAATGTAGCACTCCCCTCCGCGCTCAAACTTAGCAGCACCACCCGCATTGAAGCTAATCCAGATTTTGAAAATCTTCCACAGGCTCAAGAAGCTATTTCTGACAAAGAGCAACTTATTTTGGATACGCTCAAAACTCGCGGAACACTTACTTTAGATGATATTTTTGAGCTGGTGGATCAAAAAAATATCCATAAATTGCTCAAATCGCTCATTAGCCGCGAGGCCATCATTACTTTTGAAGAAGTAAAAGAAAAATATAAGCCCAAGTACATCAAAAAAGTGCGTCTTGCGCAGAACTATGTGCAACGCCACGCGCTGCAAGAGCTACTCGTTTCGCTTGCCAACAAGCCTAAACAAGAAAGAGTTTTATTGCGCTATTTGTCTTTGGTTCCAGTGTTAGACAATCCGGCCTTGAATTCGGAAGGTGCGCCCAAAAATGCATTTGTGGACAAACATATGGAGCTCGCTGAACAAATCTCTTTTTCTTCATTGCAGACAATGTTAAAAAATGGGATTTTTGAAGAATTTTCTGAGCATATTTTGCGTCAAAATCAAGGGGCTGTAGAAGCTCCCCGCCCCGCGCTTACGCCTGAGCAGGCAGTGGTTCGCGATGAAATTTTAACACATTTTCAGACCAAATCTGCTGTGCTTCTTCATGGCGTTACAGGCAGCGGTAAAACCGAAGTTTATATAGATTTGATCATGCAGGCTCTAGCAGGTGGTAGTCAAGTGCTTTTGTTATTGCCAGAAATAGCTCTCACCACACAAATGGTGATTCGCTTACGCAAAATTTTTGGCAATAAAATGGGCGTTTATCACTCTCGTCTCACCGAAAATGAGCGTTATGAGATTTGGCAGGGTGTCAAAGATGGTCTTTACGACTTTGTACTAGCAGTACGCTCGGGTATTTTTCTGCCTTTCTATAATTTGAATTTGATTATTATAGACGAGGAGCACGACAGCTCTTACAAACAATATGAGCCTTCTCCACGCTACAATGCGCGAGATTTGGCTATGGTATTGGCTAGTATGCACAAAGGCAAGGTGCTTTTGGGTTCTGCCACACCTTCTTTGGAAAGCTATTTTTTAGCTCAGAAAGGTCAGTATGGACTGGTCAAACTCTTGGTTCGTTACTCAGAGGCCAAAGTACCACGTATAGAGCTTATTGACTTAAAAGAAGCACGCCAGCAAAAACAAATGCGTGAGCAATTTACTCTAAAAGTTTTATCAAGTATAGAAACGGCTATAGAGCGTCAAGAGCAAGTCATACTATTTCAGAACAGACGGGGTTTTGCACCTTATTTAGAATGTGAAGTCTGCAACTGGGTACCGCGTTGCATTAACTGTTCTGTAAGCCTCACTTACCATCAAAAAAGCAACGAAATTCGCTGTCACTACTGCGGCCACCACGAGCATACTCCCAAAGAGTGTAAATCCTGCAAAAGTCATAAGGTAAGCTATATAGGCTATGGCACAGAAAAGCTAGAAGAAGACTTAACCGCCTTGCTGCCCACTGTCCGCACTTTACGCATGGATCGCGACACTACCCACACCAAACATCAATATGAGCAAGTGATTCAGGATTTTGATGAGGGCAAGGCCGATGTGCTTGTAGGTACACAAATGGTTACGAAAGGCTTGGACTTTGCGCGTGTCAATCTGGTCTGTGTTTTTGATATGGACAGGTTCTTGCATTTTCCTGACTTTAGGGCTTTAGAACGCGCTTTTCAGCTTTTAGTGCAGGTAAGTGGGCGAGCTGGGCGCAGAAGCGGTTTAGGACATGTCCTGATTCAGACCTCGCAGCCACAACACCCAGTTTTTAAAAAAGTGATAGAGAATGATTATTTGTCATTTTTTGATCAAGAGCTTTTGGAACGTGAAAAGTACAGCTATCCGCCATTTGCGCGCGTGGTCAGGCTCACTCTAAAACATGAAGACCTTTACACTTGCAAAAATGCCGCATTAGATCTTGCTGCGCCTCTGCTCAAGCAATGGGGACAGGAAGTGGTATTGGGACCTGAGCGTCCGCTAATTGACCGCATCAAAAACCGTTATTTACAAGATATCTTGCTCAAATTTCCTCGCAGTAATTTTAATTTGAAAGCGGCAAAGATATTTTTGAGAGCAGAAGTAGAAAAATTACTCTCAAACAAAAGCTACAAAAAATTAAGCATGGTACTTGACGTAGACTTTGTGTAAAGCTACGCCAAGTACCATGCTGCTATTAAAGAGTTAATTTTCGTCAAACTGAGTTTTTTTCTTCTTCATGGCCTCTTGCCAGTCCACAGGAAAGATGCAGTTATCATCCGCCACTTGTTTTTCCATAATGGCTTTCACGCGATTTTGTATAGCCGCTGGTAGCGTGTAGAAAGCTGCGTCCACTTGGGTATTTCGCTCAAAGTCCAAAGTACCATTCTGATGCCTTATTGCCACCTTTTTGCCTTTATAGAAAACCAGTATCTTCATACGGCCATCAGCCTGCTTGTTGATACCACTTGTACCATAAACAACAATTGGCTCCACATAGCCGTCGTTATCGTGGTCTATAAACTCGCAATACTTAGTCCAGAACCAAATAGACGTTTCATCTTCTTTGGTACCAGGGTTTTTGATGGTAAAATCGTTAATTTCCCAGAGCTTTAAAAGACCATCGCTATTATTTTGGAAGGCAAATGCCTTAATCTTGTAATTAATCGTATCGCCCGACTCCGTTATCTTATCTGCTTTTTCGGTAAATACCACGTAATAGTCGCCACCTGCGTCAGAATAGGCATAGGCTCTGTAAATTCGGTACTCAATACCAAACGTGCTCTTGGTGCCAGAGTCAAAGACTCTTGCCACCTCCCCTGCGTTCAACACTCTAGCCTGTGCTTGTACACGCGTTAAGAACAAGGAAGATAAGAGTAAAAAGAACGCGAAAAAAAGTATCTTTTTCATGCCATGTCTCGGTTTAAGATTCTGTAAAACTTACAACTAGTATATCTTCAGGCTACCATCAGTATCCCAACTAAAGTTATATGTTTCATTTCTTTCTTTTTGGGGGTTATAGAGCCAATAACTAGTGAGAGTACCGCCATTTTGGCTAGTTATCTTAAAAGAAAAATTGGCTTTGAGGGTCATGTCAGCATCTTTGCCAAGCAATTGAATGAGGTCTTGTTTGCGTTTGTCTCCCATACCAGAGAACTCCCCATTGTTGCCATAGTTTTGACCTGTTTTTTCATTTTTATTAAAGTCAAACACCTCTGAACACAGGACATAGCTATAGTCGGTATTGGTATGATTTGCTCCCATGATAGCTGAAAAGTAAAGCACAAAATAGACTCCCTCTTTGATTTTGAACTTGCCAAGCGGCATGATGTCCCACTTGCTAATGTCATTAGCACTGCTATAAATCAGGGCTTTGTAATCTATGCCTGCAATGGCTTCGCGTGGTACTCTGGCACTCATCGCCTTCTTGCACTCAGCTTCGCCCACCACACTGCCCACTCTAAGATCAGGAAAAGCCTTAAGAAAAGCATCAGCAGCTCTGTTTTGTGCTTTTGCGCTCACAAAAAAGCACATTAAAGTCACGCATAATAGAATTACCTTTTTCATAATTTGAATTACGTTTTCTAATTGAAACAATTATTTTTGAACACTTTAAATCATATTAACATCAATATTACGCAACTTTATACCGAGGAGTATGTCAAAAACTGGTCTCTTTTACGAAATCTAGCTATTCTTTTATGAAAGATGTAAAAAATGGAAGTTAGGTGCTACTTTACATTTAAGCACAAATAAATTCTAGCTGATTTTTACAAATGTGATTTAAAATTTATATAAAAAAATTGGAATTAAGATCATAATACTTTTTGTTTGCGCAAGACTTTTATAAATTATAATTTTAACCAACCCCCAATTTGTATGTTTGACATAGACGTAAAAGCTCTTTCTCAATCGGCTGCCAATATGGCTATTGAATTTGCGCCCAAGGTTTTGCTAGCTGTCCTGATTCTCTTTATTGGTTTTAGAATTGTGAGCTGGGCGGGCAGATTGCTCAAAAATGTTTTTGATAGAAATAAAATAGATGCAAGCTTTCAACCCTTCCTTGTTAGCATCGTGGAAGCCCTGCTCAAGGTGATGGTGCTTTTAAGCGCGGCTTCTGTTGTTGGTATCGAGACTACCTCGTTTGTGGCTATTATTGGTGCAGCGGGCTTGGCTATTGGCTTGGCTCTACAGGGTAGTTTGGCTAATTTTGCTGGTAGTGTGCTTATTATGATATTTAAGCCCTATAAAGTGGGTGACACTATTAATGTACAAGGCCAGACTGGTGATGTAAAATATATTCAAACATTCACTACAACGCTTTTGACTGCTGATAATAAATTGGTAATCATTCCAAACGGTGTGATTGCTAACGGTGTGATTGTCAATATTACAGCAGAACCTTATCGTCGTTTAGACCTCAATTTTACCATCAACCATAAAGACGATCTATTGAAGGCCAAAAACATTTTCAAAAAAGTGACTGACGTAGACGAGCGCGTGCTTGACAAACCTGCTCCAGATATTTTTGTAGAAGAGATAAACGCTGTTGGTATTAAGTTCGCCGTAAGAGTTTATGTAAAACAGGCAGATTACTTGCCAGTTATGTTTGATATGAGCGAAAGAATACAGCTGGCACTTGCTCAGGAAGGTTTCAGCGTACCTTACAACCAGGTAGGTACACGCGCGCTTTCTTAGTTTGGATAGTCCTTATTGACAAACACCGTATAGAAGAGCTTTTTATGGCATTCTATACGGTGTTTTAGCTTATAAGTAAAATTATTCTTCTGCTGAGATAACTGGCAGTGATTTTCTAAAACAAACTACCAATAAAAGTCTTTGGCAAAACAGCACTATTCAGGAAGCTTGAAGCCAATGACCAAAATATCATCCGTCTGTTCTTTTATACTAGTTGTCCAGCTGGTTAAATAACTTTCAAGATGTTCTTTCTGTTTGTGCATGTCGCTAATTCGCGCACATTCACACAAGATATCCATGAACTTCAGTTTGCCCATCTTTTTTAATTCCGAGCCTCCGTGCTGATCCATGTAGCCGTCTGAACTCAAAAAGAACTGTGTACTTTGATCGTAATAGATTGTTTGAGAGATAAACTGCTTGTTAGCCTGACTTTTATGCACACCACCTATTCGCTTGTGCGTCCCGCGTGCCTCAAACAGTTCATTATTATGCACATAAAACAATGAGCTGTTCGCACCCGAAAAGGCTAGTGCGTGCGAGTTTGAATCAATGCTGCAAATACCAATATCAAAACCATCGTTATTTTTATTTTCGTTTTGTTTGAGGTTTTTAATAATCTCGGAAAGTAGCTGCTCTAGGATTTCGGCTGGTTCACTAAAGTCCTTAGAAAGAATAACTTTGTTGAGTAAGTTATAAGCTATAAGGGTGATAAAGGCTCCATGCACACCATGCCCCGTGCAGTCAAGCAAGGCCAGAATAGTGCGATCATTCTTCAAACCAAGCCAATAAAAATCACCACTCACCACGTCTTTAGGCTTATTGAGTATAAAAAAGTCCTTAAGCGCAAGGCCGAGTCGGTCAGCTTTAGGCAAAATACTTTCTTGAATGCTTTGTGCGGACTGAATACTGGCTAAAATATGCTGGTTTTTTTGTTCTATGGTATAAAAAGCTGCTTGCAGCTCATTTTTTTGGCCGCTCAGCTGTTCATTGATTGTCAATATTTCTTCTCTGTTTTGTTGTATTTCGGCATATTGCTCTGTAAGTGCATCTCTTTGTTTACCTATCTCGTCGTTCTTGATACTCAACAGCTTATTAATTTTCTGGATTTTACGCTGATTAAAAATGACCACCATAACTATGATAAACATAAAAACTCCCACACCAATGGCTGTGTTTCGGAATATAACACTCTGCGCAAGTTCTTTTTCCTTAAGCAAATCTTTTTCTTTTTGAGCAAGCTCTTGCTGATACTTTTGCTTGTCAAAACCAAACTGCGCCTCTAGCTTAGCCATTTTAGCCTTGGAGTCATCGCCTAAAAGGCTGTCTTTGTATTTAGAACTCAAAAACAACTGCTCATAAGCATTCTTGTAATCGTTTAGTTCAACATAAATTTCACACTGGGTGTCAGCTACTGATCTCATAGAATTTAAATCGCCTTCTTCTGCTGCCCGTGCGGCAGCTTTTTTAGCCCAAAAAATAGCTTGTTTATAGTCTTTTCTCACCTGCATAATTTGCGCCATTGCCTGATAGCTTCCTGATAACCAATTGTATCTCTTATACTTTTCACAATTTTCCACAGCCTTCTTAGCGTACCATTGAGCCGAATCCAAATTACCCTTTCGTCTGTGCATAGAGGCTAAATTAAGTAACGAAATCCCGAGTGCGCTTGGGTCGCTTACCTTGAGCTTGATGTAGTAAGAGGTTTGGCAGTAATGAAATGCGCTGTCTAAGTTTTGATTCCCGTCCGCGTAATATGTGCTAATATTATTTAAAGCCGCGCTCATACCACGCAATACTTTGGCCTTCTCGAACGCATAGTAAGCACGTTTGAAATATTCCACGCCAGTCTCTTTTTTATCCAGCATGTAGTAGCCTATGCCTAGGTTTAAACAGGTAAGCCCCATAGCCCTGGGATTCTTTAGCTTGGTCTCGAGAAGCTTCAGAGCCTCTAGTCTATACTCTATACCCTTCATGACATTGTTATTCTCCTCTTCCATAAGAGCTAGGCCACTATAAGCATCAAAAATGGCCATATTGAGACCCGAAGCTTTCGCAAGTTCTAAGGATCTTTTCATAGTTTCTAAACCCTTATCAAAACTTGTAAGCTGCTGTTGAAAAGCCTGTATGCGCAGGAAACTCGCTTCAAAGGCTTTTAGGTGATTTTCTGGAATATTGAGTTGCTTCTGTTTGGTTTTAAGCGTATTAATATGCTGTTCGCTAAATTTATAATACTTTTCTCTCTTAACGGTATCCCTTGATGTGTAACTCTCAAAAATACGCAACGCATTAATAAACTTACTAGTGTCCACTTTTGAAGTGCTATAAACTTGCTCTAAGCTATCCAGCATTTTACTCTGTGCTAGAAGCTCTGTCGTGCCAAGCCATAAAAAACAAATAAATAGAAAGTGTAAGTGTTTGTTCATAGGTTACATCTCTTGTTCAATTCAGGAATAGATAGGCAGAGCATTAAACTAATGTTACATCTTTGTATTTAAAAAATAACATTCCAATAATTGTGCTTATTTTTTAAAAATACAAAAAAAACAGACTCATTGAAAGAATAAACTTTCAATGAGTCTGTTTTTAATCTATTCTGTATTAAAACAGTCGCTTACTCAACGATTTCAGTAACCTGACCAGCACCTACTGTACGGCCACCTTCACGAATTGCGAAGCGCAAACCTTTGTCCATTGCGATAGGCTTCTGGAGCTCTACAGTGATAGAGATGTTATCACCAGGCATTACCATTTCCACATTGTCAGGGAGTTGAACAGCACCAGTTACGTCAGTTGTACGGAAGTAGAACTGTGGTGTGTAACCTTTAAAGAATGGTGTGTGACGACCGCCTTCTTCTTTTTTCAACACGTAAACTTCGCATTTGAATTTTACGTGAGTTTTGATAGTGCCAGGCTTAGCGATAACCATACCACGACGGATAGCTTCTTTTTCAATACCACGGAGGAGAAGACCTACGTTGTCGCCAGCTTCGCCGCTATCCAACAATTTACGGAACATTTCTACACCCGTAACAGTAGACTTGAGAGGAGCTTCACCCAAGCCCAAGATTTCTACAGGCTCGCCCACGTTTACAATACCACGCTCGATACGGCCAGTAGCCACAGTACCACGACCAGTGATAGAGAACACGTCTTCAACAGGCATCAAGAAAGGCTTGTCAGTGATACGCTCAGGAATTGGAATGAATGAATCTACTTCAGCCATCAATTTTTCAATAGTAGCTACCCAAGTAGGCTCACCGTTCAAACCACCGAGGGCAGAACCGCGTACAACAGGAATATCATCACCTTTGAAGCCGTAGAACGTCAACAATTCGCGAATTTCCATTTCCACAAGGTCAAGAAGTTCAGGATCGTCTACCATGTCTACTTTGTTCATAAACACAACCAAAGAAGGTACGCCTACTTGACGAGCCAAAAGAATGTGCTCACGAGTTTGTGGCATAGGGCCATCAGTAGCAGCTACAACCAAGATAGCACCGTCCATTTGAGCAGCACCAGTTACCATGTTCTTCACATAGTCAGCGTGACCTGGGCAGTCTACGTGTGCATAGTGGCGATTAGCTGTTTCGTATTCTACGTGCGCCGTATTGATGGTGATACCTCTTTCTTTTTCTTCAGGAGCGTTGTCGATAGAGTCAAAGCTGCGAAGTTGTGCGAGACCTTGTGAAGCCAAAACAGTTGTGATGGCGGCAGTCAAGGTAGTTTTGCCGTGGTCAACGTGGCCAATAGTGCCGATGTTTACGTGAGGCTTGTTTTTAACGAATTTCTCCTTTGCCATTGCTTGAGCAAAAATTAATTTGTTTGAAATTGATTTCAGAAAAACCAATGCGCAGAGCACAATGGCCAAATTAGATGGAGGTTGATTAAACAGCAGCTATACAAAAAGGTATGAGAGCCAACGATGGGGATTGAACCCACGACCTCTTCCTTACCAAGGAAGCACTCTACCACTGAGCTACGTCGGCTTTGCAACTTTCATTAATCAGTAATTGGCAGCCGCGTTTTATCTCTTTTTGGATAAGCAACTAGAATTTTAAAGAACGCTCAATCTGAGCGGGAGACGAGGCTCGAACCCGCGACCTACAGCTTGGAAGGCTGTCGCTCTACCAACTGAGCTACTCCCGCAGATATTAGTGACACACTTGTACTAACCGAATAACACTAAAAAATATTCTTGGTGGGGGAAGCAGGATTCGAACCTACGAAGAAATTAATCAAGGGATTTACAGTCCCTCCCAGTTGGCCGCTTTGGTATTCCCCCTTTGTTTTGCCTTAACTGTGAAAATTCGAGTGCAAAAGTACTACTTTTTTTTGGGTTTGCAAGATTAGTATCAATTATTTTTCATTTTTTTATTTTTTTGTTCAATGCAGAGCACACGCGCACCCAATTATAGACTTTACAGTCAATTTTTTAGCTTACTTGAGAGCCTTATCTATTTATTTGTTTGATTTCAAAAGTTTTTTAGGCTTTTCCTTAACTAGCTATAAAAAATACTTGAGAAATAACCAAACTTTGAAGCGCAGGGCAGCGTAAGAGAACTTTTGGATAAAAAAAGCCTGCCTTTTTTGGTACTTTGCTAGAGTTTTTGATTAATTTGCTGCCTTAAAAGCTTCTCAAAAGGCTGAGATTAAACCAAACAGATTATGATAAAAATTGTCAGCACAACCGCTTGTTTAGTTTTTTTGAGTACTTTTTGTGTCTCATATTTATTGTTTGACAATCTCAAAGCGCAAGATGAAGAAAAAACGATTGACAGTTTGAGTTTAGACAACGAAAAAGCCAGACTAGAAAAACTCCGCGACAGCCTCAACAGAAACTTTAAGTTTAGAGTAGGAAAAATTTCCATTCTTGGCGGTATTATAGAGCTTAATGTGCCACCTCATTACAAATATCTAGACGCTACACAGAGCCAGGAATTACATACGCGAATATGGAACAACCAAGGAACCCGCTCACCTGGTGCTGGTATCCTCTTCAAGGCGAACTTTGACCCTGTGGATCCTAATGTATGGGCTACAGAAATTAGCTACGAAAAAGTGGGGCATGTTGAAGACACAGACGCTAGTGATTTAGAGAAATCCGACTTGCTGCGCCAAATCCGCGACGACATCCATGAGTTAAATGAACAGCGTGCCAAAAACGGCCTCCCTGAAATAGAGTTGGTGGGATGGGCAGAAAAGCCTCGCTATGATCCAAGTACACACACGCTTTACTGGGCACAGGAGCTAAAATTTTCTTCTGATGATAGCAATGTTTTAAATTACAATATGCGTGTTTTGGGCAGAAATGGCGTTTTAAATCTCAACATTGTGGGCAATATGGCAGACTTTGAGGAAATAAAACACGAAGCAGAGCTTATCAGACGCAGTTTTAAATTCCAACCCGGGCATCGCTACGAAGATTTTGATTCCAATATAGATGAGATTGCGGTTATGAGTGTGGCTGGCTTAGTGGCAGGTAAACTTATAGCCAAATTTGGTGTTTGGATTTTGTTTGTTAAGCTTTGGAAATGGCTGGCGGCTGGTTTATTGGCTTCTTTACCTTTTTTGAGGAAATATTTTAAGAAAAATTAGGCTAGTTTCAACTGGATGGTAGCCCAAAAGGGTTCTGCTGAAATTTTGTATCAAGTATTCGGTTTTCTGCTCAAAAGAGCTACATTTGCACATCATTTTCTTGTTTTGCCTTATGACAAATAAGCTAAAGTACCTTTCTTTGGTAGTTGTGTTATTGTTTTTCTGTATTTTTTGGGCTATACAGTCGCAAAACAGCCGAGCTACGAATAACGAAACCCAAGCTAACTTTGCTCTAGAAGACACGCTTGGGGTTGATAAGTTTAGTTTTGGTGCGGCTGTTATCAGCAAAAAAAGTGGTACGGTGTGGAGTATCAACGACAAATATGAGGTCGATGACGACATGCTTTTTTCGCTTTTTTCGGTGATGAAGAGCCTTGAAGTGAAGCGTCCTGTACCAGCAGGACAACGCAACCAAATCATAGATTTGTTTTTTAGAAGCGGACTAGAAGTTAAAATTTGGAAGGGTAAAGAAGTTTACAAAAAGTTTTTTGTGGCTGGCGACTCGGCAGAGTCTTATGCGATGTTAGATAAGGGCGAGCCTTATGAAGTGTATATTCCTGGCGGGTTTTATATGCCAATTCGTCAGCTTTTTGAAATCAATGAAGAAGAGTGGCGCAACAGAACTATTCTCAAAACCTCTTCGGCTACACTCAAAACACTTTCGGTGGAATATACCAGCAAGCCAGAAGATAACTTGTATGTGGAATTTAAAAGTTCGAAATCTGTGTCAGGGCTAGACTCAGGCTACTACACATTGCGTGGTGAACAGGCTGTCAATATGCCTCGTTTGTACCAATACCTCACGCAGTTTACTGGTGTGAAGTGCGATGCCTATGTGAATGACCCTGCAGTGCGCGACTCTATCCAAAAACTTGAGCCTTTCAGCAAAATTTCATTGGTCGACTTAGCTCCTGAGCAATCTGATGTTTTGAGAGTGTATCCTAGCCGCAGCAATGTGTTGGGGCTTTTGGAAAAAAGCGGACAAGTCGTTTTGCTTGATCCCAAATACATGAGCAAGTTACTCGGTGTTAAGAAAGCTTTTCTGCCTACTAAAAAATGACAGCGTCATGAGTTTGTAAAATCAATTAAAGTTTCGGAATAAAATTTGATAACATTAAAATATAATCAATTCTTGAGCTAGCATAATGCAGAAAAGAGAAAAATATTTGCGCGAGCAGCTAGAAAATGCTAGCGATGTCAATTCCCAAATAGAAGCTTTCTTTTGGCTTTCTTGGCATTTGCTCACCAACGGCAGTATGCAAGATTTTTTTGATATACTAGAACCTTATAAGTCGCTAGTTTACAAACATAATCACCAACGCGGTATCGCTATGTCTATGCTGCAAGAAGGTCTAGTTTATAATTTTGGCGGCGATATCAAAAAGGCATTTCCATTGTTTTTGGAGGCTGAGAGAATTCTTACTGAAATCAACGATAGAGGTGGGCTTGGTGTGGCTTATGGTCGTTTGGGATCTGCCTACTGGTCTTTTGGCGATCACCAAAAAGCATTTGACTACACACTTAAATCTATAGAACTTTGTCAGGAATATGGCATTGATTTAGCTCAAGGCTGGGCTTGTTACTTACTAGCGGGCTACTATTACGACCTCAAAGATTATGATAGTTCAGAAATACGCTTTTTAGAAGCTTTGGCTATTTTTGAAAAAAATGAAGAGTTTGCTGGTGTACCACGCTGTATTAATGGCTTGGCTGATGTTTTTCATAAAAGAGGCAATCAACAACAGGCTCTGTTATATAATCAAAAAGCTTATGATATGCTTAAAGACATCAATGGTAGTCCTAATAGCCTCTCACGCGTCTACAATGATTTTGGTAAAATCTACCGCAGTTTGAATCAACTAGATTTGGCTTTGGAATATTACAAAAAGAGCCTAGATATTCGCTTAGAACTCAATTACAAACAAGGTATAATCACCACCTATACTGAAATGGGTGAGCTGTATCTTCAAAATAATGATCCAGCTACGGCTATTGATCTTTTTTTAAACGCCGTGCAGTTGGCAGAAGAAACCAACGCTAAAGTGAAGCTTATCAACGCTCATAAAAACTTGGTAGAAGCCTATAAAGCATCGCAAGAACCATGGAAAGCCTTGGAGCACTATGATATTTATCTAGATTTTAGAGAGCAAGTCATGGGCGACGAAAGTACCATGAAAATTAATAACTTTAAAATGCTCTATGAAGCAGAACAATCTAAACAAGAAGCTGAAATTTATAGGCTTAAAAATACAGAGTTGAAGGCGGCCTATGATGAAATAGAACAAAAAAACAAAGACATTACCGCTAGTATTGCCTATGCGCAACGCATACAAAAAGCTGTTTTACCGCCTCGTGAAGAGTTTAATAATATTGTACCTCAAGGTTTTATTTTGTTTAGGCCAAAAGACATTGTGTCGGGTGACTTCTATTGGTTTTTTGAAGAAGGAGACTATGTGATTGTAGTTCTAGCAGACTGTACTGGGCACGGTGTACCGGGTGCTTTTATGACTATGATGGGTAATGACATGCTCAACGACATTGTCATTGAAAGGAGTATCTTTTCACCTGCACAAATCTTGACTCTTCTGGACAAGCGACTGCGCGATACACTCAAACAAAATACCTCTGCCTCTGACATGCACGACACCATAGATGTCAGCGTGGTTTGTATCAACAAAAAGGCCAAAAGTATTTCCTTTGCAGGTGCTAGACAGTCCATGTACTTTTTCCATAAGGGAGAAATGCTTAAGGTTCGCGGCAGTAAGTTTCATGTGGGAGGCGACCAATTTAATGAAAATAAAGCTTTTGATGAGCACGTCTTTCAATACGAAACCAATGACATGGTGTTTCTCAACTCAGATGGCTATCCAGACCAATTTCATGGCGTAACCAAAGAAAAGTTTAAGTCGCGCAGGCTCGCCAGTCTCTACCGAGAAATTAGCCAAGAGCCTACCTCTGAACAAGAAAATACGCTCGTACAGTCGCTAGATAATTGGAAGCTAAGCGGAAAGCAGACAGATGATATCCTGGTCATAGGTATGCGTCTTTGTGATTATTTCAATATCCACACAACCAGCAAAGAACGTATTTTTGCCTAAATACCTACCACTTGGCTGCGTCTTTCCATCAATACCGTATTGCGCCAAACTCCTTCGTGCAAGCCTACACGCTCGCGGTAGCCTACTTGGCGAAATCCACAGCGCAAATGCAGCTGAATACTGGCGGTGTTTTCAGGGAAAATACCAGACTGAAGTGTCCAGATTCCATTTTTTTCGCTTTCTGCAATAAGAGCGTTCAGCAATAGCCTTCCAAAGCCACGACCAGTAAATGCCATTCTGAAATAAACGCTCACTTCCGCCACACCCACTGACGCACAACGCTCGGCTAAAGGAGTAAGAGCCGCCCAGCCTATCACCTGCTCATCTTCTAAAGCCACCAAACGACTGTGTTCCAAATGCTTGTAATGCCAGCTTTCCCAGTCAGGGGCGAGCGTTTCAAAGGTGGCATTCTTAGTGAGTATTCCCTCCTCATAAATAGCTCTGACAGCTTCGTAATGTTCAGGAAGCATTGAAAAAATCTGCATGTTCTTTTTGTTTGAAAAGGGTAGCAACCATCTTTTTTGCAAAATTATCACTTTGCAGTCAATTTTGTAGATACCAAAGAAAAAAATGGCCAATAGAGTCTCACTAACAGGAGAGCTAGTATGGTTTCAAAAACTAAAAGAACTTTTTCCATTTTATAATCTTTCTGGTGGCTGTATGCCAATAAATACTAAATTTGCGTCGCACTAAACACGCTCTCTACGCATGAATTCAACTTCTCAAAAAGCCATTTTAAGCTTGTTTTCACTTTTTATTGCTTTATTTTTTAGCGCAGAATTTGCTTTTGCACAACTTCCACAGTTTCAGTCAAAATCTGCAAGTCAAATACAGCACGAACTATTTAAGCTTCAAACACTTGGAAGTGTGCTCTATGTAGCCGCTCACCCTGATGACGAAAATACTCGTCTCATTGCTTATTATAGTAACCATTTGGGCGCACGCACTACCTACCTCTCACTCACGCGAGGTGACGGCGGTCAAAACCTCATTGGTAAAGAACAGCGGGAGTTAATGGGGCTTATTCGCACTCACGAGCTGCTAGCGGCGCGTTATGTGGACGGAGGAGAGCAGCTGTTTTCACGTGCCAATGATTTTGGCTACTCCAAAACTGCGGAAGAGGCCCTTAGTATCTGGGATCAAGAAGCCGTACTGGCCGATATGGTCTGGGCCATTCGTCGTCTCAAACCAGATCTTATCATCACGCGCTTTGCACCTGACTACACAGACACCCACGGACACCACATAGCCTCTGCTCAGCTTGCAGTGGAAGCTTTTAAAGCTGCATCAAACCCTAAAAAATTTCCTGAACAGCTCAAGTGGGTGCAGGTGCATCAAGCCAAGCGCATTCTTTGGAATACCTCAGCTTTCTTCTTTCGCGATAAACCCAACCTTGACAAATCGGGCTACCACACACTTGACATCGGTATGTTTAATCCGCTTTTGGGACAGCATTATGGCGAAATTGCAGCCAAGAGCCGTTCTCAACATAAGTCTCAAGGCTTTGGGGCTGCCGCTACCAGAGGCGAGCAGATAGAATATTTCAAACTCCTTGCAGGCGATAGTATCAAAAATAACCAGCTAGAAGAAGGTATAGACATGACTTGGAAACGCATAGCAGGAGGGCAGCAAGTGGAAACACTACTCAAAAAGGCATGTACAGAATTTAAACCAACCGAACCACATTTATCAGTACCAGTGTTGTTACAGGCTCTTACGGCGATGAAGCAAGTTCCTCATAGCGAGATTGTAGCATACAAAATTGATGTTTTGGAAAAAATCATTTTGCATTGCGCAGGCGTGTGGGCAGAGGCTACTTCGCCCGAGTACAGCGTGAGTAGTAAGGACTCATTTTTGGTACAAGCTCCTGCACTTATGCGGTATAGCAGCCAAGTAGAGCTGGTTCGTGCACAGTTAAAAATAAGCACTGCAAGCGGTGCAGAGTCGCATAATTTTGATGTCCAAAAACTTAAGCTCAATAAAGTTGCCAATCATCTGCTCAAAATTCAGCTGCCCAACAGTCTAAACAACACCCACCCTTATTGGCTCAAAAACAGAGCCACGCTAGGCATGTACACTGTGGAAGACCAAGTACAGCGCGGTTTGCCCGAAAATACACCGCCTTTCATGGTGGAATTTGTATTCAATGTGCAGGGGACAAGCATTGCGCTAAACGTGCCAGTTTTACACAAATGGACTGACCCCGTCGATGGTGAAATCTATCGCCATCTGACTGTTGCGCCAGCCGCTACAATCAACTTTGAACAAGAGGCTTATACTTGGCCAAAATCTGAAGAACGCCGCCTCAAAATGGTGGTAAAAGCACATCAAAAAAATACAAAAGGCGTTTTACAGGTAAATCTACCCGAAGGCTGGAGCTGTAAACAAAATAGTTTTGAATTTGATATCAAAGAAAAGTTTGGTGAGTACACGTTTTATGTGGACATAAAACCTCCTCAGAAAGCATCAAATGGCATCATCAAAGCAGAATTTAAGTTTGAAGGCATGCCCAGCACCGAACCCGCACTGGCTTATACGAAAGTAGAATACAAACACATTCCCATTCAAATTCTTTTCCCTCAGGCCGAAGCCAAGTTGTCTTTCGTCCCTATCCAAAACTTGGCGCGCAAGGTGGGCTATATTCGGGGCGCAGGAGATGACTTGCCTCAAGCTCTCGCGCAATTAGGCTCTGAGGTGCTTATTTTGGATGAAAGTCAAATCAAAGCAGAGGTTCTCAGCACCCTAGATGCTGTAGTTCTGGGTGTTAGAGCCTACAACACCACTGACTTTTTAAGGTTTAAGACTCGCATTTTACATGATTATGTTCAAAATGGTGGCGTGTTGGTGGTGCAGTACAATACTAACTTTGATTTAGTAAGCAATAACTTGGCTCCTTACATGCTCAAACTTTCACGCGAACGAGTAACAGAAGAGAACGCAGACGTTAGCTTTCTTGAGCCAGAACACAAGGCTGTGCAAAAGCCCAACCAAATTCAAAGAAGCGATTTTGATGACTGGGTACAGGAACGGGGCTTGTATTTTCCTAACGAGTGGGCGAGCGAGTTTAAGCCTCTTTTAAGCATGAAAGACCGCAACGAACCCGATAGAAAAGGAGCCTTGCTGGTGGCACAGCATGGAAAAGGTTACTTTGTTTACACAGGTTTGTCGCTTTTTAGACAGCTTCCAGCCAATGTAGCAGGAGCTTACAAGCTTTTAGCCAACCTAATCTCGTTGGGAAGATAACAACTTTTAGTAAGTGCTGGTCATATTTTCGGGTACACAGAGAATGAAATCAGCTTTTTGCTCATTATCCTTGCTGAGAGAGGTGGGGTCTGCTTGCAATACCGTAGAAATGGTAAGTGTTTTGATTTTGGGCTTTGATTGCTTCAAAAACCAGACAATACCCTCCTGATCATCGGTGTGAAAAGCTCCATTGATATGAAAGAACAAGCTTTTTGACGTATAATTTTGCAAAATAAAGTGTGCCATAGTAGCATCTTTTACAGCTTGTGCGCTCACAAAGTTTTTACTACCATGCTGCATGCCTCCCATACCACTTTCCAGAAGAGATTTATAAGCAGGCAAGTCGTAATTGATGTTCAAAGGCAGGGGCATCATTAATTTCTTGGCCTCATCTGAAAGCTTGTTGAGTCCTTCTAAACCTTCCTTGGCCACAAGAGCTGCATAACGACGTGGAATGTTTGTGGCTACCACTCGCAAGTTCTTGGCTTTGGCAGAATCTACAAGAGGCTTGTAATCAGTGGGATAATTTGGCCAAAGACGAGCTTCTTTTTCAAAATGCTTGTCCGTGATGAAGCCTTTTATATACTCATCTAGTTTGAGCTGGTCATCTGCTTCTAGCATTTCTAGCCCCAGCACAACATTCTGCGTCTTGGCATTATAAAGTTCCTTAAAAAGTTCAATTTGAAGCCAATGAGCAATAGGATTGTTGTGGAGTTCTCCAAAGAAAACAACATCAACATTTCGCGCTTCTTTGAGCAACTTTTCAAAGGAAACTTTCTTACCACCTGCATTATAAAGCACATAAGCGGGTTTATCTTGAGCCCAAGCCATGAGTGGCATCATAAGCACTAAGGCGAGCAATAGAGTGCATTTTATCATGTTCTTATTTTAAAAAAGTACAATCATTCATTAGGATAAAAAAACAACTTAAGATCGGAGGTAGCTGAAAGAGAGTCCTCTCTCATGCAAACAGCCGCAATATGTAATCTGGTACAAAACTATTTTCTAAATAATAGGTTTTACGCGCTTCAGGAAGAGATTTGAATTCATCTATGATACCTCTACAATTATCGGCACCACAGCAGCAAGTACAAGTCCAAGATTCTTGTTTATTTGCTTGAAGTTGCTCCAAATCGTAGTGCATGGTGGTTGAATAGTCATAAGTCATCTCTTCTCCCACGTTGATATCGCGCAATGCAACAAGTTCGGTTGTACCTCTTAAAAATAGGTTTGGGTTGCAAGAATGATTAAAAGACCGAGAAACTTCTTCCAAATCTAGATAAGATCCAATGTCTATTTGTAAGGGGTCTGAAGGAGCCTCTTTTCCCTGCAAAACCAACGCCAATAGGGTTTCAAAATCAGCAGGCTCTCCTGTCATACGGTATACAGTTTCTCCTTTAGCAATAGACGCAAGCGCAAAACAGCCCATACCTGCAATTGGAGAATTTTCTACTTTGAATAATGCAAGATTGTTATCAGGGTTAATCATAAGCCTATTTTGTAAAGTTTTTTCTCGTTGAATTTGATGAATGATTTCTCTTTGTATTTTGTATTGTTAAGCGTAATCAAAGATTGTCTAAAAAAGCGAGAAATATTCCTTCTTCTTTCAGGGTAAATCATTAATTCTGGCTTATAATCAGGGTTAAGCTGTTGGAGTATAATTCCAAAGCCTGCGGAAGAAACATCTTCGTCCGAAAATTTATCATTTACACAAACGTATTCCATACCGCAACTCAAATGAAAGGAGAGAGCTGGATCATAGATTTCGCGACTTTTTACTTTATTGAAATACGTCTCGCAATCCATATGATTAACATATTTAGCATAACCTGAAACCCGCGAACTGCCTAAGACGGTGATAAAGTTATCTTCATAAGCATGTTTTTTCAATAAGGTAACAATTTTTCTTGCAATTTTTAAGTTTTGATACGCAGGTAATACAAAAACATCGAGTCCATACAGAGCATCTCCATGAATGGTGTCGGGAAGATAATGGCGCATATTGCTGCAATCTGCTTGGGTATGAGGTTTTGTAAAGCGTTGGGAGGCGACAACTCTAGAAACTGTTGCACCAATCAGTTTGCCGTCAAGTAGGCAAACAATTTGGCCTCTGGGATAAAGCCCTGACAAGATCAACATTTCTTCTTCTCCAACAAAAGCCCCCTCCATATCTGAAAAGGCAATTTGCATAACAGTTTTCAGGACTTTATAGTCCATAGGGTGATAAAGCCTGAATTCGAGATTACTTTCAATAACTTGTTGCATAAATTATTTGTTTAGGTTTAAATTAGTTGCACAGCAAAGTTAAACCTAATACCTAGGCATAAAGGTAACAAGTTGATGAAGCAACATTTTAAGTTGATAAAAGAGTTTTTTTGAGCTAACGTGATTCACAGAAGACTATGCTAAGGACTAAAATCTAGCGTGTCTCTTTATGTATTATTGAACTGTACTTTTAATCAACGTCAAGTATCAACTGTACGGAAATATACTTGCAGGCAATAAAAAAGATTCTGCCCAAACAAGTTTGAGACTTGTTTCAGTAAAGGCAAAATCAGAATTGAAGCTTTCCGCATTGGAGTTAGTCTTTGTACTTCTTTAAACGCTTCTCTGCACTATCCTTGAAGGGTTCAAAGCAGTGTTTGCCGTTATCGCAGTTGGCCACAATTCGATACTCGCCAAGTTTGAAAACTGAGTTTTCTACATAATCGAAGCTAATTGTTCCAGCATCTAGGTCTATTTTACCCACGTAGCCTTCTCCAGCTTTACCTCGCGGAAAAACAGTGTACTTAAAATCGCCCTTGCTGCCGTTAATAACTACATCAAAAATGCGTATATTTTTTGTAAACTCCGCCCCTAACTCATTGTCATAGATTATACCACGATACTCTCCTGAAATATCGCTGGCAAGTAAATCTCCCGCAGAAGCCCCACCTTCAACATTGTTGTTGGTTTCATTAGGGGTGTTATTTTCATTTTCTCCGCTATTCTCGCTGGAATTATTCGTTTGCTCGGTTTTAGCACCACTTTCTTCCTCGCTAGAAAGCGTGTTTTCATTGGTTTTGGCTCGGTTTATATACCAGGTTACAGCAAAAGCGAGTACTGCTATGAGCAAAATACCACCTATGGCATACCATACAAATGCTTTGTCGCTAGAACTTTTCACTTTTGAGTTTGAATTATCCGTCATTTTTTTCTTGGGGGTGTTTTGAGAAACCGTTTTTGTATTGTCCGTTGGTGGGCTTTGCTGCTGAGTGGGTATGTTCTCTCTTACCACTGCCACTTTGTCTTCTTGTAAGATGTCTTCTACAAGGCTTTTATTTCCACCCAGATTCTTGGCTTTCAGTATCAGCAAATCGAGTTCCTGATAAGTGACCACATCTTTGTTTGCGGCGTTTCTTAAGTGATTGTGAATAAGTTTTCTAACTAAATCTTTGGTGTCAATGATATCAATATTTAAGCTTCTTAGAATTTGAGAAAGCCCGTTTTCGCTCAAACCGTCTTTAGCTGCTTGCGATACTAAAGCTAGCCACTTATTCCGCAAGATAACCGATTGATTTTCTTCGGCTTCAGCCTTAATTTTTTGGGTATAATTTTGGAACACTTGGCTCTGGTAGTGCGCATTAAGCCCTTGCAAAAAAGCTGTCTTGAGGTTTGCGCTGCTCACATCTTCCACTTTGTTATGAATCGTGCGCAGGCCATTGCTCAAGGTGCTAGTAGTTAGTTGGTCTCCAAGCAAAAATACTTTTTCTAGCGGAACATCTGCTTTATAGTTGCTGAGATTAATTTGAAATTGATTCAGAACATGTTCTGGCCTAAAGAGTAAAGACGTGGCTTCTGCCTTATTGAGCATCGCCAAACTTTGATTACCAAAATCAAAACCTACCCAAATATCAATCTGTGCTTCGCGTTGTGCACGATCGTACCATTCTTTTGCTTTGGGAATGAGCTTTTTATAGCCGTTTGTCTTTTCTTCTTCGCTCACATGAAAAGTAGCAGAGGCTAAAGCTCGTTCAAAAACTAACTTACTCAGCTTTACGTCCAAATCATCTTGATTGATTGTTTCGGCCAAATCGCGGCGGCTCGTACTGCCTATATAGGTGTGTATAAATACGTGCTCGTGAGCTGCTTCCAGAACCATGACTTTGGCATCGTCAGGCAACTTCTTGTATTTTGAAGCTAAAAAAGCATCTACTGGGTTATTTTCTTGATAAACTACATTGAAGCCCTTTGTGGATAAGAAGCGGCAAATACGCTTTTTGCTATTGTCACTTATCTGTGTTTCAAAAACCACTAGAGTTGGAATACTTTCTAAGCTATTATCCTGATAATCAAAGCGCAACTTATACTGCTGAGAATAAGCATCTAAGGGAGATGCCAATAAATTTTCCACACTAAGCACAGTTCCACTAAGCTCAAATGTGGCTTCCCGCTCCACCATCTGCCAAAAATTGCCAAAGACTTTGCTATCAAAGTCTTTACGGGCTTTATATTCCGCCTCAGTAAGAGGCAAAATTTCTAGACCCACTTGCTCAAAAAATAAAGGCAGTGCATCACTATGACGATAAGTAAGCAGCTCTAGTGACTCCTGAGGGTTTTTATCTGGGCTGGATAGGCCAGCTACTAACTTATTCTGACCAAAGTAAAATGATAAAACTTGTTCCATAGCGTTTTTAGGGACTTCAGAGATTCTGAGTCGTTGCAAAGTTCTCACTTTTTTGCAAAAAAAATGCTTTAAACCCAAAAATTATTCTCAGAATGTTTTTAGACGATTCTTACACCGAGTAAAAGTTGGTCATCTCGTTGCTCCGCACCATTTTGAAAATCCGCCAGCTGCTTAGTCAGAAGTTGTTTTTGCTCGTGGGCTGTTAAGCGCGCTACTTTGTGTAAAAGGCTGTGAAGACGTGCGCTCCCTAATTTTTCGTTGTCCGCGTTGTTTTGGTCAATAATACCATCGCTGACAAGATAAAAAGCATCGCCTTTTTTCATCTCAAAAACTTGGCTTTCAAATGAATGGTTGAGCTTAGACATTCGTCCACCAATGCTACGACTGGTTGGCTTTATTTTGACAATTTGGTCTGTGCTGGCCTGATAATGATGCATAGGGAAATGTGCACCAGAATACTGAATTCGGCAACCTTCTGGCTGATAATCCAAAACACAAAGAGCCATGTCTATACTATCCGCGTTGGATCGTGTATTTTGGTTTAAGTGCTGACGAATAAGCACATCTACACGTTCCAAAATCCGATTGGCCTCAATAATTTCTTCAAATTTTATAACGCGATCTAACACAAAAGAGCCTACCAAAGATAGAAAAGCCGCAGGTACACCATGCCCAGTGCAATCCGCAGCTACCAGAAATACAAGGTTTCTATGTTCTGTAAGCCAATAGAAATCTCCAGAAACAATATCTTTGGGTTTATAGAGAGCAAAGCAGTTGTGAAGCAAGCTTTGCATTTGAGCTTCAGTGGGCAGTGTAGCGTTTTGTATGGTTTGCGCATAGCGAATGCTATCCAGCATTTTGACATTGGTCTGTTCAATGACATTTTTTTGAAGCTGGACAGTTTCTAAAACGGTATTCAACTCGTGATTGACATTTTCGAGCTCAACAGAACGGTCTTTTATCAAGTCGTTTTGCGTTTGAACAGTTTCGAAAGTGGTCATTAGCTCTTCGTTGAGTGCGCCCAACTCTTGGTTACTGAGCAATAAAGACTGATTGGCAAAAGCCAGCTGCTGGGTAGCATCGGCCACTTTCTGCTCCAAAATAGCATTTTGCTCTCTAACAAGCTTTTCATTTTCAACTTTTTGTTCTAACGCTGCCTTTTGGGCTGTACTTTCGGCTTCTTTGAGCAAATTGATACGATCTGCCAGAGCCAAAGAAAGTAGAATCGTTTCAAGAGCAGAAGCATAAAGTGTTACATTTTCTGTAAAATGGTTTAGGGGAAGTACTGCAACCACACCCAAAACAAATACAATTATCCCTAAAAGAAAAACACTCCAAGCCAGTACAAAAAAGCGAGCAGTACGCAGATTTTGCAACATAGCATATATCCCCACACCCAACATCAGTAGTGCGCCAAGCACAGAGAAAAGCTGCGAAACAGGTACAGACACATTTGTTTCACCAAATACTGCATTGGCCATAAAAAGCAACGCATTTAATCCAGAATAAGCTAAACACACTTTGTCTGTCTTTTTAAACAAGGTTTGCATGTTTAAAAAATTCCTCATAAAAAAGAATATCGCTATATTGATAATAGCTACCATAGAAGGGACGTAGTTATTAAGAATAGGACTATCGCCCCACAAAAACTCAAAAGAGTAACCTTTGAGAAGTCCATAAAAGGTACTAAGGCTTACTGCGTATATGACGTAGTAGACGTAAACGATATCTCGGGTGGCGAAGAGCAAAAACAAATTATAAAGAGCAATGGCCAGCATAATCCCAAAATAAAGCCCCATAGCCACATCACGCACATGAGTCCGCTCAGTCAGCACAGGCCATGTAGACACACGCATAGGCAATGCCATGGGCAGCTCACCGTAAAGCTTGATATAAAAGGTCTTGGTTTGTCCTCTGTTTTCAAAAGGCAAATCCAATACAAAGTTTGTGAGTTGGTAAGTTCGTTCTTGAAAGTTTCGCTTATTGCCGTATGAAGAGACCAAAATCTGACCCGATTCATCGGCATAATAAAATTCAAAGTTATCTAAGAAGGGGTTTAATATTTCAAGAAGAAGCTTTTCTTCTGTGTTTTTTTGTAGCGAAAGCTGCACCCAAATAGCTGAGCGTTTATTACCGAGATTAAAAACCTCTCCCTCTCCTTGCACAAAAGACTTAGGGGGAAGTTTTATAATGTCTTTGATGTCCAGCTTTGCATTTTCATCTTCATAGTAGAGCAAGTCAGTAGCCTTAATGGTTCGCTCTGCTTCATCAATAGGTAAACCAGCACGCTGAGAATAGACAAAATAACCTGACAAAAAAAATAAAAATATAAAAGCAAACCTTAAAAACATATCTATATAAAGTTTATTAAGACAACTATGCGAGCAATTGTTTCTATTAAAGTAAATTCTTAGGATTTGAGCAAATATTATAAAAGTTAAACTAAAAAACAAGTAATAAACTTATTTTTCTATATAATTTGATAAAAATTTATTAATCTTAATCATCATCAAACTCAAACTTAGAGGAAAATAGCCCGTAAACAAGAGAGTGTATCATTCACCCTAAAAAACATACAGTCATCCTTTAAAGAAACCTGCTTTTATCAGGTGGTTGCCAACTACTTTTTCGGAAAGAACTCTCACCAAAAACGTTTTCAAGGTTCACTGTCTAAAAGTTTAGCAAGTATTTTATATATCGTAAAAAGGCCGTACTTTTGCAGCCTAAAAAAACAGATATTGCATGACAAAAGAGCATTTGAAGCCTCTGAAGCAGCGCATAGACGCGCTCAGAGGGTATCTTTGACTACGATAACAAAAAACAATACATTGCTCAAGAGACAATCAAAACATTAGAAGAGGGCTTTTGGAATGATACCGATGCCGCTCAGAAAGTGCTGCGCGATATCAAAAGTAAAAAACTTTGGACAGATCAATACGAAAACTTAGTGTCACAAAGCAACGATTTGGACGTTATGCTTGAGTTTTTGGAACTTGGCGAAGCGAAAGAAAGTGAGGTACTAGAAGAATTTAAGGCTTTAAATAAAAGCATAGAAGAGCTTGAACTCAAAAAAATGCTGGGCAAAGAAGAAGACCAGCTAAGTGCCATTCTGGAAATTAATGCTGGTGCAGGTGGTACAGAAAGCCAAGATTGGGCAGAAATGCTCCTGCGCATGTATGTGATGTGGGCAGAGCGCAAAAAATACAAGCTCCAACGCATCAACCATCATACGGGGGAAGTGGCTGGTATCAAATCTGCCACGATAGAGGTCAATGGTGAATTTGCTTATGGTTTCTTGCAATCCGAAAGTGGTGTACACCGACTGGTGCGTATTTCGCCCTTCAATGCCGCTGGTAAACGTCAAACCTCGTTTGCCTCTGTGTTTGTGTATCCTATGGTGGATGACAGCATTGAGATAGATCTTAAAACTGTTGATATTGAGCGAGAAACTTTCCGATCGGGTGGTGCAGGCGGACAGAATGTAAACAAAGTAGAAACGGCTGTACGTCTTAAACACCTTCCCTCTGGCTTGGTGGTAGAGTGTCAAGAAGAGCGTTCTCAGCTGCTCAACTACGAAAAAGCTATGAAGATGCTGCGTTCCCGTTTGTACCAAATAGAAATAGAAAAGCGCAATGCGGAAAAAGCTGAAGTAGAAAGCAACAAAAAACGCATAGATTTTGGTTCTCAAATCCGCAACTACGTGCTGCATCCCTACAAACTCATCAAAGATGTGCGAACTGGTGTAGAAAGAACAGATGTTCAAAATGTACTTGATGGTGATTTAGACGATTACTTAAAGTCTTATTTAATGCAGCAATAAAAAGTTTTGTCAAAAGAAATTGTACTTTTGTGTCAGATTTTCTGCCGCAAGAAACGCCCTAGAGGTAAAAATAAATTTTAAATGCTTTTTGAGTGGATAATGGGCTTGCTAGGACAGCGAAGCGAGCCAGACAAAAGACTAAGCAAGGCTGTAAAGAACATGACAGGAAGTTTGCCCTCCAATCTTGGGCTTTACAAACTTGCCATGACTCACTCGTCAGTAGCCGCCGAAAACTCTGACGGCTTCAAGGTGTCCAATGAGCGATTGGAATATCTCGGAGACGCTATTCTTGGCGCGGTGGTGGCTGATTATTTGTTTAAAAAATATCCTTATCAAAACGAAGGTTTTCTAACCGAAATTCGTTCGCGTTTGGTAAGCCGCGAAGCTTTAAACCTCCTAGCCCGAAAAGTTGGACTAGATCAGCTCATAGAATACGATACCCAAAAACGAAACGGTCATACGAATCGTTCGGTATATGGTGATGCCATGGAGGCTTTCATTGGTGCTGTTTATTTAGACAAGGGTTATGCCTTTTGCCAGCGGTTTATTGTCAGCAAGCTACTTTCTATTCATGTGAGCGTGGAGGACACCGTACAGACCAACACCAACTACAAAAGTACGCTCATCGAGTGGGCTCAAAAGAACGGCAAAACCGCTCGCTTTGAAATACACGAAGACAGCAACAACAAACAAGAAAGACAGTTTAAAGTCAATGTGTTAGTGGATGACGAGGTGGTATCGGTTGGGCATGGCTTCTCCAAGAAAAAAGCCGAGCAAGATGCTGCACGCCGCGCTTCAGAGATTTTAATGCGCGAGCAACACTAAATGTCTAACATGGCCTTAGGATTGACAAAAGGCGCAAAGCTCATACTGCTCTCTTCGCTTTGTTTCGCTATAATGAACGTATTTATGAAGCTCGTAGGACACTTGCCCGTACAAGAAATTGTATTTTTTAGAGGGCTTGTGATGTTGGTAGCTACTATTGTGCCACTCAAAATACAGAAAATACCGCTCCTAGGCAGCCATCATGGACTTTTATTTGCTCGTGGTTTGTTTGGAACACTCGCCCTCACGCTTTATGTGTGGACTATCCAGCACATTCCGCTAGCAACCACCAATACTTTGCAATACCTTTCGCCTATCTTTACGGCACTCATTGCCTACTTTTGGCTAAAAGAAAAAGTTACTCCCAAGCAAATAGCTTTTTTTGCGCTTTGTTTTTTAGGTGTAATCATGCTCAAAGGTTTAGATTCACGTATAGACGCACTGAGCTTGATTTTAGGGATTCTCTCAGCTCTCTTTTCTGGAGTGGCCTATAATTGCATCAGTAAGCTCAAAGACAAAGAGCATCCGCTGGTAATTATTCTTTATTTTCCGCTAGTAACTATTCCGCTTTCAGGTATTTTCTGCTTTTATGAATGGCAAACGCCACAAGGCTTAGAATGGTTGTACTTGCTAATGGTAGGTGTTTTTACACAAGCAGCGCAGTATGCCATGACTAAAGCGTATCAGAGCGAAGAGGCTTCAAAAATTTCTATCTATGTTTACACTGGTCTGTTTTATGGCCTCATATTTGGCTACTTGGTTTTTGATGAAACCTATGATGTAGGAGCTTTGCTGGGGCTTTTAGTTATCATGGCTGGCGTTGTAGGCAGCACACTTAGCAAATCAGAAAAGAATAATGGTGTGAATCTTCCTAAAGACCCACACCAAACTTGATTTTTTTGGAAGAAAATTACTGCGTAATTTTTTAGAATTCTGTGCGATATTCATAAGTTCCGCGGCGAGTTTTGTAAATGTAAAGGCGCGTAAGCGTACAGAGGTTTACATTCTTGATAGTAACAAAATTATCCCCAGTAAGATCTTGATTAAGTTTAAGATCCCATTCGCAGCCAGCATTATTCGAGGTAAAAGTAATTTTCACTTCTTCGCCGTCGCCAATGACATCAGAAGGCAGTAGGTCTTTCCCCCACTCTTCATCTGTGCTCTGAGACACATAAATACCCATTAAAATTTCGCCTGTTTGATTTACAAAAGTAAAGTCCATAGCAGACTGGGCTTTGCTCGCAAATACAACCAAAAATAAAACCGCAGTGCATAATAAACGTTTCATGTCGTTGTTGTTTGAGTTGGAGTTTATGTAAAATTTAAATCGTTTTGTTTGAATGACTAACGCAAAATTACACAAGTTGTTAAGATTTCTCCTTGTCAAACCAGCTCATACTTTATGAACAGCCACTAAAATACAACCAGCCGTTTAAAATTTAGTTTCTTATCTCAAAAACAGCTTTTCAGAAACGATAGGCGTAAGTCAAGTTCAAGACATAGAGCCTGCTAAGTCCGTCGGTATTTTTATCACTTTTTCTTTTTAGCAACCTATAACCGCCCAAAAAGCGCAACCCAGAGCGTGCTGAAAACTGATAGCCCACCCCTACAAGTCCAGTTAGAACAAGGCCGCTCGTACCTGGCTCAGTCTTCTCTACAAGTTTTCCTTCAGCATTTTTAACCATAAAAACATCTTCGTTGAGACGATAAATGCCTAAAAGGCCACCAAAAAAGTTAATATTGGCATAACGCCAGTTTCTTTCGGCTCGCAGCATGAGATCTGTACCGCGTCGGAGTTGGTTAGAGCGTGGATAGCTAGCGGCTATGGCCGAGTCGGCTGTTTTGTTCCATGGCTTCCATAAAAACTCATTTTTGATATTGTCCAGTGGTTTTTGTATGCCAGTAGAGAATGTCCAGTTTTTGGTATTGAAACCAAAGCCAGCAATCAAATCATGTGTACCCAAGCTGCTTTGGTAATACATAGGCAAAGGCTTGCCTTCAAAGGTTTGGTTGGCGTTGGTCGTGGGTATCTTTGTGCCTAGCGTGGCATTCAGCTGGTAGCGATCATTCGCAATGAGATTGCGCGTATAGGCTAGGGAAATATCTCCTGTGCCCTGTGTATTCGTCAAGCGTCCCTGTACGTAGTTATAGGGCAGTTTTATCTGTACACTGTTGCGGGAACCAATGCTGATAGATGCATCCAAAATAGTGGTATTGACCACCACACCAAATCCCGTGTCACCTCTATACTGAGTGAGTTCAAGCGATCGGAGCTTCACTTTAAGACTCCTCTGAAGGTTTTGATTAGGCCGCATGGCTCCCATTGTGCAAAAACCTGCATCACTACAGCCCTGCGCTTGAGCGTTTATAGCTAAGGCAGATAAAACGGCACTGAGCCATAAATAAAGTTTGTTTGGCATAACTCTTTGAGAAATTTAAAAATAAAAACCGAGATAGTGGGTAAAAAAATGATCGATAAAAGTCTGCACAAAAAACACCTCAAAATTCATGCAATAAATCTTACAGTCTACTGAAAGGCTCACAGATACATCAGATTTAGGGCTTGCTCAAGTTTTTTTGAAGCTCCAAACCCTCTTTGAACTTGGATTCATTTTTTTATCGTTTATTTGTTCTTTCAACTGTTGTTATCAATTTCGCTATGCGTTTTGCGGATATAGAAGGCTTAGAAGCCTGCAAAAATATTTTAGTACAAGCCAAAAAAAACAACCACCTTGCACACGCACAATGTTTTTTTGGTGAGCCAGGTGGCGGCCATTTGCAAATGGCTTGGGCTTATGCGGCTTATGTATGCTGCACAAACCCAAACCAAGAGGACTCTTGTGGGCGTTGCAGCTCTTGTTTGCGTTTCAAAAAGCTGATTTATCCAGACCTTCACTTTGTGTTTCCCACCACCCTAGCCACCAAAGTAAAAAACAATGAGGCCCGTAAACTCAAAAAACGCGAAGATTTTACCAGTGCAGCCCTTATGCCTGAATGGCGAGAAATACTAACCGAAAATCCTTTTTGCACACTCACCGACTGGGCATATTTTTTAGGTGGCGACAACAAGCAACTTGGCATTTCGGTGGCAGAGAGTCGTTTTTGTATCAAAACGCTCTCTCTCAAAGCCTACGAAAACTCTTACAAGGTGCTTATTCTTTGGCTGCCTGAACTCATGAATCCAGCAGCAGCCAACGCCCTACTCAAAATACTGGAAGAGCCACCCGCTAAAACACTTTTTTTGTTGGTTTCAAATCAAATAGACATGGTTCTGCCAACTATTTTGTCGCGCTGCCAAATCATTCACATTCCTAAGTTTTCGGAAGAGGAAGTACAAAGCATTCTGATGCGAAAAGATTTTACCACCGAAAAGGCTCTCTATGCAGCGCAACTGGCCAATGGCAATGTTAGCGAGGCTTTTAAGTTGGTCATGGAAATAAAAGACGATAGCCAAGAGTTATTTGCAGACTGGATGCGCGATTGCTTCAGACACGATTACGGCAAGCTGCTTCAAACCGCTACTACCTTTGACGACCTCACGCGCGAAGCACAAAAAAACTTTCTGCACTTTTCGCTCAATGTATTCAGAAATGCCCTTATGGCCAGTCTGGACATCCATCAATTGATTCAAGTTTCGGAAAGCCAGAAACAATTTGTCACCAATTTTGCCAAAGCCTTACCGCCCCAAAATATGGAAAGAATTTTGGCCGCCATCAATGAAACTTACCACTACATAGAGCGCAACGCCAACCCCAAAATTGTATTTTTGGATCTTAGCCTAGAAATGGCCAATTTGATTAAGCCTGTTTTGCCCAATATATTTCCTGCCCCAGTTGGCCAACGTATTTAAGATATCTATTCTATTCGCCACGGATACTCATAAACCGCGGTATTGACGCTAAAACGCAATGTATATTGCCCTTTCTTGAGGAAAGATTCAAGCTTCTTAGAGGTTTTTAGACCATAAGACCACTCAAAAAAACCGCCTTCTAAGTTTTTACTTTCTTTAAAAAGAACTTCTTTGTTCTCTGAAAGCACCTCAAAGAGCACAGTGCCAGCGGTAGGTATAAAACCACTCATCAGCAAAGCAACGGCCTCTTCTTTGAACCAGCGTGACCAGCTCTGACCCCAATTTTTATTGTATTTTAGGTTATTGGGTTGGCAAATGAAAAATTTCTGTTCGCTTTTTTGCTTTGCAAACTCGTGTAAAGTGGTCAAGGAGCAGCGATAAATGGAACGCCCGTGTGTGCCTACGAGTAAATGATTTTCAGCTTCTTGTATCACTAAGTCGTGCACTGCTACACGTGGCAAGTAACTCATGGCATGGAAGTTATAGCCTGAATCTAAAGACACATAAAGGCCATTGTCTGTACCCACATAACATATTTGGGAGTGCAGCGGATCTTCTAAAACTACGTTTACAGGCTCTAAAGGCAGATTTAGACCTAGCTTTTGCCAAGTTTTACCATAATCATCCGAACGGAAAACATAAGCCGTGAAATGGTCGTTGCGATAACCGTTAAGGCTCAGCCATACTCGGCCTTCCTGATGCCGCGAAGCTTGTACACTGCTCACCCAAAGCCCTTGGGGCAAATCTGTGTGTAAGGCTGCCCAGGTTGCGCCGCCGTCTCGTGTGCCGTGCAGACTGCCATCATCCGCACCCGCGTAGAGCAATCCAAATTTGAGGGGTGACTCATGTAAAGCAGTGAGCGTTCCGAAAGGGACATTGCCGTCTTTTTTGCCTTGTGTGAGGTCATGCGAAAGTTTTATCCATTTATCACCCTGATTCATAGACCGATGTACATACTGAGAACCTATGTAAATAACGTCTGGCTGATGAACAGAAAGGTGAATAGGCGTTTGCCAGTTATAACGCAGAGGTGGCTCATTGAGGTTATTCTGAGGAGTGATACCTTTTGAGGCTAAAGTATGGCGGTTAATTCTGGCATAATTACCAAATTGAAATCCTGCGTAAACCGTTTCAGAATGTCGTGGATCTACCTGCACCTGCATGCCATCCCCCCCCATAAGATTCTGATAGGGATAGCGTCCAGATGCCTGCCAGTCTCTATCGTTCTTGTAAAGATGTGATCCATACCAAACACCATTATCTTGCAGGCCACCATAAATGTTATAAGGCTTGTCGTTGTCTACACAAATGCTATAAAACTGTCCTACAGGCAGTTGGTTAAGCTTACTCCATGAAAGCCCTTCATTGTAAGACGCATTCAAACCGCCATCATTGCCAAGTAACAAATGGCGCGGATTATTAGGATTTACCCATAGAGCGTGCATGTCCAAGTGAACATTTTCTTTGGTAATAGACTGCCAATTTTTGCCTCCATCATCTGACTTGAGGAGAGGCACACCCAGCAAGTAGATTTTTTGGTCATCTTCTGGCGACACACATACTTGTCCAAAATAATAGCCATAAGTATAGAACATATCATCTATGTAGTCTTGATGTGTTTTTTGCCAACTCTGGCCGCCGTCCTGTGAGCGGTAAAGCTCAGGGCCTATGATTTCGGTATCGAAGAGGGCTGTATTGGCATCATTGGTCAAGTCAAACAAATTTTTAGCCTTCAGGCTTTTGTTTTTGATACCTTGTTGCACAAACTCTAGAGTATATTTTTCGGGCAGCTCGTAGAGCTCTAAAAAACTTTTCAGCATTTCGGGTTTAGCCTGTATCAGCTCGGTATCCGACATCGTTTTTAGGCTGTTCCTAAAGGCTTTTACAGTGCTTTGTTCTTTATTTTGAGTATCGCTAATCGGCCTTTTATTCTGGTTATCCACTATGGCAAACAGCAAATTGGGCGTTTTTGCGGAGATTGCCAGCCCAATACGCCCCACTAAATCGTTCTGAGGAAAACCGCCACCGAGTCGAGTCCAAGTTTGGCCGCCGTCTATTGTTTTATAAATACCGCTCCCTGCTCCCTGTCCTTTGAAGTTATTCGCTTTACGGTCTCTCTCCCAAGCCGCAGCATAAAGTATGTTAGGGTTTTGAGGGTCAATAATCAGGTCTATCACACCCGTAGAATCGTTGATAAACAGGTTTTTTTGCCAAGTCTGACCACCATCAGTACTCTTAAAAACACCTCTTTCGGTGTTTTTGGAATACAAATGTCCAATAACAGCTACCCAAAGCGTTTGGGGCTGTGTGGGGTGCAAAACAATTCTGCCAATATGCTGTGCATCAGTGAGTCCACAGTGTATCCATGTTTTACCTTCATCTTTGCTTTTATACAATCCAGAACCTGCATAAGAAGAGCGACTTGAGTTATTTTCACCGCTTCCCACCCAAATAATGCGCTCTGACCAGTTTACGACAATATCGCCAATAGTGAGGCTAAGTTCTTGCTCAAAGATGGGTTCAAACTCCAAGCCATTGTCTTTGGTGTGCCAAAGTCCGCCAGAGGCAAAAGCGGCTAGATATTCCTCTGTTTTTTGTGGATTCACAGCCAAATCCACTACACGCCCGCCCATCACTGTAGGGCCTACGTTCTGAAATGGATAATGACGAAAAGTTGAATTTATACGCGCTATGCGTTGTTTTTGCCAGTCTGATTCACGAAGCGATGCAGGCGTAGGCTCTACTTGGGCGTGGGCAATCAGAGCCAGAAAGAAAAGGGCTATAAAGAAGCCAGTCTTTTGAAGTTGGTCAATAAAAACCATGTAATTAACAGAGTGTTAGAAGGCGTAGAAGCTAATTTGGGCATAAAATATAGACAAAAAGTGAGAAATCCAAAAAACTCTCCAGTTTGCTAGAAGAGAGCTATACTTTTAAAACCATATTCGTTTGAGCTGGCTATTTGGTATCTGATAAGGTCGGCTAATATTCTGTAAATTTTCCAAGCACAAGAGCCGCAGAGCTTACAAAGCCTGATTTATCTACGGCGCATCTACCACGCCTATGAGAGCCGTACTATCTGCACTCAAGCTGTCTGTTTTGGGATAATAGGTAGGGCAGTAATATGGCTTTTTGATTTCTACCTGACACTCTGGGAAAGGCCCCTTGGTAATACCTAAAGTAGGATCTTCGTATATTTTTTCCATAAAAAGCCCAAAAATAGGTAATGCGGCTTTAGAGCCTTCACCTAAATCGGAGGTTCTAAAGTGTATACTGTTATCATCCCCCCCTACCCAAACGCCTGTTACCAAGTCTTTGGTTACACCCATAAACCAGGCATCGGCATGATTGGATGAGGTTCCTGTTTTTCCGCCCACATCGTTGTTATTTCCTAGCAAGCGGTAGGAATACAATCGACCAGATGTACCCATTGGTTCCTGAACGCTACCTTTTAGCATGTAAAGCATTAGCCATGCAGACTCTTCGGTGAGTGCTTTTTTTCTTTTAGAGGTGAACTTTTTAATGATTCTGCCGTCACGGTTGGTGATTTGTGTAATAAAAGTGGGTTCAGTCCAAAATCCTTCATTAACAAAGGTGCCATAAGCCCCCACCATTTCGTAAAGCGTCACCTCACTAGAACCCAAGCCAATAGAAGGCACTATGGCTAGCTTACTAGAAATACCCATTTTCTGAGCATAACGCGCTACAGTGTTCCAGCCCACCAGCTCGGTCAGACGCGCTGTTACGGTGTTAATGGATCTGCCCATCGCGTGCCTTAGAGTCATGTTCATGCCAGTAAAGTTCCAATCAGCGTTATGCGGATTCCATACTTTTTCTTCGCCGTTTTCTGTGTAGCGGATAGTGGTATAACTATCTTGCAAGCGGCTGCATGGCGTATAGCCCATAGAATCTATGGCCGCAGCATAAACAAAGGGTTTAAAGGTAGAACCAGGTTGCCGTCTGGACTGCTTGACATGGTCGTACTTAAAAAACTTGTGTTCTATGCCACCTACCCAAGCCTTAATATGGCCGTTGTGAGGATCCATACTCATCAGACTTGCTTGCATAAAGTGCTTGTAATACCTGAGAGAGTCCATGGTACTCAGCATCGTATCACGTTCACCAAGCCAGGTAAATACACGCATGGCATGGGGTCTGTTCAGAATGGCTTGAATGGAGTCTGGTGTTTTTTTGTATTTTTTGAGCAAATACTTGTAGTAATCAGTCTTTTGAATGGCATTTTCCAAATAATTTGGTATTTCCTGCCCCTTGCTGTCACGCCAAGGATTCATACCGCGCCAGTGTGCAAAAAATTTTTTCTGAAGGGGTCTCATGTGCTCTTGCATAGCATCCTCAGCGTGCTGCTGAATACGAGAATCGATGGTGGTGTATATCCGTAAGCCGTCAGAGTAAAGATCGTAACCGTTCTCCTTACACCATTTTCTTAAATAACTGGTCATGGCACTGGTATAGTAAGTGCCAGTGGCTTCCAAGGTAGGTTCGTTGTAAATATTCAGCTTGATGGGTATGGCTACGTAACGGTTGTACTCTGCCTTAGTCAAAAAATTGTACTTGGTCATTTGGTTTAAGACTACATTGCGTCGGCGCAATGCGTTCTCAGGCCGCTTGGTTGGGTTATATGTGGTGGGGGCTTTAAGCACACCCACGAGCAAGGCGGCTTCCTCCAGGCTCAAGCTGTCGGGCGATGAGCTGAAGAAGAATTTCGCGGCGGTTCTTATCCCAGCAGTGTTGTTGCCAAACTCCACCGTATTGAAATACATCGTTAAAATTTCTTCTTTGGTATAAGACTTCTCGAGATTGACTGCCGTAATCCATTCTTTTGTTTTGTAAATAAGCATCTTAAAGCCTGGCACATCGGCCAAAAGCCCTTGCGAAGAAGAGTCTCGGGTATTAAACAAGTTCTTGGCCAGCTGTTGGGTGATGGTACTGCCTCCACGATTTTCACCGCGTAGAATATACCAAGGAATAGAAAACAAAGCCTTAAGATCTACGCCTGAATGTTCATAAAAACGCACATCTTCTGTAGCAATGAGAGCATTTATGAGATAAGGTGAAAGCTTCTCGTAGGTGGTTGGGGCATGATTTTCACGATAATACCGCCCTATCAACACACTGTCGGACGTATAAAGTTCTGAGGCAGCAGGTACCTTAGGGTTCTCTAAAACAGCTATAGACGGCATACTGCCAAACAAATACAGAAAGTTATATTCTACAGCCTTGAAATACAGAAAAATAGATATAAAAAAGCATGCGAACAAAAGCCATGACAATTTGATAGCTCTCAAAAAGGTCATGGTTGTAAAAAAAAGTTTTATTTTATCTCTTAATCTGGTTTTATTCGTATTTGCGTCCACAAAGCTAGTCTTAATCTAAAAATACATCGCTGAAGGCACTCATGAGCTATACAAATCAAGGGTCTTTTTCAGCTTACTTATGCTGCAAATTTAGTTTAATTTTTAGATTCACCACAAGAACATGACAGTAGAATTTCAAATATTTTTCTATTGCTGTTGCGCCTTGCTGATGCTTTAATTACGTGGAAGCTTTTTGGCGGCTATTTTTGTGGGACGCTAGGGGCATTACTTTTGCAAAAAGCACTTCTAGGCTCTCAAAAAAGACTTTTAAGACTCAAACAAACTATTGTCGGTGAGCCAGTATTCAATGTTTCCGCTATCGCTCACACGCATATCAAAAACCCCCTTGCTGTACAATACCTCTAAGATTTCTTTTGCCTGATCTATGGGAATATCGTTTTTCATGCACAGCAGCGCAGGGGTGAGTCTGCCTAAATGCTGGACTGCTAATCTAATAACAGCAGCATCTAAACGCCCTAGTTCGGTGCTGCTTTGCTGTACTTTGGGCGAGCTTTCTAGGCGTTGTGGCACTGACGCGGGCAGAATGCCTCTGGCCTTAGAGGTTTCAATATCCAGCATATAAACTTTTGCCCAACTGCTATTATAGTGCGATTTAATAAGCCCAGATTTGACATGAACCTTGAGAAGCTTTTTGGCTTCTTTGTAAGGGATATTGGCCACCACACAAAGGTGTGCAGGAGAAATACGTCCAGCATTGGCATAAGCTATATTGACAATATCTTGCTCGCTGATGGGCTGGTGATTAGGTATTTCCAGATTGGTAGGAAGCGGCTCTTTGACAGCGTAGTAAGAAGTGCCACTCATATCAGAGGCATCATAAAGAATTTTAATAGCCCCGTTCATTTGCAGGTACTGCAAGCGCATATAGGCTTCTGTACGTGTGAGGCTGCTCAAAGATGCCAACATTTTTGAGGACATCGGCGCGCCATGCCCTTGTATGAGCCGCAATAGGTCTGCATCAGACAGGCGGTTGTAAGAGCGTTCGTAAGTGCTTGTAAGGCTGCTTATATACCATAAAATGCAACCGCCACCCACGCTTACACTCCCTGCCAAAACCCCCAAAGCTGTGATTAATCCCGCGTCCATATATTCTTTTAGACTATAAGCACACAAAGTTCTGTTTTTTTTGCCAGAAATGCAATTTGCAGGCTGTTTTTTTGCATAGCCCAAGAGGCTTGTTGGCAATTTAGCTAACTAAACACGTTTAGCTTTGAGAATCAGTAATGGAATCTTGGTACTGTAAACCATTTTTTTGCTGTTGCTACGGTGCAGCAGCCTCTCAACGATACTGCGATGATAGTTCAACATGACCAAGAGGTCTGATGGGTTCTTACGGTTGTATTTTTCTATGCCGTCTTTGAGAGATTCAGCCTGCACAATATGAAATTTGATGGAACTGCCAGCTATCTGCTCTAATTCATGCATTTTTTTAAGGTCGTCCATATATCGATCCACATCTGTACTCACATGCAAGCAGTTAATATTAGCATCTAGCACCAAAGCCCATCGTTTGAGAGTCTGCAAGACTTTAGGGTCATAACGATGAAAATCTGTAGCATAGACAATTTTCTTGAGACCATTAAATTTAGCGGACTCTGGTATAGCCAAAAGCGGACAGTTCATTCGCTCTGCTACGTCGGCTGTAGCACTGCCAATAAATACTTCTTTGAGACCATCAGCACCATTTGTTCCCATCACTATGAGTGATATGAGTTCTTGTTCTACAGTCTTTTTAATATCCTCTACCAAAGAAGAATACCCAATAGCTGATTGCCACTGTACAGGCTCTTGGCTGCCCACATAAAGGGCGTTTTGGTGAGGCTCAATGAAGGTTTCTACTTTCTTGCGCACATCTGCATCTTTTTCTAGCAATAATTCACTGTAAAGTGCAAACTCTTCATTGCCATACGACTTCTGCGAACTGATACTATGGTGTACATAAATCTTAGCCTTGGTGAGCGATGCCAAATAAACAGCGTAGTCTAAGGCGTTAATGGCGCAGCCCGAAAAGTCGGTAGGAATCAAGATATTTTCCATACTTAGAAAAAGGTATCAGAACAATAAATTAGGTAGGTGGTGCGTAAAGCGCAAATGTAAAAAAAATTCTGAGCAATGTACTAATACTTAATTTTAATATTGCCGATATTTTTTATACTCAGCAGGCTGAATCAATCCTGATATCTACCAAAAGCATTTTGAGTAGTTCATTTTGAATTCGGAGAGAAATTAGGGTTTTACGCAAAAGCTTGCTCAAGCCTTTGTAACGTCTCTAAAAGGCATAGATTTCATCAGTTCAAACCGTGATGACCAATCTTTTTTGAGCCAAAACGCTTGTGCGCGGTTGTCTGTAAAAGGCACACCTTCAATTTTAGCCAAAAAATCTGCCTCAAAATACTTTGGCTGTACAAAAAAGGCGTTTGAGCCAGAAGCTTCAGTAGTAATAAAAACATAGCCTTTCTTTTCAAAAAGATGTTTCCAAGCCGCTAAAGATGCACCAAAATATACCAGAGAGCTATGTGCCTTGGCCAAATTAAAGTTAGAGGTATAAGGAATGGTGAGGGGTAAGCTGTCACCAAAGGAAGCGTTGTACTCCACCACAAAAATTTTAGGTAAAAAGCCCAAATCAAAGAGTTTTTCAGCCACGTAATAGTCATTGCTGTCTATATCCAAAGAAAACACATCTGGCTCCTTGTACGGACAGTCCTTGAGTAGGTCGGCTAAGTTTTCAGTACCTACATACGCTTGCTTGCAAAGCACAAAAGGATTGTCCATGGCGTGCAACACGCGCTGACAGAGCAGGTGTCTCTCCATGCTCCCTTCTATCATAATACCTGCAAATCGTTTGCATATAGCAAGCAAAGAGGTGTTGTTTTCGGTACCATCTGAAGCTCCTATTTCTATAAAAAAGTGGTTTTTTTCACTCAATCGGTCGTGTAGAAACTCTATGATGCCATCTTCTCCATTTTGGCTAAAACCTGAATACTCCCAAGTGCGAGGCAAATGGTCTTTAGGCTGACACCGTTGTCTGTTAAAGCTGGCCTTAGACACAGCCACATTGACCAGATGCAAGGTTTGCAAAAAGCGACTTTGGGTAAATTTTTGAGCTAAATTCCTGAGGAAAGCTTTCATAGCCAATGGGAGAACGCAAAAGTTGAGGAAAATACTAAATTCATGCCTCACAAAAATAGATTAACATTTCAGATTCACCAATAAACTTTTGCGATTTTCCATATTTTGAATCAGAATTAGGCTTGAGCTACTTGAAAGCCAAATTCTTGCAAGACCTGTGGCACCCACTGCTTCAAACGATCATTGGTAAGTTCTGGCTGATTATCTTCATCTATAGCCAAGCCCAAAAACACATCGCCACGCGCACCTTTTGAGGCTTCATAGTCGTAACCTTCAGTACTCCAGCACCCAACCAGCTGACCGCCCTGCGCCGTAATTACGTCAGCAATAATGCCGATAGCATCAACAAACCATTCGCCATAGCCCCATTGGTCTCCCAAACCAAAAATTGCTACTTTTTTACCCGTAAAATCCAACTCTTTGAACTGTGGCAGGAGTTCCTCCCAATCAGTTTGCAGTTCGCCATCATACCATGTGGGCGCGCCAAAAATCAAAAAACTATATTCAAGTACATCGGCGGCTTCTTTTTGCGCCAGATTGTGTACGTCCACATGCTCTTTGCCGAGCATTGTTTGTATTCTAAGAGCTATATTTTCAGTATTGCCCGTATCGGTGCCAAAAAACAGACCTATTTTAGACATAACCAGGTTCAGGTGTGATGTACTTGAGTACTTTTTTGCAGTACTTGTACGGTTTAATTTTTTAAAAGCACAAAATTAACACATTTCTATCAAAAAAGTTTTTAGATGTTACAAATGAAATTTTATTAGGGCTGATTAAGCTTCAGCTTAGCTTATTTAGAACTATCCAAGTGCGCTATTCAACTTGGTAATTTGGTAGGCTTTTTATGGTTGCAGTTCAACTTACTTCAAATCATGTTTTTCAATACAAGTTGAAGGCTTTGAGCTACGCATAGCAAAGGTATGTGCATTGTTTGTATACAAATAGTCCTTTTGTCTAATTTTGTAGTATGATTTTTGCTAGTATTAACTCAACCAGAAGTTAGCTAAACAACTTGACCAAAACTATGCGCTGCTATTCAAGCAAGTATTCTCGCCCTTTTTATGCTCTATTTGCGCTATTTGTGCTTTTCTTTCACATCCAAACTGCCTCTGCCCAAACATGGAAAGCTTTAAGAGACAGTGCGCACCTTAACTATGACCTCAAAGAGCATGTAGTGGCCTTTAATCAGGGCTACAAGGCTATTGAGATGGCGAGAAACCAACTCAAAAAACCTGACACAGCCTATAATGCGCTTTACTCCATGATGATACAAGTGTGTAGTAAAGGTAAACTTCACAAAGAAGGGTTGATGTTAGCTGAACAAGAACTGGGTTATCAAGAAGCATTAAAAGCCCCTGAACTTCAACAGGCTGTACCTCTTTTACATGTGGCAATTTTTGCTGAAAAACTTGACAGCTTGCAAAAAGCTTTGGAGGTAAGCCTGAAAGCGGCTTCTTCTATCAAAGAATTGAGCGGCGAAAAAAATGCACTTTATTTACTTTGTATCAAAACTCTAGCGAATGTATACAACAAGCAGGGACGCTTCTTAGACGCATCGCCTTATTTGGCAAGACTTGTGGCTCTCAACCGTGAGCTGGTGGGCAATGATGATGCGCGCTACATAGCAGCAGAGCACGATTTAGCCAACAATTTCAAACGCTTAGGCCGTTTTAGCCAAGCCACAGCACTCTATAAAAACGTATTGGAGTACTGGGAAGAACACGATATTATCAGGCTAATAAAAAATGGAAAAGCGGAAGGTACTGCCTTTGGTCAAACCAACGAAGAAATACAGTATTTTGCCACACTCAATAACTTTGCAGACCTGTACCAAGAAATGGCAGACTATGCTAATGCTGACACTCTTTTCCAGCGCAACGTCAGGGAGCGCAAATTGGTATACGGCGTAAACAGTGTTGAATATGCAGCCGCACTCAACAGCTCGGCTATGCTAGACTATGAAATAGGCGATTATACTTTGGCTCTGCCGCTTTGTCATCAAGCCACTGACATTTTTAAGCGCGTGCTTGGTTCAGAGCATGTGCGTTATGCCAACTCGCTCTTTAATTTGGCTATCATAGACGCAGCAATGAACAAAACTAGCGAAGCTGAAGCACAACTCCTAGAGGTAAAAAGTATCTATGAGCGAAAACTCGGCACTGAACACATAGAGTATGCCAACGTGCTTTCAGAGTTAGGCGCGCTTTATCAAAGAAAAAATAATTATGTTACAGCAGAATTGTTTTATCAACAAGCTACTACAATTTATGAGCAAACTGTAGGCAACGTGCACGCCAAGTATGCCGATGCAATCAAAAGTCTGGCTAAAATTTATATCCGAAGCAAAAACTATATTCAAGCAGAAGGACTGCTTCAGCAAGCCCTGAGTATAGAACTCAAAGTGTATGGCAATAACCACCCCAATGTGGCAGAGACCAACTACGAACTGGCTGAGCTGTATTTTTCTAAAGGAGACAACAAAAAAGCCGAAGATACTTATAACAAGGCCATGCGCATTTACACTCAAGTTAAGTTAGCCAACAGTGTTAGTAAAGCCCGTGTGAACATGGGTTTAGCCAAACTTAACTGGGCTAACAATAACTTAAAAAAGGCTGAAAGACTATTCAATGAATCTAATCAAGATTATTTGATACAGATTCGCGAATACTTTTCACTTTTTACAGAAAAAGAGAAAGAGCTCTTTTATGGCACACTTAAAGCAAATTTTGAACAATACAATGCCTTTGCTGTAAGCTATATGAAAGAAGATCCAAATGTATTATCTTCTATTTACAATTATCAGCTAGCTACTAAAGCTTTGCTTTTTTACTCTAACAACCGTGTTCGAGAAAGCATCAAAAACAGCAGCGATCCCAAACTCCACGAGCTATTTATGCGCTGGGAAAGCATCAAGAGCCAGCTGGCCGACTACTCGAAGCTCAGCACAGACGAACTCAAGAAACGCGGTGTAAGAATAGAAGGTCTGCAGTTTTCGGCAGACTCTCTTGAGAAAGCTCTCACTATTTATTCAAGCAGATTTGCCAAAGAAGGCAATAATCAACAAATTGTCTCTTGGAGTAATGTACGCGCTAAGCTTGCACCAGATGAAGCAGCCATAGAAATCATCCGCTTCAGATACTTTGAGCCTAATGAAAATCTTGGATTCACTGACAAGATTTACTATGTGGCACTTGTCATCACACCTCAAACCTTACAGCACCCAGCTGTGGTGGTGCTTGAAAATGGTGCTGAACTCGAAACCTCTCTAGCGTCTTTTTACAGAAACTCCATTAAATTTGAAATGGAAGATCTCATTTCATACGATAACTTCTGGAAGCCTATTCAAGAACTACCAGAACTCCAAAATGTAAAAAGAATTTTCTTTTCTCCCGATGGAGTCTATAATCAAATTAATCTCAACACTTTACTGAACCCAGAAACACAGCTGAGTGTGATTGATCAGGTGGAAATTCGTATGCTTTCCAATACGCGTGAACTTGTGGATCCAAACATTAACCCTACAAACAGCGGAACGATCGCTTTGTTGGGCTATCCCGACTATGCTTATCATCCTATGCTTATCAAAAAACTAGCCGATAACAAAGCCTTAGAAAACACTACAGCCAAAAACAAAACCGTTAAAAATACGAAGCAAGTTACCAGCACCGAAAAAAAGAAAAAAAGAGCCTTAGAAGGACTTTCTGCTGCTGAACTGAGTAAATATGGTGGAACTATTGTAGAGCTACCTGGTACTAAAGAGGAGGTAGAAAACATAGGCAAAATATGCTCTGAAAATAACATTAGACCTGTTATGCTTCTAGAAGAGCTAGCCACTGAAGATACTATCAAAGCACTTAAAAAGCCCAAAATATTGCACATTGCTACACACGGTTTTTTTGACCCAAGTGAGGCAGATTCCAGAAATCCTCTGTTGCGCTCGGGCTTGCTTCTCACAGGTGCAGCACATACCATCATGCAAACGCCTAATTTGAGTTCTGACAATAAAAAACTTGAGGACGGTGTTCTCACAGCTTACGAAGTTTTAAACTTAGACTTGCGTGGTACAGAATTAGTGACCATGTCTGCATGTGAAACAGGCTTAGGCGAGGTGCAAAATGGCGAAGGTGTTTATGGCTTGCAACGTGCATTCCGTACTGCGGGTGCCAAGTGTGTCATTATGAGCTTGTGGCAGGTGGATGACCAGACAACACAAATGTTGATGAGTGAGTTCTACAGGGCTTATTTGGGTGACAAGAAGCCGCTCAGAGAAGCTTTTAACCACGCTCAGCAACACGTTCGCACCAAGTTTGCGCATCCATTTTACTGGGGAGCTTTTGTAATGACAGGCGACTAGCACGCCTCAGCGTCACAAAAGCCATATTTGGGTGAAATTTGTATCAGAATCTTTTCCGTTACTTGACAGTTTGGATATCTCTTCTTACCTTTGCAGCACCATTCGGGACGTAGCGCAACCCGGTAGCGCGCTTGCATGGGGTGCAAGAGGTTGCAGGTTCAAATCCTGTCTTCCCGACTATCTATAATGAGTGGCTTCTGGAGTAATCTTGAAGCCATTATTTTTGTTTAATAATTTTTATATTTTTTACATTGCTTATTGAACAAAACTTTTTTTTTTTTGTTTAAATTGCACAACAGTTCCCTTATATGTAAATCACTTGGGTGGGAGCTCGTGAATAAAGCCTCTGCAAACTGTTTGGATACATTCACCAACATCAATTATTTTTTTATGCTACACACACTTCTCAAACCTTCTTATGGAACTGTATAATCGTGTTTCGCTTGAATGTAGCAAGCTCATTACCCAAAGATATAGTACATCTTTTACGCTAGGCATACAGACGCTTGATCAAAGCCTGCATTTACCTATTTATGGAATCTACGGTTACGTGCGCTGCGCAGACGAAATTGTAGATACCTTTCATGGCTACGACAAGGAAAAGCTGCTAAAGGACTTTAGGCAACAAACCTACGAAGCTTTGCAGATGAAGATCAGTACCAACCCCGTCTTACAGGCTTTTCAGTTGGTGGTAAACGAGTATAAAATTGATTTAGAGCTTATTGATGCTTTTCTCGATAGCATGGAAATGGATTTACACAAGCAAAACTATAAGACCGAAAGCTATGAAACCTATATTTACGGTTCTGCTGAGGTGGTAGGTTTGATGTGCCTGAAGGTGTTTTGTAAAGGTAACGATGCAGAATACCAACGACTTAAAGAACCTGCACGTAAGCTTGGTGCGGCATTTCAGAAAGTAAACTTTTTGCGAGACATGGGCAGCGACTTTGAAGAACGCGGCAGAGTTTACTTCCCAGATGTTTACTATGAAAACTTTGACTCGCAGGCTAAAGTGCTAATAGAAAAAGACATAGAAAAAGATTTTCGCGACGCTTACAAAGGCATTGTGGAGCTGCCGCGTGAAGCGCGACTGGGCGTATACTTAGCGTATAAATACTACATCAAGCTGTTTGAGAAAATCAGAAGGACACCCTCAAATCAGCTTCTAGGCAGCCGTGTGCGTGTACCTAACACCCGAAAGATGATACTTTTAGTATCATCTTATTTCAAGCATCGTATGCACTTTATTTAAAAAAAACTTGGCTTAACAGTTTAAGATTAAAATACAAATTCTAGTAAAACCTTAAAGGCAAGATTGTCAGGCAGTTTTTCTTTCTGATATGCGCCATGTCGGTAATGCACACCCGCACCAAAACCCATTTTGCCAAGACGGAAATCAGAGAATAACAAGTTAGCAAGATGTATTCCACTCTCCCAGTAGCCTTTTGAATAGTCACTGGGAGCTTCTACGCTAGTTCCTTTATTGGGGCTGTCGAAAAATACATGGTTTGAAAGAGCTGTTTTTCTATTACTCCCGTAACCGTAGCTGTTGATGAGCGATATTCGGGGTTTAAACTTAGGGCTTTTGAAAAGCAAAGAGCCGAAGTCATGCTTCCAAAATATGTGTACAAAATCTGTGGCCATGAACTCATACAAACCCATGGTTTGGAAATTGTGAATGTTAAAAAATGCGGTTGCACCACGTGCATCCATTCCTGCATGTGTGAAGAGGTGAGTATAGGGCACGTCTGCCGTCACTTGGCCAGCTTCTACACTGAAGGTAGAGTTTCCTAATGTCTTGGTAAAAAAGGTTTTATCTATTCGTCCTGCATAACGCTCATAATTGAGTATGTTGTCAAAACGTCCGCGAGCATAATAAAAGTTGAAAATAGGAGCCTTCGTGCCGCGTGATACTGTTACACCTTGCACCTGAGAAAATACTTCACCATACGCATAACGTACACGAAAGGTAAACTCTTCATTGTCAAAATTTTGAACGAGCTGGTCGCCATAGGCATAGGTAAAGTTAAAAGTAGCAGTATCATAGTTGAGCTTAGAGTAGCCAAGTGCCAGCCTCATATAGCGCAAAGGGCGAAAGCTTAGCTCGGTTTTCAGACCTTGGTGCAAAAACATGGTGCTGGCCAAAAAAGCTCTGTTGCTGTTAGAAACCACCAGAGGAGTGCTCTCAAGAAATGAAATCTGCCCAGGCTCGGCTACCTCACGCTCGTAGGCAGCGCGTAAACGCAAGTCGCGCAATTTTTGAATATGAATTTCTGCAAAGCCACCATATTTCCAAGCCTCATCTCTTATGCCATATCCCGCAAAGCCGCCAAAACGAAAATACTTGCTCATACGGTTATTAGTTTGCAGTCCCATCCCCAAGCGAACAGATTCATATTGATTGATACGCAGAGTTTTACTCAAAATCATACTCAAAGCCCCCTTTAAGGGCAGCTCATCATTGGCTAAATAAGAAAATGTATTGAATATTTTATCAATCTTAGCCTCGGCACTAATGCTGTCTATGGCTTTATAGGTACGCACTTCTTTGTCCGAAAGATAAACATCGCGGTTTTGCTGCCAGTAAAGTGAATCTTTTAGGTTAAAGTCTTTGGCGTTGCTGGTGTTAAGCCAACTAAAGCTCCTGTTTTTGAAATCAGGATTTACCTGTAATTCACTCAAAAAGCTCTTGGCCTCTAGTGACAAGCCTAAACCGTTTTTTTCACTTAAATAATTTGGAATCCGTAACGATACGTGAAAAGATTCGGGAAACCATTGTCCCCCAGTTTTGTTGTATTCCTGCTCAATTTTAATAAGCCATGTATTGGGATTAGCAGCCTCAGCTATGACGTTTTGAATAGCATAGCCATCAGTGGAGATATAGAGTAAGCCTTTTAAGCCTTCAAAATTTTTATTTTTTTGAGGTTCATAGCTAATGACAAAAATGGTGTCGTTGCCACGAAAAAGACTGTCCTCAATAAAAAAATTGTAGCGGCGGAAGGTCCCTTCAGATATAGGATTGATGTATTTGTACTGATATATCTGTATCAAATCTTCATAAAAACCAAAAGTTTGGTAATTACTGACCAAGTCGGCAAAAGGAGGATTGGGTAAGCCCGACATCTTGGTTGCTACAATTTCTTCTTCTTGTAGGTTGGGGGCTTTAAATTTTTTGCGGCTAATGGTTTCCATCACCAGCAAATGTTTATCTTTAAAAAAACCGAGGAGCGTGTCCACGCTACTCACAGGAACCACCCCTGTGCTGTAGGGAGCCCATACAAACTTATTGTAGCTACGATAGCTAAAAGACTTCATTTTGAGAGGATCATGCTGGTTTTTGTTCTTGATCACTTGCCTTATGATACGGTTAGCAGGATTTTCACCATTGCTCACCACCACCTCATCCAGATTATCAGCTGTTGGTTTGAGCAAAATCTTAACTGGACTAGTGAGACCTTTAATTTGAAGCCTTTGCCTTTCATAGCCCACATAGCTAATCATCAACACACTGTCTTCTTGTCTGATTTTAAGCTTGAAATAGCCATTCACATTGGTATTTGTGCCATAAACCCCGTTGGTACTAATATTGACGAAGGCTAGCACCTCGCCTGTTTCGGCATCTTTGATGTGTCCACTCACCTCGTTCTGCGCCAAAACTATTGATGAAAAACCACTTATAAAGAATAACAAGCATAAAACTTTGAGGATAGTGTGGAATGACTTAGACATAAATTTCTGAATAGCTTTTAAGTGGTTTTAAGATATTGTCTATAAATAAAGAAAACTAACTACTGCTTTTTTGCATAAGATGACGATAGCTGCTATAAGGTTGCCTTTATCTACAGGAATTATATTTCCTATAGTTGTGCTATGTCACTTTTGGGTTTGAATAACAAAATGGTTTTTAATAGAAAAGAATGCTCCCGTATATGTGATGGATTTGATACTAGGAAAAACAAATTTTTACTGTATCACAAAGGTAGCCAAAGAGACCATAAAAAGACAGTGTTCTGCCACCCTTATTTAAGACTGTAGAGGGTGATATTGCGCTATTGCCCCTCTTCTACAGCTTTGTGCGGTTAATATCTGATTTCTACAGAGCATATTATGATTTAAGATAAAGTGCTTTAGAGAGTTTTGCACTTTTCAAATGCCTACGCTTTACATAAATCCACATCAAAAACAAGCGTTCTTAAAGTTGATATTGCTTGTAAATGCTGTAAAAAATGCGAAATTTGCAATCTAAAATCTCCTCAAGAAAAATAAGCGTCAAGACCCTTGATTTATGGCATTCGAACTTGTATCACCTTTTAAGCCCACAGGCGACCAACCTAGAGCTATTCAAGCTCTTCTGGATGGCATTCGCCAAGGCGAAAGTTATCAGACCTTACTTGGAGTAACAGGCTCGGGTAAAACCTTTACGGTGGCCAATGTTATAGCGGAACTAAACCGCCCCACACTCATTATGAGCCATAATAAAACACTTGGCGCACAGCTTTATGGAGAATTCAAACAGTTTTTCCCAAATAATGCGGTAGAATATTTTATTTCTTATTATGACTACTACCAGCCTGAAGCCTACATTCCGTCCACTGGTGTTTATATAGAGAAAGAGCTTTCCATTAACCAAGAAATAGAAAAGCTTCGTTTAAGGACTACAGCCTCCTTGCTTTCGGGCAGGCGTGATGTGATCGTGGTGGCCTCCATATCCTGCATTTATGGTTTGGGCAACCCCAAAGAATTTGGAAGAAATGCCATCACACTCAAGAAAGGTGACAAGATATCGCGCAATAAATTGCTTTTGAATTTTGTGGGCATTCTTTATGAGCGTGCCGATGTAGAGTTTAGGCGTGGTACTTTCCGCGTAAAGGGCGACACGATAGACGTGTTTCCAGCTTATGCAGATTTGGCTTACAGACTTTACTTTTGGGGTGAGGAGATTGAATCTATTCAGCTCATAGATCCTCATACAGGAAATAAACTCAAAGACGAGGCTGTTATCTTGCTTTTTCCGGCCAACCTCTTCGTAACAGGACGCGATGTTTTGGAGAGTGCTATTGAGCAAATAGAGCAGGATTTAGACGCTCAAGTTAAATTTTTTGTCAGAGAAGGCCGCATGTCGGAGGCCAAACGCATAGAGGAGCGCACCAGGCAAGACATTGAAATGATGCGCGAAGTGGGTTATTGCAGCGGTATAGAAAACTATTCACGCTATTTTGACCAGCGCGAATCGGGCGACCGTCCTTATTGCCTGTTTGATTACTTTCCTGATGATTTTTTACTCTTTGTAGATGAGAGTCACGTGACCGCTCCCCAAGCTCGTGGCATGTGGGGTGGAGATCGCTCTCGTAAAATTTCTCTAGTAGATTTCGGTTTTCGCTTGCCCTCTGCCTTGGATAACCGCCCTTTAACTTTCAACGAATTTGAATCTTTGATAAATCAAGCTGTTTTTGTGAGTGCCACTCCCGCCGATTATGAGCTGCAAAAGACCGAAGGCGTAGTCATAGAGCAAATTATTAGACCCACAGGCTTGCTCGACCCCAAAATTGAGGTGCGCCCCACCATCAATCAGCTAGACGACCTACTGAACGAAATTGAGGAGGTTATTAGTACTGGAGAGCGAATTCTGGTTACGACCCTCACCAAGCGCATGGCTGAAGAGCTCTCAAAATATCTAGAAAATTACCGTATCAAAAATCGTTATTTACACTCCGACATTAAAACTCTGGAACGTGTAGAAATTATTCGCCAGCTCAGACTAGGTGACATAGATGTTTTGGTGGGCGTAAACATGCTACGTGAAGGCTTAGATATGCCCGAAGTGGCCTTAGTAGCTATCTTGGACGCTGACAAAGAGGGCTTTTTGCGTAATGAACGTTCTCTGGTACAGACTATTGGACGCGCAGCGCGGAATCAGAACGGCAGAGTACTGATGTATGCCGATAAAATTACGCCTTCTATGGAAAAATCTATCAGCGAAACCAATAGAAGACGTGGTATACAAGACGCTTATAATAAAGCCCATAACATTACTCCTCAAACAGTTCGCAAATCTAGAGAAGCCATTTTGGAGCAAACCACCATGGTTGGCCAACCCAACACACAATTGTATTTGGATGAAACAGAAGCTAGTAAATCGCATATAGTCAACGACCCGATTATTGCCAACATGACTTTGGCACAGCTTCAAAAACAAATAGAACTTACTCAAAAGCAAATGGAAAAAGCCGCCAAAGATTTAGACTTTTTAGAAGCTGCTCGCCTCCGCGATGATTGGTACGCCCTACAAACCCTCCGAGAACAAAAAGCAAAAAACTAAATCTTGATAGATTAATGAGTTAAGATTTAAAAAATTAGATTTGGTAGATTGTTTTGCTATTTTTTACTTTTACGCCTAACTCTATCGTGTATTGCTATGTGGAAACTCAACCTATTTTTTGCTTTCTTATTTTTAGGTGTACTAGGTACTGACCTGCAAGCTCAGTCCATTCCTCAAAACCCTAATCTGACCGACAAAGACGGCAAGCGACAAGGCAAATGGACGATTCTTTATGATAACAATCAGAAAGTAATTACTGATACAGCTAAAACAGCATCTTATCGCCTCATCACTTATCAAAACGATAAGCCTATAGGCAAAGTCACCGACCACTACCGCAATGGTATAGTTGAGCGGGAGATGATACTGCTAGCCGACCGCCCTCAGGAGGTCATGGAGGGTTTGGTGGTTTACTATGACGAACAAGGCCAATTAGAAAGCGAAAAATCTTTTCTAGACCACAATAGCTGGAAAGCTCTCGATAAAGCAAGCTCGGAAGCCTACAAAGCTGCTAACTACAAAAAAATCAGGCTTGGGCGACATTCAAAATGGCGAGGGCGTGTTTGGTTTGCAACGGGCATTCCAACAAGCTGGTGCAAAAACCATTCTCATGTCTTTGTGGAAAGTGTCGGACGAGGCCACACAGCTGTTAATGAGCGAGTTTTACAAAAACTTACTCGCAGGTAAGCCCAAACGTGATGCTTTCAAAGCCGCTCAGCTCAAACAAAAATATGCTGAACCTTATTTCTGGGGTGCTTTTCTGATGGCTGGGGAATAGTGCTGGGAGGTCAAACATCTAAGTTCCATATTTGAATCTACTTCAGATGATTTTGACAGCTCAAAGGTCCTAGCAGGAAGACTTTGTCATTTTAGGCGTGTATTATACTCAAAAATATAACCCATTGAATATTCAAATTTGAATACGGCGGCCTTTCCAATCATAGTGTTTTCGGTTGGCAACGAGTCCAAAGAAAACGGCATAGAAGCTATAAAACCCAAGTGTGGGTATAAGATACCACCAGAGTTGTTGCTTTTTAAAAAACTTTAAGACTGACCCTACAAAAAGAATATCCAAAGCCATTTGAAGACATAGAAGCGTGGCACAGAAGGTTTGAATCTGTGTCCAAAACAAGCCTCCAAGCATCACAATACGACAAAAATGAATCACAAACACAAAAATAGCTGTACTCATCGTGTGTATATCTAAACCCAAACGCCACTTGCTAGCCCATCTAAGCCGCTGCTGAAAGAAAACCCCTAGCGTGTGGGGTGCTCGTGTTTGTACTAAGGCTGCGTAATCCTTGACAAACAAAATTTTAGCTTTGGGCAATTGCTTGATTTTACGCAGTAAAAACTCATCATCACCTGATGCAATATGGACATTACCAGTGTAACCTTCCACCTCTTGAAACACGCTTTTTCTGAACCCAAGATTTGCGCCATTACAAATAAACGGCCTTTTGAGAGCCATGGCTGCTGCACCAATGCCCACCAAGGACGCAAACTCAACTGTTAAAATTTTCCCAAAAAAGCTGTTTGTTTTTTCAAAACACACAGGGCCACTTATCAAATGTGGCTCTTCTCGTTCAAAAGAAGCGACCATAGTGCTCAGCCAACCTTTTTGCAACATACAGTCGCCATCGGTAGTTAAAATCAAATCTCCTTTAGCTTCAGAAACCCCTTTTTGCAATGCGGCTTTTTTACCCTTCTCATGCGCTACTTGTTGCAAAACCCTCAAAGGCATCTGCCCCATAAATGCTTTGACTAACTCCGCGGTATTATCCTGTGAATGATCATCAACCACAATCAATTCCCAAAGATGTGATGGGTAATCCTGTTTTTTTAAACACTCCAACAATTTGGCAATGTTAGCGGACTCATTCCGAACTGCTACCACCACCGAAACCATTGTTTGAGGCTGCATAACAGGGCAAGGCTTTTTTAGTTGCCACCACGCTACAGTCATACCGCTCATTATCAACGCATAAAGCGCACTAAGTACTGTGCACACTAAGAAAAACCACCACACGCCAGAGTTATTTTTTACCAGCTTTCTTGTCTGCTTTCTCTTCTTTGTCTTTTTTGCCAAACACAGAAATATTCGGAATATAGCGTTTGGGTCTTTCTTTAAAGTCCACCAAGATAGCGTCTAAATCTAGCATGGTCTTGTTGAGATTATTATGTATAGAGTCTGTTTTGAGCATAAGTCCTACTGTACCCTGCCCGTTGTTGATGGCTTTGGTTGTTTTTTCAAGTTCAGCCAAAAGCTGGTTGGCATTGTTAGCTAAGGCCGCAAACTCTACGCTATTTAAAGAGTCCGCCAAACTATTCATTTTTGCAATAATGGGTCTAAGCTGTTTTTCTGTGTCCACTAGAGACTGTGTCAAATCTGCCATGTTTTTGGTCACTTTCGTAATATTCTGGCGGTTGTCGTTCATTGTGGCGTTAAGGGTGAGAGTGGTTTGATTCACATTTTTAATAACACCTTCTATATCTTTACTCATGCCTTTATATTCTAAAAGCAGACCATTAACAATAGAAACTGCTGAATCCACCTTTCCTGTAATGGGCACTACCTTATCATAAATGATGCTAGTAATACCTCCTTCTATTTGAGAGGGAATGGTGTCACCTTCAGCAATGTTTCCTTTTTTTGTCAAAAGGTTTAATTTAAGCAATTTACCGCCAAGCAAGCCATCATCTGCCAATACAATTTGAGACTCATCACCTACCGCAATTTCTTTGTTAATGGCTAAAGTTACTATCAATTTATTCTTAGCTGTGCTTTGATCTAGCCTAATGGCATCTACTCTACCCACAGGAAAACCATTGATTGTGATCTGATTAGACACCGTCAGTCCCTCAGTTTTATCAAATACCGCGTAGTAGGTGCGCGTGGGCGACAAAAAATCTACGCCTTTTAGAAAATTGAATCCCCAGTATAAAATAGAACCTGCAACAACCGTCAGTAAACCCACTTTTAATTCTTTTGAAATAGCCACAATGGTCTTTTTTGGATTGATAATAATATGTCTTTGTAAGGCCAAAAATACAACATTGGCAACATATACAATATTTATTAAACATATTTCATTAAAAAATATTGCAGCCACGCTTATCTGTGGTCAAATACCTGCCCGTTCAGAAAGGTTTTTCAACATGAACAAATTGTTACAAAAAGTGATTTACTTAGGCTTAAAGATGGTTTAAAAAGCAATTGGTGTTAGCTAAGCAAAATTTAATATTAAAAATCTGTTACAATACAACAAAAGCCTTTTACCTTTGCTGCAAAATTTCAATACAAGCAGAAAATTTAGGACACACAGGTCATGCAAATTGTCAAGCAACTTCTAAAAGAGCATCAAACGTTTTTTCTATGGCTTTGGGGGTACTTTTTTGTAGGTGCTTTGTACATACTTTCCTTTGAGCGTGGTCATTCAGTGCTGTTGCTTAATGATTTTCACTGGCCTTGGCTAGATTTCATCGCTAAATATGGCACGCATCTGGGCGATGGACTTGTTGCACCAGTTTTGGTATTGGTCTTGTTGTTTGTCCGTTACTATGACGCAGCTTGGTTAGCTTTGGCGTTTATTATTGAGTCTACCATAGTTCGGATTCTTAAGCAATTGATTTTTAGCGATGTTCCTCGCCCAAAAGCATTTTTTGATAGTCATGTGGTATTAAACTTTGTGGAGGGTGTGGAGGTACATTCATGGCAAAGTATGCCTTCTGGGCACACAGCTACGGCCTTTGTTATCTTTAGCGTTTTAGCGTTTCAAAAAAACCATCCTCTTTGGCATGCTCTGTTATGTTGTCTGGCTATTTTTGCAGGACTCACACGCGTTTATCTGTGTCAGCATTTTTTTAGCGATGTGTATATTGGGTCTGTTTTAGGGTGCGTGTCTTTGCTGATAGCAAGTTATGTGCTTAACAACTACATGAACTATCCTGTACTGCAAAATAAACTTGCCTTGAATACATTTATCAAGTAGACAAAAGTGTCATGAACCAATCTGCCCAGCACATTTTGCTATTGGATAATTTGGACTCTTTTACTTACAATCTATACGATTATTTTTGTAGAACAGGGCTTAAGTGCAGCGTTTGGCGGCATCACGCACCTCCAGAGGCAGCCCAAGAGTTCGATGCTATTGTGCTTTCGCCTGGGCCAGGCCGCCCGCGCGATGCTGGCCAGCTCATGCGTTATGTGGAGTATTTTCATCTTCAAAAACCTCTCTTAGGTATTTGTTTAGGACACCAAGCCATAGGAGAGTTTTTTGGTGCGGAACTTGTCCACGCCATCAAACCCATGCACGGCAAGGTGAGTGAAATCTCCTGCTCCCAAGCCCCCATTTTTGAGGGCACTCCTGAGATTCAATCAGTTGTTCGTTATCATTCATTGGTTTTGAATCACCTCCCGCCTACGCTCTTGAGCATAGCAAGCACACGAGACGGGGAGAATATGGCCTTCAAGCACGTACATTTGCCTATTTATGGCTTGCAGTTTCATCCTGAAGCGGTACTAACAGAGTTTGGACTAAAAATAATTGATAACTGGCGCAAGACCTTACCTACGCAAAAACCTTGCGATTAAGCAAGGTTTTTAGTGTAAGCATGCAAAAGAATATCAAGAAATGAAAGCTTGTAAGCTCTAATTCATCTTTCATTACTTAAAAATATAGCCATATTCTTTGGTGATGTCCTCACGGCTCATTTCTGATACAGACATTGCCATGGGGATATTCTGAACAGGTCTGTCAGGATAAGTTGTAGCTTGTGCAGCAATTTTGTCTATCACCTCCAAGCCGCGAATGGTTTGTCCAAAAATAGTGTATTGACCGTCCAAGAAATGGGCACCTTCATTGCCATGAACAATGTAGAATTGCGAGCCACTAGATTCACGCTTGGGGTTTACTTGATCCCCTGTGCGTGCGGCAGCCATTGCACCTTTTATGTGCGTGAATTTGGGATTAAATTCTGCGGGTATTTGGTAGCCTGGGCCGCCTGTTCCCCAGCTCTGTACAGGGAATGCAGGGTTTTTGGTGTATGGATCGCCGCCCTGAATCATAAAACCAGCGATGACGCGGTGAAAAACCGTGCTGTCATAAAAGCCTGTGCGAGCGAGGTTTACAAAGTTATCGCGGTGCAAAGGTGTTTCTGAAAATAGAAGCACTTCAATGCTGCCGTGTGGGGTCTTGATGGTTACAATAGACTCTTTTTGAGACATACAAGAAGAAATAGAAAGTAAAGTTAAACAAATGGAAAGAATTAAAGTATGTAATTTTATCATAGCGTAAATTTGTTAATAAAGTGTGTCTATGTTTTATGGCGCAAAGATACAAACAATTGCTATAAAACAAATCGCTTTTTAGAAGACAAGAAACGTACCGATTCCAATAATTGATATTGCACTGATTAAGTTTTTGAGTTTTTTATTCTTAAAAAAATCAAATCAAAAACAAAAGTGTTAAATTTGTCACCAATAATAAAGCTCACCTCACAAACAAGATAGGTGCGCAAAAGGTATTTGAATAAACAAAACTTTTTATATGTTCCAAAACGCATTCTTGTTATGATGAAAAAGATTATTTTAAGCATCCTCCTTCTTTTCTGTGTCGTGTTTGGAGCCAGAGCCACACACATTGTAGGTGGCGAAATAGAAATGACTTACATTTCTGGCAATCGTTATAAGGTTTGTCTTTATATGTACTTCGATGCTGTTAATGGCAACCCTGCGGCCATTGACCCCACCGTAACAGTCAATATTTTCCGAAAAATTGACAACGCGCAAATGGAAAGCATCACGTTAAGGCAAGTATCCAATACTCTTGTGCCTTATACCCAGCCAGAATGCGCATCTGGCGACTTGATTACGCGTAAGATCACCTATTGTGAAGAGTATGTGTTTAACCGCGACGGCTATACCCACCCTAATGGCTATTACATTTCTTGGGAGCGTTGTTGCAGAAACAGCACCATTGTCAATATCCTCTCTCCCGGCGAAGCGGGACAGGCTTTCTATCTGGAATTTCCCCGTTTGAAAGATGCCTCTACGGGATTTAACTTTATTAACTCATCACCTACGCTCTTTCCGCCGCTCAGCGACTACGCCTGCGCCAACCAGCCATTTTTCTTTAATTTTGGTGGTAAAGATTTAGATGGTGATGTGCTTAAATACCGTTTGGTAGCACCTTTGAATGGTTTTAGCTCTACGACTATGCCTTTGCCGCCGCCTTCGCCAGGGCCATATCCCAACGTGATATTCTTTCCTGGTATTGGTGTGGCCAACATGATTCCAGGAGCTCCGCCACTCATCATCAATCCGACCACAGGTGTCCTCACCCTCAAGGCTTTTGATCCAGGTTTATATGTATTTGCGGTTGCTGTGGACGAGTTCAGAGGTGGTATAAAAATTGGCGAGGTTCGTCGCGAGTTCCAACTCTTGGTGTTGAATTGTCCTTCTGCTAATCCACCTTCTGCCAAGCTTTTTGAGGGCACTAGCACCACACCTTATGTAGAAGGTAACCTCATTACCATAGAGCCTGACGAAAACCGCTGCGGTCGCGTTGTGATAGAAGATATTGATCCCAGCACGGTGGTAACGGCCAGTATTGAACCACTCAACTTCACTAGCTCAGATGTTGTAATTACGCCCAATAATGGTACAATATCAGGCTCAGGTGCAAAACTAGAGCTTAAAATTTGCTTCCCTGAATGTCCAAATAAAAATGGAGACCCCTATAAGTTTAATATTATTGTGGCAGACAATAGCTGTGCTGTACCTCTTTTAGATACCATTGAAGCCCAAGTACTTATCAAATCATTACCCAATGACCCTCCAACCATAAGCACATCTCTCCTCACAAAAGGTGCTGATAGTTGTTATAAGGCCAACGTGGCAGTGGGAGAAACGCTCACTTTTGATGTCATTGGCAACGATGTAAACTTTGACGACTTAGAAATTACAGGCAAAGGACGTGGGTTTGATATTGCTTCTGTAGCTACTATTTCCTTTACTGGAGCCAAAGGAAAACCTATTTTGAAAGCTCCCTTTAAGTTTCAGCCAGCTTGCGACTTGCTCAAACCTGGCGAAAAAGAAAAGTTCTTCACTTTTGACTTTGAAGTCAAAGACCGAAGAAAATGTGACAGCCCTTTGGTTTCCAAAACCTGCGTGACGGTAAGGGTAACAAGTGTACCAGATTCCAACAAAGCCCCTGTCATCACGCCTGATAAAATTATCTTTGACCCAGTTACTAAGCTTTACAACTATCCTGATACGATTCTTGTAGGACAAAAAGGGGATTTCAACTTGCTCTGTACCGATGAGGATGGCGATTCCATGAAGCTGAAGATGGCTGGCGTTAATTTTACGCTGCCTGGACGCTTGATTTCCTTAAAACCAGAAGCTGGTGTGGCCTCTTTCAATAGTGCTTTTCTGTGGCAAACACAGTGTAAAGACCTTAAAGACCTGACCAAAGCACAAGAGTTTATCCTAGATATCTTTTTACAGGATTTAAAACCATGTAATCGTCTAGGTGCAACCGATACCATTCGTGTGCGATTTATCATCAAGCCTGTTACAAACCAGAAACCTACAGTTACTACGACCTTGGCTACAGTAGATCCCGCACCCAACTGCTATCGCGATAGCGTCAATGTGGGTCAGCTTATAAAATTTACCGTCAAAGGTTTCGACCCTGATGGCGACACGCTTCTGCTCACGGGTAAAGGCAACGGCTTTAATTTTGCAGACTTTAAAATGATCTTTGAAAATAAAACAGGCGTAGGTACAGTGAGTTCCGATTTTTCTTGGCGTACTAGCTGCGATATGCTCAAAGACCTCACCAAGCCCCAAGAGTTCAATATGACGTTCATTGTTCAAGACAAAAAGACCTGTGCTAATCTCTTGAGCGACACCACCTGCGTCACGCTCGTGCTCCTGCCTAACAATGCACCGAATACGGCTCCCAAACTTAGTGCATCCCTTTTTTATGATGCTTCTGAGGACTTGTACATAGATACGGTTATTGTGGGCAATGCCACGGCTTTTGATATTCTTTGCAAAGATGACGAGAATGACAGCGTTTCTATTAAAGCTCTACCAGAAGGTTTCGCGCTTTCGGACTTCAATATGATCTTTAGAGATACCTCAGGCTTTGCACCGCTAAAAGCTCCTTTCTTCTGGCAAACGCTTTGTGAATATTTGGGTATAAAACCTGATAAAACCTTTGAAAGAGCCTTTTTCATTAACTTTGTCGCCAAAGACTACAACGAGTGCAAGAATTCTTTGGGCGATACCATTCGCGTAAAGATTTTGCTGCGTTTCTTAGACAAGCCTAACGAAAAGCCAGATGGTACTGCACTAGGCATTAGTTTTGACGCAAGTAAAGGCATGTACTACCGCCGTATAAAGGCTGGAGAGGTTGTAACGTTCGATATTAGAGGTACAGACCCCGAGAATAACACCATCAAAATAGAAGCTGCACCTCGAGGTTTTTCTCTCACAGACGCTGAAATGGAGTTTACTGACCGAATTGGCTTACCTCCTCTGACTGCTAAGTTTAGATGGCCTACTAGCTGTGAGCTACTTGGTAAACTAAACCGCGATAGTGTCTACATCATTGACTTTTTAGTAACAGACCTCACTAACTGTAAAGTGACTTCTACCGATACTGTAACGGTGCGCTTAGACCTAACTGCCAACCCAGACAATACCCCGCCAACCATTGTGGCAGAAGGCATAGAATTCAACACTGCTACGAATCTTTATGAAAGGAAGCTCATCGTTGGCGAAACTATTACGTTTAATGTGGTGGGTGACGACGCAGACAGAAACACCATTACGCTTACTGCCGAAGGTATTGGTTTTGATATGACAGTGCTGGGCATGGCCTTTGAGTCTGTGTCGGGTGCTCCCAGGCAGACTTCTACTTTCACATGGACACCCACTTGTGAGATGTTGGGCGGTGCTACTCGTAAAGATTTTGTGGTGGAGTTCAATGTTAGCGACCAGACGCAATGCGGCTTAACGGCCTCTCAGCCTATTTTAGCCAAGCTGACTGTCGTGGATGAAGCTGATTCGAGAGGCTTTTTGCCACCAAACGTTTTCACGCCAAACGGTGATGGTAAAAACGACTTCTACACCATTCCAGATCTGCCTCTCAACACCTGTCAAGATGCTTTTGAGCGAATTGTCATTTTCAATCGCTGGGGTAAGCAGGTGTTTGAAAGCAGCTTACGTGACTTCAAATGGGACGGTGTAGGGTTTCCTGCTGGTACTTATAACTATCTCATCAAATACCGAAGCACCACCTATAAAGGCAATGTACTCTTATTGAGGGACTAATTGAAATAGGGGCTGTTTTGAGACTCTAAACAACAACATAGAGGATGTTGTGTTACTAGAGTTTTTAAACAGCCTCTTTTCAACTACGCGATGCTTGCGGAAAGTTGTTAGATTTGTGCCATCACTTGCTGATATTTTACCACACTCCATAACCCATGCGCACAAAGACCCTCATAGTAGGCATGAATGGCTTTTTGGCAACTCATCTAGCTCAAAAGCTGGCAGAAACAGACGAATTACATGGTGTTTATAACCACCGTTCCGACTCGCGAGCGAGAGATTTGTATGCGTCCGCTACTCATATTTCTGAGCTGGAGCACATGCCCAAAGATTTTGAGGTGATTTATTTGCTAGCCTCTTATATTCCGTACGGCAAAATGACTGAGGCAGATAGCCGATACATTACTACCAATATTGACTTACCAAGTCGCGTGGTTCGGTGTTTTTCAGAAAGTAGGATCGTGTTTGCATCTAGTGTATCTGTTTATGGGCAGTCATTGGGCAGAACCCTAAACGAAAATGCTGCATTTGTAAACCCTTCTCTTTATGGGCTTTCAAAGATATCAGGTGAATGCATCGTACAAAATCATCCAAACTATGGCATCATTCGTTTTTCGTCACTGTATGGTTTGGGTATGTATATGGGTACATTTCTACCAAAAATCATCAGCAGTGCACAGGAAACACAGAAAATAACACTTTTGGGTGAAGGTACGCGCCTACAGGACTATCTCCATGTAGAAGATGCAGCAACGTTGTGTCAAAGCGTGGGTAAAAGTAGTACAAATGCTATTTTTATGGGTGTTCAAGGACATTCTATCAGTAATTTGGAGGTGGCTAAAGCTGTTCAAGTGTGCTTGCCCGACACTGAAATTGAGCTAAAAGACACAGATTTTTCAGAATCTTTTGTGTACGATAACAGCTTAACTGCCAAAATTCTTAACTTTAAACCAGTCAAATCTTTGGCTGATTCTCTCAAACAATTTATAAAAAATGGCTAAATATAACGTTTTGGTTACAGGCATTGGCGGTAATGTAGGCCAAGGTATCATTAGGAATTTACAAAGTCTGAAATTAGACATGCGCATTGTAGGGTGTAATGTCACCGAAGTATCGCCTGGCAGCCACTTGTGTGATGTGGTGTATAAAGTGCCTTTTGCTTATGAGGAAGCCTATATCAGTGAGCTATTGGCAATTTGCAAGCAAGAAAATATTCAACTTGTATTGCCAAGTACAGATTATGAAGTTTATTATTTGAGCCTTCACCAAGCACGTTTTGAGGCAGCAATCCCTGTATCGAATCCTGAGACAAATCTTTGCTTTTTGGACAAGTACAAAACTTGGGAATTTTTTAATGCCCATCAGATTCCTTTTGCAGCCTCTTATCTGCCCTCAAACTATGCTGGACAATTTTCGGAGTATATCGTGAAACCGCGCGAGGGCAGAGGCTCCCGTGGTTTGCATTTGAACCCCACTAACTGGAAGTCTTTTTCAGATGAATACATGATTCAAAGGCTTCATAAAGGTAAGGAAATCACCACTGCATTTTATATAACTCGAAGTGGAGAGTTGCACGGACTGATTACTTTTGAGCGTGAGCTACAAAGCGGTGCTACGGTCTTTTGTGAAGTTTGTACACAATATGACTCAAAAATGCTTGAGATTATTCAAAAGATGATGAAGCATTTACCCATTAGTGCCTCTTGTAATGTTCAAGCAATTGTGGACAAAGACACGCAGCAAATCATCCCTTTTGAAATCAATGGGCGAATTTCTGGTACAAATTCCATAAGGTCTCAATTTGGCTTCAAGGATATTCAATACCTTGTGGAAGAGTTTTTGTTAGACCAAAATCCTGAACCTATAAAAGTGACGGGCGGCAGTGCAATCCGTGTTTTGATGGATGTTATTTATCCAAACACCAGCTTGAAGGATGTCAAAAACAAACATACGACTCATTACTTATACTAAAAGCCACCACTAAACATGAATTGCCACTATATTTTTTTTGACGTAGCCAACACACTACTCCACAAACCCGACCTTTTCCCCAATATAAACAGCGTGTTAGAGAAATACCATTATCACATGCCGCTGAGTCATCTAAAAAAAGTGCACAAGTTGGTTAGTGAGGTCTTTGTGTTTCCAGACAAAACATCAAAAGAGTTTTATTTGGCTTTCAATACAGACTTTTTATTGTCTCTTGGCGTATTGCCAACACCTGCCCTACTTGATGATATTTTTAATGCTTGCACCTACTTAGGCTGGAAACCTTTTGAAGACACATCTATTCTGGCTAGTTTGAAACATCCCCTTGGGATTATTTCCAATTGGGATAAGAGCCTACCCGAAAAGCTCAAAACTTATTTTGATATCAATTTTGAACGTATTTTTACGTCTGAGATTGCACAGCTCAAAAAACCTGATATTAGATTTTATGAACGTGCTCTAGCAAATCTAGGATATGCCCCCGAGCAAGTGTTATATGTGGGCGACTCTCTTAAACTAGATATTCTACCAGCTTTAAAGTTGGGAATTAAGGCCGTACTGCTGGACAGAGAAGATGCCTATCCGTATTACAAAGGCCATAAAATCAACGATTTGTCTCAAATAAAAAGCTTTATATAAGAAGTTTGCCCATGAATCCTACAAAGCTTTTATCTCTGATTGTGCCCGTATATTTTGAAGAGGACTGCATAGAGCAGTATCTTCTTGAAACTACAGCTGTTTTAAAACAGCACCAAATCCACTATGAAATTGTGTTTGTAGACGATGGCAGTAAAGACAAAACCGCTCAGATGATTAAAAAAGCGGCTGCCGACAACCAAAGGCTGAAACTTTTGGAGTTTTCGTATAACCATGGCAAGCAAGCTGCGCTTACAGCGGGTATAGCCCACGCTAAAGGTGACTATCTATTAATGATGGATCCAGATCTTCAAGACCCACCAGAAGAGATTCCTCGCTTTATTCAAAAAATAGAAGAAGGTTATGATTTGGTCTTTGGTGTAAGAAAAGAGAAAAAAGATACACTCAAGAACAGACTGTTTTCGGGTATTTTTTGGTGGATATTAGAGAAGTTTACAGGCTTACATTTGCCGCGTGGCATTGCAGTGATGCGCATTTTCAATCGTAACTTTGCCAATCATTTTTTGAAATACGGTGAAGCAAGTCGCTTCATAGAGGGAATTTTTATGCACATCAGCATGAACAGAACAGAACTGCTTATAGAGCAGCGTCCACGTTTTGCGGGTGTGAGTAAGTTTAATTTTAAACGCAAACTCAATTTGGCTTTTGACGCTATTTTGGACTTTTCGGACTTACCCCTCAAAATCATTACACGTCTGGGGCTTTATTTGGTACTGGCTGGCTTTTTGGCGGCTTTCGGCATCACGTTTTCTAAACTCTTTTTGGTAGATTTTCAAATTGGTTGGGCCTCTATCATGGTCTTGTTTATCTTGGGTCTAGGCACACAACTTATTTTTATGGGTGTCATAGGTATCTACGTAGGCAAAATCTATAAAGAGGTTAAAAACAGGCCCTTGTATTCTATTAAAAACAAAACAAATATATCCGATAACGCATGAAAAAACTAGCCATTGTAGGCAGCGGCGATTTAGGACAGCTTATGGCACACCACGCATTAGCGGCCAATATGGATGTGGTGGCCTTTTATGATGACTTCAAGCCAAAGAATGACAGAGTCAAGAACATCCCTGTTTTGGGTGGACTAGATGCTGTCATAAAAGACTTTCATGCTGGTTTATTTGAGCAAATTGCTGTGGGTGTGGGCTACAAACATTTGGTCTTTAAACAAGACCTAATCAATAATTTTATACAAGAAAAAATACCTTTGGCTAACATTATTCATCCCACAGCCTATATCGATAGTAGTGCCCATTTGGGTGTAGGGATTTTTGTACTGCCACGTTGTGTTGTGGACGCAGGCGTTACTTTGGGTGATGGAGTGCTGCTCAATACAGGCGTATGCGTTGCGCACGATACGACCATTGGCCCATGCTCATTTATAGCACCAGCCGCCGCTCTAGCAGGCTTCATACAACTAGGCGAGCGTTGTTTTGTAGGTACAAATAGCACTTTGATAGACAACCTGACGATAATCTCAGACACACGCATAGGCGCGGGAGCAGTGGTCACAACAAACATCAACCAGCCAGGGCTTTATGTGGGTATGCCTGCCCGAAAAATCAAATAGCCAAATGCCATTGAACAAACAAAGAACTTGCTCTTAGTAAAATAAAAATCCCACCAAAACATTTAGCAGGATTTTTCATTCAAAACTATGAAAACGATTAAACAAAAACAAAGAATTTTAACCCTAGCAATTCTTGCTTCTTATGAAACCAGAACTTCAGGGAGCTATTGTTTAATTTTTATTCGGCTACTAGCGAAACTCTCTTGAAAACCGTCACGGTCATGCCTTTATTGAGGCTGTTAAGATATTCACGAACCGACAATTTAGCATCTTTTACGAACTGTTGGTTCAAAAGTGTGCTATCTTTGTAAAACTTCTGAACGAAACCTTGTGCAATTTTATCCACAATGTTTTCAGGCTTGCCTTCTTCACGCGCTTTAGCTTTGCCAATTTCTAGCTCGCGCTCGAGTATGGTTGCGTCCACGTCGTCTTTATCTACAGCTACAGGATTCATGGCAGCAATTTGCATACCCACGTCTTTACCAGCCGCATTATAGTCTGCGCTGCCTACGTTAGCCAAAGACACCAAAACACCTACTTTGAGGTTTGAGTGTACGTAGTAGGCCAATTTTTCGCCTTCTACAAAAGAGAAATTTACAACTTCTATTTTCTCACCAATTTTGCCAATCAAGTCCGTAATGTTTTCTGCAAACGAACGGCCTTGGTGTTGGAGAGTCAGAAGAGCTTCAGAAGAAGTCGCATTATTAGCCACAGCGGCAGCCAATAGAGCTTTGCCTATGGCCACAAACTCTTCGTTACGTGCCACAAAGTCTGTTTCACAGCCAAGCGCAAAAATGACACCCTTAGAGTCGTTGGCGTAAGTATCTACAAACACAACACCCTCGGTTGTTTCGCGATCTGCACGTTTGGAAGACACTTTTTGTCCTCTTTTGCGCAATATATCAACCGCTGCCTCAAAGTCGCCATTGGCTTCAGAAAGGGCTTTTTTGCAGTCCATCATGCCTGCACCTGTGAGCTGGCGCAGTCTATTTACGTCTTGAGCAGAAATAACAACAGCCGACATAATTTTTTTGAATGTTTTTTGAGAGAACTATTTAAAAAAATATTTTAAAAGAAACTAAGAGAACCCAAAAAAGAGAACGTAATAAGTTGTCCTCTTTTTTAGGCTCTGTTGTTTAAAAACTAGCCTTTGAGCCAGTCTAGGTCTTCTTGTGCTAAAGCTACGCCTTTATTGGCCTTGTGAGCCATAGTTTTGAGGCGATTCATGCTCTCGCGAGCGGTTTTGAGGGCTTCCTCTTTGCCAGCTCTTTCACTCTTTTTGAGTTTAAAGAAGTCCGATTGTTGTGTTTTAAACGAGTTAAGACGTTTTTCTATATCTGCCTTAACTTCTTTGCTGATTTTAGACATTTTTTCTATGAGAAAATGAGTGAGACAAACAGAAAGATTATTCGTCGTCAGAATCTTCGTTTTCATCTACAGCGCGCTTAGCAGACTCGTCTTCTGAACGCTTAGCGTCATCACGGTCTTTTTTGCGTTCAGAAGCTCCCACTTCTATGCACTTAGAGATAAAGGAAGTAATGATTTCGATAGACTTGAATGCGTCGTCGTTGGCAGGGATAGGGAAATCAACAATGGTAGGATCAGAGTTGGTATCAACAATGCCAAAAACAGGAATATTGAGACGGCGTGCCTCTTGGATAGCTATGTGCTCGCGCTTCACATCTACCACAAAAAGAGCAGATGGGAGGCGGGCTTGATCTGCAATGCCACCCAATATTTTCTCAAGTTTTTCTTTTTCACGCGCCACCATAGAACGCTCACGTTTAGCGAGGTTGTTGAAGGTTTCGCTGCGCATCATTCTATCTATAGAAGATAATTTTTTGATAGAGCGGCGAATAGTGGCGAAGTTAGTGAGCATACCACCCAACCAACGCTCAGTAACATAAGGCATTTTGAGCTTTTGAGCTTCTTGTGCGATGATGTCCTTAGCTTGCTTTTTAGTGGCTACAAACATAACCTTTTTGCCTTTGCGGCTAATGTCTTGAAGCGCGTTGGCAGCAACCTGAAGGCATGCCAGCGTTTTGTTCAAGTCAATGATGTGGATGCCATTGCGCTCCATAAAAATGTACGGTGCCATTTTAGGATTCCATTTGCGCTTGAGGTGACCAAAGTGGACACCTGCATCCAAGAGTTCTTTATATCCGATTTCAACCATAAAATTCGAGACCTTGAAGGGGGTTTGATAAGTGTGATGTGAGGATTAGCGTTTACTGAACTGGAATCTTCTACGCGCCTTACGACGGCCATACTTCTTGCGTTCCACCATACGTGGGTCGCGGGTGAGTAAGCCTTCGGCTTTGAGTGTGCTGCGGAGTTCGGGATCAACAGTAATTAGCGCACGAGCTATGCCGAGTCTGAGTGCTTCGGCTTGCCCTTTTACACCACCACCACCAACATTCACGGTCAGGTCAAAAGCGGCCTCTTTTTTGGCGAGGGCGAAAGGTTGCATAACTATCAACCTCAGAACATCAGTGCAAAAGTAGTTCTCAAACGTTCTTTTGTTCACTGTGATTTTGCCGCTACCCGGCTGCATGTATATGCGAGCCACAGCGGTCTTTCTTCTACCGATGGTTTGGATTCTTTCCATTTAAACTAACTTGATTTCTTTGGGTTGTTGTGCCTCATGGTTGTGCGTATCTGCCACAAACACATGAAGGTTAGAATACATTTGACGACCCAGACGATTTTTGGGCAACATACGGCGAACCGCAAGCTCTACCAATTTCTCGGGACGTTTACCAGCAAGGATCTCCTTAGGAGATTCTATTCTCTGACCACCAGGGTAGCCAGTGTGGCGAATAATCTGCTTATCAGTCATTTTTTTGCCAGTAAGACGTACCTTACCTGCATTGATGATAATCACATTGTCGCCGCAATCCATGTTTGGCGTATAAGAAGTTTTGTGTTTGCCCATAAGCAAACGCGCCACTTGACTAGCCATACGGCCAAGTACCATGGAATCTGCATTTACCAACAGCCACGACTTCTTGATAGAAGCTTTCGTAACGAATTGGGTTTTGTAGCTCAGACTGTCCATTTTTTTGATTACGTTAATAAAAACCGTTCAAGTCCTCTCTCAAACGGAGCGCAAAAGTACTTTATTTTTTCTGATATTCAAATTTTCTAACGCTTTTTTACAGAGTAATTTTCTTGTTTTGTACAAAAAGACGGGAAGATGGCTCTTCCCGTAATTTTTGTCGTAAATAACATCCAAGATGCTTTATTTCTCTTCAATTGGTGGCATTCGTTTGAATGTCCTGTGTTCGTAGCTATACACAGTGCTACTGCTGTAGTCTGGAGACTGATAAGTCTCTTTGATAAGGTTTTGAGTAAGCTCGTCAAATTCGTAAGTACTTTTGCTGGATATGCTATCTTCGTATTTTGTAGTACTGCTTTCATAAGCAAGTCGCCCGTTTTTATAAATTGTTTGGGCTTCGTATACGCTCTTGGTACCAACGTTGAGAAGAATTAGGTGCTTGCTCAATAGCTGTGAATCTGTATTGTACTCGTAGTTGGTGGTTTCAGTGGAATAAAGCGTACCGTCTAGCTCATAAAGCTTTTTTGCGGCGGTTAGGAGTAGCGTATCCTTGTAACTGTAAGTGTTATCTTCTATGGCAACTTGTGAAATCATATTCTTGACGCTTTTAGCAATCAGCAAACCTTGTTCGTTATAAGCGTAAGTGCTTAGTTGATGCGTGATTAGCTCACCTTTATAATCTTTGTTGATATACTCCTCCTCTTGACGCAAGTCTTTTTCATTATACTTAATCAGACGCAACATGCTGTATTCAGCTTCCACCATTTCTTCTTTCGTAAGGGAGTCCATGTTATTGTATTCATATTTAGTGGTACTTTTTCGCTCGTCGTAGTTATACTCGGGTAGTAACTCACTTTCAGCACTTTGTATGACTTCAACAAATGTAATCAATCCTTTGGCATTGGTCTTTTGGGTGGTTTGAGTTATAGAAGAGAAATTCCCACCTTTAAATTTCTGAATCCAAGTATCACCTTTGTATTTGTAAGTAGACACGCCTTCGCCACCGTCGTTGGACTCATAACCATGTGCATAGGCTTCTTTAACAAGTTGTCCCTTTTTGTTGTAGGTATACTTTTGATGAAAAAGTACGCGTCCATCGCCAAACTCGCGTCTCTCTATCAGCTGATCTTTTGCGTCATAGCACATATCTATCTGATTGATGAGCACGGCTTGGCTACTATCAGAAGCTTTCATGTAGGTAATCGTCTGTTCACATTTTTGGGCTTTGAGTTGTGGGGCTATGCTTCCCAAGCACAGCAAAATACACACAGCAATATACTTTTTCATACAACTTTTTGATATCTGTAACGTGAAATAGTTAAACAAGTTATTTGCTGCATAACGCTTTATGAAAAACATGTTGCTCTAATCTGGACAAATCTGCTGAAGCAGCTCATCAATTAGCTCTGAGTGAACACTTTCATAAGTTATAAATTTTTTTTGAGCGTCTATCAGCCATGCTTGGTTGCAGTAGTTCATACAAAACGTCAAATCATGTGTGCTCAGTACCACAGCAGTGGGAGTTTCTTTGACAATATTGGCTAACAGCTTAAACACATTCTTTTTATGCTGAATGTCTAAAAACGCGGTGGGTTCGTCTAACAGCATGAGTGGGCAGTCCTGCGCGAGCGCGCGCGCTATCATTACTTTTTGGTATTCACCATCACTCAAATTGGCAAGCTCTTTATGCGTCAAATGAGCTACGTTACAACGTTCAATGGCTTTTTGTATCGCTTTCTCATCTGCTAAACTCAAAGAATGCGTCCAGCTAGTATAGGGCATACGCCCCATCTTAATGGCCTCATAAACTGTTAGATAAGGAGGTTGTATTCTCTCTGTAAAGACTAAAGCAATTTTTCTAGCTTTTTCTTGATTAGAATAATCTTTGAGTTTTTTTTGTTCCAGCTGAAGTTTGCCACTCAGCACAGGCAAGAAGCCTCCCAGAGTTCGGAGGAGAGTAGATTTGCCTGTGCCATTAGCACCAAAAAGGCCGACAAAACTGCCGACCTTTAAGCGAAAATTAATTTGTGAGAGTATAGGCTCTTGAACTTTGTAGCCAACGCTAAGTGCTTCAGCTTCAAGAAGGGTAGACATATAACTTAGCGATGAGCTTCCTGTTTAGCTTTTAATTTTGCCTTTTTACGCATACGCATGTTGAGAACTTCTACGATAAAAGCAAAGCCCATAGCAAAATAGATATATGCCTTAGGCACGTGCACGCCCAAAGATTCAGCCACCAATAGGAAGCCTATCATAATCAGGAATGACAGAGCCAACATTTTGAATGTAGGATGCTCGTTGATAAAATCACTGATATTTTTTGCAAAAATAAACATGACCGCCATAGAAATGATAACTGCGGTTATCATAATGCTAATTTCCTTGACAAGTCCCACAGCCGTAAGAATAGAATCAAACGAAAAGACAATATCTATAAACACAATTTGAATGATAGCAGACATCAGAGAAGGCTGTTTCTTGCTCGTATTGTACCCTTCTTCTTCCATCTCCATTTTTGCGTGTATTTCTGAAGTACTCTTACCCATTAAGAACAAGCCACCCAAAAGTAGAATGATATCCCTACCACTAAAGCTCTGCTCCAGAACAGTGATGAGAGGCTCCTTAAGGCTCACAATCCAAGAAATGCCAAACAAAAGTCCAATACGAGCAGCCAAAGCTAACATAATCCCTAAGTTCCGTGCTTTTGCTTTTTCTGACTCTTGCTTGAGTTTATCAGAGATAATACTGATAAATATCACGTTATCAATACCAAGTACTATTTCCAACAGCGTAAGCGTTAAAAGGGCAATAAGTCCTTCCGCTGTAAATATTTGCATGATGTTCGCCATGAGTAAAATATGGAGTTTGAAACTCTAAAAATTGATTATAACTATTTTATATACAAATTTTTAATACAAAAAAACAGCAGAAGTTTAAATCATCAATTCCACTCATTGGCAATCAAATCATCTAAAACCTCGTTGGTAAGATTTTCATAATACTTATGAATGCCACCCTCTCGTTTCAAACGTACCTGCATGCACGGCGCACCGCCGCAAGCAGCCAAACATTCTACGGTTTTGAGTGTAAAACGCATATCAGGAGAGTTACCACCAAGTTTCGCGCCAGTTTTTTGCTCTAAAGCTTCTATGATCTCGTCCGCACCACAAACCATACAAGGCCCCGTTCTACACACTTCCAATACATATTTTCCCACAGGCTGTAAGTTAAACATGGTATAAAAAGTGGCTACTTCATACACTTCTATGGACTGTATTTTGAGCATATCTGCTACATAATCCATAACGTCTGGGCTGAGCCAGTTCCATTCGTTTTGAGCCAAATGTAGTATGGGTAAAATAGCCGATTTTTGACGGCCTTCTGGATAGCGACTTATAATTTCCTGCGCTTCACGCAGGACTTCGGGCGGAAACTCTACGGAGGAACGATCAATGTTGCTCATTTCTAATCTTTTATTTTTTGTTAGTCGCACATCAAAAACAAAAGTACAACTCTTAACGGCAAATAAAAATATTTTTATTAAGACTGCCAAAAAATATTTCTTTAATTTCTGCATCTCAATAAGCGGTCTAAAATAATCACGCTTCATTTCATTAAGTTAAGAACTTGAATAGATTTTTGTGGGCGGAAAATGAGGTAGCAGAAGCTATGGTCATTTTTTTTTGCATTTGATAAACCCCAAAAGTTACTCTGAGCATTTTTTTATTGTGCTTATCTAGTTTATATTTGTATCCAAAGTACAAGAAAACGGCACATAACAGATATTTTTTGCTTATTGCAAAAAGCTTTTTGTTTATCACGAAGTTTTCAATAAAAACACACTTCTATAAAACATTCAATTGCACTATTAGGTTCTTGTTTTGGTTTTTATACTCACAACTTTCAAATGTATGACACAGACACCACCCTCTGAGCCAATAACTCAGAATAAAACACCTCAAAAACGCAACTATTTAGCTGTGGGCGAAGTATTTACTTATTTCTTTAAGAAGCGTCCCGAAATCAATTTCAATGTCAAGGTCATGCACGGCATTAACAAGCTTTCTATTTTGATGTTTTTGGCAGCTCTTATTATCTGGACAATCAAGCGTTTAGCATAAACCCCCAAATACTTGAATTTGCCCAAAGCCCTAAAACACTGACTCATGACATGAAAAACAGCCACAGCGATGAGGAAATAGAAGACTACTTGATGCTCATAAAAAGCTTTAAAGAAGGTCAAAGGTCTTACTTAGACGAGGAAGTTTTCGAACTAGTAGCTCACTACTATGGTGCTGAAGAACAGTTTAAGCAAATGGTAGAAGTTTGTGAACTAGGACTTTCTATACACACCTATTCGTCTGCGTTGTGGCACTGCTACGCCGATGCTCTTACGTTTAATGGCGAGTCTGAAAAAGCCCCTAAAGCCATAGAAAAAGCCCTAGAGCTTCAGCCAAATTCGCCTGCTGTATTGCAAACTAAAATCCGATATTTGTTGCTTGTAGGCAATTTTGCCGAAGCAGTAGACCTACTTAAAGATATTGAAGATCGCGTAGAAGACAAAGCCTACATTTACAAATGTTTAGGTTTAGCTCATGATATTCAAGACAACCGCAAAAAAGCCATTTTTTATTGGGAGAAGGCCATTCATGAAGATCCCAGAGATGCCAGTGTTTTGCGGTCGCTTTTGGAACTTGTTAAAGAAGAAAAGTACGCTCAAAAGCTCAAAGCTTCTTACAACAAGCTCATTGATCAAGACACACATGACCCTGATTTATGGTTTTGCTTAGGTCTTGTTTTGGACCATTTATCTGATAAAGAAGCTACTGTTGAAGCTTTTGAATATGCTACTTACCTTAAGCCAGACTTTGAAGAAGCCTACGAGTTCTTGGGGCATGCCTTCATGAACCAGTCAAAGCATGAGAAGGCTCTAGAATGTTATCAAACTGTTTTAGCTATGCAAGAAGTTCCCACAGCAGATATCTGCTGTCATATCGGGGCTTGTTATGAAGAGCTTGGTAATTATACAGAAGCCAGTAAACAGTATCAAAAAGCTTTGGAACAAGATAAGCACTGGGATTATGCTTGGTTTGGCCTTGGCTCCTGCCTCTTGCAGCAAGAGCGTTTTTCAGAATCCTTGTATTTTTTCAATAAAGCTATCAAAATTACTTCAAACAATCCCATTTTTTGGATTGCGCTAGCCAAAGCTGAAGGCTCTATGGGTAATTTTCACTCAGCCAATGAAGCCTACGAACAGGCCTGTTTGATAGCTGCCGACCGCCCCGAGCTTTGGCTGGAATGGTCGGAATTATTTCAAGATCAAGAACTTTGGGAAGAAGCTATTTCTATCATAGAAAGAGGTATAGACGAGGTGGGCGAATCTCCAGAATTATTGTATAGACTTGTAGCTTACTGCTTTAAGGGCGGCAACTATCAGGAAGGCATTGTTCAGCTCCAAGTGGCCTTAGCTGCCAACTATGAAAAACACACGCTGCTCTATGAGTATTTTACAGATCTTGAAACTCAAAAAACACTCTACACCCTCATAGAAAGGCTAAAATGAACAAGCCGAAGCCTATTTCTTGCTTATGAAAGATTTTCAAAAACCTGAAAGCAGACGTTGGCGTTTGATACTAGGACGAGACGAAAACGATAAAAAAGAATTACTTAACGAAGAAGATCTTGTTTTAGACCAGACCTTGGACTTTATCTATGGAGATAAGTCTCAAAAAGCAGGTCTTGGTGCTAGTAAACCACAAGTTGGCTCATGGCTTGGTGATATTCGCAAGTATTTTCCCCAAACCGTGGTCAGTATGTTGCAAAAGGATGCGCTACAAAAACTTAAGCTCGAACAAATTCTCCAAGAAGAAGAGCTGATGAAGACGGTTGTACCAGACATCCATCTGGCCGTAGCTTTGCTGTCGCTTAAGGGAGCTGTCCCGCAAAAAGCCAAACAAAGTGCCCGTGAAATTGTTCGGCGGCTTGCGCAGGAACTCACGCGCAAACTTCGTCCCTTGGCTGAGCAGTCTCTGCGGGGTGCTCTGAACCGTGCTGTGCGCAATGCCAGACCCAAGCTCAATGAAATGGACTGGCTCAGAACACTCAAAAAAAACCTTAAACATTATCAACCAAGCCTAAAAACCATCATTCCTGAACATCTTGAAGGCAAAGGACGAAAAGGAAGAGCCATTAAAGACCTCATCATTTGTGTGGATCAGAGTGGTTCTATGGCTGCATCGGTAGTATACTCGGGTATCTTGGCCTGTATTATGGCTAGTCTTCCCGCTCTACGCACGCAGTTAGTGGTCTTTGATACAGAAGTTGTCGATTTAAGTGAACATTTACATGATCCAGTGGACACTCTTTTTGGTACGCAACTAGGCGGTGGTACAGACATCACCAAAGCTCTTACCTATACAAGGCAACTTGTACGAAGGCCACAAGATACCACTATTTTCATGGTAACAGATCTTTTTGAGGGTGGTAACGAACGGCTGATGCTACAAAACTTTAGAGAAATTATAGCCAGTGGTATTAAAATCGTTGTTTTACTAAGTTTATCGGATCAAGGAACGCCTAGCTACAACCAAAACATGGCTTGGCAGCTGCAAGAAATGGGCATAACAGTCATGTCCTGTACACCAGATGCTTTTCCTGATTTGGTGGCTAAATACATCTTTGCTGGATAGCGTATCAAAAACAGACTTGGCTTTTCTAAAGAGGATGTTTGGTCTTACTACCAAATCCAACTTGATTCGATATTTTGCAAAGTACTAGTAAGGAATATTTTTATTATGTGGGTCGGTTTTGGGGTAATCTAGCTCTTTTTCCAAAACCTTTTCTAGCTCAGGCGAGATGATATGTTCTATTGTTTCGGCAAAGTAATGAACTTGTGTGGGTAACATTTGAGCATGGCGAATGAGATAAACCTCCCAGAGACGATGCAGCTTGACCAGTCTTTTGGCTTTCTGCATTCCCGCAGGCGACAACCTAAAACCGTTTTGATGGCTCTGTAGATAGCGTTTGAGCAAAAGAGACAGCCAAGCAATATAAAAAGTCGCATTATTGAACTGCCTTTTATTCTTGATACTTTGTAAGGAAAGAGCCTGATCAAAGTTCTGACTATGCTCGTGGTGCATAAAAAACAACTTGAGGATATTTTCTTCTGTAATTTTAAGATGGTAATGTCGCTGCTTTAAAAACATAAACAAACGACCCTTCTGTGGCGCAACAAAAAAAGAAAACAAAGCTATTGCTGTGGCTACCAACACAATACAAGGGCCTGTAGGAATTCCGCTGTCAGTATAAGACACAAAAGCACCCACAAAACCAGAGAAGCTTCCGATAAAAGCTGCCAAAACAAGCATGGCACTCAAACTTTTAACCCAAAATCGCGTAGCAATAGCGGGTGTTACCAACAAAGCCGCCATCAACACCACCCCTACACACTGAACCCCCACCACTACCGCCATAACGGTGAGGGTGGAAATCAACCATTCTAACCATTTGATAGGCAAGCCACTCACCTTACTAAAATTACCATCAAAGATGTAAAGCTTGAGTGCAGGATAGAAAAATACAACTAAAGTAAGCGTTATAAAAGACACCATGCAAATAAAGTAGATATCTTCTCGCAACATGGCAGCAGCTTTGCCAAACAGAAAATGGTCTAAGCCTGTTTGCGCGGCATTGCCACTTTTTTGAATCAAACTGAGCAATACTAGACCAATACCAAAAAACCAAGACAAAGTAAAAGCCGTAGCAGTATCAGCCTTGATACGGGTCTGGCGCGTAATAAAGTCAGACAACCACAAAGCCAGCCAGCCCGTAAAACAAGCAGAAATACTAAGCAGCCAAATACTTTTTTGGCCACTTATCAAAAATGCTAAGCATACCCCTGGCAAAACCGCGTGGGAAACCACATCACCAGCCAAGGACTGCCCCCTCAGCACGACAAAACAGCCTACTAATGCCGAACAGGCTCCTAATATGACGCACCCCGCCGCCACAACTTGTGTGTTGAGATTATCTGAGCTTAAAAACTCAAGGAGCAAAGCCCAAATTTCTTGCATAAGCCGCCTTATTAGAATCTACATAGCATATTCTGACATGAACTTAATCCTAATCAAGCGAATGTCTTCTTCGGTGTATTCGTTCTCAAACTCTACTAAAGCCTCTTCTATATCGTCAGTTTCGGCCTCCATAAAATAATTGTAGAGTTCTTCCTGACGCTCTGAATCCATTATACGGTCAATATAGTAGTCCAAATTAAGTTTGGTTCCAGAGTCAGAAATATGTTCTATTTCAGAAATCAACTCCTCCATCGTTAGGTTTTTGGCATTGGCTATTTCTTCCAAGTCTACTCTAAGGTCAATTTGCTGAATAATAAAAATTTTCACTTTCGACTTGTTGGCATTTTGCTTAACGACCACATTGGAGGCTGTCGTAATGTCATTTTCTTTAACGTATGCTTTGATTTTTTCAAGAAACGGCTTACCAAATTTTTTGATTTTGCCCATGCCCACACCATTCACTTGAGCCAGTTCAGACTCTGTGGTAGGGTAAGTGGTGGCCATTTCTTCCAAAGAAGGATCTTGAAAAATAACAAACGGAGGCAGAGATTTTTGTTTAGCAATCGTTTTGCGAAGCTTCTTGAGTAAATCAAAAAGTACTTCGTCATAAGAACGGCTGTTGAGAACTTCTTCTTTTGCTTCGTTGTTTTCGGTCTCATAGTCGCGGTCTTCTTGTAACTCCACAGATGTAGGACTATCCAAAAACTTAAAGCCAAGCTCTGTAATTTTGAGGACATCGGTTTTGTCTATGTCCTTTTCCAAAAAGCCTTTCAGCATGGCTTGACGAATAACAGAGTTCCAAAACACTTCTGTTTGCTGTTCACCTTTGCCAAACGCCTCCAAATTGGTGTGCTCATAGCTGCGCACAAAATCACTTTCTACACCTCGCAAAACATTGATAATGTGTGTAGTTTCAAACCTTTCTTCGGTTTCTTCAAAAGCCGTCAGTACCAACTCAATGAATTTTTTGCCCTCAAATTTCGCTGTGGAGCGGCGGCAATTATCGCACATATTTCCGCAGTCTTGAGCATCAAAAGGCTCACCAAAATAGTGCAAAAGCTGAAGTCTTCTACAAACTGAAGATTCAGAGTAGGCCGCCATTTCTTGCAACAAGTGTTTGGCATTGTCCCGCTCCGTCACAGGCTTGTCCTTATTAAACTTCTCAAGCTTGGTGATGTCAGCGTAAGTATAAAACATTAGGCAATGTCCTTCTAGACCATCTCGCCCAGCGCGTCCTGTCTCCTGATAATAACCTTCTATCGACTTTGGCGCGTCATAGTGAATCACAAAGCGCACATCAGGTTTATCTATGCCCATACCAAAGGCAATAGTAGCCACAATGACCTCTGCGTCTTCATTCAAAAAAGCATCTTGGTTATTGACACGTACTTGTGCGTCCAGGCCAGCATGGTAGGGCAATGCCTTGATATCGTTTACGTTCAGGTAATCGGCTATCTCTTCTACTTTTTTGCGGCTCAAGCAATACACAATCCCTGACTTACCTTTATGCTGTTTGATAAACTCAATCAGTTGTTTATCTACATCTTTGCTCTTGCCTTTCTGCTTGTTATCGCGTGTTGAAAGCTTGCTGCCCTCCCCATCCTTGGTTTTAGACTTCTGCCGCACTTCATAAAATAAGTTTTTGCGGTTAAAAGAAGAAATAAAGAGCTGAGACTCTTCCAAATAAAGATTCTTTTGAATATCGAGTTGAACCTTGGGTGTGGCTGTAGCCGTAAGGGCAATAATAGGTAAGTTTCCTATTCTATCAATTATAGAGCGGATTCGGCGGTATTCTGGCCTAAAGTCATGCCCCCACTCAGATATACAATGTGCTTCGTCTATGGCAAAAAAAGAAATTTTTGCATCTTTCAGAAATGCTATGTTTTCGTCTTTGGTAAGAGACTCTGGTGCCACATAGAGCAATTTAATTTTGCCGTCTATGGTATCTCTTTTGACACGTGCAATGTCTGTTTTAGAAAGTGTAGAATTTAAAAACTGAGCATTGATGCCAAGCATATTCAAAGAGTCCACTTGGTTTTTCATTAAAGCAATGAGTGGAGAAATGACAATGGCTGTGCCTTCTTTAATAACAGCAGGAAGCTGGTAACAAAGTGACTTGCCCGCGCCAGTGGGCATAATCACAAACACATTGCGATCAGCCAAAACCGACTTGATGACTTGTTCTTGATTTCCCCTAAATTGGTTATAACCAAAAACTTCTTTCAATTTGCTTTTTAGCAAACTCTCCGACTCGTTGATTGATACAGTGCTCATAGATATTCAGAACAGAATCTTGCTTCGTTGGCAGTGCAATGAGGCAGATAAAACAAGTTAAAACTGTGTTAGTAAATTCAAATGCTAAAAAATACACTTAACGACTTTAGAAACAAACCCAATTAATCAAGCATACAACATGCAATTCTAAGAGTTTTTATTAAAAATAAGACTATTGTGCAGCCCAACGGCATTTATGAGCAAGGTTACAAATACTTTATTCTATAAAAAAACTCTACCAACTAAATTTTGCAATATGCGTTCTGTTTGGCAACTGGCCTGTTTTGTTTGACTGCTTTAAAATACGTTTTGCTTTTCCGCAATTCTATTGCAAAAATAACAAAAAATGACTAACCAAAAAATATGACACCTTTTTTTACACATTTTTTTTCTGCTAGCTCAACAATGAACCCTTCCAGAGCAAATCATTTGGACACACAACAACGAATGATCTGTTGAAATTCAAATGCGAAAAAAAGTCAGAGAAACTTAGCACCAATTCCACACAAATATCTAGGAGTGCTCTTACTAACCATTAAAACATTTTTTTATGCATTAAATTACTAGCTCATACAATTTTGAGCAGCAAACTTGTGTTATCTCAAAAATCATCATTACATTTGCTTTTGTTTTGTGATTTTTCAAAAGGATTGTTTTGTTTATGCTGCGGTCAAGACCGCAAAAAATGAATTTAAAAAAATGACTAAAAAAATTGTGCTTTTTGTGTTGTTCTTGGGGCTGGGTATTTCGCTTGCTTCAGCACAAAATCTTAACTCAGGTGATTCTAGTGCCATTCGTGAGCTTTATAAAATGGTGGCAGACCTCAAGAAAAACCAATCTGAGGTGGCGCGACTTATAAAGCAACACCGCGAAGATAGCCTCCGAATAGCGGAACTGAATGACCAAATGCGTACTCAAAAAGAAGTACTTACTGGTCAGGAGGTGCTTATAAAAAATGTTCAGGTCAAAATGGAGCTTGACGACAAGAAACGTTACGCTCTCATTTACAACAACCTCATCATTTCTACAGAACTTAACGAATTGATTTACGAGCGTTTAAACACGCTCTACACCCTGAGCCAGTCTGATAACTACCGAAACAGCATCGCGGCTCTTAACAACCCTGCCGACGAAAGTTTGGGCTTTTCTTACAATCAAAAAGTCAATGAGCTTCTTCAAAAATACGTCACAAACGGCAACAATAAAGATAACCCTCGCATAAAAGATTTTGTGGGTACTTTACTCAAAAATCCTGTGGTGAGCACGCTCACCGCCGCAAATCCTGTGCTGAGCATGGGCGCGAGTGTACTCAGCTTCGTGGCAGGCGTAGCAGCCAATCGTAAGGATATTAATCCGCAACAAATGGAAAGCTTTAAAATGGAGCTAGACCAATTCACGATGTTTTATGCAAGAATGAACACCGTCAATGCCTCGTATGGTGCTAACATGCAAGAGTTTCAGATAGAAACCAACAGTCTTTATAACAAACTTGGCGATATTGTCGTGCGCAATGCCCGTGCTAGCCAAATGCAGGTAAAAATGCCTGTTTCTGAAGATGTTCCTGCTCGCGACTACCTCACAGACGTGTTTGTGGGCTACAACCGTGAGAGTATAAAAGCATATCTCAAAGGACTTGACAAAAAACACCAAGTGAACGGCAAAAGCGACTATGCCAGCCTGCTTAGCAACAACAAACATCTTTCAGAGATGGACAAACGCTCCACTGATGTGATAGACTTGTTCAAAGAGTTTGTATTTTTATACAACCGATACATTTCTTTGCTAGATGAGAATAGCAAATCTACCATTTCTATTTTGGAAGAAGCCAAAAACAGAAATCTAAGTAATGACAACGCCAAAGTTCAACAACAAATTAACTCACTCACCAATCAAAAAACAGAAGTTATTCGTTCCATCAAGCGTTCTATGAACATTGACAAACTTATCAACTTGGCTGAAAAGCTCAATACGCTCCCTGAAGGCAACTAAGTGAATATTTTCAGCCACTAGTTAAAAAAAGCGCAACGTTGAATTTCTTTTCAGTTGCGCTTTTTTTAACTAGTGGCTTAGCCTTTGGTGTTAAATTATGAATTTGTACAACATTCAATCTTGTATCTCATGCTTAAAAAAACACTGTTTGTTTGCTTTGCGCTTTTAAGCCTTTGTGCTTATGTGCGGGCGCAGGGCGGCTACTCGTCAGCATCTATGGGGCTGAGCCGAGAGGCTTCGGGGCTGGGTATCATTCCACCGCCCGATGCTATTCGTGTGGAAGAATATCTCAACTATCACAAACACCAGCTCAGTATGCCCGAAAAAGGTCAAGCTGCGCGCATGGATTTACGCTGGGGCTGCGACAAAATCAATTCTTTTAGTAGCGAGGCTGTTCTACAAATAGGCTTTACAACCCTGCCTCAAAACGCAGACAATTCCGTCATACCGCCTCTCAACATTGGTTTGGTAGTGGACAAAAGTGGCTCTATGAATGACTTTAGGAAGATTCACAAGGTTAGAGAAGCTCTGTTAAGCTTTTTGGAAGGACTTCGCCCTGATGATATTTTTTCTATTTCAGTTTTTGACAATGATTCTCAAGTTATTTTTCCTTCTCAAAAAGTAGGTAATAAAAACACGGCCAGAATAGCTATAGAAAGCATAGCGGCCAACGGTGCCACCAACATTAACAGTGGTTTGCTAGATGGTCTTAAGCAGGTAGAAAAAAAATTAGATCCTAAATATACCAATGCCGTTATTTTACTCACAGACGGCATAGCGAATCAGGGTGAGGCAGATCCTGAAAAAATTCTTCAGAACGCCGCCCAGTATTTGGACAAAGGCATCATTCTCTCTACAATTGGTGTGGGCAGAGACTTAAACCATGGGATGCTGCGCAACTTGGCCAAAAAAGGCAAGGGACAAGTCCACTTCTTGGCAGACAGTGCCGATGTCAAAAAAGTATTTGTCCAAGAACTAGAGGCGTTGCTCTCGCCTAAAGCCCGTAACGTGAGTTTGAGCATTGAAAACAGCACCGACTTGAGCATACAAGACATTTATGGCTATGAACCCAGAATAGATCAAAACAGAGTAACTTTTGAGCTAGATAATATGAACGCGGGGCTGACGCAGGTGCTCTTAATCAAATACAGCCTGGCCAACAACTTGAGCAATCCTCCTGTTTCTATTCCTGTTACGGTAACTTGGAGTTACGACGACATTACCCAAAGTGGCAAAAAGATCACTGAAAAGCGTGAACTGCTGCTACATTATGCTCCTCAGGAGGGCAGAAAGTTGAACATGCTCTTGGATCCTGAAGTCCGTAAAAACTATAGCATTGCGCTGATGGCACAAAGCATCAAGCAAATGGCCAAAATGCACTACGAAGGCAAAACCGAACAAGCAGAAGATTGCATAGACATTACCATAGGTCAGATAAAAAGTCTATTTCCAGCTTACAGAGACCCCGACCTAACGCGCATGTTGCACATCATAGAGCGTTATGCGTCTGCCTTTGACCAGTATCGCATGACCAAACCCTTAGACTGATTTTATGTTTGATTTTCTCAAGAATCACTTGTTTGGTGTAGAAGCTTTTTTTGAGCGTTCGCTTGTGCTTACTTATGCCCTGCCTCAAGAACAACTTGCAACATTGATTCCTCCTTGTCTGACCTTGGACACATTTCAAGACAAATGGGCATTCGTGGCTGTGGCTATGGTACAAACTAAAGGTCTACGTCCTAAAGGTTTTCCAGCCTTTATGGGCAATGACTTTTTTTTGATAGGTTACCGAGTGTTTGTGAGGTATCAAAGCCAGACAGGTCGCAATTTGCGCGGCTTGTACATTTTAAAATCCGAAACGGATAAGCCTAAAATGCAGCTTATGGGCAATACCTTTACGCATTACGACTACTCCACCACCGACATCACCCAACAAGCCAACGAGCCATATCTTGAGGTAAGTTCTCAGAAATCTAAACTTTCAATCAAAGTCAATCTGGCAGAAGAGGCCACTAATTTGCCCAGTGCCTCGCCTTTTGATTCTTGGAAAGAAGCACGACGCTTTGCAGGGCCTATGCCTTTTACTTTCACTTATTTGCCTCAAAAAAAGCAGGTCATTCTCATAGAAGGCGTTAGGCAAAACTGGAGGCCTCGAGCTGTAGAGGTTATCAACCACGAAGTGGGTTTTTTAGAACAAAGAGGGTTTGCAAACGCTCAACTCGCCAATGCGTTTGTGATAGAAAACGTTCCTTATTTTTGGAAAAAAGGCCGCATAGAATTATGGAAAAGCCTCTAAAGCGACGTGCCTTTGAAGGCACATGGAATGTTGTACGGTTTAATTGGCATTTTTATGTTCTTTTTTCCTTACTTTCTACTTTTATCTGGTTCTTTTTGTGCTCTCCTTGGGCTGCTTTATTGCCTGCAAAAGGGCAGGTACTTTTGGGATGTGCATGGGGCTTAGGTTTTTTGAGTATGCTCTTGTCTTTGGCGGTATCGTGGTATGTGTATGATTATTCACCTCTCTACACGTTCAATTGGCTCAAAATAAAAACCTTGCCCAATGGCCTTCTGTTAAATATTCATGCTGGCTTTGATGAAACCAGTTTTTTGCTACAAAAGCAATTTCCATTGGCACAAGTCCAAGCTCTGGATTTTTACGACCCTCAGCTACACACAGAACTCTCTATCAAACGTGCGCGGAAGGTTTATCCGCCTTACCCCAACACCTTATCCATTAAGACCCAAAGCATAGACTGGCCTAGCCAAAGCACAGCACACATTTTTTTGATTTTATCCGCCCACGAAATGCGAAAGAGTGATGAAAGAGTTGTTTTTTTTACAGAACTGAGCCGCTTGCTAACAGAAGAAGGCGAAATGGTGGTGGTGGAACACTTGCGAGATGTCCCTAATTTTTTGGCTTATAACCTGGGCTTTTTTCACTTTCATAGCTCCAAAACTTGGCTAGAAACTTTTAAAAATGCCAGACTACAGCTGTCAAACAGCTATCGCATAACCCCTTTTTTACAAGTTTATCATCTCAAAAAGCATGGAGCAACACCTTAAACTAATTGGTTATCTGCTAAATATCTTGGCCTTAGTTCACATCATTTTTCCAAGATACTTTAAATGGGAGCAAGAACTGGCTCAGCTAAGCCTTATCAATCGTCAGCTTATGTACGTGCATACGTTTTTTATTGCTTTGGTCGTGTGCTTTATGGGCTTGCTATGTCTGTTTCAGGCGCAAGCACTCGTGAGTACACCCTTGGGCGCATATATCTGTGCAGGCTTTTTTGGATTTTGGTTTTTACGGCTTTTGATTCAATTTTTTGGTTACTCTTCAAAACTCTGGTATGGCAAAACTTTTGAGACTCTAGTTCATATCGCATTTACTTTTCTATGGATTTATCTGAGCTTTATTTTTGGTTTCATCGCTTACCAAGGTCTTTTCAGTAACTCAGCTTATACGCAGGCACTTGGTTTCTAAAAGCCATGCAGTAATTCTATTTTTACCCATCTGCCATTCATAAGGGGCTTTTTATCAGGTTTTCAGCATAAAATTTTTCAAACTCTTGTCTGAGTGTATTCTTGACCTCTTGAAGCGGTAGGTTTCGTTTGAGTTCTTTTGCCAGAGAAGTCACAGCTTTATCTTTAATGCCACAAGGGACAATATTTTGAAAATAATCGAGATCAGTATTCACGTTCAGCGCGAACCCGTGCATACTGATCCACTGACTAGTGCGTATGCCAATAGCGCACATCTTACGTGCTTGGGGCAGTGCGCTGTCTAACCACACACCAGTATAGCCCGAATACCTTTCTCCTTTAAGTCCGTAAGTAGCCAAAGTCCTTATAACACACCCTTCAATATCACGTATAAAGCGGTGTAAATCTTCATAAAGTGACGAGATATCAAACACAAGATAGCCTACCACTTGTCCTGGTCCATGATAGGTAACATCGCCGCCGCGGTTTATCTTGAAAAAGTCTATGTTTTTTTGAGCCAAAACACTCTCGCCATTGACCAAGTGGTCTAGGCTGCCAGTTTTACCCATTGTGATAACGTGAGGGTGTTCACAAAAAAATAAATAGGAATTAAGCGGTTCTACTATTCCAGCGCGTCGGTTGCTGAGTTTTTGGTTAAGAAGCTCCGAAAAATACAGCTCTTGACGATCCCAAGCCTCTTTGTAGGGTATTAGTCCCCAGTCTTCTACAGTCAAATGTGGCATTGCGCGAAATTTCAGATTACCAGTTGGCCAAGGAGCGGTTGAAAACATCAAACATAATCTGATTGAGAATCACCTCTATGAGATCTCTTTCCACATCGGTGATGTTTTTGTCAGGTGGGAAGTCTGCAAAGAAAGAAAAGCTTTCATCAAACCCCGCTTCTTCGTCAAATGTATTCAGATACTGAACTTGCAAAGTAATCGTTAGACGCTGCAATCCAGCCTGTTGAGTATCTTCGCCAGTAGGCGCAACAGGTGTAACCGTATAACCAGTCACAGAACCTTCGTATTGCAAGTCGCCATTGCCCGCTATCACATCTAGTCGAGTGTTGCGTTGAAAATAGCTCCTCATTTTCTCGGTAGTTGTGATAGCTAAATTTGGAGGTCCTGTTCCAGCATCATCCAAAAACATGGCTACGCTAATGCTTTTAGCTTCAGGCGGAATGGTCGCACCGTTCAAAGAAATCTTAAATCCAGCGCAGCCTGCGAGCAAGCCAAACCATACAAAAAAACCAGATAACCAGCAGGCTATTGTTTTTAGAATACTTTTTGAAAACGCAATACGCATAGATTGAGCAAGAAGTGTATATCAATTGCAAATTTACGCGATTGCGCGGGCATTGAAAACACAAAGCTGCTTTTTTTAGAAACATTAACGATTAGCAGCTTCCTGTTCTGCAAAAAGACCTCCGTTCGAGCACCAGCATCTATAACTCTTTATCTAAATCATGGTGCTCGCGAATGTCTTTCATATACCAACCAGCCACTTCTGCATAGTCACCATAAGACGCTTTCTTAAAAAATCCGTAGGCTTTGCGGTAGTCTTTGGTGTCGTAGTGGGCCATGCCCATGAGCATAAAGGACTTATTTTTAACATCATTGCTAACTTTATCCACTTTGGTGAGGGGCTCTAGTTGCTCTATAACCAACTCTGGTTTCTTAATGAGCAAATTAGCTGCGGCTTGTAGAATATACATGTCGTGCTGAAGTGGATTCAAGGTTAAATATTCCTGTATGCGTTCTAAGCTCTTGATATAGTTTGCAGAATTGAAGTGCAGCATGGCCAGTTCGGCGAGGCGAGGACTTTTCTTGTCATTGGGAAGATCTTCTTTCCAAGTTCTCTCCACTTCTGTCAGTTTGGTTTTGGTTAATTCACTCTGAATCTTGTAGATATCTGCACGCAACATACGTGCTTTGGCGTTAGAGCTATCTATTCGAATGGCCAAAGTGAGTGCTGTAAGGCTTTTATCGTATAAATAATTTTTGAAATACGCCTCACCCATTTTTTGCTGGTACTCTGAAGTATAAAATTTTATCAAACCTATCAGAGATGCGTCAGTGACGTGTTTAGCTGCCTCTTTCATTTCAGCGTATCTGCCCATATTGAACAAAGAAATGGTTCTCTGATAATAGAATTTAGAAAACTCGCTTGTGTGGGCATTGTCCTTAGGAAGCTGTTTGATAACACTATCAATAGCTACCAAAGCCTTTTCGTACTGCCCAATGATATTGGAATACTCGGCTTCCATGAAAAGCAAATCGAAATGTTTGGGGTTACTTTTCTGTGCCTCCTGAATGTATCTACCCGCTTTTCGCATTTTGTTTTGTATGTGGAGCATATTCAAAATGTTCAGATAGCAAGACAGTTTGTAGTCTTCTGAGGTGCTAAGGGCGGCGGCTTTCTCAAAGTAAAGAATGGCATTATCCAGAGACTGCGCGGTGGCGTGCAGATTGGCTAGAGTTTCTACGGCAGAAGTGTCTTTTGGATGTTCGCGGCTAATTCCCTCAAAGCAGACAATGGCCTGTTTGACCTCAAACATATTCAAATAACACTGACACTTGGTAGTTTTATAAAGTAAGTTTTGAGGTTCTTTTGCAATTGCTGCATCGTATTCTAGTATGGCCTTGGCATAATTCCCTTGCTCTCTTAAAGTTTCCGCTTTGATGTAGGCCGCCATACCAGCACGTTCTTGTGCCCACAAAGATGTTGTAGATAAGAAAACAAGAAGTAGATAGCTATAAAAAAATATCATTTTCATGGTTTACAGTGTTTAGTAACTCGTGAGCAAATTTGACAAATAGAAATGTATCTGCCAAATATTATCATTTTATTGCATTTGTTTCTAAAAAAAACACAGCAAACCACGTCTTTGGTCAATAAGCCTAGCCAATTATCCATAAAGCCGCATACCGAAAGAGCTTGTTTCGGTATGCGGCTTTATAAGAACTGAAAACAATAGAAATTTTATCAGATACTAGTGATTTAGTATTGATTATTTACCAAATTATTTTGCATACGTTTAAGAATGCGTTTTTTGGTTTTGATTCGATTAAGGGTGTTCATGTATTCCAGACGCTCTTTATCAGCTTCCTCATTGCCTGTTTTAGGGGCTGCAGCCGCGGCTAAAGAAGGATTTAGACGAACCATGTTTTGAAGATTGGTTTCGTCTGTTTTGATATCTTCTTTAAGCAATTTAATTTTGATTTTAAGCTGCTCAAAGCGCGTTTTTTCGTCATAGCCTTCATGTTTGGCGCGTGAACTCTCAAGCAAATAGTGTAGCTCAAAAATTTCATTGCAAGCCGCCCTGAACCTATTGTTGTATTCTTTGTCTTCTTCGTTGTTATTGATTCTGCCAAATTTTTTCCATTCTGCCTGAAGCGTCTTGATGTTCTCGAGCACAATGGGTGCATCTTTGGCTATAATGTCCTCCACTTTGAGACACACCTCTTTTTTACGTGCCAGAACTTCTGGCTCGGTGAGCGGTATATCAGGCACCATGGGCTTAGGTTTAAATTCTGGTCTGATACGCTGAAAAGGCATATCGCTATTGCCCGTAGGCTTTAAATAAACGCGCTGTTGGCTATAGCTGCCCGATGGAAACATCTTTTTAGCGTGACTGTTGCCAAAGAATGTGTCTATCAGTTTTTTGTATTTTTTCCAGAGCTTGAGATACTTCCAACGATCAATTTGGCCTACGTTTTTCCATTCTTTCTGCAGCACCATGACGCGCTCACGTGCTTCTGGCGTTTGGTTACGTTGCCTGATGTAGATAGTCACTTCGTCAATGTAGCGGCGATAAAGATTTAAGCGATCTGTTTCCAGCTTTTTGGCAGCATCAAAAAACTCCTTACGAGCTGCAAAAAAATGGTCAAGAATTTTATCAAACTCTGCACACATTTCTTCCTCGTGACCTTTTTCAGCACTACCAGTTCTTATCCACTTCATCTTAAGTTCTTTGAACTTATCAGCGGTTTCCTGCCATTCTACACTCTCGCGTAGCTGCCGAGCCTCTTCCAAAAGAGCTACTTTGGTCTGGTAGTTTTTTACTCTGTTTACAGAAACGTAGCCTTTGATGTCGTTCTCCATATCTTCAAGTTGCTCCAGAAGATACGGAAAGTTACCCACCCCGTTGTAGTCTTGTAAATAATTGCGCAGATGCAAAAGCTTCATCAAGTAAGAACCTTTGTTTTGGGCAGAGTTTACATTCTGCTTGAGTTCTTCTACTTTTTGTAAAACACGTTCATATCGAGCTACAAAATAGGCCATACTAGCCTCTTCGCTTTCTTTGACTACCCCCACAATGCGGTCGGGATAGTTCATATAGCCTTTCAAGTAAACGTTTCCATCCTTGACGTAGCCGTATGCCGAGTGGTTCATGGCTGTGTTAGTGATTGGTTTTGTTTGTGATTCTGACATAAATGTAAGGTGCTTAAACCGTTTTTATCAAAAAGGCATAAGGCTGAATTTTGGCTCAAATAAACAACTATTTTTTGATATTCAAAGGTTGTACCAAACTCAAATATATTTTTTTTGAGAGCATCTATTTGAGGCCAAGCTTTTGGTTTTGGTATAGGATATCCAAGCAGACACACGCTAAAACCTTTATTTATTGATTATTGGATGCTCTTAAAACATGTTTAAGCTCATATCTATCATGCCTTTAGTTCTTTCTGAAAGCAAGTTTTGGTATAAGTTTGTATAGTCTTGGTTGAGTCTGTTTAAACTAAATTTTTTTTCTGCACGTATCTGTGCAGCTTGCCCATGTGCGCGTATATCTGCTAGGGGCATGGCCAAAACTTGGTTGAGCACTTTCAAGAGACCTTCGGCATTAGACTTTTCAAAAATCAAGCCTGCCTCGCCCACTTGTTCGGGTATTCCCCCTGCCGATGAGGCCACAACCAACACGCCTGCGGTCATCGCTTCCATCGTTGTGAGAGGCGAATTTTCGGCTTCCGATGGAAAAATCATCACATCTATGCTGTTGTAGAGCTGGTTAAGTGCTGTTCTATCGTTTTGTATACGAGGTAAATGTACTGCATCAGGAAACTCTGGCAGCGGATCACCTACCACATGCAGCTCAAACTTTCCTTCTAAGCGTCCCAAAATCTGTTTCACAAGCCTTGCTCCCTTAAAAGGATTGCTTGTGTTAATGAATAAAACTCTGGGCAGAGGCCATGTGCGGCGGTTTTCGTTACTCACCAGCTCTGTATTGATGCCGTATTGAATTTGTACAATGCGTGCCTCCTTGGGGACAATAGCTGCCTCTCTGATGTTTTGACCTAGCCATTTGCATGGTACTACGATTACTAAATTATGGCTTAATTGCTGATAAATGGCTTTTTTGGCAGCCATACAAGCAGCTCTGCGGTCTATGAGTGGGTGAAGCAGCGGATGAAGTTTGTTATAAGGCGTATCAGGAAGCCCTTTCTTGAAATTTTCATTTTCAAAGGTGTAGGTTTCGCCGCCTGTTACGCTCCAGAGGTCGTGTAAGGACCACACGAAGGGTTTTTGTTTTGCTATCGTTAGCAGTGCTTTCAAGTCAAAATAATCAAAATGCAAGTTATGAAAATTGACGACATCTGCTTCTTGATAAAAAGAACTATTTAAAAGATGTGCTTCTGTGCCATGAAACGGTCGTAGTACACCAATGTCTGCCAAAAGTGTCCGTTTAAACAACTTATAAAAGGCTTTGTCAGTATACTCCTGAAGATAAGAGCGTTTATTGCGGGGTACGACAAAAGTCTTGGACGAGTTTGTTTGCTTTCTTTTGACACCCAAATGGTTGTTTAAGCTCGTGAAGTGCGTCAAATCATAAGCAAACTGTTCGGCTCCGCCCGCTCTGTCGTAGGTGTTGATGTGTAAAACATTCATTTGAGCAAACTATTTAGATATACCTCTGTCTGGGTACGCTGTTCTTCAAATCGTTGCCAGCGGTAAAATTCTGACCACTGCCCGTTGCTCTTATGCATGCTCTGGAGCTGCTCGTAGGTGTTTCTGAGGCGTTGCATAAGCTCAGCATGATTCAAACCAAGTGCTTGAGGATCAGATTCGGAACTAGCTAACAGCTCAAAACTGAGTGCTAACAGTTCGTAAAGGACGCTATGGTTTACCTCTTCTCGCTCCAAGCCCAAAGATGCCATGGAACGGCTTGTGTAAGTCTGAAAAGCTATGTCTAATAGCTGAAGAGCTTCTTTGTTTTGACCCTTCATTTTCAATACTTTAGCTTTCAAAATAGTTACTTGCAGCAGTTTATCATGCGTTTTGGACAAATACTTTTGCATAATGTTTTGAGCGGCACTGAGTGCAACCATAGCAGAATCTATTTGTTGGGTTTCGATCAGGATAGCTCCTTTGGCAGTCCAGATGTCGGCTATGGCCAGCGCATTGCTTTCAAATTGTGGTCTGAGCTGCATGTACGCATTGCTATTGTGTTGCAAAGCCAACTCGTAGTTTTTAGCTTGAAAGGCTATATTGCTCATATTTAGATATATGAAACTAATGTCATTAAAGCGTGTGGAGTTTTTTGTAAAAAACAACTCCAAAACTTTCTCATAGTAACTGATAGCTAAATCATGGTTTTGGAGGGCTTGGTAATAGCTCACGTAATTGAGAAGTTCTGAATAGCGTGCAGACGCATCTTGAGGACGAAGAGCTTTGTTTATGGCACTGGCGTTGTCAAAAAACATCTTGGCTGTTTTGTATTGCTCTTGGCTCAGATAATAAGCCCCTAAGTTGCTGTAAGAGGTTGGCAACTCCAGTCTGGCTACATATTCAAGCTGTTGGCGAATTTGGTAGGCAGTATCGTAGTAGCTTAGCGTCTTGGCGTGGTTGTGTTGTTGGCTATAAAAATGCCCCACCTTATCATAAACGGTGGCAGTAGGCAGGCTTTTTTCGCCCGAAAACTTTTTGGTAAAACTCAATAGCTTGAGCAGGTTTTTTTCGGCTTCTTCATATTGAAATGCTTTTAAATATACCAAATAGAGATTCTCGTAGCAGTACCCCAGCTCGTAATCTTTAAATTTGGCGTAGTTTTCATGTATTTTAATGGCTTCTTGATAAAGGGCAATAGCTTCTTGTGTGTTGTTTTGCAAGCTAGCCAAATTGGCCAAGTTGTTGAGGACAGCAGCTACTTTGGGGTGACTGTCACCATAAAATGCTTTCCTGATATCAAGTGCTTTATCATAAGCAGCTATAGCAGCCTCATAATTCATCAGATCTTTGTGCATATTGCCAGCAGAGTTGCAAGCATTAGCCACATAGGGGTCGCCTTCACCATAAACTAGCGCATATTGCACAGCGGCCTTCAAAAAGCATTCTAAGGCTGGCTGAGGACTACGCATGTATTGGTGTGCAATGCCCAAATTGTAGTGTGAGTGAGCGGCCTCATTGTATAATTTGTAATTGGTATAAATTTCAGCAGCTTTCTGCAAAAACAAGGCAGCACTATCTGGACGCTGCGAAATCATGGCGCGTCCCTTTTGGTGACATTGTCCCGCCAGTGTGGTGTCGGCACGAAAGTTTTGTGCAGAAATCTGTCCAACAGTCAAAAAAAACCACAAAAAGGCGATTAAAGTTCCAAAAAAACTTCGCTTTATTAAACTACTCATAACCATGCATTACATTTTGAAAGAAGTGCAAAGTTAGGTAATTCAAACGTAAAAACTCAGTTCCAATGTGGCCTAATCACAAAAAGCATTGCGGCTCAGTCGCGAGTTACTTAAAGTGCACCTTCTTTAATGTGTTCCACTACCGAAGGGTCTAGGAGGGTGGAAGTATCCCCTAGATTGGATGTGTCACCTTCTGCTATTTTTCTTAAAATTCTACGCATAATTTTTCCAGATCTTGTTTTGGGTAAGCCCCTCACAAACTGAATCTTATCTGGTTTGGCTATAGGCCCTATCTCTTTAGATACTGTTCCTAGAATATCTTTTTTGAGTTTTTCTAAATCTTGTCCCTTGGCTTGTGTGTCCAAAATGACAAAGGCGTAAATTCCCTGTCCCTTAATGTCGTGCGGATAACCCACTACAGCCGATTCCACGGCCAAGGGGTGTGCATTGATACCATCTTCTATTTCAGCTGTACCGAGTCGATGCCCAGATACATTAATTACATCATCTACCCGACCAATGATTCGGTAGTAGCCGTCCTCATCTCGTCTACAGCCGTCTCCCGTAAAATAGTAGCCTTTGTAGGTACTAAAATAGGTTTGCTGACACCTTTCGTGATCACCGTAGGTGGTTCGGAGCATGGAAGGCCAAGGAAACTTGATGCAAAGATTGCCTTCCACGGCGTTACCTGTTATTTCTTGGCCATTGTGATCGAGTAAAACAGGCTGTATGCCAGGTAGTGGCAGCGTTGCCATGGTTGGCTTGGTGGGAGTTATACCAGCAATAGGAGAGATGAGTATCCCGCCTGTTTCTGTTTGCCACCAAGTATCCACAATGGGGCATCGTCCTTTACCAATATGCTGGTGATACCACTTCCACGCTTCTTCATTAATAGGTTCGCCAACTGTACCTAAAACACGTAAAGAATTCAGCTTATAAGGCTTTACGTACTCAACACCTTCTGCTTCTAAAGCTCTGATGGCTGTGGGGGCAGTATAGAATATATTGACCTGATGCTTATCTATAACCTCCCAGAAACGGGCGGGTGTGGGGTAAGTGGGTACACCTTCAAACATTATGCTCTTGGCTCCATTGAGCAGTGGGCCATAAATAAGGTAAGAATGACCCGTTACCCAGCCCACGTCTGCTGTACACCAAAATACTTCATCACGCTGATATTGGAACACATTGGCAAAAGTATAAGCCGTATAAATCATGTAACCAGCTGTGCTATGCACCACACCTTTGGGTTTGCCAGTAGAGCCAGAAGTATAAAGTATAAAAAGCATATCCTCTGCGTCCATAACAGCAGGTGCTACATCTTCATTGGCGGTTTCAAGAGACTCGTGCCACCATAAATCGCGCCCTGCTTGCATCTTCACGGGCGTATGCGTGCGTGCGTAAACGAGTACAGTATGCACGGGTGCGCACTTAGCAAGAGCCTCATCTACAACACTTTTTAGCGGAATGTCTTTAGCACCTCTATAAGCTCCGTCCGCAGTGAGTACAATCTTGGCTTGCGCATCGCTAATGCGGTCGGCAAGCGCATTGGCTGAGAAGCCTGCAAAAACCACTGAGTGAACAGCTCCTATGCGGGCGCAAGCCAACACCGCAATGGCCAGTTCTGGCACCATAGGCATGTAAATACACACACGGTCTCCTTTGGTCACGCCGCGCTGCAAGAGAACACTTGCTAACTTACACACTTCGCGGTGTAATTCTTTGTAAGTAAGTGTCCTACCGCTTTCTTTTGGATCATTAGGCTCCCATATAATGGCTGGCTGATTGGGGCGGTCTAGCAAATGTCTATCTAAACAATTTAACGTGATGTTGGTTTGCGCACCTGCAAACCAAGAAAGTTTAAAGTTATCAAAATCCCAATCTAGTACTCTGTCCCACTTTTTGTACCACAAAAAATGATTGGCAATATTGGCCCAAAAGGTTTCTGGTTGTGCAAGGCTTTGCTGATAGGCTGCCAAGTAGTCTTGAAGATTTTGTATTTGCAGCATAATTTAAAGCGGCTTTGGGTGATGGTGGCTTAAAACAAACAAAGGATGATGGCCAAAATTTAACCTGTTTTCTGTTAAAAATCCAAAATCATTTGTAATTATTTTTTTTTATTCATTTAAAACTAAGTCTTATATTTGCGTGATGGACTTAATCATTTATCACACATAAACACACATTCATAACTGTATGAAACTCTTAAAAAACAGCTTGTTAGCCTGCCTAATCACCATGAGCTGGCTTTCTTGTGGGGCATTATTCGCGCAATCTTTCTCAGTCAAGGGACAAGTCAAGAATGCCACAGAAGGTATAGACATTGAGGTGAGTACTTGGCCAATAGGTAATAGTGAAGTACAAAAACTAGGTAAAACCACCACTAAAAAAAGTGGAAAGTTTGGCTTTGAAGGTCTTAAATCTGATTCACCCTATTTACTACTTTCCTACAAAAACATCAAAGCGGTGATTATCAATGATGGTAAGAGCGATATCGAGCTTAACATTGATGATGCTACCAACCCTCCAGCTCTTTCTGGCAAGGGTGGTTCCGACCAGAACAAATGGCTTCGTTTTAGAGAGCAAAGAACCCAACTTAACCAAATGTACACCTCCTCCATTGGCAAAGAGTTCCAACTCTTAATGACTCAAAAGAAAAGCGAGCAAGATAAAAATAGCGGCAATGCTGATGCGCTCAAAGCAGTGAATGCTAAGTACGATTCCTTGGAAAAGAGCTTGAGCATGCGCTACATGGAGGCCGCGGCTAAAGAGGAAAGTGCTCTTTTTAAAGAAATTGAAGAGGCCAACTCTGCTGCTGTCACCTATCTAGCGTCCATGTCTTGGCAAGAAAGCTACTGGTTAGCTATAGGTGCGGGTTTAGTTCAAAAACTTACAGAGAAAGAAGGCAAAAATGCTTATACCGATGCACTTAATGCCGTATTGGCTTCCCATAAAGCTCTTCAGGTGGGTATGGTAGCTCCTGAGCTTAACCTAACAGATGCAGACGGCAAAAATTTTAAATTGAGCGATTTTAGAGGTCAGTACGTTTTAGTCGATTTTTGGGCTAGTTGGTGTGGGCCTTGCCGAGCCGAAAACCCCAATGTGGTAGCCAACTTTCAGAAATACAAAGATAAAGGCTTTACCATTTTGGGTATTTCGCTAGATAGCGACCGCTCTAAATGGTTGCAGGCCATCGAAAAAGACCAGCTCACTTGGCCACATGCCTCCGATTTGAAAGGCTGGGCATCTGCCGCTGGCAAAGTATACAACATTACGAGCATTCCAGCCAATGTGCTGTTGGACAAAGAAGGAAAAATTATTGCTAAAAACCTTCGTGAAGCCAAATTAGGTGATCAACTCGCCGACATATTTAAGTAATCGTCTTTGAGTGCCTACCTCAATATTGACAACCTCACGTTTTGCGCACCATCATCTGCAAACCCAGTCCTAGAAAATCTGGGTTTGCAGATGAATAAGGGGCAGTGTTTGGTGTTATTGGGCAAAAGCGGCAGTGGCAAAACATCTCTACTAAAGTTTATCGCAGGGTTTCTTGAAACCCAAAGTGGTCATCTAACTTTAGATGCCAAATTGATGACCCATAATGGCAAAATACTTGTGCCCCCGCAAAAGCGGAAAATTGGGATGGTAGCTCAAGATTTTGGCCTTTTTGAACACCTCACAGCCCGTGAAAATATTCAGTACGCGCTGCTAAAGCCACAAACAGAACTTAGCTATCTAGAGCAACTCGTGGCTCTGCTCGATCTAAATGGCCTTTTACATAAAAAAGCCAAACAGCTTAGTCAAGGAGAAAAACAACGGGTTGCCTTGGCGCGTATGCTAGCTTTACGCCCTCAGCTCATGCTTTTAGATGAAATTTTGAGTTCATTAGATAAAGCCCTCAAAAAAAACATATTGCAGCAACTTCAAGCCGTATTTAAGAGTCTTGACTGTACAGTACTATGGGTTACCCACGACGCGCAAGATGCACTTTGGCTAGGCCAGAACGTCGCTGTTTTAGAAAATGGTCAGATTGTCCAGCAAGGCTCTCTTGCTGATTTGTACACCACTCCCAAAACATTGGGTGTGGCGGTCTTGATGGGAGACTTAGACAGCGTAATCTGGGAAAATCAGAAGATTTATACACGTCCAGAGCATTGGTTCTTGCATGCTGGAGTTACTGAAAGCCATATAATGGCATTTCCTGTGCTATCGCATGAGTTTTCTCAATCTCTGCGTGGTGCTCTTTGGAAGTGTACAACTGCCGAAGGGATATTTTTTGCCCCTGCTCCCTCTCAAGCGGGTGAAAATTGGTGTTTGTGTGTACACAAAAAAAATACTCTGAACTTTTAGCTCCAGAGTCTAGGTAAGTTTAAGTTAAAAAAACGAGATTTTTGAATAGAGACCAGAATGAGTGTCAAGCTAGTTAAAATTATAGCTGACATCAAATATTGCTTTAATGCACAAAGAAGCTACTTGATTGTGTAAAAGCTATTTTTCAAAAGTGCCCAAGGCAACATAGTCGAAAAAAATGACGTTCTAAACGAAGTTGTTGGCTCATGTTTTTACTGTTTTAAGCTCTGATTAAAGAACGATCCCCAACAAGGGATTTAAGTTTGTAAATTAACCCCTCCCAAAGAGACTGCAACTCTGCGACATCGCTCATTTCTGAAAAGTCTGTAATTTTGAGAAAAGAGCTCGAGGTCAATTCGCTGTAATTAATTTTAAACTCCAAGAAGGAAGGGTCTTGACCAGACTCTGTTGGACCCGAAAACTGATACCGAACTAGGCCAATGGATTTATTAACAGTTAGGCGTGCTTGGTGATGAATGCTATCCCAGACGATATCTAGTATATTTTTGTCTGTCTGAGAAGGCGTTACACTTTCGGCAAACCAAGAGGTTAATCCGTTTGGGGTTGATAAGTACTGCAAGAGTGTTTTTGTGTTGGCTCTAATTTCGTACTCTTCGGTAAAAGCAAACTTTTTCATAAAATTTGTTTTTTTAAGATTTACATGGTAGTAGTAGGAGGCTTTTTGTGATTTTAAATGGATAGAACTTAGATGATGGGTTGTTAAGTAAGCCACCTAATTGTTGTATACGCAAAAATGTTGCTAAAGTTGATTCTGTAAAATAAAAATTTGTATTATAGTTACTAAGTAACTGTTAAAGAATATTTTATTTAAAGATTTGCTAGTTTTAGTAATATCAATTGCATGCCTGAGTCCTTCTTTCAGTCTCTTGACTTGTAAGAAATAAGGCTTAAAAAAATATCAATCTGAAAAATTGTACTTTAACAGAAGACCCTGTATTTTTTGAGGTGCTTAAATTTATTTTGTTGATGCTAATAAAGTTGGGCTCAACAAGAAGATTCAGCGCGCCATAAAATATCATGAAAAACTATAAAAAAAATCAAAAATATTTGCAAATTAAACGGCCTTTGTTAAATTTGCAGTATCTAATTATCCTTATCTAAAATCTATTGCTGAACTCATTTATCTTTACTTTAAAGTAGGACTTATATCTCTATGCCATCTTCTAATGACACGGGCAAGCCCATAGTATCCAGCTCACGCACTAGTATTAATGTTACGTTGACCTGTACTTTTGGCACCGTGCCGAATGATATGTACGGTTATGCCTTCATGAACACCCCATCGGGAACGGTCAATTCCGCTTTGCCTTATCCCAAGTACAACTCAGACGGTACGCTCAATCAAGAATATGGTAGCTCTTCTTTGGGTGGCGACGCGTATATTATGCGCTTTGACATGACCACACCAGGGCAAGTTAAACTAAAGGCTAGCATCTTACAGCCTTATCCTACTTTTCAGGCTGACTATGCCCATCGCTGGGGCACAAAAGACCATCTATTATTTGGTTTTTTTAATTTTGGTATAGCTAGGCTTTCTATAGGTCTCGGTGGCCGTGAGCAGGCTGCTACAGCTTTTTTGCCAGTTATGTTTGATGGTGACGAAAACTATCGCATGTATGCTACTTCAGACATGGGTAGAGCTTTTGAGTTTAATACCACCACTTTGCAATGCTTATCTCCTTTAGGGAAGTTTAGTGACTATGTTCCTGCCAATCCACCTGAGCTTTTTTGGTGGTTTCCTGTTATTCAAACTACGGCACACCCTATGTTTGACCCTAACAGCAAACTTCTTTATACGCTCAACTATAAAAAAGGCGGTACGAATGAGTTTTCTCATATTTTGTCTTTTTTGGCAAACTTCAAAGGAAAAAACTTCCTCTCTGATGCGGCAGAGGTCTTAGAAAGTAAAATAAAAGACATACAGAATAAAAAGCTCCCCAAAGAAGGTCAGGCAAATGAGCTTCTTGACTTCCTTTTTGATTATGGCAAAGGCGATTTGCACCTTAGTTTGCCGTTTTTGGAGCGTCGCCAAAAAAGAGAAGAGGCTTCTCAACCTTTAGTACGTTTGCTTACTTATGACGGAAAAAATCCGCTCCAAAGCTGGAATATAACCGATGCCAATGGCAATAACATTAGCATACAGCAATGTACACACCAAATGGGCATTACCCAGAACTATATCCTGTTTTCAGATTCCGCATTTAAAACAACGTTAGACGTTCTTAGTCCATTTGCATTTAATGCAGTCATAGACAACTTCATACGTACACACGCCTCTGCGCCACAAGAACCTTTCACGAATCTCTATGTGATCAAGAAAGCGGATTTGGTGGCTGGTGTAACTGATGTTAAGGCCATGACCTTTCAGCTACGACCAGAATTTATACACTTTGTGTGTGAATACGACGATGCTAATGGCACTGCCATCACGCTTTATTCAGCCAATAACAGTGCAGCCTGCTTAGCAGAATGGATTCGCTTTTATGATACCCTCGTAGATGGCTCTGCGGCAGATCCTAGCTCTGCGGGTATTTTGGCTACAGGTGCCATGGACGTGAGCCGTTTAGGAAAGGCCGTTTTAAACATTCCTGCTCAAACTTATACCGATGATTTTTTGGCTTTGACAGGCTCCGAAACTACCCCTGATGGACCGCACACTTGGGTTGCAGGTTTTTATAGTTATAGGGGGATGTTATCGCCCTTCAGGCCTATCAATAAGATCAAGTATTTGTTTTATCAGTGTTCTGGTTTAGAGAATAGGCGTTTATCGCAGTTCATATACAACCTTTACAAAGATTATCCTAATCGTATAGTGCCCGTTGAAGAAGTGGTGTCTTATACTGAGGCGGGTGTGCCTTTTCAAGTGAGTCGCTTTAACACACAAACCATGCAAATTGAAGATTATTACTCCTTTCCAAAGGCTAGTGAAATCATGTCTTTGCATTTTGTGCCCCGTAAACGCCCCTCTTCTTATCCGATTGTAGATTCTCAAATGGATGGGTATGTTTTTTGTGCTGTTATTACTCAAGCTGGCGCGTCTTTTAACCGTGAAATATGGATATTTGATGCGGCTAATTTGAAGGCAGGTCCTTGCTGTATTCTTACCCATCCTCAGCTAGATTTTTCTACAACTCTGCACTGGGTTTGGATGGAAAACGCTCCTACGCAGAAAACCTCTTTTATGGCTCATAAAATGGAAGCCTTGCAAATGCTAAAAGATAGCTTCCAGAATATTGAAGACGAAATTCCTAGTGTGCTGAAGAATATTTTGCACAGAACTAAAAAAAGATAATTAAGTAACCCAGCAGCTACTGAGATGAGTAATCAAACCATTTTACACTATCAAATCACAGAAAATATCTATGTTAGTGCGCGTGCTTTGCTTAGCAAAGCCATTAACACGCACAATGGCAACACTGTCACGATTAAAACAACAAACAGTGACTTCCCGAGTGCGGCCGAAAAAGAACGGCTCACTCGTGAATACGAGCTTGCTAAAAATCTCAAGCACCCCAATATTGCAGAGGTTTATAACATAATGCCTTTCAAAAACACCTTCGTTCTCGAGAAACAATTCGTAGAAGGGATTACTGTGCGGGAGTATTTCAATAAGCATCAGCCTAAACTGCTGGAAACAGTGGAAATAGCCATCCAGATTGTAGAAGCTCTCAGTTACATACACGGTCGTCATATCATCAATAAAGATATTAATGGCAATAACATTATTATCAATCCCAATACACAAAAAATCAGTCTTATTGACTTTGGTATTTCCACTGAGCTTTCACGCGAGATTGCAGAGGCTAAAAGTGCAGAGCAGCTAGAAGGCACACTAGACTACATTGCCCCTGAGCAAACTGGTCGTGTGAATAAAGCACTTGATCACCGATGCGATTTATATTCCGTAGGCGTGCTGTTGTACAAAATTTTCACAGGCCGCCTGCCTTTCATATACGATGACGCTAATGAGCTGGTGTATGCCCATATTGCCCAAACACCTGAGCCGCCTCACTTCATCAAACCTACTATTCCAGAGGTTGTATCTGAAATCATTCTCAAGTTGATGCGAAAAGATGCAGACGAACGCTATCAATCTGCCTCTGGTTTGCTGCAAGATCTTAAACTTTGTCGCCGAATACTCAAAGAAACTGGCTTATTACATACGTTTCCCATTGGCCGTTTTGATGTGTCTAGCAAATTTATTGTTTCTCAGAAACTTTACGGTAGAGAAGCAGAGCGTGCACTGCTCTTTGAAAAGTTTGAATCAGTACTTTCTGAGCAAAAAGCTAAAATAACCTTAGTAACTGGGGCATCTGGCGTTGGTAAGTCTATGCTTATCAATGAAATACAAAAAAGCTTGGTATCAGCTCGTGGCTTCTATGCGGTGGGCAAGTTCGAACAGTTGCAGCAAAATATTCCTTATAGCGCATTCAAAAGAGCCTTTGGCGAATTGATAGACTATGTTTCTACAGGCGCAGCCAACAGTATCGCCATTTGGCGTGAACGCATTCTAGAGGCCGTAGCTGGTAATGGCCAGATTTTGATAGAATTTATTCCTGAAATAGAGTCTATCATAGGACAACAAGAACCCCTAGAACAGCTTCCTGCTCTTGAGGCTCAGAACCGAATGCAGTTCACTCTTGACAGGTTCATTAGGCTTTTTGCTACCGCAGAACACCCTCTGTGCGTCTTTATTGACGATTTGCAATGGGCTGATATGGCTAGCATTCAGTTCCTGAAAAACATGCTATCGTCAGCCAACGATAAGTTTCTGTACTTTATAGGAGCCTATCGTGATAACGAGGTAGATGCTTCTCACCCAATCATGGCCTTGTTTTCTAGCATCAAAGAAGAAGGCACTGAGCTTTCTTACATAGAGGTAAAAAATCTTTCGCAAGAAGATGTTGCGAATTTGGTAGCAGATACACTGAATTCAGACAAGACAGATAGTTTGCAAGAGCTAGCAAAAATTGTTTATCAAAAAACCAGCGGAAACGCATTTTTTGTAAACAGGCTACTCACTGCACTGAATCAGGATAAATTAATCAGTTTTGACAATGATAAAGAAAAATGGCAATGGGATATTGAAAGCGTGAGGCAGAAACGCTTTACAGACAATGTCGTAGCCTTTATTTCCGATAAGCTTCGGGATCTTCCTGATACCTGCACTTATTTGCTCAGTGTGGCAGCAGTGCTTGGGAATGAGTTTGACCCTGCTTTTTTAGCTAGCTTCGTTAAAAAAACTCTTGATGAAGTCATAAAATTGCTTAGACCTGCGCTAAATGAACAGTTACTTCTCAAACGTGCAGAACACTATGCTTTTCAGCACGACAGGATACAGGAGGCCGCCTACGCACTGACCAGTGAGGAAGACAGGCAAAAACTACATTACGATTTGGCTATTCTTTCACATCAAGACCTTGTAGAAAGCGGACAGGACACTTTGCTTTTTGAGGTGGTGAACCATTATAACAACGCTATTCCTTTAGTAAAATCAGAAAGTGAGCAGCTTAGCTTACTCCAACTCAACACCCAAGCCGCTCAAAAAGCCTACGCTGCTAATGCTTTTAGCAGTGCTTCGGGCTTTCTGGCTCATGGCAAAAAAATATTCAGAGACGCTTACTGGCAAACGAATTATGATCTTGCCTACAAGTTTTACGAACTTTGGGTAGAGGTAGAGTACCAATGCCAGCGTTTTGAAGTGTCAGAAGAACTGGCCTTAGAGGCTACAGACAAAGCCAACACAGCTGCTGACAAAGCCAATATTTTAAATATGCTTGTCACTCATCAAATGCTCCGTAATGAGCCAAAGTCACTTGATACAGGCCGCGAGGCTTTGGCTTTGCTAGGTGTGATAGTACCAGATGATGCCAATTTACCACAGGCCGTAGGTGAATCTATCGGTGCTTTGATGGGTACTATTGCAGGTAGAAGACCTGCGGAATTCTTAGACCTACCCACGTGCGCTGAACGCAACGACATAGTTACTTTGCGCGTACTCACAAATCTTGCACCGGCGGCCTTTGTCTTGGGTAACCAACTCTATTGGACCTTTGTCATTGTCAACGCAGCTAGGCTCTCAATAGAACGCGGTAATATTGCTGAAAGTGCTACTGCTTATAATTCACTTGGTATCATATACGGAGCTGCTTTTTCAGACTATCAAACAGGCTATGAGCTGGGTGTACTTTCTTTACAACTCACTGAAAAATATAAAAATCAAAGAATTCGTACGACCTCATTATTTGTAATGGGGAATTTTTTGCACTCTTGGGTGCGACCTTCTTCAGAAGGATCCGCCATCATGGCGGAGGCTGTAGACACCGGTATGCTTTCGGGAGAACTTTTGTTTGCATCTTATGCAGCCAGCAGTGGCTGTCTGAGCCACTATTATGCAGCTAGCACACTTAATGAAACACAGGCTGCTCAAAAAAGATATTTAGAAGTCTGCAAAAAAGCTAACAACTTCTACAGTATTTACATGGCTACTATTTGCTCCTACCTACCTGCCAGTTTGACTAGACCACTCATGCGTGATACGCCCTTCACTTCTGAGCAAATGTCTATGAATCAGTTGGAGGAAAACTTTGCAAAAGTCAATCCGCTTTGGGCTTTCGCATTTTATCAGTCTGTGGCACATTCTGAGCTTTATTTGGGTAACTATGAGCTGGCTTTACAAGAGTATATTAAAGGTGAGCCTGCTCTACCAGCTGTGGTAGGCAATGTCAACCAAATAGACTTTTTTAGTTATATTCCTATTATATCGCAGGCAGTACTCTGGCTTTCGCAAAATGAAGCCATTTGCCAAGAAGCCCGCCGCTGCTTGGAGGCTTATTTACCTAAATTAGAGATGCTTGACGGCCTATATAGCGTAAATCACTCCCATAAAGTCGCGCTAGTACGTGCTATGCGTGCTGCAGCAGAAGGCGATAACAATACCGCTATAGACTGCTTTGACACTGCCATAGATATGGCCAGAGACAATGGCTTTTTGGCTGATTATGCCTTAGCTTATGAACTAGCTGCGGTTTACTATGCGCAGCAAAAGCGCAAGAAAATACATGAAATTTATCTTTCTGAGGCTTACCGCATCTACCAGCAGTGGGGTGCTACAGAAAAACTTGCCCGTTTAGATAACCAATATGCAGCTGTTCTATCTAAGAAGTCTACAAGCGGCAGCTCTACTACTTCTACAAGAGCAAGTACAACAACAGCTTCCACAACCTCCTCGCGCGATACAATATCTTCTACCATTGATTTGAGTAGTGTGCTCAAGGCTTATACGGTGCTTTCTAGCGAGGTAGTTTTAGATAAGCTCTGTGATAAATTGCTCAGTATTGTGAATGAAAATGCAGGTGCACAACGTGGTGTTTTGCTTTTGAAGAAAAACAGTATTTTCTATGTGGCTTCTGATAAGGGTCAAAAAGATGCGTCTTCAAGCCTCAAGAACTTAGAACTTCCTGAGATTTTGACTCAGCATCTACTGCCTTCCGAAGTTATCAACTACTCTATCAATACCAAACGTGTTTTGGTACTTAATGATATACAACAAGATAGCCGCTTTGCTAACAATCCATACGTCAAGGCAAAAAATAGCCGCTCTATTCTTTGTATGCCTTTGGTGTATCAGCATGAACTCATAGGTATAATTTTCTTAGAAAACTCACTCAGCGCTGGTGTTTTTACAGAAAAAAGACAAAACATCTTGAATGTATTGTCTTCTCAAATTACTGTTTCAGTAATGAACGCTCTCTTATATGAAAATTTGGAAGAGAAAGTTCGTGAGCGCACCACACAGCTTTCTGCTGCTTATGAAATTATTCAACGCAAAAACGAAGACATTACCTCTAGTATCAACTACGCCAGACGAATACAAGCTGCCATCCTTCCTCAAAAAGAGGAAATGGATCAGTACATCAATTCTTTCGTTTTTTATCGCCCACGTGATATTGTGAGTGGAGATTTCTACTGGTTTGCTCAAAAAAATGGTTACTCCATCCTGATTGCAGCTGACTGTACGGGACATGGTATTCCAGGTGCATTAATGAGTATGGTCGGTAACGAAATTCTCAACTCTATTATCAACGAGCGAAGCATTTACAGCCCTGACGATATCTTAGCCCAACTGCATATAGGTATTGCAAAAGGACTCAAGCAGCAAGAAACTGGTAGCCGCGATGGGATGGATTTATGCGTCATTAAGATCGTCAAAGCTACAGAAACAGTGGAGTATGCAGGCGCAATGAATCCGATTTATTACACTCAGAATGGTGAGCTAATAGAAATCAAGGCGGATAAGATGCCTATTGGTGGTCAAGGTGTGTATTCAGATAGGACTTTCACCAAATACAGCTTCAATTATAAATCAGGTGAAATGATTTATTTGAGTACAGACGGCTTCCAAGACCAGTTTGGTGGCGAAAGCAATCGCAAATATTTGGTGAAACGGTTCCGTGAATTTTTGAAGAGTATACACACTTATTCGCTCATGGAGCAGGAGTTGATGTTAGAAAAGGAGCATCTAGCGTGGCGCGGATCTGAAAGCCAAGTAGATGATATTTTGGTCATTGGCGTAAGGCTCTAATACAAGACTTAGCACTTCTTCTATATAAAAACACCCTTGCTTTGTACAAACAAGGGTGTTTTTATGAGACTATACAGCCAGGATGTTTTAACATTTGTAAAATCCAGAGTTTTTTTTGCTTTGGTCAAATTTTATGCTTTCTTTGTTTATGTTTTTAGAACAAACCCAACTATGGCTCATAATCAGATGAAAAAACATCAGATAGAAATTTTTCTTAGTCTCTTTTTTTTAGTATTCTCGCTCGTAGCTAAAGCACAAGACAGTACGCTAGTTCGCTCAGACAGCATGAGTGTGTCTCAGCGTTACATCACGAATCAGAAAATAGGGCTTCATATCATAAAGAAAGGGCAAAAATTTGGTGTGGTGAATGACACGGGCTTAGTAGTAACGCCTTTTAATTATGAGCTAATTACTTTTTTTGCAGATGTAGACAGCAGCTGCGACCATTGGGAAGGCATACTCAAAATCAAAAAAGGCAATAAGTACGCACTGTCATATCCTGATGGCCGCCCGTTTACAGATATGAATAATGACGATATCCAGCTTTTGGAAGGCTCTTGCAAAACACTGTCTTCGCCTGCTTATCTGGTGCGTGTTAAGCAAAATGGCAAATGGGGAGCAGCTGATGCCAAAGGTGGACTTTTTATCAAAACAGCCTATGACGAAATTAAGCTTTTACTTTCAGCCGATACCGTTCCCACCAGCCCCGAAGTACTGCGCGTAAACAAGCAAGGCAAATACGGTATGATGATTTTAAAAACGCAGGAAGTGCTGCCTTCGCAATACGATATGATTGCTTTTCATCAAAACATTAAGGAAAAAAATACCCAATACAGTCTTATTAAGCTAAAAATGAATGGAAAATTTGGTATTTATAGCCTGAAAGATAAATCACAAATACCAAACCTTTATGACGATATCGGTTTGTTTGTAGACGGCCTAGCTCCAGCCTCCAAAAACAAAAAATACGGTTACATAGATTTGAAGGGAGAAGAAAAAATTAAACATCTCTTTGACGAAGCTTCCCCTTTTCGGGCTGGTTATGCCATCGTTAAAACAAGCGGAAAATTTACGGTTATCAATCCCTCAGGCAAGCCCCAAGGCGTAAAATATGATGATATGAAGTGGCTTTGTAGCTCAGAGCACAGCAATTCTTTTTATAAAAGCTTGGTCATTGCCCTAAAAGACGGTAAATACGGAGTTTATACAACAGATGGCAAGGAGATTTGCGCACCCAAGTTTGACCGTATTTCGTTTAACGAGCGCAACAACAGTTGTACGGGCTGGCTCAATAAAACCGAAGAAGGTATTGTCCTGCGTCCGCCAAGCAAGTAGTTGGTTTAAACAAAATCATTTAAAGCGGGAATTTATGGTTTTTCGCTTAGCTCATTAAATACCTGCTCGAAGGTTTTTTTGAGTGCTGCTAGCTTTTCTTCGCTGTTAATATTTTTACTTAAACAAAATTGCTCAAACACATGCAGAACGTTTTCGCGTGCCGTTAAATCAAAGAAATCATCTTCTGCAAAGTTGTCTGAGCCTTCTTGAGCTATTTTTTTTCGTTTTTTGCTTAAAAAAAGAATTGCGTTTTTGTATTTTTCAGTAAGTTCTTTAATGGCCTCTTCGTCAGCAGCTTGGCTGTGTTCTGAAATCAAAATTAGCTCTGCCCAAGATTGAAAATCTGTTTGAGTTTTGAACTGCAAGCTTCTCTCTTCCAGTTTTTTTGCTATTGTAGCCAGCGTGCCTTCTAAGCGCAATAAAGGGCGCAAAACGGGCACTTTAACAGAAAGAACAGTGGGCGCGTTTTGCCCTTCAAAGTCCACAATCAAAACGCTTTTCTCTTGTTTTCTTTCACTAAAATCTAGAGGAATTGGAGAGCCCGCATAACGAATATGATTATGCCCGCCCACTTTTTGGCTCTTGTGAATATGGCCAAGTGCTACGTACTGAAAGTCTTGCCCAAACACATCTACACCCACATCTGCCAATGTGCCCATATAAGTGGGGCGTTCGGCTGTATCTCTGCCCACCACTGAGGCATCGCTCACCTCCGCGCCGCTCACCCAGAGATGCCCTGTAGCTATAATGGGTAAACCCTGCGCTTTGTATGGGGCTAAAAGCTTTGAAAATTTTTGATAATGTGCCTTTATGGCTTTCTGAATAGCTTGTCGGTGTGCGGCCTCGTCTAAGGCTATATCTCCTAAATACAACTCGCGATCTCTCAAAAAAGGCACTGCGCAAACTACCATAAAAGGCTGTTCTTGTTTGTCTTTCAGTATAATGAGATCGTCGCTTGGTTTGTCAGAAGCATGCCCACGAACATACACATTGAGACACTCCAGTATTTGCGCCGCGCTGTTGAGCTGAGGAGGTGAGTCATGATTACCGCCCACAATAACCACATGCTCACAGCAACTGTGTTGTAAACTGCTCAGAAAATTAAAATAAAGCCTTGTAGCGGTGATAGGTGGATTAGGAATATCAAAAACATCACCCGAATGTATGAGTACTTGTACGCCCTGCTTGACAATCACCTCGTCACGAAGCCAATCTAAAAAACGCGAAAATTCATCATCGCGGTAATATTGGCCTAAAAATTTCTGTCCCAAGTGCCAGTCGGCTGTGTGTAAGACCCTAACTTTAGGTAACATTCTGCCAGCCTTTTTGGTCTATTTCTTTTACTGAAAGCAGCACCTCTTCTTCTAACCGCTTTTTGAATTCTAAAATGCGTTTTTGAATTAAAGGATCAGATGCGCCAATGATTTGAGCAGCCAAAATGCCTGCATTTTTTGCACCATTGAGAGCCACAGTAGCCACGGGCACGCCCGCAGGCATTTGCAGAATAGAAAGCACTGAATCCCAGCCGTCAATAGAGTTGGAGGAGTGAATGGGTACCCCAACCACAGGGAGAGGCGATAGCGAGGCCACCATACCCGGCAAGTGTGCAGCACCGCCAGCACCAGCAATGATAACTTTCAAACCTCGCTCAGAAGCTGTTTGTGCATAGCTATAGAGGCGCATAGGCGTGCGATGTGCTGAAACGACAGTCAGCTCAAAGGTCACACCTAACTCTTGAAGAACATTGGCCGCTGCTTGCATCACTTTGAGGTCTGAGCGGCTTCCCATAATGATTCCAACCATGATTTTTATGTAGTGGGATTAGTTTTTTTTGCAAATTTTTGTGTTATTTTATCCCAGAAAATAAGATAAATATCCATCTCAAAAACTCTAGAATCGCGGTAAGCTTGCCTCAAAAAGAACAAACCAAAAAGCAAGAGTACAAAGTTGGGAGCCCATGCGCCCACTAAAACAGGAACAATATCTTTACGCGCAAATTTGTCTCCCATAATGCCCATAACATAAAACACGATAAAAAAGGCTATTGAGACAATAACGGGCATCCCTAAACCACCGCGTTTGATGATGGAGCCAAGTGGCGCGCCTATCAAAAACATGATAAAACAGGCCACAGCCAAAGTATAGCGTTTGTGCATTTCTAATAAAGCCCTTCGTGCGTTTTCTTCGTAGTCAAAAATTCTATCGCCATTGCTGTTGATGAGAGCCTGAAGACTTTCTGCCCTGCTGATGGCGCGTTGATAGAGTGTTTGCATATCGGACTTGCTAAAGGTCTCGTTCTTAATTGTAAAGCTTGGCAACACATCGCTGGCTTGAGTAGGTTTTTCGGCGCGTTCAGCTATACGAACTGCCGAATATTGGTAGTCAAAATAGCTTTGAGCCGTAACAGCAATATTTTGGCCTGTTCTTTTGGCAAAATCAAACAGAGAATCAGCTTCTGTTTGAAGTTGATCCACGTTTTTCATGTAACGGTTACCTGTAAATAACTCTTCTGGGGTTTTGTTAAGGCCAAAAGATTCTAGAGGAAACACAAATCGGGCTTTTTTAAATTTATCTCTGACAAAAGCAGAAGCCACTTTTCGCTCATAGGAGCTGCCTTGGTCGGAAAACTTATAGCCATTTTCTACCTCCATTTGCAAATACTGATCCCCTAGAATGGTTCTCATCGTGCCCTTTTCTGCCACAATCACATCGGTATTACCACGCTGCTGGGTATGATCATAAATAATGATGTCGCGCATGCCTATACCATCAGGGTCTTTTTTGTTGATTCTTATACTCCAGTTGGGTATCCCGTTATAAAAAGCCCCTTCTGGGAATTCTAATGTTGGTTTTTTTTGCTTGATGTCGTAGAGTAGGGTATAAGTTTTGAGGTTGATTTCGGGTACAGCGCGGTTGTTGAAGTGAAAAGCCCCAAAAGAAAGTACCAACGCAATCAGACCAACAGGCATTAAAATACGCGGTAATGACACGCCTGAGCTTTTAATAGCTGTCAGTTCGTAGTGTTCGCCCAAACCTCCAAAAGTCATTAGACTTGACAGCAAAACCGCCAAAGGGAGTGCCTGAGGTACAAGCGTTAGAGCAAAGTACATTAAAAACTGCCCCAGAATATCCGCTCCTAAATCTTTACCTACCAAATCTTCAAAATACTTAGCCATAAACACCATCAGGAGTATGAAAAGCACTACCGAAAAAGTAAGAAAGAAGAGCTGAAAAAAGCTGCCGAGTACGAGTTTATCTATTTTTTTGAGCATCAAAACACTTATTTGAACGCAAATCTGGGTAAAGGATAGTCATTACAGTGCAAAATTAACTTTTAGAATGACAATAACCATTTAATAAGTCTTAAAAAAACATAAACATCAGAATACTGTAAGCTCCCAAAGACTAAACGCGATTCATCTGCTTATCCTTAGGGTGTGATTTGGGAATATTTTGTAGCACAAATTACAGTTGTGTTTAGATGCAAAAAGCGGTTGCTAGAAAGGAGTTTCTAGCAACCGCTTTTTTTGAGATATGCGTTCAAGACTTATTCCGCATCGTCTGCTGCGTCATCATCAGGCTCGTCAGGAGTGTTGTCTTCTGGCAGTACATCGTTGATATCAGGCAGATGCACTTCTTGCTCCTCATCGCGCTCCACTTTGGCCACAGAGCTAATAGCGTCATCCTCGCCTATACGCACGAGGCGTACACCTTGTGTGGCTCGGCCCATCACACGCAAATCGCTGATATGTAGACGAATCATAATACCTGATTTTTTTACAATCATTAAATCGTCTTTATCCGCAACGTCCATGATGTTCACCAAATAGCCAGTTTTTTCGGTTACAGAAATCGTTTTTACGCCTTTGCCGCCGCGGTTCGTGATACGATACTCTTCAATATCAGAACGCTTACCATAACCTTTTTCTGAAACCACCAATAGCTCTGATGCGTTTTGATTGAGTGTAGAGTTACACACCAAGCCCACCACGCGGTCTTCTTCGTTAGCTAGTCTCACACCACGCACACCAGCAGCACCACGGCCTGTAGGACGAACTAGCTCCTCATGGAAGCGAATAGCCCGACCTGAACGTAAAGCCATGATAAGATGGCTGTTGCCATCAGTAAGCTTCACATCTAGCAAACGGTCGTCTTCGTTGATGCCCAACGCCAAGATACCGTTCGAGCGTGGTCTGGAGTAAGACTCTAGGCTGGTTTTCTTAATCATACCTTTTTCGGTACAAAACACCAAATAATTGCTCTTGATGTAGTCTACATCCGAAAGCGTTTTGATGTTAATCACAGCTCTCACGCGTTCACCTGGCTCTATGGCAATAAGATTTTGGAGAGGTCTCCCTTTAGCATTTTTTGATCCTTCTGGGATTTCATACACTTTGAGCCAGTATAAACGACCAGGATCTGTAAAAATGAGTACATAATTGTGATTTGTGGCTGAAAAAAGGTGAGCCGTAAAATCGTCTGTTTTTGAAGCTACACCTTTAGAGCCTCTGCCGCCTCGCGCTTGAGCTTTATACTCGGCTAGCGGCGTGCGTTTGATATAACCCTCGTTAGAAATGGTTATAATCATCTGATCGTCTGCAATGAGGTCTTCTATGAGAATCTCACCATCATACTCTTCTATTTGCGTGCGGCGTTTGTCGCCATATTTGGCTTTTATTTCTACAAGCTCATCTTTAATCACTCCCATTCTCAGAGATTCGTCTGCCAAAAGACTTTGATAGTAGGCAATGGACTTCATCAACTCATCGTATTCGTTTTGGAGCTTGTCTCTTTCCAGACCCGTGAGACGTTGTAGTCGCATTTCGAGAACAGCTCTGGCCTGAATTTCAGAGAAATCAAAAGTAAGCATGAGCTTTTCTTTGGCCTCATTCGTGCTCGGCGAGGCTTTGATGAGAGCAATAATCTCATCGATGTGGTCAAGAGCTTTGAGTAACCCAGACAAAATATGGGCTTTTTTCTCTGCCTCTGCTAAATCATACTGTGTGCGTCTAACCACCACTTCATGGCGGTGTTCCACAAAATACTTGATGAGCTGCCTCAAGTTTAGGGTCATGGGTCTGCCCTTGACGAGAGCAACGTTATTGACACCAAAAGTTACTTGAAGCGAGGTATTTTTAAAGAGGGTGTTGATAATCACATTCGGTACAGCATCACGCTTAAGTTCGTAAACAATGCGCATACCGTCGCGGTCTGACTCGTCGCGTATGGTAGAGATACCCTCTATTTTCTTTTCATTAATGAGCTGGGCTGTTTTTTCTATCAAAACAGCTTTGTTTACTTGATACGGCAGCTCTGTAATAACAATGCGCTCACGTCCTGGGTGATCATCATCTGGCTCTAACAGGACTTTTGCTCGGATTGTTATTTTGCCTCTGCCCGTAAAAAATGCTTGTTTGACACCTGCTGTACCGTATATGATACCGCCCGTAGGAAAATCAGGGGCAGACACGAAGTCCATTAGCTCCTGAACCGTAATTTCAGGATTGTTGATGTAAGCCACCACGCCGTCCACAATTTCGGAAAGATTGTGAGGTGCCATATTGGTAGCCATACCAACTGCAATACCTGTTGTGCCATTAACCAGCAAGTTTGGTATCTTAGAAGGAAGCACCAAAGGTTCTTTGAGTGAATCGTCAAAGTTAGGACCAAAATCTACAACGTTTTTGTCGATGTCTGCCAGCATTTCTTCAGCTACGCGCGTAAGCCTAGCTTCTGTATAACGCATCGCAGCAGGATTATCTCCATCTACCGAGCCATAATTGCCCTGTCCGTCCACCATGGGGTAGCGCAAAGACCATGGCTGAGCCATACGAACCATGGTATCATAAACAGCAGTGTCTCCATGTGGGTGATACTTACCCAGCACTTCACCCACAATACGGGCAGACTTTTTAAATGGTTTGTTATGATAAACACCAAGTTCAGACATTCCGTAAAGAATTCGTCTATGTACTGGCTTTAAGCCATCACGCACATCAGGAAGGGCACGCGAAACAATGACCGACATAGAATAATCTATGTAGGCCACTTTCATTTCATCTTCAATGGTTACATTGATGATTCTGCCATGGTTTTCACTCATAAAATTGGACTAGCTTAGCAATTAAATCAAATAGCAATTTGAGCGCAAGTTAAGTCTTTTTTATTTATGAAACAAAAATAGCACATCCTCAATCAAAGGGAAGGCGACAGAATGGGAGCAAAACAGACTCCTAAGCTTTGTAAAAGCATTATAGGATATCGATTGTCTGTAAAACATTTCACAGAATACTTGGCCGCGTTCTTTTGAGAGCCTACTCAAGCGGCATACGCTTGAAACAGACTATATTTTTTGAAGCAATGCTTTGTAAAAACCATCGCCACTATCGGCTTGAGTAAACAATTGGCTCTCCGCTACCAACTCAAACTGAGGGTTTTGATCCAGAAAAGTTTTTACTTGAATTGCATTTTCTGAAGGCAATATACTGCAAGTGGCATAAAGCAAACGGCCGTGTGGCTTAAGCGTTTTGTGGAGATCTCTCAGTATTTGACTTTGTGTGTTTTTGAGGTCTTGTATACGATTTGGAGTAAGTCGCCATTTAGCATCAGGGTTGCGGCGCAACACTCCCAAACCCGAGCAAGGGACATCTAAAAGCACTGCATCCATGCTCCCCTCTAGGCGTTTGATTGTTTTTGAACTGTCTATGGTTCTGATTTCTACATTCTCTATACCACCTCTGAGCATGCGTCTCTCTAGCTCTTTGAGCCTTTTACTTTCTGTGTCTAGGGCAATGATTTTGCCTGTATTTTGCATGATGGCAGCCAAATGCAGGGTTTTTCCACCTGCTCCTGCACAAGCATCCAACACACGCTCGTGGGGCTGTGGACTGAGAAGTGGGGCTACTGTTTGAGAAGATAAATCCTGCACCTCAAAAAATCCATTTTTAAACGCACCAGTGGCCATGATATTGGTACGTGAATGGATTCTCAAGGCATCTGGGTAACTCTCGCCCACCAAACTGCAAGGAATGTTGAGTTCTGTAAAATATTTTTTAAGCTCCAAAGCTGTTGTTTTGAGAGTATTGGCTCTCACAAAGAGCGGTGCTTGTTGGGTTTGTGCCCAAAGTTCATTTTTGAGCTGCTCTATGCTTAGTTCAGTTTTTAAATATTCAAAAAGCCAGTCTGGCAAGGAGTAACGCAAGGCTAAAGGCATAGCCTCTAGGTCGCTTTCTGTAGGCAAAGGATAATGAGCAGCCTCAGCCGTTTCTCTGAATTGTTGAACGGAGTAGCCCTCCCAATTAAGTAAAACTGCCATAGTGCGCCATATCTCACCATCCGAAAAATGAGCTTGTGTGTCTTGGTGTGGCAATTGTGCACAGTGTCGCAAAAGTCGCCAGTGCCTCACGAGTGTGTAAACATGCTCAGCTATAAAAGCTCTGTCTTTGGTGCCGCGCCTTTTGTCTTCTTTGAGAACATACTCTAAGGCTCTGTCTGCCAAGTATTTTTCGTTAAATATAAGATTCACGCACTCACCTATGGCCAAGAGGTGCGAAAAATGAATTTTACTGGGCTGGCTTACTTTATGTATCAAAACGAAATGAGTTTGAACCTTATAGAGGACATTTTAGGCCGCAAAATTACGTATAAAGTTTGGTTTTTCAAGATTCCGATACTTTTTAGTGTGTTTTGAAAAGCCCTAAAATCTGTGAGAATTTTCGCTAAGCCTGTTGCTATGTTCTTATCAAGGTATCTTTTAGGGCGATATTTTCTTATTCTCTGCTAGTGTTTGTTCGTGGCAGATCGCATTCAAAACACTTGGGCTAAGTTTTGATTGGTGCGCAAGACCCTCCAGAACTTAGCCCAAATGTTTTATTTAAGACTATTTGACTAAGCAATGAGCAAGCACTTTCCGCTGGCCAAATCCTGCTCCACATCTTTAAATTTGATATTTTTGCGGATTGTGCCGTCTACATAACGCACGTTTACACGGTCATTGCGCCCATACGTGCGATCTGATGTGCGTGGTGCGGTATGCTTAATGATATTGTCAGGCGTTTGTTTTTTAGCCGCTGTGTTTGGCTGCTCTGTATCGCTGTTGTTTTCTTCCGTCTGCGTATTTGATGAGGTTTGGCGCACTGGGGGAGCTTGCTTGCGGCGACGACGCTGTATAGGATTGGTGTCGGTGGGTGTGAGTTGAGCCATATCCACAAAAGACAAGAAAGATACTACGGAGTCGTTTACATCGGCCAAGAAACGCTTGAAAAGATCCATTGACTGCACTTTGTAAATGACAAGTGGGTCTTTTTGCTCAATGGTAGCCATTTGTACTTGTGTACGCAAATCGTCCATGCTTCGCAAATGCTCTTTCCATTCATTGTCTATGAGATTGAGCACCACCATTTGTTCCAATTTCTGCATCACAAGCCTGCCTTTAGACTCTAGAATTTGGTCTAGGGGTGCTTCGATGAAGAAGTTGTATTTGCCATTGGTGAAAGGTATCATCATCAAGTTCCGCTCAAAGTTAACGACAAGCGATACTCTTCGGTTTTCGCTCACCTCAATATTGATGAAAGCTTCGCCGCCGCGTGCTTTCATTTCTTCGTTTGAGAGTATGGCAGAGAGGAAGTTTTCTATGGCATGGCGAAGCATTTCTTTTCGCTTTATGTAGTTAGAAAACGCCACCTGAAAGAGGTTGAGGTTTTTGTTTTCTTCATTTCGCATAGACACCCCCATGACAGTTTGAGCCAAAAACTCGTGCTGTTCGGGATTTGCGCTGTTTTTGATATCTATGTTTTCGGCACACTCTCCAAAGATATTGACCAAATCATTAGACAGACGTTCTCCAAAAAGAGCATTTTTTCGGCGTTTATAGATGGCTAAACGCTGTGCGTTCATAACGTTGTCGTAGTCTAAGAGTCTTTTGCGCTGGCCAAAGTTGTTTTCTTCCACTTTTTTCTGAGCACGTTCTATAGACTTGGTAATCATGGAGTGCTGAATAACCTCACCTTCTTTGAGGCCAAGTGTATCCATTACTTTGGCAATTTTGTCAGATCCAAACATGCGCATGAGGTTATCTTCCAAACTCACAAAGAACTGTGATGAGCCAGGGTCACCCTGACGGCCAGAACGACCTCTAAGCTGCCTGTCCACACGGCGCGATTCGTGTCGTTCAGTACCGATAATGGCTAATCCACCTGCTGCTTTTGCGGCTGGAGTGAGTTTGATGTCCGTACCGCGGCCTGCCATGTTGGTGGCAATGGTCACAGCACCTTCCACACCTGCATTGGCTACAATTTCGGCTTCTTTGGCGTGTTGCTTGGCGTTTAGTACTTGGTGAACAATGTTCTGACGTTGTAGCATACGGCTGAGGAGCTCGGAGTTTTCCACAGAAGTGGTACCTACCAGAACGGGTCTGCCTTTACTAACCATACTTTGTATTTCGAGCGCAACGGCATTAAATTTTTCGCGTACGGTCTTATAAACCTTATCTTCTTCGTCATGGCGCGCAATAATTTTATTGGTAGGGATAACCACTACGTCTAGTTTATAGATATCCCAAAACTCTGCGGCTTCGGTTTCTGCCGTACCAGTCATACCTGCAAGTTTGTGGTACATGCGGAAATAGTTCTGAAGAGTGATGGTAGCATACGTCTGGCTAGCATCTTCAATATGAACATTTTCTTTGGCCTCAAGAGCTTGGTGCAAACCGTCAGAGAATCGGCGACCGTCTAAGATACGGCCTGTGCCTTCATCTACAATTTTAACCTTTCCGTCCATTACCACATACTCCACGTCTTTTTCGAACAGAGTATAAGCCTTTAAGAGCTGAGTAATGGTGTGAATTCGTCCTGCTTTGGTGGTGTAGTCTTGCGTGCACTTGAGTCGCGCATCGTTGTAGTCGGACTGTATTTTTGTCAGAGACTCTTCTTTCTGCTCTTCAGGTAATTCATTGTTGCCGCGTGTGGCATCTTTAAGAGCTTGGAAATACTTGTCTATTTTAGCGAGTTCGGTGGCAAGATCGGGCAATACAAAAAAGTTAGCATCATCACCGCTTGCGGTGATAGCATTCACGCCCTTTTCGGTTAGATTAACGCTGTTATTTTTTTCTTCAATAGTAAAAAACAAAGGCTCAGTGGCCTCTGGCATAAGTCTTGAGTTATCGGCCAGATAAATATTTTCTGTTTTTTGCATGAGCTGCTTCATACCAGTCTGCCCCAAAAACTTGATAAGAGGCTTGTATTTTGGCATAGCTTTGTGGGCTCTAAACAAAGAAAGTCCTCCTTCATTCTGATTTCCAGCCTCAATTTTGCGCTTGGCATCGTTCAAAAACTCAAGAGTGAGCTTTAGCTGCTCATTATACAGTTTTTCTATACGAGCTTTGAAGGCTTCATACTCATGAATGTCTCCATCTTGTACGGGGCCAGATATGATGAGTGGTGTTCGGGCATCATCCACCAAAACAGAGTCCACTTCATCCACCATAGCAAAGTAATGGCGACGTTGTACCATTTCGTTAGGCTCATGCACCATGTTATCGCGCAGATAATCAAAGCCAAACTCGTTATTTGTGCCATAGGTGATGTCGGCGGCATAGGCGCGGCGACGGCGTTCAGAGTTTGAGGGATGTTTGTCTATGCAGTCCACACGCATGAGGTGAAACTCAAAGAGCGGCCCCATCCATTCGCTGTCTCGCTTAGCCAAGTAGTCATTTACGGTTACGATGTGTACCCCATTGCCAGCCAATGCACGCAGGTAAGCAGGTAAGGTTGCTACAAGCGTTTTGCCTTCGCCTGTGGCCATTTCTGCAATCTTGCCTTCATGCAACACCATACCGCCAATAAGCTGAACATCATAATGAACCATCTCCCACTTGATTTCGTTGCCTGCTGCAAGCCAAGTGTTGTGCCATATTGCCTGTTCACCATCTATAGTAACCCCTTGACGTTCAGAAGCTATCATACGGTCGTGGTCTGTAGCAGTAACTACAAGCTGACCATTTTCTTTGAGTCGTTTGGCTGTTTCTTTGACTACCGCAAAAGCCACAGGTAACACTTTCTGAAGCGTGGTATCCAACGCCTCGTCGCGTTCCTTTAGGAGCTTATCTATTGCATTAAAGATAACATCTTTTTCTTGAAGCGTTAGCTTAGGATTACTCTCCACGCTGTTTTGTTGCTCTTTTATCTTGTCATCTATCTCTTTAAGGTCTTGAGCAATAAAGGCTTTGATTTGTAATGTTTTGTTGCGGAGTTCATCGTCTGAAATATTGGCGAGTTTGGCCGACTCCTTATGTATCAGCTCAACAGCGGGTTTAATCAGTTTGAGGTCTTTGTCGGACTTCGTGCCAAAAATTTTAGTCAGGGACTTACTTACAAAATCTAGCATGGCCTTGAAATTTATTTCTAAATTGGGATAGATGAACAACTTAATTTTTGAATGCTTTCGTGCACAGCACGTTTAACCAAAGAAGCAACGCAAAGTCTATACAAAAACGCCGTAGACCTTAAAAATCAGCCATATTGACAGATTTAAGCAGATACTAAGACATTTTGCGTGATATTTAAACTTTTAGCGGCGCAAAGATACAAAAAAATATCATTGTATGTGATATGTCAATTGTGTCCAAGAAAATAAAAAGGTTATGTCTTTTCTGTCATGGAGATATACTGTTCTATAATAAGCTATTTTATGAGGACAATAATACTTATGAGCTAGCACATTTGTTAAAATCATTACCCAACGAATACAGGCTTGCTTTTATACAATAAAAATAATGCAACAATGTTGCATTATTTACAACAAGCTGCTATATTTGCGGCATGAAACACTTGGTTCTACTTATGTTTTGGCTGTTCTGCTCTTCTTTGTTGTTTGCACAGCACTGCAAACACCATCTTGTAGGTCAGGTACGTAACACAGAAGATGAACCTTTGCCGTTTTCTTACATGCTTATAGCAAATACGCAAGAGGTTTTACAGGCTGATTCTCTAGGACAGTTCCACTATCACCATCTTTGCAATGGTCAGTATAGTGTACATGTGAGTTCTGTAGGCTATCAAACTGCTGTTTTTGAGCTGATTATGCCCCAAAAAGACCCAATCTTGTATGTATTGAAGCCAGACAGTACACAAAATCAACTCTCTGTAGAAGTTAAAGCCAGTTTTAGACAAACTTTCCCTTTAGCATCTGAACAAATTAAGGGTTATGATATAGACAAAAAAAGTGGGCAGCCTTTGGCTGAAATGCTTTCTGGTATGAATGGTGTTACGGCACTCACCACTGGCGCAACTATCCAAAAACCAGTGATTCATGGCTTGCATAGCTCTCGCGTACTTATCTTGAACTACGGTGTGCGGCACGAAGCTCAGCAATGGGGCAGCGAACACGCTCCTGAAATAGACCCTAGCCAAGCTCAAAAGATTACGGTTTTGAAAGGGGCTAGTGCCTTGCGTTACGGCGGCGATGCGATAGCAGGTGTAGTCCTTGTAGCCCCTCCGCCTATGCCTCAGAATAGCCGACTGGGAGGTTTTTTAAGTGCAGGAGCTGCCAGTAATGGCCGTATGGGTACAACTATTTTGCAGTTACAAAAAGCCTCTGCAAGAATTAAGGGGCTTTCATGGCGTATACATGGCTCAGCGAAACGAAGCGGAAATTTGAATACCCCAAAGTACTTTTTGGGTAACACGGGTTTAAGCGAAAAAAATATATCTTTTGCGTTGAATAAAGCAGGGAAAAAGCATCAAACGGAAGTGTTTTATAGCTTATTTAATACACAAATAGGCATTTTGTCTTCGGCACATATTGGCAACCTAACTGATTTGAAAGAAGCCATCAACCGCCTCCAGCCCTTGGATACTGCACAGTTTTCTTACAAAATAAACAATCCAAGACAAGACGTTACACATCATTTTTTAAAACTAAGTAACCGCGCAAATCTCAAAAAAGGACAATTGGAAACTGTTTATGCTTTTCAGCTTAACCAAAGACAAGAATACGATAAACATCGTCCCAGAGGCAGCAGCCCAGCTTCTTTTGCTCGTCCTTCAGTAGACTTAGAGCTTTTTACACACCTATGGGAAGCTGTCTTTATACCCAAAATATCACAAAAATACAAGAATTGGTATCTTCAGACAGGCCTGCAATCTTGGCTTCAATACAATTTTGCGATGGGTCGCCAAAGCATAGTACCTGATTACTGGCAGTACAACCACGCCGCATTTGTCAGTACACGTTATGTGTACGATAACTGGGAAGTAGAGGCTGGCTTGCGCTGGGATATGCGCCGTGTGAGAACGTTTCAAAGTAAAAATGATAGCAGTTTTTCATACAACCTATTCTATCAGAAGCCTATAGGTAATCTAGTCGTTAAGCGAAGCTTACAGCAGCTGGGATACATCGCTCTTTCATATAGCCGTGCTTGGAGGCCGCCCACTATGAATGAGCTATTTAGCGATGGTGTACATCATGGCTCAGCAGCTTATGAAAAAGGTGATGTCAATTTAAAAGTTGAGCAGGCACACAACATGAGCTTAGATTGCGCTTTGCAAAAAGGCAAGCTCAGTCTCAACGTATCTTGTTTTTGGAATAATATTCAAAATTTTGTATACCTAAAACCTACTTTTCCTGCTGTGCTAACCATCAGAGGGGCTTTTCCCGCTTTCGCACACACACAAACCAATGCGATCATGCGTGGCGTAGATGCCGAGATAGGCATAGAACACAATGAATGGCACTATCGCATACAAGGTGCTTATCTGAAAGTAACAGAGCAAAGCACAGGTAACTATCTCGTAGGTATTATGCCAAATCAGCTGTCACATCAGATGACTTATACCAAAGAGCGTGAGGGAAAAAAGCTTTGTATGCTCTCTGGTTCAATCAAACAAACGCTTGTGGCAGCTCAGAATCTAGTACCACCCAACAGCGATTATGCTGCCCCACCAGCCGCTTTTATGCTTCTGGAGGCCGATTTGGGCTGTTTCTTTTGGGTTGGTCACCAAGAGTTTAAACTTAACCTGAGCGTACAAAACATGCTCAACACTACCTATAGAAATTATATGAACCGTTTACGCTACTACGCTGATGAAACAGGCCGAAATATTTGCTTGCGCTTAAAAGTGCCTTTTTAAGACCTTTCTTTTTCTTTTGTTTTACCTAACCCTTTAAAAATCATGTTGAAGTTAAAATCAATCATTCCTGTTGCCTTATTGGCTGTTGTTATAAGCTTTGGCTCTTGCAAAAAGGATGAGCACAATCATGGCAGCGATCAAGAGAACCTCACCACCTTAAAGCTTATCTTCAAAAACAAGGCTTCGGGCGTGGAACAAACTTTTGTCTATGCAGATAAAGACGGCGTGGGCGGCAACAATCCAACCCAAGATCCTATCATTTTGGCTGATGGTGCTAACTACGATCTTACGCTGCAGGTTTTGGATGAGTCTGGCACAACTGCTAAAGATATCACGCCAGAAATCATTACCAAAGGAGAGGAGCACCAATTTTTCTTCACAAATTCGTCCATAGGAACACTTGTGAATGTTAAATACGAAGACAAAGACGCTAAAAATAATCCTATCGGTGTAAAAAATACCCTCACATCTATCCGCGCTGGTAAGGGTAAATTTCGTGTTAGCTTGCGCCATGAACCAAACAAGTCTGCTGCTGGTGTAAAAGATGGACAAATTGCCAATGCAGGTGGCGAAACAGATATAGAAGCTGACTTTGATATTTCAGTGCTTTAAAATACAAACATTAAGAGTGATTAACAGAAAAAGTGCAACTGCAGATGCGGTTGCACTTTTTATTTTAATAGTTGTTGTGTGAAATTTTTTATAAAAAAGTACTCTTAAAAAAACACTCCATGCAAAAGTGGCAAAGATTTTAATAGCTAATCAAAACTGGCATTAGGAGCATCAGTACATTTTCATCTGCATTATTTTCATCTGGCATGAGTAAGGCTGGTCGGCTAGAAGCCGAAAATTCAAATACAACACGCTCAGAATTTAAGCCATTGAGCATTTCTAATAAAAGTTTGGCACCAAAACCAATCGTGAACTCCTCGTCGTTATACTCACAAGGCAGTGCCTCATCAGCTTCGTTTGAAAAATCCATATCTTCAGCTTTGATAACCAACTGATTAGCCTTACAAGAAAGTCTGATTTGGTTAGTGGTCTTGTTGGTATAGATAGACAAACGCTTGAGCGAGCCTATAATAGCACTTCTGTCCACTACCATTCTTTTATCATTGTTCTTAGGCATAACGACCTCATAGTCAGGAAACTTTTCGTCTATGAGTCTACACCACAATGTGTATTTGCCAAACTCAAAAAACGCGTTGCGTTGATTAAAATTCACGTTTACCGTTGTGCTATCGGAAGGAAGTGTTTTTTGTAGCTGCCTGAGTGCTTTTTCTGGTATCAACATGGTTTCGGTAATACCGTTTGCACTGCTGTTATTTTGGCGATAACGCACAAGTCTATGGCTATCAGTAGCTGCAAAAGTGATGCTATCGTTCACAAAGTGCACAAAGACACCTTGCATGTTAGGCTTCATTTCGTCGCCACTCACCGCAAAAGTAGTGTATGAAGCAGCAGATACCAAATGATCGGACGTGATTTGGAATGAGGTTTGAGTTTCGGTAACTTCCTGAAGTTGAGGATAGTCATCAGGATTTTCGCAAGTAATCTTATAGCGTCCGTAATCCGACTGAATAGAAAGCGTGTAGTTTTCAGTATCTACCGTTATCACTATGGGCTGCTCTGGCAGATTTTTGAGGGTGTCTGAAAAGATGCGAGCAGGCACAGCCACAGAACCAAAATCTGAGCTTTCTACAGTCACATTCACAACCATTGCCACGTGCAAATCGTTGGCAGTAACCTTTAAGTTACCATTTTCTAACTCAAAAAGCAAATTTTCTAGAATAGGCAACACAGGATTTGTGGGCACAATGCTCACAAGGGCGTTCACTTGCTTGAGCAAGTGTGTGGACGATACAATGAATTTCATGTTGTAGTGTTTACAATTTTTATTCAGCCACAAATCTAAAATATTTTTTGCTAGAAATCTTTAAGACGCACCAAAAGTATTTTGATAAATTGCTCTAATGCGCTGCTATACTTACTTATACGACAGGGTGAATTTTTTTTGAACACAATTTAGGAGCTTTGCATATCTAAAAAGAGGAAGGAAAACACATTTTAAAATTTATTTGCCTTTTTAGAATCGCTCTGCTATATTTGAACATTGGTTATAGAATAGCCAAAAAAGTATTAAAAGATGTCTTTTTAATCTGTAAAACTCTTATACGTGTATGTCTGATATGCTTTTTGAGGAAATCCCCTCGCTTGATTTGGCACATTTCACTCAGGGCAGTGCTGCTGAAAAAAATAAATTTGTTCAGGATTTGGGTGCAGCCTTCGAAAATATAGGCTTTGTGGCTATCAAAAATCATGGCTTTAGTGACGCGCAACGCGACGAACTCTACAAGACTATTATCAACTTTTTTTCGCTTCCAGACAATATCAAGTACCAATATGAGCGTCCTGATACTTTTTTTCAGCGCGGCTATATCGGACACGGGCGCGAACAGGCCAAAGATCATCCTGTGCCAGATTTAAAAGAGTTCTTTCATGTGGGGCAGGAATTTGACGACAGCGACGTAAAGAAAGATATGGCTTTGGCTGAGTTTCCGCCTAATGTCTGGGTTCAAGAAATGCCTGCTCTTGAGGCGGTAACAGTACAAGCTTTCAAGATTTTGGAAGAGGCTGGCAAGAATTTGCTTCGTGCTATCGCGCTTTATTTGAAGCTTCCTGAAAACTATTTTGACTCGCGTGTGGAACGTGGTAACAGCATTTTGCGACCCATCCACTACTACCCCATCACGCAACCCGAGTTGCTCGCACCCGACGCAGTACGCGCTGCCGCACACGGGGACATCAATCTCATAACGCTCTTGATGGGAGCCAGCGCAGACGGATTACAGGTTCTGCGTCGCGATGGCAAATGGATTTCTGTAACGGCTTTGCCCGAACAGGTAGTGGTAAACGTGGGCGATATGCTTTCGCGCCACACCAACAACAAACTGAAATCCACCATACACCGCGTTGTCAATCCACCGCGCGACAAAATGAACTCTTCACGGTATTCTATTCCGTTCTTTATGCACCCTCGCTCTGAAATGGATTTGACCTGTTTGCCTAACTGCATAGATGCTCAAAATCCAAAACTTTATGAAAGCATTACGGCAGGTGATTTTCTACAACAACGCTTGGCAGAAATTGGCTTAGCTAATAAAAAATAAGCTAAAAGAGCCATTCATTAAAACATCAAAAAAGGTTAGACCTTCGCAAGAAGATTTAACCTTTTTTGATGCGTTTAAACTTAAAAACGAAGCTTAGTTAGCGGCAGCCATGATTTTGTCATAAGCTTCCATCACGTCGTTGACGTGTTTGCGAGAAGTCATCAAAAGAGCTTTTTCAGACTCGTTGAGTTGAAGCTCTATGATTTTCTCCACACCGTTTTTACCTAAAACAGCTGGCACGCCCAGATAGCAATTCTTAATGCCATATTCGCCATCAAGCTGAATACATACAGGCAAAATACGTTTTTGATCCTTCACGATGGCTTCCACCATCTGAGCAGAGGCCGAACCTGGTGCATACCAAGCAGAGGTTCCCATAAGCTTTACTAACTCGCCGCCGCCATTGATGGTACGCTTAACGATAGCATCCAGTCTGTCAGCTGAAATAAGTTCTGTGATAGGTATACCACTTACAGTTGTGTAGCGTGGCAGTGGCACCATGGTGTCACCATGTCCGCCAAGAATCATGGCAGAAATATCTTTAGGCGACACATTGAGTTCTTCTGCTAAAAAGGCACGGTAACGGGCAGTATCCAAAATGCCTGCCATGCCAATAACGCGCGTGCGTGGCAGCTTAGAAGTGATATGTGCGGCATAGGTCATTACGTCTAAGGGATTCGACACCACAATAATAATGGCGTTAGGCGAATGTTTCACCACATTTTCGGTTACTCCGTTTACAATCTTGGCGTTGGTGGCAATCAAGTCGTCGCGAGTCATACCTGGTTTGCGCGGCAGCCCTGATGTGATAACCACAATATCAGAGTTTGCCGTGCGACTATAATCGTTTGTAACGCCTATAGTTCTAGAGTCATAAAGGTCTATGGGAGCTTTTTGCCAAATATCTAAGGCTTTGCCTTCTGCCCAGCCTTCTTTGATGTCCAAGAGAACTATCTCATTGGCTATTTCTTTGTAAGCCAATACGTCTGCACACGTAGCACCTACATTACCAGCACCTACAACGGTTACTTTCATAAGAATTCAATATGGGGTTGATGAAAAATCAAACTAGCTTGCCTCAAAATTAGTGCTAATATTGTTTTGAAACAAAATTTTTGTGTGAAATATCAAAGACCTTATAGAGGTCGCGTACAAAAATGCCTGTTGATTGTCTCTCAAGTGCGCTCTAAAAACATATTTTAGCCTTGAGACTTAATAACACCCCCACCCACCCGCCGCATCTTTCTGCGGCGAGCGAGTGGGGCATAGCAAAAATTTAGTAGATGTTATAAAAAAACGATTATTCTACCACCAAACGCAGGTATTCTATATGCTGGCCGTTTTGAATGTAGACCACATACACACCGTGCGGCAAACTGCTGATGTCTACGTTTGTGCGGTGGCTTTGGCTTTGTACGGCTATTTTCTCTACGGCGTAGAGGTCTTTGATGCGGATATCTAGACCATTGGGCGGTTGCGAATACGCAGCTTGATGTGGCAAATCGCAGGATTTGGACTTGTCTTAAAGTCCATAGGCTTAATTATAAATTTTGGTTGTCTGCGAAATAGCGATTGGATCGGTTGATAATCTGCTCCACATACTCGTTGGTACAGCCTCCAGAGCCATCGTCATTGTGGTAAATCTTGGCTCTGACGGGAATTTGATAGAGAGTATTCACCCTTCCTCCTACCACAGGCAGCCTGAAAGCACTTGTGCTACCGCTTAGCGCGCCGCCGCGCTCGTGGGGGGGGTACTCCTTACAGCTCGAGCCGCAAGCAAACTATCATAAAACGTGTCTAGCCAAGCATTATTGCCAAACCAAGGGAATTTTACGGCGATGGCGGAGTCTATTTTTTCGTTGTAAGCACTACATGGATGGGATGGCCTTTGGGCAAAAGCACTCTGAAAGCTCAAGAACAGCCCACAGAGCATCAGCCAATACAAGGTTTTATACATAATTTTGGATGTTTATGGTTTAGAGTTCAATTCTTAAAGTATCAGTTACGCTGTTGCCTTTGTAAAAGTAAGGGCGAATGATTTCACCTCCACCTGTTGGATAGGGACGGCGCATATAATACTCAATCCAAACGAGGCTATTACACTCATCTATAATTTCTGCTTTAGGATAGAGGTAAATAGCTGTGCTGTCTAAACGGCCAAATATGGGGCCGTAAGCAGTCTGAGCCGTTATTTCTTTCAAACGAATCAGGAAACCTGCGTGTCCATTTAGTTCCCAGCCGGATTGCTCCCACACTACAGGGCCGAATACGACTCCATAGTTTTTGTGTGGTGTAACGGAATAATCCCATGACCGTCCTAGCTCGTAAGGCGAGTTGTTAGTTCCCCATGAACCTTCGTGAGTAAAAATAACCACATGATTATCGTCTTTAACAGATTTGAACAATAAATCTGAACCCGTATGTGTCAAATAAGGCTTACCTGTGCCTTTTTCCACCAGATAGAAGTAGAACTTGCGTTTTGGGCCAAGCTTTGTAAAGGCATTTGGCGCAGATTTTTGAGTCTCCCCGCAATCTTTTGTACAGCTGACCAAGCTAAGGCTCGCGATGACAGCCGTCACCAAAAGCCAAGTGTTTAAGATTCTGAATCTCATAAAATTGTTTGTTTAAGAATGAAATTTTGAATAAAATTAAAAAAAAGCAAGGTAGCGTACACCACCTCGCTCCACAAACATAAAGGATAGAAACCACAAAGCAAACAAACCTATAAAAATTATCTTTTATGATTTAGAATAGCTTAGCCCCATGGGAAGCCTTAGCAATACTCTAGCCCTAATTTTTATAACTCATTAAAAAATAGACTATACACGACCAAAATTCTACAAGATGGCAACTTTTAGTCAATTTTAGTTAACTTTTTATTAAAAAAAGTACATTTTTAAAAAATGGCTATATTTTTTAAAAAATACAATTAAAACTGCTTTTAAAGATTCTATAGTAAAAAAAACAGGATTTTATCCAAAGGGTATGAAGCTTTGGGCCTGTAAAAAAACAGCAAGCTTTGTTTTTTTTCGTGCGGCCTCTGTATAAACAAAATCAGCAGCCAAAAAGCTAATAAAACAAACACAGATTTGAAAAGAACTGTTTTTTTGAGTCTAGTCAAGAAAAACTAGCTCATTTTTTTGTGAGGCAACAAGAAATTGCTCAGCCAATTAAACCCCACAAAGCACAGCATAAACGATTCTAAAGCTTAAATTGCTGTCTTTTCTGTTATTGTTTTGTAAAAAAACACAAAATTTTATTAATAAAATTCAAAGCACCAAAAAAGCTCACTGCTTGGCACTTTTTTTGGACAATAAGATATAAGAATTTACTGTTCTGTACGTTCTAAGGGTTAAGGAAAGAACTGTATATTTTTAATAAGGAACTGCCAGCACGCATAACGCCTAAATAAGTGATAAATATGAGAAAGGTTTATTTGATATTTTTTTGTAGCCTGATAAGCTTTTGGGTTCAAGCTCAAGATTATACTTTCAAGACACTATTGCAAGAGTCCATTACAATTACGTCTCGCCCGAACGTAACCGATATCAAAGAGATAGCTGACAAGCGGAACGTTAGCCCTTACGAAAAGCACGACACAACTTATGCTTTTTATACAGGTGGCAGCATTGCTTTCAGCGTTTTTACGATTCATGGTGAAGAGTATTCTAGTTTATTGAACCCTGAGCCTGTGGGGGTTATCATTAACGGCAAGAGATTTGGTTTCTTTTGCAGTACTGAACAATCTCTTATCATAAATCCTTCAGGCTTTTTAGATATTTATGAATTTAAGTACCTTTCTCGTAAATATTTGTGCTTTCTTTCTTTGCGTGAAGACTGCCTTACAAAAGGATGTCGCTACAAATGCTACAACTTTTATGACATCACAGATCCACAAAACATTATAGCTTATTCTTTTTCAAGCATTTACTCTGGCTCAGAATCTTTTGGTGACTTCAACTTTGACGGGAAGATAGATTTTATAAGGGTTGTTCCACGTGCTCCAGAGAGTTTTCTAGAAGACGAAGAAGACAAAAACCTCAAATCAAATGCTTTAGTAACCGCGTTTACTATTGTTAACAATGAGGCGAAGGATTTGGAAAAAGAACTTGGAAACCCCTATTACATTTATATCACTCCCAAAAACGAAGAAATCACATCTTTTACAGTTCTCGGAAACGACTGGTTTATGCCTATGCGCAATGTCAAAGGCGAAGTGATCCCTAACAAGCTTTTCTATCCCTCTTATACACCCTTTGACCCTAAAAATCAGTTTCTTCACAATACAGACGGCCACCGTGTGGATATGAAGGCATGGGTTATTCACCTTACAGACTATGATGAGATAGATGGTGCTCAGGATTTTTGCCTCATGTTACGCGAAAAAGGCTACAAAGAGGCTTTTATAAAAATAGACCAATATGATCGTAAGATTTGGTTTAGAGTGTTTTATGGCAACTACTGGAGCAAAGATAAGCTAATGACGGTTTTGCAAGAAATGCGCAAGGACACGGAAATTATTCCTAAAGGAGAGATCAAAAAAATCATCAATCCCAACGCCAAGCTTTAGAGGAAGCTGCGCTAAGCGTCGTATTTATTGAGCTGAGTGATGAGTGCTTGCAAGTCTTTCGGATAGGGCGTTTCTACATTGACAAGCTCGCCCTTCATGCCTAAAAACTGTATCCCAAAAGCATGCAGTGCCACCCGCTTCATCAGAGGCTGTTCCTCTTCAAATTTTTTCATATTGAAGCGTTTTTTAAGCTCAGAAAGAAAAAGATGAGAGCCGCCATACTGCGTATCAGCCACTAATGGAGCTTTCTTTGCCGCTAGATGCACCCTAATTTGGTGCAAACGCCCCGTTATAGGTTCGCATTCCACTAGAGTGTGGCGGCGATAGGCTTTAAGGGTGGTGACCAAAGTAGCAGATTCCTTGCCATTTTGGAAGTCTATTTGTGCCAAACCTTTGGTTGTGGCAGACAAAGGCAATTCTATAAGTGTTTCTTGAAAATCATGTACTCCTTTACAAACTGCATGATAACGCTTGACCACTTCGCGATGTTCAAAGGCCATAGCCAGATGTCGATAAGCCGCTGGATGTTTAGCTGCTACAAGCGTTCCGCTGGTTTCTTTATCTAGCCTGTGACAGAGTTGTAAGTCATCGTGGTATGCCTTGCCTAAACGCAATACGCTTGTGTTTGTCCCCAGACGCTCATCCAAAGAAGACACGTCTGAAGGTTTATTGATGACAATGTAATCATCACTTTCAAACACAATCCAAGAAGCAAAATCATTCTTCGTTTTTATCATAACACTCAAAATTCATGGGGCAAAGGTAATGAAATTAAGTACATGCCTGTTGGTAGTTTGAATATTTCTTGGGCTTTGAGAAATTGAGAAGATACTTAGAGGCTTGTTTTAAGGCTTAAATACTGGCTATTGCTACTAAAGTGTAAGCTCAAAAATGATGTAAGCGTTCACAAAAAAGATTCATTATTTTTCAAATTTTGTCGTTTTTTCTACATACATTTGTTGCATAAACACTGGATTTCTGCCTAAAAATTTAATTCGATGCAGATCGTTTTATTGTCATAATGAGAACATTACATTTTTTGTTTGTCGTTATTTTTATTCTGTTGCTTCTAGCTGGGGTAGTGCATAAGAGTCATGCGCAGACTATAATCCACCTTAAGGACAATGCTTCCAAAGACAGTATTATATTTGCGAATTATAAGGACGCTGTTTTTACAAATGACTCTTTATCAATTTATGAGCTATGGAATTGCTTCAAATCCGATTTACGAAACTTTAAGCAGGCAAAGGATTCTGCAACTGCTCGCTACGCATGGTACATAATACAAATCGTGAATGACACCCAAAAGCCTTTTCAACATATTTACGTAGACCCATTTGTACATTTTGGAACCACAGGACTGATTTATAAGGTTCAAAAAGACAGCAGTTTATTCCTTTATAAGTCGCAAAAAATGCCTTTGCCCTACGAAACAGATGCGGCCTTTAATACTTTTACCCCTAAAATAGAACTTCATTCAGATACCACCACACTCTTTGTTAGAAGAGAGAGTTGTCCTTCATGCTTTAGAGCAGATGTGGGTATATGCCCTAATCACAAGCTCCTTAGCTATAGAAATACCACGCCGTTTTTAGACCGTTGGATATGGGGAGCCATGCTTGCGCTCATCATCTATAACACAGTATTATACGCTATGATTCGTGACAGAGCTTATTTGTATTATGTTATGGCTGTCACTTTTATGATTATTAAACTCACTAGTAATGAAATATTGATATTAGCTTCAAAATTTTACAATACGGACTTAATATTCCTATGGAATGAGGTGGACTATTTAACCGCAACTCTATCGGTCTTGTTTTTTCTCTACTTTATAATGAGCTTTTTGAATATACAGCAGAGAAGTCCTAAATGGTACATCTATTTCAAATGGTTTTCTGTAGCCATGCTTTTAATTAATATTCAAAGCCTTTTGTTTAATGCCTTTGATATTTATAATGATGATTATATACCTGGCAACATCAACTATGGCATAGCTATTTTGAGTCTATGGATATATACTTATCTGCAATGGCGCAAAAAATATCTGCTGGGCACTTACTTGATGTATGCCAACTCGATAGGTTTTGTGTGTTTTATATACTACATCGCGTTTGCTTTAAAATTAGTGCCTTATTCATTTCTAGCAGCAAATTCGCTTAAAATAGGTTCTGCTCTTCAGATGCTTGGGTTTTCTATTGCCTTGGCTGGTCGTATTAATTTTCTCAAAAAGGAAATTGAAAGCAAACAAAAAGAAAAAGAAGCGTTGGAAAAACAAAAAATCATAGAGCTTCAGCAAATTACTGAGCAAAAAAATGTGGAGCTAGAACATAAAGTAAAAGAAAGAACCAACGATTTAAGTATAGCCGTAGAAAAACTTAATCAGTCGTATGAGGAGATACAGACTACCTTGGACACACTTCAAGAACAAAGCTTTATTATTAACAAAAAAAATGAAGACATTACTGCCAGTATCAACTATGCCAAACGGATACAGGCAGCTATGTTGCCGCAGGAGGTCTCTTTCAAACAGGCATTTGGTTCGGACAACTACTTTATTCTTTATCATCCGCGCGACATCGTTTCAGGTGATTTCTATTGGCTAAGTCACAATGCCAAAGACCAAGAAAGTATCGTTGTAGCGGCTGATTGCACTGGCCACGGTGTACCAGGAGCCTTTATGTCTATGATAGGCATGAACCTGCTAGAAGAAATTGTAAATGTGCGGAAAAACTTTGCTCCAAGTCGTATCTTGCAGGAACTAGACCGCGAAGTTCGACATGCGCTCAAACAGCAAGAAACCTCCACCAACGACGGGATGGATATGGCTGTACTTTATTTGAACCAAACCCAAAATGAAGCCACTTTTGCTGGCGCAATTAATTCTGTTCACTTCATTTCAGAGAATGACACAGAACTCATCACGCTCAGAGGCAGTAAAAGAAGTATAGGAGGACAAGATAAAACTTTGTCAGAACGGCATTTTGAAGAACATCATATCAGCTTGCAAAGCACCACCCTTTTTTATATGGCTTCTGATGGATTTCAAGACCAGTTTGGTGGCCCCAAAGACCGAAAGTTTACCTCGCGGCAACTTAAAGACGTACTCAAAGCAAATGCAGCAGCAGCTTTGTATACGCAGAAGCAAATTTTAGAGAACACATTTTTTGACTGGAAAGGACATAGTCCTCAGATTGACGATGTCATGCTTCTGGGCTTTAAGGTTACAATCACAACTCATTAGATTTTTTTTATTAATCTAGTTGATTAATCCTTAAAAAACGCAAATGTCTTATAGAGAATTAACTTATTTGACAATCACATATCGGGATTGTCAAACAAGCATTTCTCTAAGACTTAGCTTTGCGTGTAGCGGCCAAGGCGGCAGCCCAGTCTGTTGCTGTTAAGGCATTTAGAAAATTAAACTGCCCACCGCCTTGCAACCACTCACCACCATCTACTGTCAGCACCTCTCCGTTGATGAAAGCCGCATAGTCAGAAAGTAAAAAAGCAGCAATAGCGGCCAGCTCTACCACTTCGCCTACGCGTCCGACTGGAATCTTTTTGTTAAAGTCCATCAAATGCTGAAGATTTTCGGGAAACAACCTCTCCCAAGCCCCTTTGGTGGGAAACGCACCTGGCGCGAGTGCATTTGTGCGGATACCTAAAGGCCCCCACTCTACCGCCAGCGACTTAGTGAGTGCCACAACCCCCGCCTTGGCACAGGCAGAAGGTACTACAAAAGCAGAACCTGTATGGGCGTAAGTAGTGGCTATGTTAAGAATAGCAGCTTTTTGTTTTTGCTCTAGCCAGTGCTTGCCCAACAGCAAAGTACAGTTGTAAGTACCCTTAAGCACAATATCTACCACTGTATCAAAAGCCCTATGAGACAGTGCGGCGGTAGGGCTTATAAAATTTCCAGCAGCATTATTGATGAGTTTATCCACCTTGCCAAACTTATCGAGAATGGTGGGCAGAATAGCCTCTAATTGGTCATAGTGCCGCACATCAGCAGCCAGAGCCAGAACCTGCCTTTGGTATTGTTCACTGAGCTTTTTAGCGACTTCTGCGTTGCGTTCTTGATTACGACCCACAATGACTAGGTTTGCGCCCAGCCGCAGACACTCGTGCGAAAAACCTAAACCTAGGCCAGTACCACCACCTGTGATAAGTATCGTTTGACCAGAAAAACTATCGGAAGGCATGAGATGAGCCATAATCAGAGTCTATTTTGTTTGAATGTAGAGGTGAAACGCTTAAAAGTAAGCACAAAAACGTAAAGTTAAAAGGTTGAACAAAAAATTATGAGCAATCAGCTATCTCTGGCAAGGATACGGTTGTTTCAAAACCGCGTTCGCGAATTGTTAAATGTGGTAAAATCCATTTTTCAATTATATCTTTGCGCAGAACTTCCATTGTTGTGTGTCTTTAAAGTTTCCACTTCAAAATTCGCATTACTGTGGGGGTTTTTTTAAAGTTTAAACAGCTTCAAGGAAAGGGCGGCAGAGAAATTCCTCAGAAATTTTATAAAAACTAAAAATGAAAGGTAATTTAGCAATAGATTATATTAATAACAATAATTTAATTGGAATAAAAGCAGGTTTACAGCGACCTGCTTTTTTAGACATTTGGATGGTTGTGGTTGATGGCAGAATTTTTGCTCGTTCTTGGTGAACTTGTTTGAGATATTACGCAAGCAGCGTTGTGGTTGATGGCAGAATTTTTGCTCGTTCTTGGGGCCTAGCAGAAAAAAGTTGGTACAACAGTTTTTTGCAAGACCCAATTGGAGAAATAAAATGCGGGGAGATGATATTTAAAATCAAAGCGATTGTTCCAATCGACAATAAATTGATCACTGAAAAAATAAATGCTGCTTACTTGACAAAATATAATACGGAACACAATATTAAATATGCAAAAGGAATTGTTGAAGAAAAACATACCCAAAGAACAATGGAATTTTTGATTGAAGTAGAATAAAAACAGCCGCTAGCATCGTTTTGCCAAAAGCGGGGCAGATGTGCTAAATTTGAGCTGATGTTTTCTAAATCCACCCTGCGCTACACACGTGAGCGAGAGAAGCCTCAAAAAGATTCAAAGCCCTTTAGATAAATTGTAAAAATGCTACTCCGAAAGAGAGTAAATTTGGCATAACAATACAAAAAACGCATAGCGTATTTTGCACTTTTTGAATTATTACCTACCTAAAAAACGCATAAACAATACAAAAAGCGCACAACAAAGGCGAAAAAAAGAATAGCGTATTTTGTATTGTTTTGATTAATTGACGCGGTGAACACAACTACAAGCTCCTCTCTTTAAAAATTTTAAAAAAT